>NZ_CP025611.1:2106250-2727500 GCF_002868735.1 Niveispirillum cyanobacteriorum | reverse complement strand
CGCGGCCCCCACGGGCACGCCGATCTATTCCGCCGGTGCCGGTGTCGTGGATGAGATCGGGCCGAACGGGTCCTACGGCAACTATATCCGCATCCGGCATAATGGTGAGATTTCCACCGCCTATGCCCACATGTCGCGATTCGGTGCCGGCATGCGCAAGGGTGCGCGCGTCGCCCAGGGCGATGTCATCGGCTATGTCGGCACCACGGGCCGTTCCACCGGTGCCCATCTGCATTATGAGATCGTGAAGAATGGACAGCAGGTCAACCCGCTGTCGGTGGCCGTACCCACGGGCCGCAATCTGGAAGGCAAGGAACTGGCCCGCTTCAAGGGTGTGATGGCCAGCCTTCAGGAGCGGTTTGAAGCCGGCGGCGATCAGGCCGCAGATGGCATCGGCTTGGTGTCGGCCACGCCTAAGGCCGCCAAGCCGTCCAAGGCCAGCTGCGACCGCAAGCGCGGCTGCTGATCCCCTTTCAGACCACACAACGGCAAAGAAAAGCCCGGCCGAATCGCTTCGGCCGGGCTTTTTGTTGTCATCAATCTCAGTGAAGGGTGCGCGCTTGCCCCCAGGCCGACTCGCCAGCGGGTGGCAGCGGACCATGGGCGGGTTCGCCCTGGATCAGCAGCCCGTCTTCATTGGCATCCACCCGCACCGGTGTGCCGGGGGCAACCTTGCCTTCCAGGATGCGGGTAGCCAGCGGGTTCTGCAGCTCGCGCTGGATCACACGCTTCAGGGGGCGGGCGCCATAGACGGGGTCATAGCCCTTATCGGCCAGCCATTCCTTGGCGGCACCTGTCAGTTCAAGGGTCAGTTCCCGTTCCGCCAGCATCCGGGTCAGGCGGCCGAGCTGCACCTCCACGATGCCCGACATATTGCCACGCGACAGACGATGGAAGATCAGGATCTCATCCAGCCGGTTCAGGAATTCCGGCCGGAAGGAGCCGCGCACCACTTCCATCACTTGGGCTCGCGCCGCCGAACTGTCCTCCCCATCGGGCAGGTTGGCCAGGAATTCGGAGCCAAGATTGGAGGTCATGATGATCAGGGTGTTGCGGAAATCCACCGTGCGGCCCTGGCCGTCCGTCAGGCGGCCATCATCCAGCACCTGCAACAGGATGTTGAAGACATCCGGGTGCGCCTTCTCCACCTCGTCGAACAGCACCACCTGATAGGGTCGGCGGCGCACGGCCTCCGTCAGGGCCCCACCCTCGTCATAACCGACATAGCCCGGGGGCGCGCCGATCATGCGGCTGACTGCGTGCTTCTCCATATATTCGGACATGTCGAGCCGGACCATCGCCGTCTCGTCATCGAACAGGAACTCGGCCAGCGCCTTGGTCAGCTCCGTCTTGCCCACGCCCGTGGGGCCTAAGAACAGGAAGCTGCCGATGGGGCGGTTGGGGTCCTGCAAGCCGGCGCGGGACCGGCGCACGGCGTTGGCGACGGCCACCACCGCCTCCTGCTGCCCGATCACGCGGCTGCCCAGATGGGTTTCCATCTGCAACAGCTTCTCCCGCTCTCCCGTCAGCATCTTGTCCATAGGGATGCCGGTCCAGCGGCTGACGACGGCGGCAATATCCTGCTCGCGCACGGCCTCATTCAGCATGCGGTTCTGGCTGGCGGCTTCGGCCTCGGTCAGGCGCTTTTCCAGGTCGGGGATGCGGCCATAGGTGATCTCGCCGGCGCGCGCCCAATCACCGGCCCGCTGCGCCTGTTCCAGCTCGGCCCGCGCCCGTTCCAGCTCTTCCTTGAGCTTCTGGGCCCCGGTCAGCGTGTCCTTCTCCGCCTGCCACTGCGCCGTCAGGGTGCCGGATTTCTGCTCCAGCTCCGCAAGTTCCGTCTCCAGCTTCTCCAGCCGGTCGCGGGAAGCCTGATCGGTCTCGCGCTTCAGCGCCTCGCGCTCAATCTTCAGCTGGATGATGCGGCGGTCCAGCTCATCGATGGCTTCCGGCTTGCTGTCCACGATCATGCGCAGACGGCTTGCGGCTTCATCGATCAGGTCGATGGCCTTGTCGGGCAGGAAACGGTCGGTGATATAGCGGTTGGACAGCGTGGCCGCCGACACGATGGCGCTGTCGGTGATGCGCACGCCGTGGTGCAGCTCATACTTCTCCTTCAGCCCGCGCAGGATGGAGATGGTGTCGGCCACCGTCGGTTCGGCCACGAACACGGGCTGGAACCGCCGGGCCAGGGCCGGGTCCTTCTCGATATATTTGCGATACTCGTCCAGGGTTGTGGCACCCACGCAGTGCAGCTCACCCCGCGACAGGGCGGGCTTCAGCATGTTGGACGCATCCATGGCGCCATCGGCCTTACCGGCCCCGACCAGGGTGTGCAGCTCATCGATGAAGACGATGATCTCGCCCGCCGCCGACTGGATTTCTGAGAGAACGGCCTTCAACCGCTCCTCAAACTCGCCCCGGAATTTGGCACCGGCCACCAGGGCGCCCAGGTCCAGCGACAGAAGACGCTTGGTCTTCAACCCCTCGGGCACGTCGCCATTGATAATGCGGAGCGCCAGGCCCTCGACAATGGCGGTCTTGCCCACGCCGGGTTCGCCGATCAGCACGGGGTTGTTCTTGGTGCGCCGCGCCAGCACCTGGATGGTGCGGCGGATTTCCTCGTCGCGCCCGATCACGGGGTCCAGCTTGCCGTCGCGCGCCGCCTGTGTCAGGTCACGGGCGTACTTCTTCAGGGC
Source organism: Niveispirillum cyanobacteriorum (assembly GCF_002868735.1). Classification (GTDB taxonomy): domain Bacteria; phylum Pseudomonadota; class Alphaproteobacteria; order Azospirillales; family Azospirillaceae; genus Niveispirillum; species Niveispirillum cyanobacteriorum. The sequence goes on along the minus strand of NZ_CP025611.1, from coordinate 2,724,801 downwards.
GTCATAACCCTGCTCGGCGGACGCGCTGTCGGCGGTGCGCCCCTTGCGCAGGCTGTTGATCGCCTCATTCAGCTTTTGCGGCGTCACGCCGGCGTCCGACAGCGCCTTGGCCGCATCGGTGCCCGTCGACAGCGCCAGCGCCAGCAGCAGCCGTTCGACGGTGACGAAACTGTCACCTGCCTTCTTGGCCAGCTCTGTCGCCTGTTCAAAGGTGCGAACCAGTTCGCGCGTCGCGAAAAGCTGAGTCCCTCCCCCTTCCACCTTGGGCAACTTGCGCAGGGCCGCATCAACACCGGCCTCTGCCGCGCGGGCATTGCCGCCGGCACTGGTGATCAGGTTGGCAGCCATGCCCTCCTGGTCTTCCAGCAACGCCTTCAACAGATGTTCAGGCGTCAGCTGCTGATGTCCAGCCCGCGCCGCCGCCCCTTGCGCCGCCTGGATGAAACCCTGGGCGCGTTCGGTATAGTTCTTGAAATCCATAACCCACTAACTCCCCGATTTTGCCCCATCGTCCCCGCTGGGCCCGATGAATGCGATGATCCACGTCATGTGCGATCCGGGAGGATCGTATCTGATGTGGGAAGCAGGACCCAAGCCCGCAAGGGCCCGTGACGGCATCTGACCGGACGGTTATGCTGCCCCGCATGAGCGAGCGATATTTCCACCTGTTCGACACGCCCATCGGCACCTGCGCCATCGCCTGGGGACCGGGTGGGCTGCTGGCCGTGCGCCTGCCGGCGGTGGAAGGTGGTGATCTGGCGGACAAGATGCGCCGGGCGGTACCGGGGGCACTGTCGGGTGAACCGGATGCAGAAGCCGCATCCGCCATCGCTGGCATCCGCGCCCTGCTGTCGGGGCAGAAGCTGGATTTGGCAGAAATCCGCCTGGAAATGGCGGCGACCGGTCCCTTCGACCGCGCCGTCTATGCCATTGCCCGCGCCATCCCGCCGGGACAGACCCTGACCTATGGGCAAGTGGCCAAGCGGCTGCCGCCAGATGTGCTGACCGACATGCCGCCCTCCATCGTGCCCCGCGCGGTGGGACAGTCACTGGGACGCAATCCCTGGCCCATCGTCGTGCCCTGTCACCGGGTGATGGCGGCAGCGGGCGGGACCGGTGGCTTCTCCGCCCCCGGCGGGGTGGATACCAAGCTGACCCTGCTGCGGATCGAGGGGGCTTCGTTGCCGGCACAGCAATTGGGCCTGTTCTGACGTTACAGGTGGCGACACCGCAATTAGGAAACCAAATTACCGGTTTTTGGGTATTGTCCGGGTTGCGCCGTGACCGCAGGGCAGATTATCCTGTCGCCATCATGTCCATCAAACTTGACACTATTCACTATTATCCCGTGAAGGGCCTGACCGCCCAGACGCTGGACCATGTCACCCTGACGCCGGGCGGCTGCCTGCCGCATGACCGGCGCTTCGCCATTCTGCATCGGGCGACGCAGTTCGACCCGCTGGAACCAGCCTGGAAGCCGAAGACCAACTTCCTGGTGCTGTTGCGGGATGAAAAGCTGGCGACTTTGCAGGCCGTGTTTGATCCCGCCACCTGCATGCTGGTCCTGAACCGCAATGGCAAACGGGTGGCCGGCGGGCGCATTGATACGGCCACGGGCCGTCTGCTGATCGATCAGTTTCTGTCCGCCTATATGAAGGATGCTGCTGTCCCCGGTCCCTATAAGATCGTGGAAAGCCCCGGCCATAACTTCACCGATATTCCGGACAAGGCCGTGTCGCTGCTGAACCTGGCCTCGGTGAAGGATATCGGGCGGGTGACGCAGCGGCCCGTCGATCCCCTGCGTTTCCGCGCCAATCTGCACCTGGCGGGCCTGGAACCCTGGGCGGAAATGGCCTGGGTGGACAAGCGCATCGCCATTGGCGATACGGTGCTGTCCGTGTTCAAAACTACCACCCGCTGTGCGGCGGTGGAGGTGAACCCCGCGACAGGCGAACGCGACATGGCTTTGCTGAAGGCGCTGAAAAGCGGCTTCGACCATGTGGTCTGCGGCGTCTATGCCCGCGTCGAACAGGGCGGGGAGATCAAGCCAGGGGATGCGGTTCAGGTTTTGGATTAAGGTTTCATTGCCCCCTCAGGTGCCGGGCGCCGCCATCCGGCGGCTTGGCTCACGGACCCACGGGGGTCCGGGCCAGCGGTCGCTGGCCTGCCAGTGATCATCACGGATGACCACCGGCACCTCACATTTGCGCACACACACTATGGCCCTCGGCCCCATCTCATGCTAATCAGCCCGCTTCAGTGCCAAGGGCGGAACAGTCACGTCGATGCATTTCCTGGAATTCGAAAAGCCGATCGCGGAGCTGGAATCCAAGATCGAGGAGCTGCGCCACCTTGCCGATGGCGGTGATCTGAACATCGCCGACGAGGTGAAGAAGCTTCAGGACAAGGTGGATAAGCTGCTGCGCGCCACCTATGCCAAGCTGACCCCGGCGCAGAAGGTGCAGGTGGCCCGCCACCCGAACCGGCCCCATTGCCTTGACTATGTCCAGGCGCTGATCACCGATTTCACCCCGCTGGCGGGCGACCGCCTGTTCGGAGAGGATCGCGCTGTTATCGGTGGGCTGGGCCGTTTCCGGGGCCGTTCCGTGGTCGTGATCGGCCAGGAGAAGGGCAACGACACCGAAAGCCGCGTGAAGCACAATTTCGGTATGGCCAAGCCGGAAGGTTACCGCAAGGCCCAGCGCCTGATGGCCATGGCCGATCGTTTCAACCTGCCCGTTATTTCGCTGGTCGACACGGCTGGTGCTTTCCCCGGTGTGTCGGCGGAAGAACGCGGCCAGGCTGAAGCCATCGCCAAATCCATCGAAAGCTGCCTGCGCCTCAACGTCCCGATGGTTTCCACCATCATCGGTGAGGGCGGGTCCGGTGGCGCGATCGCCATCGCTGCCGCCGACCGCGTGCTGATGCTGGAACATTCGATCTATTCGGTGATCTCGCCCGAAGGCTGCGCCTCCATCCTCTGGCGTTCTGCCGCCAACGCCGCCGATGCGGCCCAGGCCCTGCGCCTGACGGCACAGGATCTAAAGGAACTGGCGGTGATCGACCGCGTGGTGATGGAGCCGATCGGCGGCGCTCATCGTCGGCGCGAGGAAACGATCAGCGCGCTGGGCAATGCCATCGAGGATGCGCTGGAAGGTCTGCGTGGTCAGGATGGTGCAACCCTGCGCCAGAATCGCCGTCAGAAGTTCCTGGATATGGGCCAGAAGGGCCTGGGCTGATCGGTACGATTACTCTCGCACCGATAGACTTGTGCGCGGGTTTCACCTATAGTGAAGAGGAAGGTAGGACGGGTGGCTAGACCCGGCCTGCCCTCTCCTAGGTCCTTACCCCAGCATGATGGTGACGTGCAAAACACGCCGCCGCCAGATGGGGATACGGAGCACCAGGAGACACGACAGTTTGCGCATGTCGTACCTCCATAGACGGCGGGCCGCGGGATTGCGGTCCGCCGTTTTCATATTCAGTCAAATTGCGATTGCAAGTCCATGCAATTTCCCGTCATTGGGGAAATGTCGGCAGGATCAGAACTGCCAGGTCACGGCCACCGCCCCATACTCATCCCCTTCTTTCTGACCGCTGAACTCGCGGGTTCGGAAGACATGGGTATAGGTAATGCGGGCATCATAGATATTGATGGCCATACCCGCCTGCACATCCGCGACCCAGACCTTGCGGTCCACCGACCGGCTGTCGCGGAACGTATTGCCATCCAGGAAGATATTGCGGGCCACGGCCCGACCGGAGAAGCCCAAGAACCAATAGAAACCCACAGGATGGCGTGCGTCGGGTTCAAAGAAGCCGCTGCCGGGCAGGGATGGCTGGATGCGGGCGGGGCCGAAATCGGCGGGCAATTGCCATCCGGCGCGCAGCATAAAGCCGGCATCGGCATAGGTGGAGACATTGCCGACCGCCCCGCCGACATGGGGCATGATGTCGATGCCGAAGCCCGTGGTTTCCACCAGATCATAGCGCCAGCTGCGCTGATAGGTGACGACCACGCCCGGTTCATTATGCAGTTGCGTGTCCCAACCCTGTGGCCGGGGCGCGTCGGTTAGGCGGTGGACGATCTTCTGCGCCGGTTCGGCCAGCGATGCCGGCCCCACAACGCCCAGCGTCAACTGCAGCTGGTCCATCCGACGGTTGGTCTCATTGATCAGGCCGGCGGACCCATGCAGCCAGCCGGCATAGGGCCGCTCGTTCAAGGGCGGGTTGCGGGTTTCAATGTCGCTGGGCGTGTACATGTTCTGACCCACCGCGAACACCGCTCGCACGTGCCCATCCTGGGCAAAGAACGGCACCCACCGCGCCCAGCGGCGGGTCCAGTCCGGCACCTCGTCCCGCGCCGTGGTCCAGACCGCCTGCACCCCGTTCGTGTAATGGCGATCCAGGTTGTAGAACAGATCGTTCTCCAGGATCAGGGTCAGGGTGCCCGTCTCCGCCCCCGCCGTCGGCCCGGTAATCTCCGCCCGCACCGGCCCGGACAGGGCCAGGCCGGCCAGCAGCAACAGGAAAAGGGTGCGGGCGCGTGACATGATCGGGTGAGCATTGTTCAAGTTTGGTTAACGGGAATGGACCACCCGCACCCGCCCCGCAGTGACGCCCCTCACACCGGGGCGTTAATGGGTACCCCCTGCCCGGATTCCACCGTGTGGCCGACACCCATGAACTTCCGGATCAGGGCAAAGGTGCCATCGGGATCGTCGCGGAAGGTGCCGTGCCCGCAATGCGGGAACCGGTGCAACTGACTGGTCGCCTTGGGCAGCAGGCCGATGATCTCCTCCGAACACTCCCACGGCGTGATCGGGTCCTGATCCCCGCACAGCACCAGAACCGGATCGGTGACGCGCGGCAGGCTGTCGCGGAAATCCATGCCCCACATCTCCCCGCCCTTGCCGGAGAAATGTTCCAGAACCTCTGGCCGCATAATGGACCGCGCCCGGCCCGGCCCATCCATCGGCGCCTTCACGGTGTAGTAAGGCATGACCTGGGCCGCATAGGGCAGGACCTTGTCGGCCTTGATATCGGACCAGAAATCATCCGCCGCCTGCCCGATGGCGGGTCCGCCGCGCCGGGTGAAGGCCTTCACGATCAGGTCAAGCTGCATGCGCGCCGACGTGGAGGACAGAATGACCCCCGCCGCGTGGCCGGGATGGCGGCGCAGATATTCCATGGCGACAAAGCCGCCGAAACTGTTGCCCAGCACGTACGGCTTTTCGATCTCCAGCGTGTCGCAGAACCCCTTCACATCATCGGCCCATTGCGCCAGCGTCCAGGTGGCGGGATCGCTGCCGCCGCTGCGCCCCTGCCCGCGATGGTCCAGATAGATCACCTGCGCATCCGCCGACAGACCGCTGAAGGCTGGCTTGAAGCTGGCATGATCAAACCCCGGCCCTCCATGCAGCAGCAGCAGCGTGGGCTTCTTCCGCAGACTGCCCCCGTCGGGCACCAGTTCCGCGCCTTCGACATCGAAATAAAGCGGCGCACCATTGACCATTACCCGCACGATCACATCTCCCGGCAGAACGGATTTGGCGCAGGCTGGCACGGGGCATAGGCCGGCCGCAAGGGTTGCCGCCACAAGGCAGCGGACGTACAAGCAAAGGCGCTGGGAAACCGGCGGACAATGGGACAGGGCGAAGGCCCGCAATCCAGGCACAGGAAGGCAATCGGACTATGCATCAAGGGACAAAGCGTGGGCTGGCCACGCTGCTTCTGGGGGCGCTGTGTGTCATGCCGATCATCACGGACACCGCCGTCGCTGCCGATTATGTGGACGGCGCGCAGGCCGGGCGTGGTGACCGTCTGGTCGGTGCGAATTTCGCGGGCCGGTCAGAGATCATCGCTAAGAATGGTGCTGCCGCCACGTCGCAGCCGCTGGCGACCCAGGTCGCCATCTCCATCCTGCAACAGGGCGGCAGTGCCGTGGACGCCGCCATTGCTGCCAACGCCACCTTAGGCCTGGTGGAACCGACGGGCAGTGGCATGGGCGGCGACCTGTTCGCCCTGATCTGGGACCCCAAGCAGAACAAGGTTGTGGGCCTGAACGCGTCAGGCCGCGCGCCCAAGGGACAGACGCTGGACGATCTGGTCAAGCGTCTGGGGCCGGGCAAGATGATCCCCTCCCATGGCTCCTTGTCCGTCACTGTCCCCGGTGCTGTGGCCGGCTGGGTGGAACTGCACAAGAATTACGGCAAGCTGCCGCTGGACAAGGTACTGGCCCCGGCTATTGCCTATGCCAATGACGGTTTCCCCCTATCGCCCTTCATCGCCAAGGGCTGGGCCGCCAATTTCCGCCGCTTCGACCAGATGGGAAGCGTGATTGAGGAACTGGACAATGCCAAGAAGACCTTCCTGATCGACGGCAAGGCCCCGGTGGCCGGTCAGATCTTCCACAATCCCGACCTCGCCAAGTCGCTGTCGCTGGTGGCCAAGGGCGGTCATGACGCCTATTACAAGGGCCCCATCGCCAAGACCATCGATGCCTATATGAAGCGTATCGGCGGCCCCCTGCGGTACGAGGATTTCGCAGATTTCAAGGCGCAGTGGGTGGAGCCCATCTCCACCAATTATCGCGGCTATGATGTCTGGCAGATCCCGCCCAATGGCCAGGGTCTGGCCACGCTCCAGATGCTGAACATTCTGGAAGGCTACGACCTGAAATCCATGGGCCATAACAGCGCCGATTTCATTCATGTCTCGGTGGAAGCCAAGAAGCTGGCCTTTGCCGACCGCTCGCGCTGGTATGCCGATCAGGAATTCGTGAAGCTGCCCATCAGCACCTTGATCTCCAAGGACTATGCCGCCAAGCGCCGCGCCCAGATCGACATGAAGAAGGCCGGGGCACCGGAAACCGGCATCATGCCGGAAAGCCATGACACGATCTTCCTGTCCACCGCCGACAAGGACGGTCTGATGGTGGCGCTGATCCAGTCCAACTATCGCGGCATGGGCTCCGGTCTGGTCCCTGACGGTTTGGGCTTCATGCTGCAGGATCGCGGCGAGCAGTTCGCGCTGGATCCCAAGCATCCCAACGTCTATGCGCCCGGCAAGCGCCCCTTCCACACCATCATCCCCGGTTTTGTGACCAAGGATAACCAGCCCTTTGCCGCCTATGGCGTGATGGGCGGCGGTATGCAGCCGCAGGGCCATACCCAGGTCCTGGTCAACATGATCGATTTCGGCATGAATGTGCAGGAAGCCGGCGACGCCTCGCGTTGGCAGCATGAAGGATCGCCTGAACCGACCGGTGAAGCCGGCGACGGCGTGGGGATCGTCTATGTCGAGCAGGGCGTGTCGCCCGCCGTGATCGAGGAGCTGAAGAAGCGCGGTCACAAGGTGGAGGTGAAGCCCGGCCTGCATTATGGCAGCTATGAAGCCATCGTCCGCGACCATGCGAACGGCGTCTACCGCGCCGGCACCGAAATGCGCGTCGACGGCCACGCAGCGGGCTATTGATCGTCACGATCCTTCGTCATCCCGGCGGAAGCCGGGACCCAGGGGCCAGGCGCCCGGCCTTCCCGCACCGCCAGTCTGCGAAGCGTCAAGGTTCGATCCTGTGGCCCCAGGGTCCCGGCTTTCGCCGGGATGACGGGAGGTGCTTTCTGCTAGACCTAGTTATCTTTCCTGCCAGAGTCCCACCCCATGACCATCGATCCCGTCGCCCTGACCCAGGACCTGATCCGTTGCCCCAGCGTCACGCCCGCCGATGCCGGTGCGCTGGGTGTGTTGCAGCGGGTGCTGGAACAGATGGGCTTCACCTGCACGCGGCTGGTGTTTGAAGAGGCGGGAACCGATCCGGTCGATAATCTCTATGCCCGATTGGGGACCGGCAGCCCGAATTTCTGCTTCGCCGGGCACACAGACGTGGTGCCAGTCGGTGATGCGGCGGCATGGACCGTTGATCCTTTCGCAGCCGAAATCATCAACGGCAAACTTTACGGTCGCGGTACGTCCGATATGAAGGGTGCGATTGCCGCCTTCACCTCGGCGGTAAAATCATTTCTGGACCGGAATGGTACGCCGGATGGTTCCATCTCCCTGCTGATCACAGGGGATGAGGAAGGGCCCAGCATCAATGGCACGCGCAAGGTGCTGGACTGGATGCAGGCGAATGGAGAGGTGATCGACGCCTGTCTGGTGGGCGAACCCACCAACCCGCGCGTCATGGGCGACATGATGAAGATCGGGCGGCGCGGGTCGGTGACGGCCACATTGACTGCCTATGGCGCACAAGGGCATGTCGCCTATCCGCATCTGGCCGACAATCCCCTGCCGCGCCTGACCAAGGCGCTGTCCATGCTGGCCGACAGCCCGCTGGACGAAGGCACCCCGCATTTCCAGCCCAGCACGCTGGCCATCACCACCATCGATGTCGGCAACCCGGCCAGCAACGTCATCCCCGCCAAGGGCACGGCCAAGTTCAATATCCGCTTCAACGACCTGCACACGCCGAAAAGCCTGGAGGCCCATATCCTTGACGTGCTGGAGGAAGTGGGCGGCACCTGGGATCTGAAAATGGCCGTTTCGGGAGAGGCATTCCTGACCCCGCCGGGCGCCCTGGTCGCCACCGTCGCCGGGGCTGTCACCGCCGTGACGGGCAAGACGCCGGAACTGTCCACCTCGGGCGGTACGTCCGACGCCCGCTTTATTAAGAATTTTTGCCCCGTGGTGGAATTCGGGCTGGTCGGACAGACCATGCATAAGGTCGATGAACATGTGGATGTCGCCGATATCCGCACGCTGGCTGCCATCTATGACCGTGTCCTGGCCGATTTCTTCGGCAAGGCGGCGGCATGATCCCCTTGGTCGGGGCCATCCGGCTGGCCGCTCTTGATGGGCGCGGCATTGGCTTTTTCGATCCGTCACCGGCGGCTGCCTGGCGCAACCTGGTGCTGCTGGTGCCGCTGCTGCTGGCCCAGGCCGTGTCGGACCTGATGGCCCTGCCCGATGGGGTGGAGGTCACAACCTACCTGCTGCTGTCGGCGTCAGTGTCGGCGGTGCAGATGACCGGCTACATGCTGGCCGTGTCGCAAATCCTGGCCGGCACCGGGCATGGCGACCGCTTCCCGCTGTTCGTGTCCACCTATCTCTGGTGCAGCATCGTCAGCACCGCCGCCGGCCTTGTCGCCCTGGCTGTGGCCCTGGAATCCACTCTGCCCGTCGCCAATGGCATCGGCATCGGTCTGGTCCTTTGGAGCTTGGTCTATAGCTGGTTCAGCGTCCGTGCCGCCGTCGGCTGCCCCGCCGCTGTCGCCGCCGGTCTGGTCGTGCTGGAAATCCTGACGGTGCTGGCCACCAACGCCCTGCCGCTGCAACTGGCCCTGGCGGCGGCGAAGGGGTGAGCCCCCACGCAAGGCTGCCCGCCCGCCCATGCGGGGTGTTTGCATTTGCGTGAAACCGGCCCCTGGGCTAAGACCGGTTACCGGTGTTGGGGTTCCTCCCTTCGCTTGACGGCACTCACCATCGGTAAGCTCAAGACATGACCGATACGCCCCCCAAGGCCCTGGCGGCCAAGGCGCTGCTGCCCACCGGACTGCGTGACCTGCTTCCTCCGGATGCAGAGCATGAGGCGCAGGTTGTTGGCCGTCTGCTGAAGGAATTCCATCGCCACGGCTATGAACGGGTGAAACCCCCGCTGGTGGAGTTCGAGGAAGGGCTGCTGTCCGGCTCCGCCGCCAGCCTGGCCAACCAGACCTTCCGCATCATGGACCCGGTGTCACAGCGGATGATGGGCGTGCGGTCCGACATGACACCGCAGGTCGCCCGCATCGCCACGACCCGCCTGCGCAAGGCACCGCGCCCGCTGCGCCTGTCCTATGCGGGGCAGGTGCTGCGCGTGAAGGGCAGCAGCCTGCGCCAGGAGCGGCAGTTCGGGCAGGTGGGCGTGGAACTGATTGGCCCCGACCGGGCCGAGGCGGATGCCGAGATCATTCTGCTGGCGGCCAGTGCGCTGTCATCGGTGGGGGCCAAGGGCATTTCCATCGATCTGACGGTGCCGACGCTGGTGCCCGCCGTGGCCCGCGCCCTGTCCCTGTCGGATGATGATTACGCCCGCCTGCGCGCCGCCCTGGATCATCGGGATGCCGCCGCCGTGGCCGATGCCGCCGGCCCGCACGCCCCCCTGTTCCTGTCCATCCTGAATGCCAGCGGCCCAGCACCTGCGGCGGTCGAACGGCTGTCCGCCGTGGACCTGCCCGATGTGGCCAAGGCTGCGCGTCAGGAACTGGCCGATGTCGTGCGCCTGATCGCGGCGGCGGCACCGGGCCTTTCCGTCACCATCGATCCTGTGGAAATGCGCGGGTTTGAGTATCAGACGGGCGTCAGCTTCACGATCTTCGCGCGCGGTGTGCGCGGTGAACTGGGCCGTGGTGGCCGGTATCGCACCGGCGGTGCCGACCCGGTGGGCGAACCCGCCACGGGCTTTACACTCTATACCGACACCGTCCTGCGCGCCCTGCCCGGCCCCTCGCCGGTCAAGCGTGTTCTGCTGCCGCTGGGCACCGATTATGCCGAGGCGCAGGCCTTGCGCGCCCAGGGCTGGCACACGGTTGCCGCCATGGGGGCGCCCGGCGATCTGGTGGCAGAGGCCAAGCGCCTTTCCTGCTCACATTTGTTGACGGCGGACGGGCCCACGCCCGTCTGACCATTCTGACCGAAACCAACCCAGGGTGCGGGTCCGACAGGGCCATGTCGCCTGACGTCTTACGCAAGCGAGGAATATCATGGCCAATGTGGCGGTCGTCGGGTCCCAGTGGGGCGACGAAGGCAAGGGCAAGATCGTCGACTGGCTGTCCAGCCGCGCCGATGTCGTGGTCCGCTTTCAGGGCGGTCACAATGCCGGCCATACGCTGGTGATCAACGGCGTGGTCTATAAGCTGTCGCTGCTGCCCAGCGGCGTTGTCCGCCCCGGCAAGCTGTCGGTGATCGGCAATGGCGTCGTGGTCGATCCCTGGGCCCTGCTGAAGGAGATTGCCGCCATTCAGGAAAAGGGCGTGGAAATCACGCCCGACACCCTGCTGGTGGCCGAAAACTGCGCCCTGATCCTGCCGCTGCACTCTGCAGTGGACAAGGCGCGTGAGGAAGCGCGCGGCGTCAACAAGATCGGCACCACGGGCCGTGGCATCGGCCCCGCGTATGAGGACAAGGTGGCCCGTCGCGCCATCCGCGTCTGCGATCTGGCCGACGAGGCGGTACTGGAGCACAAGGTCGAACAGTTGCTGTTCCACCACAATGCCCTGCTGCGCGGCCTGGGTGCTGAGGAGTTAGCCAAGGACGAGGTCCTGGCCCAGTTGCGCGAGGTGGCGCCCAAGCTGCTGCCCTACAGCGCCGTTGTCTGGAAGCGCCTGGACGAGGCCCGCCGCCAGGGCAAGCGCATCCTGTTCGAAGGTGCCCAGGGCGCCATGCTGGACGTGGATCACGGCACCTACCCGTTCGTCACCTCCTCCAACACGGTGGCCGGCAATGCCGCCGCCGGGTCAGGTATGGGTCCGGGTGCCGTCGGCCATGTGCTGGGCATCACCAAGGCCTATACGACGCGCGTCGGTTCCGGCCCCTTCCCCACCGAACTGCATGACGAGATCGGCGACAAGATCGGCCAGCGCGGGCATGAGTTTGGCACCGTCACGGGCCGTAAGCGCCGCTGCGGCTGGTTCGACGCCGTGATGGTGCGTCAGGCCATCAAGACCGGTGGCATCACCGGCATCGCGCTGACCAAGCTGGACGTGCTGGACGGGTTTGACGAGTTGAAGGTCTGCACGGGTTACAAGCTGAATGGCGAAGTGATCCAGCACCTGCCCGCAGGTCAGACGGCCCAGGCGCAGGTGGAACCGATCTATGAGACCTTCGAAGGCTGGAGCGAAAGCACCCAGGGTGCCCGCTCCTGGGCCCAGCTTCCCGCCGCCGCCATCAAATATGTGCGCCGGATCGAGGAACTGATCGAGGCGCCGGTGACCTTGCTGTCCACCAGCCCCGAACGCGACGACACCATCCTGATGCGCGATCCGTTTGAAGATTGAGTGGGACGGGGGTGAAGTATGGTGGGCCAGCAGACTCGCCGGCCCGTCATGAGAGTCACGCTTACCTAGGCTTCTTGCCAAGTACAGCGGCCTCCTCTATACACACCGGCTCCATCGGACGGTGCGGCCGGGCGAGAAGCCCGGGGCATGCCCACCGTCCACATGTGAAGAAGGACCGAAAATGCCCAAGTTGAAGAACCATTCGGGCGCCAAGAAGCGGTTTAAGTTCACCGCTTCGGGCAAGGTGAAGGCCCAGGCCGCTGGCAAGCGCCACGGCATGAGCAAGCGCCCCCTGAAGATGAAGCGTAACGCACGTGGTACGTTCGTTATGTTCAAGGCCGACGGCGAGAAGATCGCTGAGAATTTCCTGCGGGTTAAGTGAGAGGACTGACCTATGGCACGCGTTAAGCGGGGCGTCACCACTCACGCCCGTCACAAGAAGATCCTGAAGCTCGCCAAGGGCTATCGTGGTCGCGGTTCCAAGTGCTATCGCGTTGCGATTGAAAAGGTCGAAAAGGCGCTTCGTTACGCCTATCGCGACCGTCGCAACAAGAAGCGCGATTTCCGCGGCCTGTGGATTCAGCGTATCAACGCCGGTGCGCGTCTGCACGGGCTGAAGTACAGCACCCTGATCCACGGCCTGAAGCGCGCTGGTATCGAACTGGACCGTAAGGTCCTGTCCGACATCGCCGCCCGCGAGCCGGAGAGCTTTAAGAGCCTGTGCGATCAGGCCCAGGCTGCTCTCAAGGCCGCCTGATTTCCGGTAACGGATTTCAGACCGGTTGCAAGTTGAAAGGGGGAGCAGGCCCGGCGGGCCCGCTCCCCCTTTTGCTTGTGCGGCTGCCATCTGTGCTATCATCGGGACCCGACCGGGACCGGAGGACGCCATGGGTTCGCTGACCATCCGCATTGATAATGAAGCGCCGATCAAGGGACTGGAAGATCGCGCCCACATGTCGGGTCGGACGGTCGAGGCGGAAGCCGAGGCTGTCCCGGCCAGCGTGGTCCGCCCCGCTGCACCGGATCGTACGGACCTGTTTGCCCGGATGGAAGCGCTGCGGGCGCTTACTGCCGGTACACAACAGACGCCGTCCGAAATTCTCCTGCGTGAGTTGAGAGACGAGCGGTGACCATTCCGGTTTGGCTTGGCCCGCCTCGTCACTCCGCTCACCGAATTCAAACCGGGCGCTTTCGCCCCCACCCTTTCCTGATCCGGACCCCTCATGGACACGCTCGATACGCTCAAGGCCGAAACCCTGGCCACCATCGCTTCTGCCAATGACAGCGCCGCCCTGGAAGAGGTGCGGGTTGCCGTCATGGGCAAGAAGGGCAGCATCACGGCCCTGATGGGCGATATGCGCAACCTGTCGCCGGACGAGCGCAAGGCCCGGGGTGCGGCGCTAAACGCGGTGAAGACCGCCGTGGAAGCGGCGATCGAGGGCCGCCGGGGCGAGTTGAAGACCATCGAGCTTGAGCGCCGTCTGGCGTCGGAACGCATCGACGTCACCCTGGCCCCCCGCCCCGAAACCCAGGGCCGCATCCACCCGATCAGCCAGACGGTGGATGAGATGGTGGCGATCTTCGCCGCCATGGGCTTCACGGTTGCCGAAGGCCCGGATATCGAGACGGACTTCAATAATTTCACCGCACTCAACATCCCGCCGGAACATCCGGCCCGCCAGATGCACGACACCTTCTATCTGCCGCCTTCGGCAGAGGGGGCGGCGCGGGTGCTGCGCACCCATACCAGCCCGGTGCAGATCCGCACCATGCTGAAGAACAAGCCGCCGATCCGCATCATCGCGCCCGGCCGCACCTATCGGTCGGACTATGACCAGACGCACACGCCCGTCTTCCATCAGATCGAAGGTCTGGTGATCGGCGAGGATATTCATATGGGCCATCTGAAGGGCTGCATCCTGGAATTCTGCCGCGCCTTCTTCCAGATCGACGATCTGCCCATCCGCTTCCGCCCCAGCTTCTTCCCCTTCACCGAACCGTCGGCAGAGGTGGATATCGGCTGCTCGCGCAAGGGCGGGGAGCTGAAGCTGGGCAATCATGGCGACTGGCTGGAGATCATGGGCTCCGGCATGGTGCATCCCAAGGTGCTGGAGAATTGCGGCATCGACAGCACCAAGTACCAGGGCTTCGCCTTCGGCATGGGGATCGAGCGCGTGGCGATGCTGAAATACGGCATCCCCGACCTGCGCTCCTTCTTCGACGCCGACCTGCGCTGGCTGCGCCATTACGGCTTCGTGCCGCTGGATCAGCCGAACCTGGCGCAGGGTCTGTCGCGGTAGAGGTAGTTCTTTCGCTCTTGCGAAATATTCTTGATGGCATAGCATCACCCTTACGCAACCCATACGGAGGTTCGGGTGATGCTTCCCTCGTTCTTGTCCGTCAATCCGCTGCTGGCGCCCTTCGTGACTGATCCGGCACAATTGCTGATGACCGCCACCATGACGGCGTTCGAACAGTTGCTGGGCAAGGGCGTGCTGGGCACACCGCTGACCGTCGGTGATACGACGATTATTCCCGTCACTATCACCACCTTCGGCGTCGGGACCGGTGGCGGTTCACTGTTCGGGGAGCCGGTGGGCGGGGGCGGAGGCGGGGGCGTCATCCCGGTCGCGCTGATCATCGTCACGCCCGACGGCACCCGGATAGAGCAGTTGCCAAAGGAAACCACCGCCGCGGCTCTGGAAAAGCTGACCGACATGGCCAAGGAAATGGGCGGTCGCCGCGAAAAGCGCTGAGCGGACCTTGCCAGGATGGGTTGGGCGCTTCATTCTGCCGCCGGCCACCGGTTGCGGGGGGTGCGGCCTTGCCATTTCGCGGGCCATACCCAACTGCCGGGCCGGGTGAAGCGGGAGTAAGCGATGGAAACGGGCCTGGACGAATATCACGGCGTTGATGCCGCGCGGTTCCAATCGGAAATCCAGCCGCGTTACCGCCCCGCCGTGCTGCGCGGTCTGGTCGCCCATTGGCCCGTGGTGAAGGAGGGGCAGACCTCGCCCCAGGCATTGGCGCAGTATCTGAAAAGCTTCGACCGTGGCGAACTGACCGAAAGCATGCTGGGGCCGCCTGCCATCAAGGGCCGGTTTTTTTATCGCGATGACATGCGCGGCTTTAATTTCGAACGGCAGCAGGAAACGCTGACCGCCGCCATCGACCGGCTGCTCGCATATCTGGACCATCCCGCCCCGCCCGCCTTCTATACCGGGTCCGTCCCCACGGATGTGAACCTGCCGGATTTCGGGCGGGACAATGTGATGGACCTGATCCCCCGTTCCACGGGGGCGCGCATCTGGATCGGCAATTCGGCCACCATCTCCACCCATTATGACCAGTCGGACAATATCGCCTGCGTGGTGGCGGGCACCCGGCGCTTCACCCTGTTCCCGCCCGAACAGCTGCCCAATCTCTATGTCGGGCCGCTGGATTACACGATGGCGGGACAGCCCAGCAGCATGGTCGATCTGGCCAACCCGGATTTCGCCCGCTATCCCCGCTTCCGCGCGGCGCTGGATGCCGCCATTACCGTCGATCTGCAACCCGGCGACGCGATCTATATCCCCTCCATGTGGTGGCACAATGTCGTCTCCACCGGGCCGTTCAATGTGCTGGTGAATTACTGGTGGAACGATGCCAAGCCCTGGGCCGGCAACCCGTTCCAGGCCCTGGTCCATTCCATCATGGCCATGGGGGAGATGCCGGCGGAACGGCGGGCGGTCTGGCGCGATGTCTTCGACCATTACGTCTTTCACCAGAACGGCGATCCGATGGCCCATATGGCGCCCGAGCATCGCTCCGTCACCGGCCCACTGACGCCGCGTCTGGCGCAGTATATCCGGGGCTGGCTGCTGCGCTGCCTGGGCGGCTGATCAGGGTTGCCGTCGCTGACTGCCTGCCCGGCGGCAGGACGGTCTTACCTGCGGCCCTTGGCCCGTGTTACACCCGTGGACGATATCGCCCCCCGCTGCCCGCCGGCCCACCCGGCGGCAGGGAAGTTTGCATCAGGACCATTCCCATGAAGTTCACGCTTTCCTGGCTGAAGACGCATCTCGACACCGACGCCACGCTGGATCAGATCACCGACGCGCTGACGGCCCTGGGCCTGGAGGTGGAGGGGGTTGAGGATCGGGGTGCCGCCCTGTCGGCCTTCCGCATCGCCCATGTCGTCTCCGCCGAGAAGCACCCGAACGCCGACAAGCTGCGCCTGTGCATGGTCGATACCGGTGCGGGTGAGCCGGTGCAGGTGGTGTGCGGCGCGCCCAATGCGCGGGCCGGCATCAAGGTGGTCTTCGCCGCTCCCGGCACCAAGATCCCCGTCTCTGGCGACACCCTGTCCATCGGCACCATCCGTGGCGTGGAAAGCCGGGGCATGATGTGTTCGGAGCGGGAGCTGCTGCTGTCCGACGAACATAATGGCATCATCGAGCTGCCGGCCGATGCCCCCGTGGGCGGCTCTTTCGCCGATTGGCGCGGCCTGTCCGATCCTGTGATCGAGATCGCGCTGACGCCCGACCGTGTCGATTGCGCCGGCGTGCGCGGCGTGGCCCGTGACCTCGCCGCTGCCGGCCTGGGCACCTTGAAGCCGCTGGCCGCCACGCCCGTGACGCCCGCCTTCGATAACCCGCTGAAGGTGACGCTGGATCATCCCGGCTGCCCGCAAATCGCCTTCCGCCTGATCCGGGGCGTGAAGAATGGCCCCAGCCCGAAATGGCTGGCCGACCGGCTGCTGGCCGTGGGCCTGCGCCCGATCAGCGCCCTGGTCGATATCACCAATTATTTCAGCCTGGACCTCTGCCGTCCGCTGCATGTCTTCGACGCGGCCAAGCTGAACGGCGGCATCACGCTGCGGGCCACGGCGCAGGGCGACACACTGCTGGCGCTGAACGGCAAGGAATATGCCCCGCCCGCCGGCCTGATCGGCATCTATGATGATGCGCATATGATCTCCATGGCCGGCGTCATGGGCGGGGAGACGACAGGCGTCACCGCCGACACCACCGATGTCGTGCTGGAAGTGGCAACGTTTGAACCGGTGCGCATCGCCGAGGCTGGCCGCGCCCTGCAACTGGATAGCGACGCCCGCTACCGCTTTGAACGCGGCGTGGACCCGGCCAACATCCTGGAAAAGGTCGAACTGGCCACCGCTTTGATCCTGGACCTGTGCGGCGGTTCCGCCGGCGCCGTCAGCCTGACCGGTGCTGAACCCGCCTGGCAGCGTACCCTGACCCTGCGCCCCGCCCGTGTGGCCGCCCTGGGTGGCGTGGATGTGCCGGTGGATGAACAGGTCCGCATCCTGTCCGTCCTGGGCTTCACCGTCACCCGCCGTGACGATGGCGTTCTGGTGGCGGACGTTCCGTCCTGGCGTCGCGATGTGGAGGGCGAGGCCGATCTGGTGGAGGAGGTGTTGCGCGTCAACGGCTTCGACAAGATCCCGGCCACGCCGTTGCCGCGTGAGGTGGGCACCCCGGCCCCGGCGCTCACCGCCGATCAGCGGCGGCGCTTCAACGCCCGCCGCGCCGCCGCCGAGCGCGGCTTGCTCGAGTCGGTGACCTGGTCCTTCGTCGATCCCAAGGTTGCGGCCCTGTTCGATGGCGACAAGGATGAACTGCGCCTGCTGAACCCGATCAGCGCCGATCTGGCCGTCATGCGTCCCTCCATCCTCGGCACCCTGGTGCCCGCCGCTGGCCGCAACGCTGCCAAGGGCTTCAAGGATGTTGGCCTGTTCGAGGTTGGCCCCGCCTTCCGCGACGGGTCGGAAAAGGGTCAGGATCTGGTGGTGGCCGGTGTGCGCGCCGGTGCTGCCGTCCCGCGCAACTGGTCCAAGGGCGAGCGCCCCGTCGATGCCTTTGATGCCAAGGGCGATGCCTTGGCCATTCTGGAGGCGGCGGGCGCCCCTGTCGCCAACCTGCAGGTTACGCGCGATGCGCCCGGCTGGTACCATCCGGGCCGTTCGGGTGTGCTGCGCCTGGGCCCCACGGTTCTGGGCCGCTTCGGCGAGCTGCATCCCGCCCTGCTGGAGGCGCTGGACGTCACCGGCCCCGTGGTGGCGTTCGAGCTGTTCCTGGATGCCGTGCCGGCGCCCAAGAAGAAGGGCGGTACCGCCAAGCCGCTGCTGGCCCTGTCGCCGTTCCAGCCCGTGGACCGCGACTTCGCCTTCCTGGTTGCCAACAGCACCGACAGCGACAAGCTGCTGAAGGCCGCCAAGGGCGCCGACAAGGCGCTGATCAGCGATGTCAGCATCTTCGACATCTATGAAGGCAAGGGTGTGGAGCCCGGCTTCAAGTCGGTGGCCCTGTCGGTCACCTTGCAGCCGGTCGATAAGACCCTGACCGACAAGGAGATCGAGGATGTGGCCGCCAAGGTGGTGGCCGCCGTCGCCAAGGCCACGGGGGCCTCTTTGCGCGGCTGATCGCATTCGCTTACCACCGACTTAATTGAGAAAGGGGCGCCACCCAGTGGCGCCCCTTTTTTCATGCCTATTATGCCATCGCCGCATGTCAAACGCATCGGCTTACGCAGATGACAGCCTTACATAACGTTTACGGAAGGTAGGGTAAAAGTCACCTTTCCCCTCTGGAATTTCATGATTCCATTTCAGCCGTGAAAGGAATTTCTTAGACCACAGATGGCTTCACCCTGTGAACCCCTCCATTTCACTTGGTCATGCCCAATAAATAATCAACATAGATAAAATTCCACTCAAATACACATTGCACCTCACCTAAGTCACCACTAACAAAACACCGTCACACCTCTGTCACATCCCTTGGCAAAGACAGGAAAATTGCCACTTCCCATCTGTTCACCCCTTGGCTTGACTGTCGAAACCCCGTTACAGTGCAAGAAAACAAAATGGCGCCCCAAGCCAGTTCAGGGCGGGCAAGCCGAAGAAAGTATCGGGAGGGAACATGCGTGCGCTTAAAAATCTTCCCATCGTGTGGAAGCTGGTTCTGCCATTGCTGCTGATGGGCGTACTGACCATCGGCACGTCGCTTTACGCCCTGTCTCAGATGGAGGCGGTGGGCGATGAATATCGCGGCATGCTGGACCGCTCGGAAAATGCCAAGGCCATCCTGAATGCGCGGGAAACCGCGACGGACCTGGGTCGCCTCGGCTACACGATGGTGGCGGAGACGGACAGCTTCATCCTGGACAGCATGCAGGACGAGATCGCCCTGAAGCGGGATGAACTGACAGGCCATCTGGACCGGGTGGAGAAGATCCTGCCGGAGCGCAAGGCCGATATCGATGCCATCCGCGAAGATACGCGCCGCATGCTGGAAATCGTCGAACAGGCGCGGCAACTGGCACTGAACGGCAAGGGTTCCCAGGCCGCCGCCATCCTGGTCGACCGGTTCGACATCAAGCTGACCGACGTTCTGGACAAGCTGGAGGTGACGACGGGCGATGTGCAGGCCAAGCTGGATGCCGGCAAAAATGCCGCGCAGAGCCGGTTCGACCGCGCCCTGGCCGTCACCCTGATCGTGGGCCTGTCGGGCACGGCTATCGTGCTGGCCCTGGGCATCGCGCTGGGCATGGTCGGCATTTCCCGCCCCCTGCGCCGCATCGTCACCACCATGACCAAGCTGGCCGACGGCGACCTGTCGGTGAAGGTGTCGGGCGGCGACCGCCGGGACGAGATCGGTTCCACGGCCCGTGCGCTGGCCGTGTTCCAGAAGGGCATGCGTGAGGCGGAGCGGATGCGCGACGAACAGGCGGCCATGGAGGAACGGGTGGAGGCGGAGAAGCGCCAGGCCCTGGTCCGTCTGGCCGATGATTTTGAAGGCAGCATGCAGGCGGTCGTCAGCGCCGTGGGCGGGGCCGCCGACCGCATGCGCGGCACCGCCCAGGGCCTGAACAGCGTCGCCGATGAAACCAACCGACAGTCCGAAGCCGTGGCCAGTGCCGCCGAACAGGCCGCGGAAAATGTGAACACGGTTGCCGCCGCCGCCGAACAGTTGACGGCCTCGATCAACGAAATCTCCCGCCGTGTGGCCGAAAGCGCCAGCATCGCCCATGACGCCGTGGCAGAGGCCGAACGGTCGAACAGCACCGTCACCGGTCTGGTCGATGCCGCCCAGCGCATCGGGGAGATCGTGCGCCTGATCGGCGATATCGCCAGCCAGACCAATCTGCTGGCGCTTAACGCCACCATCGAGGCGGCCCGCGCCGGAGAGGCGGGCAAGGGCTTCGCCGTTGTGGCGTCAGAGGTGAAGGCCCTGGCCACCCAGACCGCCAGGGCGACGGAGGAGATCGGCAGCCAGATCGCCACCATGCAGTCTGCCGCTGGTAATGCCGCCAATGCCATTCGGGGCGTCGGTGGCACCATCGACAAGATCAGCGGCATCGTCTCCACCATCGCCACCGCCGTGGAGGAACAGGGCGCTGCGACGCGTGAGATCGCCAGTTCCG
Organism: Niveispirillum cyanobacteriorum; assembly: GCF_002868735.1. Lineage (GTDB taxonomy): Bacteria > Pseudomonadota > Alphaproteobacteria > Azospirillales > Azospirillaceae > Niveispirillum > Niveispirillum cyanobacteriorum. Next base: position 2,704,339 of record NZ_CP025611.1, on the reverse strand, counting down.
TGGCCCAGGCCGCCACCGGCACCCAGAATGTCAGCGCCACCATCGGTGAGGTCACACGCGCCGCCGCCGAAACCGGCAGCATGGCCGGCGACGTCCTGAACGCCGCCAACGATCTGGTCGGCGAAAGTGCCGCCCTGAACCGTCAGGTGGCGCAGTTCGTGGCGAAGGTGCGGGCGGGGTAACGGGTCGGGGCTACCCTCTCCCTCCCGTCGGTGTCAGCCGATGCGGAGGAGAGGAAGCGACAAAAATAGCCTCCACCTGCGGTCACGCCACCCCGGCGACGTCATCACTTCGGACCCCACCGGAGTATCCCCATGATCCGCCGCCTGCTGCTGGCCGCCGCCCTGTTCCTGACCCCTCCCGCCCTGGCGGCACCACAGACGCAGACGGTGACTGCCGCCAACACCCAGGTCGGGTTTTCCATCCGCTATCTGTTGCTGGCCAAGGCCACAGGCCGCTTCACCGACATTGCCGGCAGTTTCAGCTTTGATCCCGATACGGATGAGCTGGGCGGCATCGATGTCACCATCGCCACGGGCAGCGTCGATACCGGCAGTGCGGGGCGCGACCGCGATTTGCAGGGCGAGGATTTCTTCGCCACCGCCCAATATCCCGCCATGCACTTCATCGGCCATCATGCCGTCCGTACCGGCCCGCACAGCGGTCGCGTCTCCGGTGAACTGACATTGCGCGGGGTGACAAAACCTGTCGACCTGGATGTCACCCTGGCCAATCACCGCGCCACGGCCACCACCAGCATCAAACGCAGCGATTTCGGCATGCGCCCCGGCCTGGCCAGCCTGTTCATCGCCGACCGGGTGGATATAAGGATCGAGATCAGCGACCTGCCCGGTGCGGTCAGCCCGTAGTTCCCGTTACGACACCGCCGGCGTCACGCCCTTGGGCAGCAGCAGCCAGTAACGCCCGGGGCTTTTCATCAGACCGGCACGCTGTTCGGCGTCTGCCCCATGGCCCCAGAACACATCGCCGCGCACAGGCCCCCGGATGGCCCCGCCCGTATCCTGCGCCACCATCAGGCGGCGGATGCGGGTCTTGGCGTCCAGCGGGTCCTGCGCGTCCAGCCAAACGGGCACGCCATAGGCGATGAAGGTGCGGTCCACAGCCAGCGACCGGCCCGGCGTCAGGGCCACGCCCTGCGCGCCCAGCGGCCCCTCCCCCTCCAGCCGGCGGAAGAACACAAAGGAGGGGTTGGTGTTCATGACGGCGGCGGCCTGGGCCGGGTTCGCCTCCAGCCAGGCGCGGATCGACTGCATCGACACGTCTTCCTTGGCCAGCGCCCCGCGCGCCACCAGTTCGCGCCCGATGGCGAAATAGGGCTGACCGTTCTGCCCGTCATAGCCGACGCGGACCTGGCTGCCATCGGGCAGGGTGACACGGCCCGACCCCTGGATCTGCAGGAAGAAGGCATCGACCGGGTCATCGACATAGAGCAGTTCCAGCCCCTTGCCGTTCAGGGCGCCGGCCTCAATCGCCTTGCGGTCGGCATAGGGTTTCAACTGCCCATCGACCACCCGGCCCGCAATGCGTTCGCCCTTCAGGTTGGGCCGGAATTCGCCCAGTTCCACCATCACCAGATCGGCGGGACGCTTGTAAAGCGGGGTCTGGTACTTGCCCTGGCGCTTGAACGAACCGCGCAGCGAGCTTTCGTAATAACCCGTGAACAGGCCCTCTGCCGTGCCATTATCGGTGGCCGCCCAGGGCTGGAACAGGTTTTCAACGGCCCGGCGTAGGGCCACATGGTCGCCCGCCGGCAGCTTGGCGATGGCAGCACAGGGGCCGATCCAGTCGCTGACCCGGCCCATCATGCCGTCGGGACCCAGCGCCCGGTCACCCGGCTGCTTGACCAGCCGGTCACAGCTTTTCAGCAGCGCGGGCAGCGCGTCGGCCGTGCGGTCCACCGACCAGCCGGACAGGTCGCTGAAACTGGCGGGCAGCAGGGTCAGGCGGGCAGCGGGCTTCTCCGCCTCTGCCGGGGCTGCCGGGGTGCCGGGCACCTTGGTCGGTTGCGCGGCACAGCCGGCCAGCAGGCCAAGGGCGAAAAGGGCGGCGAGGGAGCGGAGGCGCATCGGCAATCCATGGGGCAGACATGGAAAGGGCGCCCGGTAAGGGGCGCCCCGGAAGGACGGGCGGCAGGGCGGCATCAGCCGCCACTGCGCGTTTCGGACAGGTGCCAGTTCGGGTCGCTGGCGCGGGTATTGCGGCTGAAGGTCCAGATATCCACCACTTCCTCGGGCCGCGCCTCATCCCCATCGACGATATTGCCATCGGCATCGCGCGTGACATGGGTCTGGCGGGTGGTGAAGGTGACGGTGCAGCGGGCCGTACGGCCATCCAGCTGGGCTGCCGACAGGTCCACCGCCTCGAACGAATGGATGCGGCTGTCCAGCGTCTCTCCCGCCGCCTGCCGGTCGCGGATGGCGGCGGCGAAACGGTCATAGACATCATCGGCCAGCAGCGGGCGCAGCGTCGGCGTGTCACCGTCGGCATAGGCCTTGACGATCATCTCGAACGCGGCCTTGGCGCCCTGCAGGAAGGTGCGCTCGTTGAAGCTGGGGTCGGCGGCGCGGATCAGGCGCAGACCATCTTCCAGCGACACCGGGCCGGACGGGTCTGGCAGGTCGGATAGATCAGGGGCAGGACCGCGACCCGGCAATTGGATGACATTGTCACCCTCCACCGTCGGGCCGGTGGCGCCGTTATTGTCGCGTGGGGTGAAGGGATTGGGACGTTCCCGTTCCTCCCCATGCTTGCGGCCAAGCACGTTGCGAAGGCGATAGATGAAGAACGCCGCCACCATCGCGAAAATCAGAATTTCCAGCCAGACGGAGCCGCCGCCCATCGCATCACCCATTTCTGCCCTTGCGCCCGACCGGGTATGAACACCATCTGATGCGGGTGGCATCCTCTCGCCATCCGCCCGCCGGGGCGTTAATTTATGAAAGCCTGTCCGTTAGATAGGCTCTCAATCGTGAAAGAGCAAGGACAGCCATGCGTTTCCTCCTTCCGTTGCTGCTGCTTCCGCTGCTGGAAATTGCCGGTTTCGCCTGGGTCGGGTCCCAATTGGGGGCGATTACGACCGTATTGCTGGTGGTTCTGTCGGGCGTGATCGGCGTTCTGCTGCTGCAACGCACGGGCCTGGAAAGCGTGCGCCGCGCCCAGGTGGGCCTGCGCACCGGTGAGACGGAACCGATGCGACAGATGTTCGGCGGGCTGTGCACGGCCTTTTCCGCCATCCTTTTTCTGATCCCCGGCTTCATCACCGATATCCTGGCCCTGATCCTGTTCCTGCCCCCGGTGCGCAATGCCCTGCTGGCCCGCATGACCATCTTCATGCAGGTGAACGGCCAGACCGTCCGCTCACGCCCGGCACCGCGCGGCGGCAATTCCGTGATCGATGTCGAGTATGAGGACGTGTCCCGCCCCGGCAGCGGCGATCAGGCCGGCGACCTGCCCCCGCCCGACAGCAAATGGCGTCCGCCCGGCGCTTGAGGGAAAACGGCGCAAAGGCCGGCGACCGCCGGCCCGCGACCGCGTGGTCGCGTAAGCCAAGGCGGCGGATGCCGCCGCCCGGCGCTTGAGGGCGTACTACTTGGTCCCGAACAGCCGGTCGCCGGCATCGCCCAGACCCGGCACGATATAGGCGTTTTCGTTCAGGTGGCTGTCCAGCGCTGCTGTATAGACGGGCACATCGGGATGGGCGGCATGGAAGGTGCGCACGCCCTCCGGTGCCGATACCAAGGCCATGAAGCGGATCTGGCTGTCCTTCACCCCGTGGCGGTTCAGGACATCGACGGCATGCACCGCCGAATGACCTGTGGCCAGCATGGGATCGACCAGGATGAACAGCCGCCCCTCCGCATCCGGCAGCTTCACCAGATATTCCACGGGCCGCTTCGTCTCATGATCGCGGTAAAGGCCGATATGTCCTTCCCGCGCCGCGGGGACCAGTTCCATCAACCCTTCGGCCATCACCAGACCGGCACGCAGGATGGGCACCACGGCCAGCTTCTTGCCCTCGATCACCGGTGCATCCATGGGGCAGAGCGGCGTCTCGATGGTCTGCGTGGTCAGCGGCAGATCGCGCGTGATCTCATACCCCATCAGCAGGGCAATCTCGCGCAGCAGCTGCCGGAACCCCATGGTCGACCGCGTCTTGTCGCGCATGCAGGAAAGCTTGTGCTGGATCAGCGGGTGATCAAAGACGAACAGGTTGGGAAAATCGCTGCGCATGGTGGTGTCCGGGTCTGGGGGGCGGGTCCTTGGCGGCACAATAGCCAAGGCAAGCAGTTAAATACCAGCCATGCCAAAGCCCCGCGCTGTCATTTAGGGCCTTGCGTCCATATGATCGCTTCCCGCCTTGCCCCCATCCCCGGACCATCATGCGCCGTCACGATCGCCCCACCGGCAACCACGATCCGTCACAGCGGCCAAAGCGCCTGACCGACGGGCAGGTGCTGCGTCAGTTGCTGCCCTATCTCTGGCCCGCGGGGCAGACAGGGATCAAGGTGCGGGTCGTGACGGCCCTGCTGTTCCTGGCGGCGGCCAAGGCAGCCAATGTGTCCGTCCCCATCTGGTACAAGGGCGCGGTCGATGCCCTGACGGCGGGCGGTAATCTGGCGGCCAGCCCGGCGGTGGCGATCCCGGTCGGCTTCATCCTGGCCTATGGTCTGGCCCGTGTGTTGAGCTTGGCGTTCGGCGAATTGCGCGACGCCATCTTTGAACGGGTTAGCCAGCGGGCCATGCGGGTGGCCGCGCTCAATGTTTTCCGGCATCTGCATGCCCTGTCCCTACGCTTCCATCTGGAGCGGCAGACGGGGGGCCTCAGCCGGGTGGTGGAGCGCGGAACCAAGGCCATCGACAGCCTGCTGGGAACATCGCTGTTCAACGTGCTGCCCACCCTGCTGGAAATCCTGCTGGTGACCGGCATCCTCTGGCACCTGTTCGACATCCGCTTTGCCGCCGTCACCTTTGCTACCGTCGCCGGCTATATCTGGTACACGATCACCGTCACCAACTGGCGCACGCGCATCCGCCGCGACATGCTGGATGCCGATACCCGGGCCAGCGCCAAGGCCATCGACAGCCTGCTGAATTACGAGACGGTGAAGTATTTCGGCAATGAAGGGTTTGAGGCCAGCCGCTACGACAAGGCCCTGCGCGCCTATGAGGATGCGGCCGTCCGCACCCAATCCTCCCTGTCGCTGCTCAATGTCGGCCAGGGGATCATCATCGCCGCCGGCGTGGTCAGTGTCATGTGGATGGCAGCCGGCGGCATCATCAGCGGCGAACTGACCATCGGCGATTTCGTGCTGGTGAACACCTACCTGCTACAGCTTTACCAGCCCTTGAACATTTTCGGCTTCGTCTATCGCGGTATCAAGGAAGCCTTGAACGAGATGGAGCGGATGTTCGAACTGCTGGCCGTGAACCGGGAGGTGGAGGACGCGCCTGATGCCCGGCCGCTGACGGCCAAGGGTGGGGAAATCCGCTTCGAGGGCGTGGATTTCGCCTATGACAGCCGCCGGCCCATCCTGAAGGGCCTGGATTTCACGGTGCCGGCGGGCCACACGGTGGCGGTCGTCGGGCCGACAGGGGCCGGGAAATCCACCCTGTCCCGCCTGCTCTACCGGTTCTACGACGTCACGGGCGGAGCCGTGTTGATCGACGGGCAGGATGTGCGGGCGGTGACGCAGGACAGTCTGCGCGCCGCCATCGGCATCGTCCCGCAGGACACGGTACTGTTCAACGACACGATCCGCTACAACATCGCCTATGGCCGCCCCGGCGCCACCCAGGCCGATTTGGACCGCGTGGCAGAAGCCGCTCAGATCGGTGATTTCATCAATTCCCTGCCCGATGGCTGGGACACTTTGGTGGGCGAACGCGGGTTGAAACTGTCGGGCGGGGAAAAGCAGCGCGTGGCCATCGCCCGCACCCTGCTGAAAAACCCGCCCATCCTGATCCTGGACGAGGCAACATCGGCCCTGGACACCCACACCGAACGTGAAATCCAGGCGGCCTTGGGCTTGGCCGCGCGCGGCCGCACCACGCTGGTCATTGCCCACCGCCTGTCCACGGTCGTGGACGCGGACGAGATCATTGTGCTGGAGGCAGGCCGCATTGCGGAGCGCGGCAGCCACGCGGCCCTTCTGGCCCAGGACGGGGCCTATGCAGCCCTGTGGGCAAAGCAGCAAGAGGGGGTGGCGGTTTAATCCCCCCGCCCCGCCAACCACCCGCCCAGCCGTTCCCGCTCCGCCCCCGACAGGTCGTAGAACGCGACACCCAGCCCACCATGCCGGCGCCAAGCCACCACTGCGTCGCCGGCAATGTCGACATCGCCCAGGGTCAGGACAAAGCTGAACCGGTCCTGCGGGTTCAACAGGCCGCGATAGCCCACAACGCACATTCCCGCACTGTTGACCTCCGTCACGGCCAACACCTGTTCATTCACCATTGCCGAGACATCCGCCAGCGGCGGATAGGTCTGGGGCCGGCGGCGGAACAGCCGGGTCAGCCAGCGGCGCAGCGGCGGCAATGCCGCGATGGGGCGGGCCGGGCTGTGGCTGGTTTGGACGCTGGCAGTCATGGGCGCGGTCCTGGGGATAAGCCTGGGGATGACCAGGGGGATTTCGTGTGGGCTTGCTGTGGGTGGATTGGTGGATACATCCAGAATCACACGGATTCCCGCCGCTTGCAAAGCAGCGCCGATGGTCACACACCAAAGAAGTAGAAGCAGGCCCCGCACCCCTGGCGATTTGACTAGACCGCCCGCCTGTTCCACAGTGCCGCCCCCGTTGCCGCCTGGAGCCAAGCCCATGCCCATCGCCGACCTTGCCGCGCGTGTCCGCACCGGTGACCGGCGTGCCCTGGCACAGGCCATCACCCTGGTGGAAAGCACCCGGCCCGACCACCGCGAACAGGCCGAAGCATTACTGGCGGCCCTGCTGCCCCATACCGGCAAGGGCGTGCGTATCGGCATTTCCGGGGTGCCCGGTGTCGGCAAATCCACCTTTATTGAGGCGTTTGGCCTGCATGTCATCGGCCAGGGGCACAAGGTCGCCGTGCTGGCCATCGACCCGACCAGCCAGCGGACCGGCGGCTCCATCCTGGGCGACAAGACCCGCATGGAGATGCTGTCGCGCGACATCAGCGCCTTCATCCGCCCGTCCCCCGCCGGCACCACCCTGGGCGGGGTGGCACGGCGCACGCGCGAGGCCATGCTGCTGGTAGAGGCTGCCGGCTTTGACGTGGTGATCGTGGAGACAGTGGGGGTGGGGCAGTCGGAAACGGCGGTGGCCGACATGGTCGACCTGTTCCTGCTGCTGCTGCCGCCGGCGGGCGGGGATGAATTGCAGGGCATCAAGAAGGGCATTGTCGAACTGGCCGACATGATCGTCGTGAACAAGGCCGATGGCGATCTGGCCAATGCCGCCCGCCATGCCGTGGCCGAATATCGCCACGCCCTGTCGCTGCTGCGGCCTGCCAACGCCAACTGGCGGGTGCCGATCCTGTCCTGTTCGGCGCTGAACAATCTGGGCATCGACAGCATCTGGGACGGGATCGGGCAGTATCGGCGCATCTTGGGCGATGACGGGTCCATCGCAAAGCGGCGGGCCGAACAGGCACAGGCATGGATGTGGAATGAAATCCGCGAAAGCCTGATCACGGCTTTCCAGGCCGACCCGGCGGTGCGCGCCGAACTGTCGGGCCTGGAACGCGCTGCCGCCGACAGCAGCGTCACGCCGGGGGCGGCGGCGCGCCGGTTGCTGGACCTGTTCCGGCATCGCTAAGGACGCGGAATAAACATCCGCCCCTTGCCAATCCGGTCATTCCGCCAAACTATCTTGCATGGAACTGACCGCTACCCCACCCCCGACATCCCCTTTGCCTCTGCGCCGGCCCGTGCTGACGCATTTGCTGGCGGCTGTTTGCGCGCTGCTGGCGGTGGCGCTGCCGCTGGGGCCGGCGCTGGATTTGCCGGGAACTTATGCGGTCTTCTGCCTGTTGGCCTTTATGCCAGCCGCCTGGTTCGCGCTGACGCGGCTGGATCTGCACCGGGCACCCGAATGGGGGCACGCCAACCGGGTCACGCTGTTGCGGTCGGTCCTGCTGGCCCTGGTGGGGGGCAGCCTGCCCTTCGTCCATGATCTGGACGCAATGCCGGCCTGGGTCCTGTCGGTGATTGCCGTCACGGCGCTGGTGCTGGACGGGGTGGATGGTTGGCTGGCGCGCCGGCAGGGCTTGTGCAGCCCCTATGGCGCCCGGTTCGACATGGAAATGGATACGGTCGCCATTCTCTATCTCTGCCTGCTGCTCTGGCTGTCAGGCGAGGTGGGGGAATGGGTGCTGCTGGCGGGGCTGCTACGGCCCCTGTTCGTGGTGGCGGGACGGGTCTGGCCCTGGCTGGACAATCCCCTGCCCTTCAGCCAGCGGCGACGTCTGATCTGCATGGTGCAGGTGGGCGTATTGGCCGTCTGTGCCACGCCGCTGCTGGGGCCGCCGCTGACCGGCGTTGCGGTTGGCGCAGCCCTTGCGCTTTTGCTTTTCTCTTTTACCGTCGATACGGTTTGGCTGCACAGCCACCGTCATGACGGTGGTGGGACGAATAATGGATAGCATGGTTCTGGAATACGCCTCCGCCGATCACGCCACCCCGCCGGACCACGCGGCCCAGCGGGCCGTGGATCGTGCCCTGTCCGAATTGCGGCGGGGTGAGGCGGTGGTGATCACGACAGAGGCCGGTACGGCCCTGCTGGCCTTCGCCGCAGAGGCGGTGACCACCCAGGCCCTGAACCATCTGGCCCAACTGGCGGGCACGGCCCCGTCCCTGGTTCTGACGGGACAGCGCGCGGCGGCGCTGGGCCTGGATGTGCCGCTGGACCGGCCTGTCCGCGTGTCTCCGCCCGCCGGCCTGACCGCCGATCTGGTGCGCGACCTGTCTGACCCGACGCGGCCCCCGCGCACGGCAAAACCCACCGGTGCTGTCAGCCTGGAGGGCGGGGCCGAAGGGGCGGCCACCATCCTGGCGAAGATCGCCCGCCTGCTGCCTGCCGCCATTGTCGCCGACCTGCCCGCCGGACGTGGTGGCATGGTCGATGCCGCCGGCTTTGCCCGCCGCCATGACCTGTTGCTGGTCCGCGCCGCCGACATTGTCGATTACCGCCGCCGCTCCGCCCGCAGTCTGGCCCGCGTGGCAGAAGCGGCGGTGCCGCTGGAAGATGCCGAACGCACCCGTATCGTGGCTTTCCGCCCCACCGATGGCGGGCCTGAACATCTGGCCATCGTCATCGGCGACCCGACACCGGGACAGCCGGTCCTGGCTCGCCTGCATTCGGAATGTTTCACGGGCGACCTTCTGGGCTCGCTGCGCTGTGATTGCGGTCCGCAATTGCGCGGGGCCATCCGGGAAATCGCGCAGGCCGGACAGGGCATCGTGCTGTATCTGGCACAGGAAGGGCGCGGCATCGGCCTGATGAACAAGCTGCGCGCCTACCGGCTGCAGGATGGCGGGTTGGATACGGTGGACGCCAACACCGTGCTGGGCTTTGACGCCGATGAACGCGTCTATCTGCCGGCCTCCACCATGCTGCGCCAACTGGGCTTCACCCAGGTGCGGCTGATGACCAACAATCCCGACAAGATGGCGCAACTGGCCGCCAGTGGCGTGGAGGTGGTGGAACGTGTCCCCCACATCTTCCCCGCCAACGGCCATAACGAGGCCTATCTGCGCACCAAGGCGGAAAAGTCGGGGCATTTGTTCTGAACGGTTTCCGGTTTATCGGAAACCGTTCCGGCGGCGACTGCCGCCGCGCTGCACGTGCGGCGTAAGATAAGCTGCGCACGCAGCGCCGGCGCTTGAGGAAAACAAAAAGCCCCCGCCACCCGGCAAATTCCGCCGCCCTGCACTTGGCACGCGACCTGCATTGATCTTTCCGAACCGGGAGGATCACCATGCCGCCAAGCAGCATCCATATGGACCATGTCCGCGCCAAGACGCAGCACCTGCAGGCCGCGTCCATGGATAGCGCCAAGGCGGCGGACAAGCCGGCGGAGAACAGCGAGGGCATGTCCTTCTGGGATGTGTTGGATGTGGTGAACCCGTTGCAGCACATCCCCGTCGTCAACAAGATCTATCAGGCTGTCACCGGCGACACGATCCGCACCCCGGCCAAGGTGGCGGGTGCCGCCCTGTTCTTCGGCCCCGTGGGTCTGGCCGTGGCCAGCGCCGATGCCATCCTGGAAAAGGAAACGGGCAAGGATGCGCTGGACCATGTCGCCAGCACCCTGGGCCTGGAGAAGGATGCCGCCCCGGCGGAAGACGACCCCTTCACGGTCACCGCCCCCCGCCCCACCCGAACCGCCGACGCCGCACCGGCTCCGCAGGAGGCCCCCGCCGCCAGCGCCGCAACCGCCGCACCGGCCCCCGGTGGCCCCGTGGAACTGTCCAGCGGTCAGGCGGCATTGCTGGAAAGCCTGATGGGTGGTGGGCAATCCCTGCCCAGCGCGCCCGGCGCCGCGGCAGCCCTTGCCGCCACTGCCCCCGCCACAGTCGCGGGCCCCGCTTCTCTGCCCATGGCCGCCCTGACTACCAAGGCACCCGCCACCGTCCCCACCTCCATCAGCGCGCATGCCCCCGCTGCCGGTGGCATTGCCACCGCGCAGCAGTTGAAGGACCTGGAAAGCACGCCCGGCGCATCTGCCGCCCTGACCGCCGCGCGCGGCATGGGCACTGCCGCCGTGGTAGCCAGTCTGCCGGCCCCCGGTGCTGCCGGGTCGGGCGACAATCTGCTGACCGCGATGAGCCAGGAACAGGCCGCCCCGGCCCGCGCTGGCAAGGGTCTGGCCGAATATCGCGCCGCCGCCATCTCCGCTGGCTCCATGGGGGTGAAGCCGATCGTGGCCTCCCGCGCCAACCAGATGGCCCGCAATGTCGGCGGCAACATGCCGGGCGCCGCTGTCCCCGCCATGCCGAAACAGGTCGCGCAGCCGCAGGCCTCGACGGTCACCAACGTTCAACCCGTTGCCGCCCAGCCGCAGGCCGCACCGGCCCCGACCAACAGCCCGGCACAGGTCCAGGCACAGCAGCCAGCATCCTGGCCCCCCGGCGGTGCCGCCCCCCTGCCCAAGGAACTGATCGCCGACATGATGAGCCGCGCCATGGACAAGTATGACAGCCGCCCCCGCACCGGCGGCACCAACACCGACACGGTGCATTGAGGGGTCGTATCGGGCAATCGCGTTTAGGCCACTAAAGGGGCCAACGCATTCATCGCCTTTCCTTACGCCGACAAGGCATCCGGCTCCACCACGCGGTGGCGTTCGGATGTCAGCACCTGCCGGACCAGCGGCTGGGCACGCAGGCAGCGGGCGATATAGTCGCTTTCATCGCGGGTCAGGGTGCGGACCTGCACATCGACATGCAGGCATTCATCCGCCTCGAAATGCCGGGCCTGGACCGAGGCGGGCACCAGCCCGCGCTTGGCGAAGAACTCCAGCACGCGGGGCAAGGCCCCCGGATCGGGGTCGGCCAGCACCGCAAAACAGGCGGTGCGGTTGGGGTCGGTGGGGCGGGCCTCGGCTGGCGGCGGGGCCAGCACAGGCATCATGGCGGCAGCACTATTCATGGCCGTCACTCCGCCGCAACGGAAGCGGGGGCTTGCTTGCTGGCCCCGCGCATTTCGGGACCAACAGACAGCCGGTCCAGATCCGCCCGCTGGAAACAGCGCGACAGCACACCGACCGGATCGGCCATCGACCCGCCATCATCGGCGGGCACCAGCATGGCGAAAGCGCGCGTGGAACGGGCCGCGCGCATCGCCGCCTCCACCGCCTCGTCCAGCCCCACGCCGGGTAGCTTCTGCCAGGGCACCGGGGTAATCACACCGCCCGCCGCACGATGTACCGCCAGCGCAATCTGGGCGCCGGTGGGGTCGCGATAGACGGTCAGGCTGGCGGGGTGTTCCTGGGTGCTCATCTCCGGCTCCAAAATCCATGGGTTCCCGCTTGTGCGGTGCAATAACCATAGGGCAAGCGCCGGGGTATTTCTTTGCAAGTTTCGTCCAAATGACATAGTTTGCGCATGTGTAATGCGTCAAACGGCAAACATGGGGATAAATCATGCAAGCATCGCCAAAGCCGCTGGACGGTCTCGACTGGCGCATCCTGGATCAGTTGCAGCGCGACGGGTCCGCCACGGCGGCCGAGGTGGCTGAGAAGGTCGGCTTGAGCCAGAGCCCCTGCTGGCGCCGCATTCAGCGGCTGGAGGAGGATGGGATCATCAAGCGGCGCGTGGCCCTGCTGGACCGCAAGGCCATTGGCCTGAACGTGCTGATCTTCAGCCATGTGAAGCTGGAGGCGCATAGCGGCGACCTGCTGACCGATTTCCGCGAGGCCATCCGTCGCATTGCCGAGGTTCAGGAATGTTTCGTGCTGATGGGACAGGTCGATTTCATGCTGCGCATCGTGACCAAGGATATCGAGGCCTATGAGGCGCTGTTCTTTGAGAAACTGTCAAAGCTGCCGGGCGTGCGCGAAATCAACAGCATGATCGCGGTATCTACCGTCAAGGAAACCACGGAACTGCCCTTGCCCGGTCTGGCGGGGTGAAGCCAGGGGTGCGGATGCGCCCGCCCGGCGGTTGAGGGAACACTTACCGCGACGCGACCAGGGTGCGTTCCAGCATCTCGGCCTTGACGGTGCCGGTATCGGTGCTGGCTGTCTGGTTCCCCCGGCTGGCATTGCCGGCGGCGACGCCCGCCATGACCAACAACAGGGCCGTGGTCAGCACCAGACCCATGGCCGACAGCTTCTGACGGTCCAGGCGGGAAAGAGTGCGGTCCAGGGTGCGATTGGTCATGGCGGTCATCCTTCCATCAGGAAGTCGACAGACCGGTTCGGGGCGGGAAGCCGGCGCTGTCGACCCCCGCAGAACAACAGCCGCTCTGGGCAGGTTCGGGACGGGATTGGGGCCATTTGGCGGCAGGCTTGGCAAAAAATTCGGGCGGGCCGCTTGCGACGGCCCGCCCGGTATATTCTTGCCCGCTCTCCTCGTCATCCCGGCGACAAGCCGGGACCCAGGGGCCAAGCGCCCAACCTTTCAGCGGCGATGCTCAACGCAAGCGGCCAGCAGTTAACCCGTTACCCCTGGGTCCCGGCTTGTCGCCGGGATGACGAAGGGGGCGAGTTAGCGAGCAGAGAACCGCCGCCTTACCGATCCAGCGCCGCGTCGATCATCGCCACCGTCTCCTTCACGCCGTAGAGCGCGATGAAGCTGCCCATGCGCGGGCCGGTGGTCTGGCCCAGCAGCACCTCGTACAGCGCCTGGAACCAGGTGCGCAGTTCGGTGAAGCCATGCTTCTTGCCGACCTCGAACACCTGATTCTGCAACTGGTCGGCGGGCGTGTCGGTGGCGATCTCGGCCAGCACGGCGCGCAGCTCGGTGATGGCCGCCCGCTCCTGCTCGCTGGGCGCGCGGTACTGTTTCGTGGGCTTCACGAAATCCTGGTAATAGGTAACGGCGTAACCGACCAGCTTGTCCAGGAAGGGGGCCGTCTCAGGGCTGGCACCCGGCGCATAGCGGCGGATGAAGCCCCACATCACATCGGCACTTTCGGCGTTCGCGGCACCGGCGAGGTTCAGCAGCAGGCCGAAGGTCAGGCCGGCGGTGCCCTTCACCTCGTTCGGGACCACGCCATTATGGATGTGGTGGACAGGGTTCTCCAGCTTTTGGGCCGCTTCCAGCGCGTCGAACTTCTCCACAAACGTCAGATATTCATCGACGGCGCGCGGGATCACATCGAAATACAGCTTCTTGGCCGCGCGCGGCTTGTTGAACATATAGAGCGCCAGACTTTCCGGCGGGGCATAGCGCAGCCATTCTTCCATCGTCAGGCCATTGCCCTTCGACTTGGAAATCTTCTGCCCCTTCTCGTCCAGGAACAGTTCATAGTTAAAGCCGTCGGGCGGGGTGCCGCCCAGGATCTTCACGATCTTGCCGGCCAGCTCGACCGAGGGGATCAGGTCCTTGCCGGCCATTTCATAATCAACACCCAGCGCCAGCCAGCGCATGGCCCAGTCGGGCTTCCATTGCAGCTTGACGGCCCCGCCGGTGACGGGCGTCTCCACCTTCTTCCCGTCCTCATCCTCATAGACGATGGTGCCGGCATCGACATTGCGTTCCAGCAACGGCACCTGCAGCACGCGGCCCGTGGACGGGCTGACGGGCAGGAAGGGGCTGTAGGTCGCCTGACGCTCGGCCCCCAAGGTGGGCAGCATCACGGCCATCACCTCGTCGTAATGGCGCAGGACGGCCAGCAATGCGGCATCGAAACGACCGGACGTGTACCAGTCCGTGGCCGACTGGAATTCATACTGGAAGCCGAAACGATCCAGGAAATCCCGCAGCATGGCGTTGTTATGATGGCCGAAGCTCTCGAACTTGCCGAACGGGTCGGGCACCTTGGTCAGCGGCTTGCCCAGATGCTGGGCCAGAAGCTCGCGGTTGGGCACATTGTCGGGAACCTTGCGCAGCCCATCCATATCGTCGGAAAAGGCGAACAGGCGCGTGGGCACGCCCGGCAGCAGCCGTTCAAAGGCCCGGCGCACCATGGTGGTACGCGCCACCTCGCCAAAGGTACCGATATGCGGCAGGCCCGACGGGCCATAGCCGGTTTCAAACAGGACATAGCCTTTGGGCGGGGCTTTGCCACCAAGACGCGCCACCAGCTTGCGCGCCTCCTCAAACGGCCAAGCCTTCGCCCCAAGCGCCAGTTCCTGTTCGCTGCTCATCTCGTGATCACCAAAGAAAGAAAAACAAGGCGGCAACCCTAGGGAAAAGCCCGGGATGGGTCAATGTGTGGGGGGGCCGGGTCCGTTATGCAAGGCGGGGCCGCAATTCAGGGCCCATACCTGACCAGATATATAAAAGCGCCAGCAACAAAATTGGCGGCCAAACCAAGGGCCAGCAGGGTCAGCCTGACAATCATGTTGCCGGCAACACCGAACGGCGGGCGGGCCAGCCCGGCACCGGCAAGGGCAAACAGCACGACCAGCACATAATGCAGTTGTTCGATGGATCGATAGCTGCCTACCGCCACACTCAGCAGATAGCTGATAACGCAGAATGCGAAAAAGCAGAGCGCAGCCGGCCCGACCGAGCGCCACAACCGTGACCACATGTCCGTCACGTGCTGCAAGGCCTCGTCTGATATGTACCAGCCCGCCTCATCCACCCGAAACTGCTCCCCTTTTTCCGACGGTGCATCCATCCCTAACAACCGGTCCAAGACTGCCAGGATGATGCCGACGTCACGGTCGTGTGCCTCGTCGACCCCGAACCGGAACCGCTCCCCCTTTTCCGGCAGCGCATAGGTCCCGAACATCCGATCCCAGAGGGCCAGTGCCGTGCCGAAATTCCGGTCGCGGTGCTGGTCTGCGCTGGAATGGTGAAGCTGATGCATATGAGGGGAGATCAGCCATCCCGACAGGGCGCGCGGAAACGGCATGGGCACGGGGCTGTGCCGAAGATGCGCGAAGGCCAGGCCCCAGGCCAGCATGAAGATATTGACGCCCAGCACGGTCAGGGCCGGCACCTCCGCCCCCGCCAGCCCCGCCACCAATCCCAGCCCCAATCCCTGCCCGATCATATTGCCCGACAGATGCACCACCTGCTCCCACGGCCAGAAGCGAAAGGCGGTCAGCGGAGTCAGGACGGGTGGGGCGTGGTGCAGCTTATGGCTCTGCCACAGCCAAGGCACCGCATGGAACAGCCTGTGGGTCCAGTAGAGCGCGAAATCGCCGGCCACAAAGGCGGCAAGGGCGGCCAGCAGCAGCAGCGGCCATTCCGGCGCCCCTATCGCACCGACACCCAGCAGCGCCCCGACAAAGGCCGCCGCCCCCTGGCTGGCGATCAGCGACAGGGCGAACAGCAAGGGTGACAGCAGAAATGGCAGGGCCGAATTGGCGATGAAGCAGCCCGCATCAACGGGCAGTTCACGCCAGTAATCCGCGGCCCGACCCCACAGCGCGCGGTCACGCCCGAACCAGACGGCCCCGACCAGCCCGACGGCCAGACCCGGCCACCACAGCACCGATTCCGGTGCCGTCAGCAGGCTGGCCCAGGATAAAATCCAGTCCTCAAGAGCCTGATCCAAGGCCGACTTCGTCTGCGCCATGCCCGATGCGTCCCTTCAGGTGACGGGACGCCAGGATGACAGAAGCGGCAGCGGGGGCCAAGTGCAGCCCCCTTGGATCACGCCGCCGGCTGGTCGCTTTCGCCCGGATCGCCGTCGGCCATGCCGTCATCGCCGCCTTCGCCTTCGTCGCCGTCATAGCGCGGCACATGCTGGCGGGCGCGGCCTTCCTGCTCGTTGATCTGGCAGATGATGCGATAATAATGCTCGGCATGCTGGAGATAGTTCTCCGCCGCCACCCGGTCGCCGGATGTATGGGCATCACGCGCCAACGCCTGATACTTTTCATAGACCTGGAAGGCGTTGCCACGGATACGGACATCCGGGCCGCTGCTGTCGAAATTCTGGTGACGCAGCGGCATGTTCTGACGGCGATTACCGCCGCCACCATTATTGCCACCGCCGTTACCACCACCGCCATTGCCACCGCGGCCACGCCGCCGCTGCTGATTATTGGGTCCCTGTCTCATTCGCTATATGCTCGGCCCCTGGTTATCGAAGCCCCCGGACACCATGCCGTCCCGTCTTATCCGTTTTTATCGGCCTTGACCTGTTCGGGCGGCGTTTGATCGCCCTGCCCTGGGACGCATAAGCCCCGGTCCGAGGGCTTTGCCACGGCAGGCGCCCCACGCGCTGCTGCCGTCCGATGCGGACCCTAGCGATACTCGCCTTGCATTCCAAGGGTTTTTTACGGATGCGTAACGGCGGCAAGACGAATTTATCTGTTCCCTCAAGCGCCGGGCGCCGCGATCGGGCGGCTTGGGCTCGACAAGGCACGGGCCGCGCGGCGGCGGTTGCCGCGGTAACCGACGGTCAGCCATCCCGACCGTCGGTATCGCAGAGCCGCCCGATCAGGCCGGAACGCGGTGCAGGCCGCACAGCTTGTTGCCCGCCGGGTCGCGCAGATAGGCCAGGTACAGCTGCATCTCACCCATGGTGCGCAGGCCCGGCGGGTCCTCGCAGGGGGTGCCGCCATTGGCGATGCCGGCGGCGTGCCAGGCATCCACCTCTTCGGGCGACTTGGCGCCAAACCCGATGGTGCCGCCATTGGCACCGGTGGCCGGCTCGCCATTGAGGGGCTTGGTAATGCCGAGCACACCCGTGGGCGTGCGATAAAAGACGCGGCCCTTGGGATCGTAATAGCCGGGTGCTATGCCCAGCGTCGCCAGGGTCGCATCATAGAAAGCCTTCGATACCTCGATATCATTGGCACCGAGAATGACATGGCTGAACATTTCCGCCCCCTCCTTCACGATCCGCCGTGCATATCCGCCGGCCTGTCTGGGGAGGGGGAGGATAGGGAGCCACCGACACTGCCGTCAATCGCGGCCAGAACCCCGACCCATGGTCACCCGGTCGCGGTCGCCCAGATCGCGCACAGTGACCACCCCCGCAAATCCGGCCCCGCGCATCAGGTCGGCCACCGCCGGCCCCTGATCGGCCCCATGTTCAAACCCCAGCAGCCCGCCAGGCGACAGCAGCAGCGGCAGCACGCGCACCAGATGGCGATAGGGGTCCAGGCCATCCGCCCCGCCGGCCAGCGCCCGCCACGGCTCAAACCGCGCCACCTCCGGCGCCAGCCCCGCGATATCGCCATCGGGGATATAGGGCGGGTTGGAGACAATAATGTCGAACGGCCCACCCAGCGCATCCACCCAGGACCCCGCCACAAACGCCGCCCGCCCCGACAGGCCCAGCGACACCGCGTTCCCTCGTGCCACCATCGCCGCGTCGGGCGACAGATCGACCCCCACCCCGAACGCATGTCGATATTCCGACAGCAGCGCCAGCAGAATGGCCCCGGTCCCGGTGCCCAAATCCAGAATCCGCCAGGCCCGCCCCCGGTCGGGACAGGATTTCAGCACCGCTTCCACAAGCGTTTCCGTGTCGGGTCGGGGGATCAGGGTTTCCGGACCCAGCGTCAGGGTCAGGCCCCAGAACTCCCAATCGCCCAGGATGCGCTGCACCGGCTCGCGCGCAGCGCGGCGTTCCACCAGCGCGTTGAACGCCGCCACCTGTTCCGCCGTGCCCATCAGCCCGTCGGGCCGGCGCAGGCGGGAAACGGGAATGCCAAAGGCTCGTTCGGCCAGATAGAGCAGGTCCAG
Organism: Niveispirillum cyanobacteriorum; assembly: GCF_002868735.1. GTDB lineage: Bacteria > Pseudomonadota > Alphaproteobacteria > Azospirillales > Azospirillaceae > Niveispirillum > Niveispirillum cyanobacteriorum. The sequence continues at coordinate 2,686,023 of NZ_CP025611.1, read as the reverse complement.
CCGCGCCTCTTCCACGCCCAGCGCCGTCAGGCGCTGTTCGGCATCGCGCAGCAGGATGGACAGATCGGTCATGGCGTTGCCCCCTTCCCCCCGCGTCGTCGCCGCCGTCCGGCCCGCGCCGGGACCGGTGCCGTCATCATCTTTTCCTTCAGCCCCGCCAGCGCGGAAAAGGGATTATCGGCATCCACGCGCACCCTCTCCACCGCCTGGGCCATCGGCATGTCGGGCTTCCGCCGGACCCAGATATCGGGTGCCGGCTCCTGCCCTTCCACCGAAGGCGGCTTTTTCCGCAAGCGCCAGCCCAGCGCCGTCAGGATGGATGGAACCTCCGCATTGGCACAGGCGGCCAGCGGGGCCAGCCCTGACAGGTCGGTCAACCGCCCATCGCCTGACCGGTCAGCAATCATCTGCATCAACCGGTCGGCCATATCCACCCGCACGGCCCTTGGCCCCAGCGGCAGGTAACCGGCGGCGCGCAGCAGACCGTCGTCCATCCCCTCCCGCACCACCGAAATCCGCCCCGGCGGCGGCAACGACACTGGCAGCGCCAATCCCTGCTTCACCGCCCAGAGCAGGCCCAGCATCGCGGCGGCACGCGGTTTGATCAGGCCCGGTAGATAGATCTGCCCTACCCCAAACCGCACGCCCAGCCGTTCCAGTGCTGCCCGCTGCGGCTTATCAATCCCCGGCAGCAGCCCCGCCACCGCCTCACGCGGCAATATCCCGGCGGCCTCCGACAGTTGGAACACCACGCCGCGCGCCGCGCCCGTGATCTCCGCCGCCTCCAGCCGGACCAGCGGCGCCAGATCGGCACGCACACGGGTCCCCACGAACGCCAGCAGCCGTGCCCGCACCCGCTCCCGCTGCACCCCTTCCAGCAGATCATCGCGCAGCAACCTTACCGACGGCGACAGCAGCCGCTCACCGGCCACCAGCCGCCCAACCTCCACCCCGTCCCAGCGCAGAACCCCGTCGGTGTCGAGGGCAAAGGCCGTGTCCCCCGCCCCCTCCAGCGCCGCTACCCGGCGTGCAATCTCCTCACGCAGGGCCCGGCGCGCGGCGGTCATCAAGGTGGGGGCGTCGTCGTCGCCGACATCGGCCTGCATCTCAAACCCCAGACCGCGCAGCGCACCCACCGCATGGCCTTCCACCATGACCGTCCCGTCATTGGTGACGAACCCCGTCAGGTCGCGCCCGGTACGCAGAGACTTCACCAACCCGGCCGAGCGCTTATCGACAAAGCGCTGGGTCAGCCGTTCATGCAGCGCGTCCGACAGCCGATCCTCAATCCCGCGCGTCAGCCCCTGCCAATGCTTGGGATCGGTGACCCAGTCGGCGCGATGGCTGATATAGGTCCAGGTGCGGATATGGGCGATGCGCGACACCAGCGTGTCGATATCCCCATTCAGATTATCTAGCCGCTGCACCTGCGCCACCACAAAGTCGGTGGGCAGCCGCCCGCCGGGTGCCATCAGGTGACGGTACAACTGACCCAGCAGCCTTGTATGTGCATCCGTCATGGTCTTGCGGAAATCCGGGACCTGACAGACCTCCCACAGCATCTTCACCCCGCGCGGCCGGCGCGTCAGGCCCATGACCTCCGCGTCGCCGGCCAGGGCCTTCAGCGCCTCCACATCATCGGCGGGCCGCGCCCGGATCAGCAGGGGCGAGGGCGAGGGCGCTTCCAGGCTGCGCAGCAGCCCGTCCACCGACCGCGTATCCAGTTCACTGTTACGCCAGCTCAGTTGCTGCAAAGGCGGGAACGTATGGTTCTCCACCGCCTGCACGATATCATCATCCAGGGGGGAACAGTCCCAGGTGGTGCCAAAGGTGCCGTCCGTCTGGTGCCGCCCGGCCCGCCCGCCAATCTGCGCCACTTCCGGGGCCGTCAGGCGGCGCGGGCGCTGCCCGTCGAACTTGTTCATGCGGGCGAACCAGACATGGTCCACATCCATGTTCAGGCCCATACCGATGGCGTCGGTCGCCACCAGATAATCGACATCGCCCGCCTGATACATGGCCACCTGGGCATTGCGGGTACGGGGGCTCAGCGCCCCCATCACCACCGCCGTGCCGCCGCGCGAGCGGCGCACCATCTCGGCCAGTTGATAGACCTCGGTGACCGAAAAGGCCGTGACAGCACTGCGCGGCGGCAGCTTGGTCAGCTTCTTGTGCCCCCCGAAACTCAGCTTGGAAAAGCGCGGGCGGGTGATGATCTCCACCTTGGGGATCAGCCTCAAGATCAGGGGCCGGATCATGTCCGAGCCTAAGAACATCGTCTCTTCCCCGCCGCGCGCATGCAGCAACCGGTCGGTGAAGATGTGCCCGCGCTCCGCATCGGCACAAAGCTGGATTTCATCCACGCACAGGAACGCCACCTGCCGTTCCAGCGGCATGCTTTCGACCGTACAGACCCAATAGCGTGGGGCCGGCGGGATGATCTTCTCCTCCCCCGTCACCAGGGCCACATGATTGGCCCCCTTCATCCGCACCAGCTTGTCATAATTTTCGCGCGCCAGGAGACGCAGCGGGAAGCCGATCATGCCGGTCGCATGGGCCGCCATGCGCTCCATGGCCAGATAGGTCTTGCCGGTATTGGTGGGGCCCAGCACCGCCAGCACCCGGCCACCCGTGGCCGTCGCCAGCCCCGCCGGATGGGAAGGATTTGCGCTCATGATGCTTATCCATGGGCGGACGCCTGTGATAATGCAAGCCCGGCCATGGAAAAGCCATCTGTGCGGGTCAGATCATCAGGCATGAAGAAAGCGCTTCTCCTCCTCGCTACGCTCGCCGCCCTGGCCCTCTCCCCCGCCGCGCCCGCCGGGGCCAGCCCGGAACAGGCAGCATCCTTGAAGGATATGCTGACCCGCCGCCTGGGCGAGTCGGCGGTCAGCCGTGACCGGTTGCATGTGGAGCGCGTGCCCGATGTGGCCGTGACGGAAAAGGCGGGCCTCTATCACTTGCGCATCCCCATCCTGCGCCTGGCCGCCAATGATGGCTGGATGGTGGAGGCGCCATTGGTGGAGGGCGACGCCACCCCCCGGCCCGACGGGTCCTGGCAGTTGAAACTGCGTCTGCCGCAGGGGCTGACGCTCTATGGCGGCAATGGTTTTCGGTTAGGCGATATTGCGCTGGCCCGGCAGAACCTGAACCTTGTCATCAGCGGCGATGGCCGCTCGCTGCTCTCCGCCGATCTTGATATCGGCAATGCCAGCTTCAAGCCCGCCCTGGGGGCCGGTACCGGTTCCCTGTCGGCCCTGCGCCTGATCCTGACACCCAAATCCATGAAGGATGGGGTGTGGAGCGGGCGTGTGTCCCTGGCGCTCGATGGTCTGTCGCTGAAGGACCCGATGGGCATTGACCGGCTGGCGGTGCAGCGTCTGCGTCTGGATGGCGGGGCCGATGGTCTGGACATGCGCCGCATGGGCGACTTGCTGGCCAGCGGTGACCGCGCCCATTTGGACCGTATCGCCCGCACCGCCGACCTGTCCGCCGATATTGCCGGCTTCCGTCAGGTGCGTGACGATGGCACGCGCAGCGCGCTGGAGATGGGCAAGGGCAAACTGACCCTGTCCGGCCTGTCATCGGCCAAGGCTGCCCTGTCGCTGGACTGGACGCATGAGGGGCTGAACCATACCGGTAACCGCCTGTCCCCCGACCTGCTGCCCGTCCGCGCCAGTATCAACCTGACCGGCACGGCCCTGCCCAAGGCGCTGTTGACCGGGGCCAAACCGGCCGATGGCTGGACCCCTTCCCTGGCGGCGGCGGGCAGTACCATCAAACTGTCCAAACTGACCCTCTGGAACCCCAACTCCACCATCCTGGGCCAGGGCGATTTCCGCTTCGGTCCCGGCAATGCCAACGGCGTGACCGGCAACGCCACCCTGTCGCTACGCGGCGTGGACAAGATCATCACCGGCATCAATCAGTCGATGGGCGCCAATGGTGCCGCCCTCGCCATCGGCCTCTACGCGTTGCAGGGCCTGGGCCGCCCCGAAGCGGGGCCGATGGGCACCACCCACCAATACGCCCTGACCATCACGCCCCAGGGGCAAGTCACCCTGAACGGCACCGACGCGAGCAGCCTGTTCCGGGGCCTGATGGCGGTGAATTAAGGGCACCGTGCCCCACCGTCATCTTCTACTGTCGTCATCCCGGCGAAAGCCGGGACCCAGGGTCCACACGCCCGACCGCCGAACAATCTTTCACCTGTCTGCGACAAACTTTGATCTTGCGGCTCCTGGGTCCCGGCTTTCGCCGGGATGACGAGAAAGTGCCCCTGCTCAACCCCATTTATGGAATATTTTCCTATAAAATGCTAGGATCACGCTCCCACACCGCTACGGAGCGCGCGCCATGCAACCCAACCTCGAAGGTCTTTCCCTGCGGCAGCGTCAGGATGCCATCCGCGCCGCCATGGCCGCCAACGAAGGCGGACCGGCGGCGTCCCGCTCGGCCCCCAACGATTTCGCCGCCAGCAGCCCCCGTCTGATGGCAGGATATAAATCCCGCGCGGCGGATGAACCGACCTGGGCCAAGATCGCCTTTCACCTGGCCGCCGGCGTGCCCATCATCAAGATCGCGGAACATTACAAACTGTCGCGCACCACCATCTGGCGCGCCATCAGCCAGTCGCCCAATCTGCGCCGCCGCATCGCCGAAGAACGCGCCCTGATGCGGCGGGAAGCGGACAGCCGGTTCGTGGCCATGCGCGAACTGGTGGTGGACACGATCTACCGCGCCGTGGCCGACGGCAATCTGCGCGCCACGCTGTGGGCCGCCGAACGGCTGGGCATTGGTGACACCCTGCTGCAACAGGCCGAAAAACCGCCCAAGCCCGGTTATGCCCGCATGCCCCAGGGCTGGTGGCCCAGCGCCACCCAGGAAGGGGCCATCCTGGCCGACCTCGCCACCCCACCCGGCCCCGACACGCCTTTGCCCATCATGGAAGAAAGCCCCGCGCCAGAGCCCCAAACCGGCCTGCGCCCGCCAGGGCCGATCCGTCCGGCGGTGGCGGCACGACCCGATCCCCTTCCGCCGTCATCCCAGCCTTCCTCTTCATCCCCCCTTCCTTCGTCATCCCGGCGAAAGCCGGGACCCAGGGGCCTCACGCCCGACCCCACCGCCCTAAATCCGACCAACGCCTCGGAAACGGATGGTGCCCCTGACCCCTGGGTCCCGGCCTTCGCCGGGATGACGAAGGGGGATGAATTGACGGAGCGCGCGGCGGGGGGCGTCGCAAAACCACCTCAAAAGCGTACCCACCCCTACCGCGCCACCAACCGCCCTCACCCCAACCCACCCCGCACACCCCGCCGTGCAGCACCCATCCGCCACCCGCAAACCTCCGTCCGCCTGCTGGCCTGGCTTCTGCACAACAGCCGGCCCGACGCCGACGGCCCCGACGGCATCCCCGGCCTCACCGCCGCCCGCCTCGTGGCCCACGCCAACTGGCTCGCCCTGAAAGGCAAACACCGCGACCTAGACTGAAACCACCCGAAAACCCCGTTCCACATGTTTCACAGGGTTAACGCCATCGATCCACGCCGCCCTCCACGCAACGATGTTGCGCCGCACACATGCGAATCCCACCGGTCCGAACTGTGACGGATGCGTGACGCCACGCTGACACGGGCTTGACACCCCTTATACTCTGCGCGAGCATAAGGGAGAGTAATGCTCAATTCGAGCATAAGTCCCTGTCGGAGCCGCTACGATGTCCGCCCCCCTCGACCTGTCCTACAGCCCTGAAGTGGCAGAGGCCACCAAGCCGATCTATGACCGGGTCAAGGGTGTGATCCCCGAGGTGGAATGGCCCTTCCATGCCCCGTTGGTGGCCGCCATCAACCGGCTGAAGAAGGAGCGGAATGCCGTCATCCTGGCGCATAACTACCAGGCGCCGGAGATTTTCCACACCGTGGCCGATATCGTGGGCGACAGTTTGCTGCTGGCCCGCAAGGCCGCAGAAACCGATGCCGACGTCATCGTCCTGGCCGGTGTGCATTTCATGGCAGAGACGGCGAAGATCCTGTCGCCGGAAAAGACGGTTCTGATGCCCGCCATGGATGCGGGCTGCTCGCTGGCCGACAGCATCACGGCGGCGGATGTCCGCCTGCTGCGCGAACGTTATCCGGGCGTGCCCATCGCCACCTATGTCAACACATCCGCCGCCGTGAAGGCGGAAAGCGATGTCTGCATTACCTCTGGCAACGCGGTGGAGGTGATCAACTCCCTGCCCGGTGACGAGGTCCTGTGCATTCCCGATGAATATCTGGCCAAATGGGTGGCGACCCAGACGACAAAGAAGGTCATCGCCTGGAAGGGCCATTGTGAGGTGCATGAGCGGTTCACGGGCGAGCAGCTGAAGGCTTACCGGACCCAGTTCAAGGGCGACATCACCATCATCGCCCATCCCGAATGCCCGCCCGATGTGCTGGCAGAGGCGGATTTCGTCGGCTCCACCGCGAAGATGCAGGATTATGTGGAGGGTCAGCAGCCCAAGCGCGTGCTGCTGATCACCGAATGCTCCATGGCCGACAATCTGGCGGCCACCAACCCGGCGGTGGAGTTCGTGCGCCCCTGCAATCTCTGCCCCCATATGCGCCGCATCACCCTGTCGAACATCCTGGAAAGTCTGCAAACCATGCAGCCCCAGGTCCATGTCGACCCCGCCATCGCCGGCCGCGCCCGCCAGGCGGTGGAGCGGATGCTGGAAGTGGGGAAGAAGTGAGGACCCTCGTCGGGGGGAAGAGCACAGTACCGTCGGGCATTGCCCATGCCCGACGGAGGCCGGCGACTGCCGGCCCGGCGCCCGTGCGCCGCAAGCCAAGCCGCCGGATGGCGGCGCCCGGCGCCTGAGGGAGCAAGAACATGCAGCTTCGTGACAGCGACGTGATCGTCATCGGGTCCGGCATGGCCGGGCTGGTGGGTGCCCTGTCGCTGGCCCCGCTGCGTGTGGCCCTGCTGACCAAGACCGATGACCTGCCCGGCGGGTCGTCCAACTGGGCACAGGGCGGGATTGCGGCAGCCATCGACCCGGCCGACGATCCTGCCGAACATGCCGCCGACACAGTGGCCGCCGGGGCCGGTCTGACGGACCCGGAAATGGCGGCGCTGCTGACCGATGAGGGGGCCAAGCGCCTGACCCGCTGGATCAACCGGGGCCTGCCCTTTGACCGGGAGGCCAATGGCCGCCTGTGCCTGGGCCGGGAGGCAGCACACGGGGCCGCCCGCGTCCTACATGCCGGCGGCGACGCCACGGGCCGGACCCTGATAGCCGATCTGTCGGCCCGTGTCCGGGCGGCGTCGCATATTCAGGTGCAGACCGGGGCCTTTGTCTGGGATCTGGTCATGGGCCGCCACGGCGTGGCCGGCGTTTTGGCCCATCATGCCAATGATGGCTGGGTGTTCCACCGCGCCGGCGCCGTCCTGCTGGCCTGTGGCGGCATTGGGCAGCTTTACCGGCATACCACCAACCCGGCAGAGGCGACGGGCGACGGTATCGCGTTGGCCGCCCGCGCCGGGGCCGATCTGGCCGATCTGGAATTTGTGCAGTTCCACCCGACCGCCCTGGCCGGCACCCGGACCGGTCAGGTGCCGCTGCTGACAGAGGCCTTGCGCGGGGCCGGTGCCCATCTTCTGGATGAACATGGCGGGCGCTTTATGCTGAAGGCCCATCCGCTGGCCGAACTGGCGCCGCGCGATGTGGTGGCCAAGGCCATTGGCGGTCGCATCGCCAACGGCCTGCCCGTCTATCTGGATTTGCGCAGCCTGTGGGCGGATGGCGGGGCCGCCAAGTTCCCGACGGTCGCCGGCATTTGCGCCGCCGCCCGTCTGGACCCCGCCTGCCTGCCCATCCCCGTGGCCCCCGCCGCGCATTATCATATGGGCGGGGTGGTCACGGATCAGGATGGACGGACCAGCATCCAAGGCCTCTATGCCGCCGGTGAGGTCGCCTGTACCGGCGTGCATGGCGCCAATCGTCTGGCCAGCAATTCGCTGCTGGAGGCGCTGGTCTTTGCCGAACGCGCAGCCGATGCCATCCTGGCCTCCTCCCCGCCGCGCCCCGGCCCCATCGCCCTGCCTGACCTGCCCACCACCATGACGCCCGCCGCACAGGCAGCCGCCGTATCGGTGCAGGCCGCCGATATCATGGCCGAAAGCGTGGGCCTGCTGCGCGATGGCATCGGCCTGTCCTGTGCCGTGGCAGAGCTGGAGGCGCTGGAGGCCGGCCTTGACCTGGAGGTCGGGGTGGAGGATCACGCCGGCATCCGTCTGTCCGGCGAATTGCGCAATCGCCTGCTGACCGCCACCCTGATTGCCCGCGCCGCCCTCAACCGACAGGAAAGCCGGGGCGCGCATCAGCGGTCTGACTGGCCCGAGCCCCGCGCCGAATGGCGCCATCGCCAACGTCTGACCCTGTCCGGTCCCGCGCCGCGCATTCGTGTGGCCCCGCCCCGTTCCCCCCTGCCGGTGATGTGATGACCCTGCCCCTGTACCCGATCCAGTACGAGACCCTGATCCGCACGGCCCTGGCCGAGGATCTGGGCATGGCGGGGGATCTGACCACCGATGCCTGCGTGCCGCACGACGCCACGGCCAAGGCCCTGTTCAATGCCCGCCATGAGGGGGTATGCGCCGGCCTGGATGCAGCACTCTACGCCTTCACCCTGCTCGACCCCACCTTGTCCATCACCCGGCATGTGAAGGACGGTGACCGCATCGCCCCCGGCACAACGCTGGCCACGGTGGAGGGGCTGGCCCGCCCCATCCTGTCGGGCGAACGGACGGCGCTGAACCTGCTGGGTCGGCTCTGCGGCATCGCCAGCGAGACGCGGCGGCTGGCCGACCGGATCGTGGGCACAGGCGCGCAGATCGTCTGTACCCGCAAGACCACACCCGGCCTGCGCGCGCTGGAGAAATACGCGGTCCGCGTCGGCGGTGGCGGCAATCACCGTTTCGCGCTGGATGACGCCGTCCTGATCAAGGACAACCATCTGGTCGCCGCCGGCGGCCTGCGCGCCGCCGTGGAGCGTGCCCGCATGCGCGCCGGCCATATGGTGAAGATCGAGGTGGAGGTGGATGACCTGGATCAGCTGGCCGAACTGATCGACCTGAAGGTCGATGCCGTGCTGCTGGACAATATGGACCCCGCCACCCTGCGCCGCGCCGTAGAGATGGTGGCAGGCCGCATGGTTACCGAAGCCTCGGGCGGCGTCACCCCCGAGACCATCCGCGCCATCGCCGAGACGGGCGTCACCCTGATCAGCCTGGGCTGGCTGACCCATTCGGTGAAGAATTTCGATATCGGCCTGGATTTCGCGGTGGAGTGATAAAGGGGCGCTGACAACGGGGCGCTGACAAAGGCCGCCAAATCTCTGGACATTCACCGAATATAGGCTACTATTCCCACGCCCTATACGGGTGGGAATGGGGGGATTATGCGTCTTCTGCGCTGCGTTCTGTTCGGTTTGATCCTGTCGGGCCTTACGGCGCCAACCGCCCTGGCGCAGAACGCGATCAGTGCGACCGATGTTGCATCCTTCATCACGCAGTACCAACGGGCGTTCCAGACCTGCGATGTGACAGTGCTGCGTGGCCTGTTGGGCGACCAGATGACGGGAATGGGCATTCGGGGCGGTCTGGCCAAGGGGCCGGATGTCGATGATTTTCAGAAGCAATGTGACCAGGGCGTCAAATTCGCCCTGAATTTTGAACGGCTGCATGATGAGGGGCTGGGGCCGACCCATCATCTGGTCGTGGGCAAGGCCACCGGTACGATCACGGGCCCGAATGGCAAGACGGTCCCCACCAACATCAAATTCTCGTGGGTGCTGACACGGCAGGGCGCGCGGGTGGTGGTGCAGCACTCCCACCTGTCAGCACTGATTTAATACCAACCCGCCTAAAGGTTGACCTTTAGGCGGGTTGGAGGCCGACGACTGTCGGCCCGCGCCACGTGGCGCGAAAGCCAAGGGCGCGGACGCGCCCGCCCGGCGATTGAGGGAACAAAAAATCTCCCTTGATCGGTCACGATCAAGGGAGATCGGTATAACACTTACCCCCGATAGGGCCGCTTGCCCCCGCGCGGGTCCTCAACGATCCATTCGCCGTCACCCACAGGCGTCAGATAGCTGTCGGTCAGCGGCACCTTCCCGTGCCCGCCGGGAATGTCCAGGATATAGGTGGGCTGGCACAGGCCGGAGACGTCGCCGCGCAGGCCCTTCATCAGGGCGCGGCCCTCCGCCACACTCGTGCGGAAATGGCTGGTGCCCTTGGCCAGATCGCCATGGTTCAGGTGGTAGGGCTTGATGCGGTTGCTGATCATGGTGCGGAAGGTGCGGGTCAGCGTCTCGACATCGTCATTCACGCCGCGCATCAGCACACTTTGCCCCAGCATGGGGATACCGGCATCCACCAGCCGGGCGATGGCGGCCCGCCCCTCTTCGCCAAACTCCCGCCAGTGATTGCTGTGCAGGACCACCCAGGTCGGGATGCGCGGCCCCTTCAGGGCGGCGACCATATCGGCATCCACCCGTGCCGGGTCCACCACGGGCACGCGGGTATGGATGCGGACCAGCCCCAGATGCGGAATATCGTTCAGCCGCCCGATAATCTCCGCCATGCGGCGCGGCGACAGGATCATGGGATCGCCACCCGTCAGGATGACCTCCCAGACCTCCGGGTTGCCCGCGATATAGGCGATGGCGGCATCCAGTTCGTCCGCGTTCAGCGCATCTGACCCCGGCCCCACCATCTCCCGGCGGAAGCAGAAGCGGCAATAGACAGGGCAGGCATGGACCGGCTTCAGCAGCACCCGATCCTTATAGCGATGGACGATCCCCTTCACGGGCGTGAACGGATCATCGCCAATAGGATCAGCCAGTTCGTCATCCCGGATATCCAGTTCCCGCGCATCGGGCAGGAACTGTCGGGCCACTGGATCGTTCGGGTCCGTCGGGTCAATCAGATCCACCATGGCCGGCGTCACGGCCACCGCGAACTGCGCCGCCACCTGCTCCAGCACCGGCAGATCTGCAGGTGCGGCCAGACCATGGTCGGCCAGATCGCGGACATGGCGAAGGGTTTTCGGACGGGGGGCGGGATCGCGGGGCATGATGACCCTATGGGGGCCAAGCACCATGCCCCTGTCAAGCGGCGGGCCGGCTTTCCTGCCATGCTGCCCATTGACGGGCGGCGCCAAGGGCTGTTCCATGAACGGAGTGACAGGGGGGAACCACAATCATGGTGCAGTCAAAGGCCGCCGACGTCGACACCTTCCTGGCCGATGCCGACCCTGCCCGCCGTCCCTGGCTGGAAAAGCTGCGGGAGATGGCGCGGACCAACCTGCCCGGCCATGTCGAGGGCATGCAGTGGGGCATGCCCGTCTACAGCGTTGACGGCAAAGCCATCATCGCCTTTGCCAGCCAGAAACAGCACGTGTCAGTCTATCTGACCGGGGTGACCGTCCCGCCACAGCATGAAGCGGCCTGGTCAAAGCTGGACCATGGCAAGGGCTGTGTGCGTTTCCGCAAGCCGGAAGCCATCGATTTCGACCTGCTGGCCGCCATCCTGCGCGATGGGGTCAGGACCTGATCACCACACCCTCATGCCGCAGCAGCCATTCCTTGCGGTGCAGGCCGCCGCCATAACCGGTCAGCGATCCATCGGCCCCGATGACGCGGTGGCAGGGCACGACAATGGCGATGGGGTTGGCGCCATTGGCCAGCCCCATGGCCCGCACGGCGGCGGGCCGGCCGATCCGGGCGGATAGTGTGCCATAACTCACGGCCTCACCGGGCCGCAGACGGCGCAGTTCGGCCCAGACCTGCCGCTGAAAATCCGTCCCGTTGGTGGCTGTCGGCAGCCGGTCCGGCGCCGTCAGGTCGCCATCGAAATAGGCGGTCAGGGCCTGGGCGATAGGCGCGGGCAATGGCCCGTCATCCAGGTCCAACGCCCCATAATGCCGGCGCAGCAGCCGGTCCATGCGGGGGCGGTAATCCTCAAAATCCAGCGCCCGTAAGGCACCCGCCCCATCCGTCACGATCAGGGTGGTGCCGATGGGGGTGGCCAGCGTGGAAAGGGTCAGGCGCATGGGGGCAGGCTCCGTCACAAACGAGGCCCACCCCTATCACGCCGCTCTAAGGTGCGCTGGCGGTTATCGGACCTTTGCAGGCTGTCTCTTGAGACAAGCCTCAAGGGGAAAGGCCCAAATCCGGGCGGGTTATACCCTATCCCGCCCGGTTATCGGACGTCACGCCTTGGACCAAGCCTCAACCTGTTCGGCCAGCAGGGTCAGGGGCATGCGGCCATTCTTCAGGACCGTATCATGGAAGCCCTTGATGTCGAACTTCGCCCCCATCCGCTTCTTGGCGGCCTCGCGCAGTTCCAGGATCTTCAGCATGCCGATCTTGTAGCTGGTGGCCTGACCGGGCCAGCCGATATAGCGGTCAATCTCCCGCGCGGCCCCACCCGAATCCAGGGCGGAATTGGTGGTGAAATAGTCGATGGCCTGCTGACGGGTCCATTTCTTGGCATGCAGGCCGCTATCCACCACCAGCCGGATGGCCCGCATCAGTTCCGCTTCCAGGCGGCCATAATCATTATACGGGTCCTGGAAGAAGCCCATCTCCTTGGCCAGATACTCGGTATAGAGGGCCCAGCCTTCGCCATAGGCGGAATAACCGCCGCCGAACTTCTGGAAATCCGGCACGCCCGTCAGTTCCTGAGAGATGGCCACCTGCATGTGATGGCCAGGAATGCCCTCGTGATAGGACAGGGTCTCCAGACCGATGCGCGATCGGGCGCGCATGTTGGACAGGTTTACGTAATAGATGCCGGGACGCGACCCATCAGGCGAGGGGCCGTTATAGAAGGCGCCGGGGGAAGATTTCTCCCGGAACGGCTCCACCGCCCGCACCTCCATCGGTGCCTTGGGCTTCAGATTGAAGACCAGATCCAGCTTGGGCCGGATGGCATCGACATAATCGGCCGCCTGCTTCAGATAGGCGGCACGACCTTCGGCACTGTCGGGATAGTAGAACTGGTCATCCTGGCGCGTGAACTGGAAGAAGGCCGCCAGATCGCCCTTGAAGCCGACCTGCTTCATAATGGCCCGCATCTCGCCATGGATGCGCTTGACCTCGGCCAGACCGGTGGCATGGATATAATCCGCCGTCAGCGGCAGCGAGGTCCAGCGTTTCAGGCAGGAGGCGTAGAAGGCCTGACCATCGGGCAGTCGCCAGACGCCATGGTCGGGATTGGACCGGGGTGCCGCCCCCTGCAGCCACTTGATCAGCGACAGATAGGCCGGCGCCACGCCCGTGCGCATGGCATCCGCCGCCTGTTCCAGCAGGGCGGCCTTGTCCGCCTCGGGCAGGTCCAGCTTGGCGATCTTGGCCTTGATATCGGTGAAAAGCGGGGCCTCCGCCGTGGAGTATGGCTCCACAGGCTGGCCCTTGATCTGGTTACGGCAGGTCTGGATCAGATCGGGGAAGAAATAGCGGGGCGGCAGGATACCGGCGGCATCTGCCGCGCGCAGCCTTTCCTCCACCTGCCCGAAATAGCGCGGGAACTGCCGCAGGCGGGCGATGTAGGCCTCGGCGTCGGCCCGGCTGTCCACCTTGTGCTGATTGATCATCTGCACGGGCAGGTTCACATGCGGACCACTGACCAGGGTCAGCGGGTACTGATGGTGGCGCCAGCGGAAATCATCGATCTCGTCCTGTGCGCGCTCCCGGAACAGGCGTGCATAGAGACGGGCCTGTGGCGACAGCTTGTCATCGTGGAAGTCGCGGGCCAGACGCGCCAGGTCCTGTTTGTTCTGTTCGATCTCGGCGGCGGCACGCGCCTCGCTGACATCGTCCAGCAGATCATATTGGGTCTTGCGACCAAGCTGCATGGCGCGCAGCGGGCTTTGCGCCACGTCGCGCTCGAAGGTTTCGGCAAAGAAGGCATACAGCGCCTTGTCCGCCGGCCCTTCCTGGGCGAGCGCCGGGGCAAAAACAGACGGCAGCAAGGCCGCCGCGGCGGTACCACCGCCCAGCGCCAGCAGATAACGACGAGAGATCATGGAGACATACCCGTTTATTATTCATGTCCGATGGGAGCAGGGTGCCTGCATGGCATTCCAGGTCAAGGCCTTGATCGAATTGGCCCCAAAATACCATGGGGCCAATTAACCCTGATCAACGGAAGGTCAATCGCCGCCCACGGCCTGCCGGCGCATGGGATTGGCCAGACGGCGGCGAATGCGCTGGCCAGCGGCGCGAAGCTGGTCGCGCAACCCGGCCCAGCCGGTGGCCGGTGGGGTCAGGTCGATGCCGACCACATCCACCTCACCGCCTTGCAGGCTGACCACGATCAACTCCATCTCGCCCACCCGCACCCGGTCACCCAGCGAGGGATCATGGCCCAGGCGGTGGCGGATCAGGGTGGACAGGGTCACCGTCGGGTCGTCACCAGCGTCGAACCCATACATGCCGCCCACCGCCATGGCCGGCATGTCACCCGCGATCTGGAAATCACCGGCGGGCCGGTCCTCATCAAAGGCCTCGATGCGGCGCCCGAACATCCGGTCCATAACGGCCAGGGCCGATCCGTCGCCCATGGCCAGAACGGTATCGCCGGGCTGCAAACGGTTGGCATCTTCGGGCCGCACGGGGCGGCCATTCTGGATCAGGGCCAGAAGCTGGACCGTTTCCGGGATGATCAGCTTACCCTTGCCGCGCCGCGCCGCCTCGCTGTCGCGGGCCACCGTGAACACGGCCAGTTGGCCCGCGCCGTCGGGCAGGTCGACATCGGCCCGCGATGGCGCTTCCGGCTGTGGCGGGGCCAACAGGCCCAGCAGGCGGGCCGCTGGCCCAACCGTCCAGCCCTGGATCAGCAGGGACAGCAGCACGACGACGAAGGCGACGGCGAAATAGGCCTGTGCCCCCGGCACACCGGCCAGGATCGGCATGGCAGCCAGCACGATGGGAACCGCGCCACGCAGGCCCACCCAGGAGATATAGGTCCGTTCCGCCAGGGTGAACCGGAACGGCACCAGACAGGCAAACACGGCCAGCGGCCGGGCGATCAGCATCAGGCCGAAGGCGATCAGCGTTCCTGGCACAATATAGGGGCCCAGCGTGGAGGGCGTGACCAGCAGGCCCAGCATCACGAACAGCCCGATCTGCGCCAGCCAGGCCAGACCATCATGGAAACGGCGGATCAGACGGTCGGCCTTGTGTGGCCGATTGCCCAGGATGAAGCCCGCCAGATAGACGGCCATAAAGCCCGATGTGCCCGCCGCCTGCGCGCCGCCAAACACGAACAGGGCGAAGGACAAGGCCAGGATCGGGTACAGCCCGTCGGCCAGGTCCAGCCGGTTGACCAGCCAGACCAGTGCGAAGCCGGCCCCCAGCCCGAACAGGACGCCGCCGACAATATGCCGGACCAGTTCCAGCAGCAGATGCACCGGCTCCAGGTCGCCCGGCGTCGTCAGGGCCGTGACGCAAAGCAGGGTCAGCAGTACCGCCATCGGATCATTCAGGCCCGACTCCACCTCCAGCGTGGCGGAGATGCGCCCGCGCAGGGCCAGACCGCGCAGGTTCAGCAAAAAGAACACCGCCGCAGCGTCGGTGGAGGCGATGATGGCCCCCACCAGCATCCCTTCCTTCCAGCCCACGCCCATGACCAGACAGACCAGCCCGCCCGTCACCAGCGTGGTGATCAGCACCCCCGCCGTCGCCAGGCTGAAGGCCGGCCAGCGGGCCAGCCGGAAGGTCTCGGCATGGGTGCGCAAGCCGCCATCGAACAGAATGACGGCCAGGGCCGTGGATCCCATCAGATAGGCCAGTTTGAAATCACCGAAATGGATGCGGCCCGGCCCATCCTCCCCCGCCAACATGCCCAACCCTAAGAAAACCAGCAGCAGCGGCGCGCCCAAACGCGAGGAGACGCGGCCGGCCAGGATGGACAGCAGCAGCATCAGTCCCGCCAGGAAGATCATCTCATTGATGGCTTCCACGCCCGTTCCTTTCCGGTCTCCGGCCCTCCATGACCGGTTCCTGGCAATATAGGTCATTCACCAAAGCACAATGACCAATTCGCCACGATAGTGACGGGAAAGGCACAGAGGCGATAGCAGAGCGAAAGGATAGGGTCAGACCCGCTCCTGCCCCTTTCGGTCTAGGCGCTGTCACCGGGCATGGCTGGACATGGCACCCGGCACCTGAAAAGTCTTGTCCTGACTCTGCCCATTTTTTAATCGCACCCGGAACCATGCGCGTAAACAGGGGGGCGACTCCGGCGCCGTTCACAGACTTATCCACAGATTCTGGGGATTGACTGGGGCGGTGTGGGGACTTGTCTTGACCGTTGGGGTGCAATACCCATTTATACGTAACCACACCATCGGCGGTGCCTATCTGGGCCGCCGGGGTGACGGGGCAGCAACCCCGGCCCAGCTCGATCATGAGGGGACCTGACGTGACCACCCGCCTTTCCTTGTTCAACAGTCCGTTTCTTCTGGGTTTTGACCAGTTTGAACGCACGCTGGACCGTATCGCCAAGAACGCGAACGAAGGTTACCCGCCCTACAATATCGAACAGACCGGCCCTGACGGGCTGCGCATCACCCTGGCCGTGGCCGGCTTCACGCCCGATGATCTGCAGGTGCAGATGGAGGACAACCAGCTTGTCATCCGGGGCAAGCAGGCCGACGACAAAAACCGCATCTATCTGCATCGCGGCATCGCCGCCCGGCAGTTCCAGCGCAGTTTCGTCCTGGCCGAAGGGATCGAGGTTGTGGGCTGCAACATGGATAACGGCCTGCTGAATGTCGATCTGCGCCGCCCCATTCCGGAGCCAAAGGTGCGCACAATCAAGATTGGCAAGGGCGACAATGGCAATGGCGACGCCCCGCACACGATCGACGTCTCCCCCGACCGCCGGGGTTGAGCCTGGGTTGAACAAGGAGACATCGGCCATCCGCCTCTGTGCGCAAAATGGACGATGTCACAATCCGTAAACCATATTTCAACGGTTGGTCGCCTAAATGAGGGGGCGCCCATCCTTTTGGCCCTGCCGCACGCAAGCAGGGAATTGACGTGGAGTTTGCGGGGACATGAATCCGACCATTCAGTATCTACGCCGGTTGAGCCCCAAGGATTTCGCCGCCTTCGGCGTGAATGATCTTGCCTATGTCAAGCCGACCCAGAATGAGGGCAAGCCGGGTTACGCCATCCACGCCGCCGACGGCACCATCCTGACCTTTGTCGAACGCCAGGACGTGGCCTTCGCCACCGTGCGCCAGCACGATATGGAGCCGCTGAGTTTGCAGTAACCGGCGGGTCTTTTATTTCATCCGGGCGATGGTGCCGGTGGTGCTCTGCCCCTCGGTCAGTTCGGCCAGCACCACACGCCCGCCCCAGCCTTGCACTTCCTTGGCCCCGACCACCGTATCCACGGTATAATCGGCCCCCTTGACCAGCACATCGGGGCGCAGCGCGCGGATCAGATCCAGCGGCGTATCCTCCCCGAAAACCACCACCAGATCGACATCGCCCAGCGCCGACAGGACGGTGGCGCGCGAGGTCTCGTTCTGCACAGGCCGTGTCGGGCCTTTCAGGCGGCGCACGCTTTCGTCGCTGTTCAGGCCCAGCACCAGCCGGTCACAGGCGGCCCGCGCCTGCGCGATCAGGCTGACATGGCCCGGATGCAGCAGGTCAAAACAGCCATTGGTGAAGCCGACGCGCAGGCCCTGCCGGTGCCAGCGTTCTGCGTGTTCGACGGCACGGTCCAGCGTGACCCGCTTGCCCCCCTGCCCCGTGGCCAAGGTCAGGCCGGCCCCATCACGCAATTCGGACGGCCGCACCGTTGCCGTGCCGACCTTGGCCACCACGATGCCAGCGGCGATATTGGCCAGCATGGCGGCATCCGCCAGACCGGCCCCCGACGCGATGGCGGCTGCCAGCACGGCGACAACAGTGTCGCCCGCGCCCGAGACATCGAACACCTCTCGCGCCTGGGCCCGCAGATGGATGACGGGCCCGTCGGCGGGCACCACGCTCATCCCCTGCTCACTGCGTGTTGCGACCACGGCGCCGATGCCGCAATCGGCCAGCAGGGCGCGGCTGGCTGCGATGACACCGGCATCGTCGCGCGCCGGCATGCCCGTCGCCTCGGCCAGTTCGCCGGCATTGGGGGTGATGCAGAAGGCCCCGCGATAGCGGCGATAGTCGCGCCCCTTGGGATCGACCAGCACCCGCACGCCGGCGGCATGGGCCAGTTCGATCATGGATGCCGTAAGATCGGGCGTCAGCACGCCCTTGCCATAATCGGACAGGACCAGGATACCGGCATCGGGCAGCCGTTCGGCCACCAGTGCCAGCAGGCGGGCACCATCGGCATCGGGCAGCGGCGCATCGGTCTCGGCATCGGCGCGCAGTAATTGCTGCCCGCCCGCGATGAAGCGGGTCTTGGTGGTGGTGGGGCGGCCCGCCACGGTCAGGATGCCGTCAGCCCCCCCCAGCAGATCTGCGACCAGGGCCGACAATTCCCGGCCCGCCGCATCATCGCCGACCACCGATACAAGCTGTGTCCTGGCCCCCAGGGCGGCCAGATTGGCCGCGACATTGCCAGCGCCGCCCGGCATCGTGGCCTCATTCAGAACGCGCAGCACGGGGATCGGCGCTTCCGGTGACACACGGTCCACGCGGCCCCGGGTGAACCGGTCCAGCATGATATCCCCCACCACCAGGATGCGGGAACCGGCAAGCGCGTCGATCAGGCTGTGAAGGTCGGTCATAAAGCACGGGGGGCGGCGGGAATGGGACCGGCAGGATAGCGCGTGACCCGTCCCCGCCGCCAGTGCTTCAAACCAGGCCGAACCAGGCCATGTCGGCCAGCGCGGCACGGCCCTCCACATAGCCATACAGCATGTAATGTTCCACCGCCGGCATGTTGGCCGCCGCGACATCCTGATTGGCCGCCAGATAGGCCTCGCTGTCGAACAGGGGGCTGGCATCGCGCCCTTCCCGCAGACCATAGGTCAGCCAGTGGGTCAGCGCCGCCGAGGCATCAGCACCAAAGGCCGCCTTGAGGTCCGCGTTTGTGGACAGGTAATAGCCAGCATTGAACAGGGCGTTGGGTGCCCTTCCTTCGAACTGGCCGTAGGTTTCCCAGTGCGCCTGAGCATTCACGAACTGCCCCGCCTGCACCGCCGCCGCCACGTCAGCATTCTGTTCCAGATAGAAGGCCTGATCGACCAGCCAGCCGGTGCCGGCGGTGGAGGCAGCGACGGCGACTGTCAGACCCATGGCAGCGGGTGCGGCCTGCGGCCCGTCGGCACGGTCAGTGGACAGGAACGATCCGAACACCGTCTCCCGCCCAAAAATCACGGTTTCGGTCCCGGTCAGCCGGTCGAAACCGTCGGGCGACCCATCGCGCAGGTCCGTCACCTCTGTCACGGTACCGCCAACGACCGTGAAATCATAGTCGGCACGCGACCCGCCATAGATGGCAACATCGACACCGGCGGCGCCATGCAGCCAGTCATCGCCCGGCCCCCCGCTCATGACATCGAATCCGTCGCCACCGGCCAGTGTGTCATTGCCCGCCCGACCGATCAGGATATCGCTGGACGCGGTTCCCAGCAGCAGGTCGTCGCCATCGGTCCCCTCAATCACGGGATCACGGGCGCTGTTCCAGGCGCGGAACAGGGCATTATCGGAAGCGTTGGTGTTGGGCATGATCGGCTCCGTCGGTTTGGTATCGCGCCGGAGCGGCGGTTGGCAGCCACGCCGGCTGCGAACATAACAAGGCCCGCCGGGAACGGGTCCGCGGCGGGCCTGTGATCAAGGGGTGACTGGCGGCTGTGACCCGCCTGTCCGTAGAGCCTGTTAGGTTCAGGCCTTGGGCGCGTGCTTGTTCAGGATGCGCTGCAAGGTGCGGCGGTGCATCTTCAGCCGGCGGGCGGTTTCGGAGACATTGCGGTCGCACTGTTCGAACACACGCTGGATATGTTCCCAACGGACGCGGTCGGCGGACATCGGGCTTTCCGGCGGCGGCGGCAGGGGGCCATCGGTCAGCAGCGCTGCTTCCACCGCATCGGCGTCGGCGGGCTTGGGCAGGTAATCGACGGCACCGAACTTCACCGCGGCGACGGCGGTGGCGATATTGCCGTACCCGGTCAGCACAACCACGCGGGCCTCCGGCCGTGCATCGCGCAGGGCCTTGACCACATCCAGACCCGACCCGTCGCCCAGTCGCAGATCGACCACGGCGAAACGCGGCGCACTTTCATGCGCCACCTCGATCCCCAGATTGACGCTGTCGACAGCGACTACATCGAAGCCGCGCCGTTCCATGGCGCGGGCCAGCCGTGTGCGGAAGGGCGCATCATCATCCACGATCAGCAGCGAGCGCGAGGCATCGCCCGTGAAGGTCAATTTCGGCTGTTCGCCGGCTTCCAGCGCCGCATCCGTCATGGTTCCGGGGTCCCTTCTTTGATTGGGCGTTCTTTTTAGATCACAAAGCTTTCTACACGGTGAATGTAGGATGTTTCCAGCGAATGACCACCACGGCCCCGCCAGCCCTGCCATTCATGTAGCGAACGGACGCGCCCGACCGCTCCAGCAGGGTCTGCGCGATGAAAAGGCCCAGGCCCATATTGCCCGCCGCCTCCCGTGCTGCCGGGTTGCGCCCGCTGACATAGGGTTCCCCCAGACGCCCGACGACGGTGGCGGGATAGCCCGGCCCGTCATCCTGTACCGTCAGGGTCAGGCCAGGAGCGGTCCAGTCCGCCGTCACCGTCACCCGTTCGCTGGCGAACTGCATGGCGTTCTGAAGGATATTGGCCAGCCCATGCACCATTTCCGGCACCGACTGCACCTGCGGCGCGCCATCCTCCGGCTCTGCCACGGTGTCGATCTTCAGTTCGATGCCGTGGCGAACATAGGGTGCCGCCGTCGTCTCGATCAAGGCGGCCAGGGGCACAATCGGCTCCGCGCCGCCCGTGTCGCCCGGCCGGCGCGACAGTTCGGCCAGGATGTCGCGGCAACGCGCCACCTGGCTTTGCAGCAGGGCCACATCCTCGGCAATGGGGCTGTCGGGCGGGATATCGCGGGCCAGCTCCTTGGCAACCACGGCGATGGTGCCCAGCGGGCTGCCCAGCTCATGCGCCGCCGCCGCCGCCAGGGCACCGACGGCCGAGGCCCGCTGTGCCCGCGCCAGGGCATCCTGGCTGGCATTGAGCGCCCCTGACAGGCGCCGCGCCCCGTCCGCCACCTGATAAAGGTAGGCCGCGATAAATCCCGCCGAGAGGGTCAATGCCGCCCAGACCCCGAACCGGTACAGCGGCGGCAGGCCCGCCGGTTCCACCCCCGGCCAGGGCAGTGGCATGGCGACCAGGGCCAGACCCGTGAAGCAGCAGACGGCCAATACCGCCAACAGGATCACCGCCGCCCGGCCCAGCGTGCTGGCCGCAACCGTCAGCGGCGCCAGCATCAGGACCGCAAAGGGATTGTCGAGACCGCCCGTCAGATACAGCAGCACGGTGAGCTGCACCATGTCATAGGCCAGATACAGTGCGGCCTCCCGGTCATCCAGGAACGGGTGCGCCGCCACCCGGCGCGCGGCATAGAGATTGACCAGCACCGACACCGCCACCCCCGCCAGGGCATGGGCCAGCGCCAGTTCGAATTCGAACAGTGCCATGACCGTGGTCAGGGTCGCGAACTGCCCGGCCACTGCGATCCAGCGGATGGTGATCAGGGTGCGGGCACTGACCCGCCCCTCTGCGGCGGCAAGGGCCGGGCCGGAACGTCCACCTTGAATCGTACTGGCGCTATTGGTGATTGCCTCGCTCATCCCTATATCCCATGCTCATGCCTGCCATGCCCAAATGGAGCCCTGGCAATCTAGTTCCACCCCATTCGAAAGACCATAAGCTGTTCCTATGCCATTGGATGTCGCCCAAGCCGCTGTTGCCGCCATTGACGTCGACGCACTGACCAAGAAGTTCGATGCGCATACGGCGCTGCACGGCATCAGCTTCACCGTGCCGGCTGGTGGCACGGTGGCGTTGCTGGGCGGCAATGGCGCTGGCAAGACCACCACCATCTCCATCCTGCTCGGCCTTTTGCTGCCGACATCGGGCACGGTGCGGGTTCTAGGACATGACATGCTGACGGCACGCTACAGCGCCCTGCCGCGCATGAATTTCTCCAGTCCCTATGTCGATCTGCCCCACCGACTGACCGTGCGGGAGAACCTGACCGTCTATGGCCATCTCTATGGTCTGACGCATCTCAAGGACCGGATCGCCCGCATGGCGGAAGAGCTGGACCTCACCGCTATCCTGAACCGTCCGTCGGGCAACCTGTCGGCGGGGCAGAAGACGCGCGTGGCGTTAGCCAAGGCGCTGCTGAACGATCCGGAGCTGCTGCTGCTGGACGAACCAACCGCCAGCCTTGACCCCGACACCGCCGATTGGGTGCGCGGCTTCCTGGAACAGTACCGCGCCCGCACCGGCGCCACCATCCTGCTGGCCAGCCATAACATGGCGGAGGTGGAGCGGATGTGCGATGGCGTCTTGATGATGAAGGGTGGGCGCATCGTGGACCGGGGCACGCCCGCCGATCTTCTGTCCCGCTATGGCCGCGACAATCTGGAGGAAGTGTTCCTCGACATTGCCCGCGACCGTCGGCAGGCGGCGGAGTAACCGTCAGCCTTACCGGGGCAGCACCACCGTGAACCGCGCGCCCTGAACCGCGCCATCCGCACCCTTGATATTATCGGCGAAGATGCGGCCCTGGTGGGCGTCGATGATCTGTTTGGAGATCGACAGGCCCAGACCGGAATGTTTGCCAAACGCTTCCGATTTGGGCCGTTCGCTGTAGAACCGGTCGAAGATCGCGTCCAGCTTGCCCTCCGGAATGCCCGGTCCCTGATCCTCGCAGGTGATCTCGACCCGGTCGGGCAGGGACCGCACCTTGAACCGCACCACCCCGCCCGGCGGGGAAAAGGACAGGGCGTTCGACAGCAGGTTCTGGAACACCTGGGTCAGACGACCTTCCAGCCCTGGCACGACCAGGCCGGTTCGGGTGTTGGGCATCTCGACCTCCACCCGCACCGGGGCCGGCGCGTCGGCCACGTCACCGCCCGCCTCTGCCGCCGCTTCACGCAGGGCTTCGGCGTTACCCAGGGTGGCGTCATGGATATTGGCCAGCATGGTCAGCATCTGGCCCACATCCGCCGGTTCGGCGCGCGCGCGCGACAGTTCGGCATCCAGGCGGCTGGCGTTGGAAATATCGCTGATCAGCCGGTCCAGACGCTGGACATCGTGATGGATGATGGACAGAAGCCGCTGACGCTGTTCATCGGTCTTCACGCGCTGCACGGTTTCAACCGCACTGCGCATGCTGGTCAGCGGGTTCTTGATTTCATGCGCCACATCGGCGGCAAAGCGCTCGATCGCGTCCATGCGGTTCCAGATGGCGTCCGTCATCTCCCGCAGGCTGACCGACAGGTCCCCCACCTCGTCCCGGCGGCGGGAAAAATCGGGGATGGTGACCTGGCGGCCATGGCCATGGCGCACCTCGTCGGCGGCCTGGGCCAGACGGCGGATGGGTCGGGCGATGGTACCCGCCAGATAGAAGGACAGCAGCACCGTCACGCCCAGGGTAATGGCAAACAGGCGCAGGATATCCATGCGGAATTCCCGCACGGCCACGTCCACCGCCGCGCCCCCGCGCGAGATATAGACGGCCCCCAGCACCTTCTTATAGCGCTGAACCGGCACGGCCACGGTCAGCACCATGTCCGAGCGCCCGTCGGCACGGCCGATGCGCCAGATATTGCTGCCCACCTCGCCTGACAGCGCCTTCATGACGTCGGGGTAATTCTCCGCCGTCAGGTCCTTCTCGTTGGGATATGCGGGCAGATGCTCCCGCTCCGGCACGGCATTGACGATGTAATCGTAGATAGCGATGCCGATCTCGGTCAGACGGTTGCCGTCGCGCAGCGGTGGCAGCTCTTCGATCTGTACCGTCCCCTTCGGCCCGCCCAGCACGCGGCTGTCGGCGATCAGTTCGCCATTGGGCGCAAACAGGCGGGTACGGGTGTCGGTGGTTTCCACCAGACGCCGCACCATCTGCCGCGCCAGCTCATAGGAAAGCTGGTTGGTGGGTTCGTTGAACTCGTCCGTCGCGGGCTGCATAGCGCCTTCGCCCAAGGCACCGGCGAATATCTTCGCCTCCGTCGACAGGGCCGACAGTTCCTTGTCGATCAGCCATTGCTGATAGGTGGACAGGTAGAGCAGGCCCCCCAGCAGGATGGCCAGCGCCAGCATATTGACGGCCAGGATACGCAGCGTCAGGGGCGAGAAATGCCGCACCCGCCGGCGGGCGGGCGTTTCCGCCGCTGCCTTCCCGCCGCCGGCCCTGTCGCCGAACGGGCGTTCCAACATGTAACCTCGCTCCATAACCAGCGGTCACTTCCTGACCGCTGGAGGCCGCCGACCGGCGGCCCGCGCCACGTGGCGCGTAAGCCAAGCCGCCGAATGGCGGCGCCCGGCGCCTGAGGGCGCTCTACTCTTTATACTTGTAACCGACGCCGTATAGCGTCTCGATCTGCTGGAAATCGTCGTCCACGACCTTGAACTTCTTACGCAGACGCTTGATGTGGCTGTCGATGGTGCGGTCATCGACATAGATATGCTCGCCATAGGCGGCATCCATCAGTTGATCGCGGTTCTTCACATGGCCGGGACGGATGGCCAGCGCCTTGACCAGCAGGAATTCGGTGACCGTCAGGTCGATCTCCTTACCCTTCCAGGTGCAGAGATGGCGGGCACCGTCCAGTACCAGTTCGCCGCGCACCAGGGTCTGGCCCGGATCGGGGGCCGTGCCCTTGCCCTGCGCCAGCTCAGTGCGGCGCAGCAGGGTCTTGATGCGCTCGATCAGCAGGCGCTGGCTGAACGGCTTCTTGATGTAGTCGTCGGCCCCCATGCGCAGGCCCTGCAGCTCGTCCGTCTCATCATCCTTGGAGGTCAGGAAGATGATGGGCATCTGCGTGGTCTGGCGCAGGCGCTGCAAAAGTTCCATCCCGTCCATGCGCGGCATCTTGATGTCCAGCACGGCCATGTCGACAGGTCGGGAGGTGATGCCGCGCAGCGCCTCATCACCGTCGCCATAGGTGCGAACCTCATAGCCCTCGGCTTCCAGCGCGATGGACACGGACGTCAGGATGTTGCGGTCGTCATCGACCAGGGCGATCACTTGGGACACGCTTCTTCTCCAACCTGCAGGCGCTCTCTTCGGTATTACTTCCGAAGGACCGGCTTTGCCAAATCCAACTGCCCTTTCAATATGTCATCAATGCGGCGCGGGGAAGTGTCGTGACGACATAGAACGGCCTTAGGACGAATGGTGAGCGTGTCTGACCATTGGCAGGTCGGCGACTGCCGACCCGCGACCCCATGGTCGCGTGCAGCCAAGCCGCCGGACGGCGGCGCCCGGCGCTGAGGGAATAAGAATAGAAAGGGTTGTCTTATGGCGGTTGGTGAAGACAAAGAGCCACTGGATAGGCCTGATGACATCGGCTTCGCCGCCCGCAGCCTGATGCGCGGGGCCACATTGGCGACGCTGGCCACCTTGTCGCGGCCCGGCATGGAAGGCGGGATGGAGGGTTGGCCCAGCCCATCCCTGGTGCTGGTGGCGTTCGACCTGGATGCCAGCCCCCTGCTGCTGATCTCCCGTCTGGCCGAACATACCCGCAATCTGGAGGCGGATGGCCGCTGCGGTCTGCTGTTCGACGCCACGGTGGGCCACGCCGACCGCCTGACCGGGCCGCGCCTGTCGGTGCAGGGCGTGGCCGAACGGGCGGCCGACCCCATGCTGCTGGAACGGTTCATCGCCCGCCACCCGTCGGCAAGCGCCTATGCCGGATTTCGCGATTTCGCCCTGTGGCGGGTGACAGCGAAGCGGGGCCATATGGTGGCCGGCTTCGGACGCATCCACAGCCTGGAACCCGACCTGTTGCGTCTGCCGCCCGCCGATTGGCGGGATCTGGCACCCCATCACGACGATATCGTGGCCCATATGAACCAGGACCATGCCGACGCATTGGCCCTTTATGCCACCCGGCTTCTGGACCAGCCGGCGGGCGATTGGCGCTTGACTGGGATCGATCCCGATGGCTGCGACCTGTCCACCGGCCCCCTGACCACCCGCCTGCCCTTTGCCACCCGCATCCGGGACGCCGACATGGCACGGGCGGAACTGGTGCGGCTGGTGGCACGGGCGCGGAATATCGGCTGACATCACGGCAGGTTCCGCATCGCGCCACCGGATTGGTCCCGTCAGCCCTGCCTGGAAGCTTTCACACAGGCGCATCATTCCGCATGCTGGGAACAGCGCAACCTGTTCCCCGTCGTGACCCATGTCCTTGCCCGCCCGCCGCCCCTTCCGCCGCCTTGCCCTGCTGCTGGCCACCGCCGCCAGCCTGATCGTTCCCGCCGCCCTGGCCGATGGGGTGGATGATTACATTCTGGGCTTTATGCAGCGTACCCACACACCGGGCGTTGCGCTGGCCGTGGTGCGGGACGGCAAGGTCGAAAAAATGGCGACCTATGGCGTCGCCGACGCCTTTGCCCGCACCAACCTGGAACCCAGCCACACGTTCCAGATCGCATCGGCTACAAAAATGCTGACCGGTGTGGCGTTGGGCCGGCTGGAACAGGCGGGCAAGCTGTCACTGGATGACGATCTGCGCCGCCATTTCCCCGACGCACCCGACAGCTGGTCGCGTATCACCATCCGGCAGCTGGCCACCCACTCTTCGGGGCTGGAGGATCGGTTGGGCCTGGGGCCCGACGCCACCACCGCCGATATCGTGGCGGCGGCCATGAAGACCCCGCTGGCCTATGAACCGGGCAGCCGGTCACGCTATGGCTTCACCGATTTCGTGGTTCTGCAGGCTCTGATCGAAAAACTGTCGGGCGAACCGTTCCCGGCTGCCCTGCGCACCTGGGCGCTAACCCCGCTGGGCATGGTGGAAAGCGGCTTTTCCACGGAGACGAACGGGACCTGGACAGACCGGGCCGCGGGCATCCATGTCTTCCGGGACGGTCGGCAGGCCCGCGATGATTTCGGCTATACGCCCGCCGGTTATGCCGCCGGCGGCCTGCTGACCAGCCTGAATGATCTGGTCCGCTTTGCCCAGGCCATCGACAAGGGCGACGCCCTGCCCGCCGCCACGTGGCAGCGCCTGTGGATGGTGCCCCCCTTCAGCATTGGCAAGCCGGGTGATTTCGCCATCGGCTGGACCAAACGTGACCTGCTGGGCCATGTGGCCGTGGGGCACAGCGGCGGGCCGGCCCTGGCCGATATCCTGCGCCTTCCCGACGACCGGCTGACCATCATGGTTATGACCAATCAGCGCTGGCTCTATCCGATGCTGGCCGATGGGGTGGCCGCCCGCTATATGCCCGACCGCGCCCGGATGCTGCCCGATGACCGGCCGGAAATGGCCGAACGGCTGCGCCATGCCCTGGACAGTGCCGCCAGGGGCACCATGGACAAGACCGGCTTCACCGAAGAGGCGGGCAATGGCATGCAAGGCTTCTTCAATGATTTTGGCAGCGCCCTGTTGACCGCTGCCGGCCCCGTCCGATCCATCCGCCTGATGGAAAAGGCCACCACGCCCGACGGTGGCGACCGTCGCCGCTATCGGGTGCAGTTCCAGCACCAGTCCATGGTCTGGCTGTTCAGCCTGAATGCCGCAGGTCAGGTCGACCTGATGCGCCCGGCCAGCGACAGCACGCCGCTGCTGCCCTGACCGGACAGGCACTGTCCGATTTCGGACATACGTTCAGAAACGGACAGTGCCTGCTATCATGAAAAGTGCGCGATTACAGATGCTTATGCCCTGGCACGCCGGATGCTTTGACCCGTCCCATGCCACAAGGCACCGGACCGGAGAAAGCCCCATGATGCAGCGCCGCCATTTCCTCGCCCTCGCCCTGGCCGCCACCAGCGCCCTGACCCTGCCCGCCCTGGCCCAGACGGCACCGGACAGCGCACAGGCGACGGCACCGGTGAAGGCCATGGACAGGACGGAACGTCAGGCCGTGCTGCGCGATCTGGCCGACAGTCTGGAGAACAACTTCGTCTTTCCCGATATCGGCAGCCGTTACGCCACACTGCTGCGTCAGAAGGCAGAAGCCGATGCCTATGCCGACCTGACCGACCCTGTCGCCTTTGGGGAAAGGGTCACCGCCGACCTGCAGGCTGTGGCCAAGGATGGCCATCTGCGTCTGGCCCCGCAGGAGGTTTTCGCCAGCCGCGCCCCGCGCAGACCGGCCCCCGACGCGCCGGCCAGCACGAAGGCAAGCGGCCCGCCAGGTCTGGAAGAGACAAAGATGATCGGCGATGTCGCCTATCTGCGTTTCAACGCCTTTATGGGGGACGAGGGGATGATCGCCCGGGCGCGAGGCTTCCTGCTGGACAATGCCGGCAAGGCCAAGGCCGTGATCATCGATGCCCGCCCACACCGGGGTGGTGGGTTGGCGGAGATGGATGCCATCCTGCCCCTGCTCTATGCGCAGCCAACCACTCTGGTCCGCATGGATACCCGCGCCTCGGCCTTTGCGCGCGGCATGCCGCCCTTCGCCTCTCTGGTCAACCGCGTCGCCCCCGACGGCATTGTGCGGCAGGACCACACGGTCACCCCCGACCTGTCGGAAATGCGCCTGCAATCCGTGCCCGTCTACTACCTGACCTCCCGGCGCAGCGCATCCGCCGCCGAACATCTGGCCCTGGCATTCAAGCGTACCAAGCGCGCCACCCTGGTAGGGGAAAAGACGGCGGGTGCAGGCCATTATGGCGGGGTCGAACCGGTGGGTGAGCGTTTCGGCGCCTTCATCCCCGTGGGCCGCACCTACAACCCCGATAATGACTGGGGCTGGGAGGGCCAGGGCGTGGCCCCGGATGTGGAAACGCCTGCCGATGATGCACTGGCCAAGGCGCTGGAGCTGGCGGGCAAGGCGGGGGCCCATCCCGCCTGAGGCCCCCCCCTCGCAAAGTGGGGCGTGATGGTGCACAAGGGAGAAGCTCCACAACCGGACCCGCCGCATCATGCGCCTCCCCCTCCTGCTCGCCGTCCTGACCTTCAGCCTCCTCTGCCCCGCCGCCTTTGCCCGCCCTGGGGCGGAATGCCAGTCGGCGGAGGTGACGGAGATGGCGGCGGCCCTGGCGGCAGAGGGGATTGCCGAGCCCACCCTGGCCCTGACCGGGGTGGGGCGGTCGGCGGCGGCCAAAGGGGGAGAGTGGGTGGTGGTGGGCTGGCGGCCCTGCCTGGACCCGGCGGCGGAGCCGGAGGGCGGGGTTTCTACACGTATCAGCCTTTATCACCGCACGGGCAAGGCCGCCCCCAAACCTGTCACCAGCCTGGACCTGCCGCCCGTTCAGCGTTTCGTCAGCCCGTCTGAAGATGCTGTCGTAGCTACACAATGGGGCCCGCTGCTGCTGATCGAGGCGGCGACGGGCGGATCCTGCATGGGGTGCGAAATGCTGGTGCCCCTGCTGCTGACGGGCGGCAAGCTGGTGATGCTGACCCCGCCCGACCCGGATATTGCGCTGCGGGAGGTGACGGGGTCGTCGCCCGACATCGTCCTGACCGGGTTCCTGACCCGGTTTGAGGCCTATCCCCCGCTGTGCAATGCCTGCTCCCCCTCTACCACCATCCATCTGCGGTTGGAGAAGGACCGGCTGGTGGAGGCATGCGACCGGTTCCGCGACAATTACATCAGCGATGCCGCCGCCGCGCGCGAGGAACTGGCCGCCCTGGCCGGGGACCCGATGGGCCCGGACACGGTCAATGATCTTTATGCCGGCAGCATCGCGCGGCTGCTGGATCGGGTGAATGCCGGTGAAACGCCATTAGAGGCACTACCGGATTTCCAGGATGAAGCGGCCAAGGCCATCGACCGCGCGGACCCGTCCCGTGGCGCCACCATCCGGCGCAGCTCTGCCGCCCTGGCAGAGGCGATAATGTCCGCACAATCAACGGGTAAGCTCGCCCGCGCCTGCCCCGCCTTGGGGGTTGAGCACCCCCGTCTGCGCTGAGCCCACCCTCTGCGTCCTGCCCCGCGTGCATGTCTGTCGCGGGGGCCTTGGGCTTGCGCATGGGGGTCAGGAACGGTAATGCTATCGGCGCCGTTACATAAAATGCCCCGTAGCGACCTTTCCGGCACTACCGAGGGCGATCCCCGCCAAAAGGGGACGGCATGCCCAAGTCGATACTGGAGAGGGAGAAACCTAACGTGGAACATACCGGTCCCGTTATCAGCAGTTACGGTCTGGATTATCTGGGCCTGACCAATCTGAAGGCCGCCCACTGGAACCTGAGCGTCGGTGCGCTGTACGAACAGGCCCTGCGCCGTGGCGAGGCCAAGCTGTCCAAGGACGGCGCCCTGGTCGCCATCACGGGCCAGCACACGGGCCGGTCGCCCAACGACAAGTTCACAGTGAAGGAAGAGACCACCGCCGACGATATCTGGTGGGGTCCCAACAAGCCCTTCACCGAAGAGGCGTTCGACCGGCTGCATGCCCGCGTCACGGCCTTCCTCCAGGACCGCGAAGTCTTCGTACAGGATCTCTATGCCGGGGCCGATGCTGCCTACCGCCTGCCCGTGCGCATCGTGACCCAGCATGCCTGGCACAATCTGTTCGCCCAGAACATGTTCATCCGCCCGGCCCTGAAGGACCGTATGGCGTTTGAACCGGCCTTCACCGTCCTCCAGGCGCCCGATTTCCGGGCCGTGCCGGAACGGGACGGCACACGCTCCGACGTGTTCGTGGTGATCAATTTCAAGCGCCGGCTGGTCCTGATCGGCGGCACCTCCTATGCCGGCGAAATCAAGAAGTCGATCTTCTCCATCCTGAATTTCCTGCTGCCGGCCCAGGGCGTGCTGCCTATGCATTGCTCGGCCAATATCGGGGCTGCGGGAGATACGGCCATCTTCTTCGGCCTGTCGGGTACCGGCAAGACCACCCTGTCGGCTGACAGCTCCCGCACCCTGATCGGCGATGACGAGCATGGCTGGTCGGACCGTGGCGTCTTCAATTTCGAAGGCGGCTGCTATGCCAAGGTCATCCGCCTGTCGGCAGAGGCCGAGCCGGAGATTTTCGAGACCACCCGCCGTTTCGGCACGGTCCTGGAAAATGTTGTCATGGACCCGCAGAGCCGGGAACTGGACCTGGATGATGCCAGCCTGACGGAAAACACCCGCGCCTCCTACCCCATCGACTTCATTCCCAACGCATCGGACACCGGCCTGGGTGGTCAGCCGCTGAACATCATCATGCTGACGGCGGATGCGTTCGGCGTGCTGCCGCCCATTTCCAAACTGTCCTCCGAACAGGCCATGTACCATTTCCTGTCCGGTTACACGGCCCGCGTGGCCGGCACGGAAAAGGGCGTGACGGAGCCGCAGGCGACGTTCAGCACCTGCTTCGGCGCCCCCTTCATGCCGCGCCATCCCACCGTCTATGCCAAGCTGCTGGGCGAAAAGATCAAGACCCATGGCGCCAATTGCTGGCTGGTCAATACCGGCTGGACGGGTGGCGCCTATGGCACTGGCAGCCGCATGAAGATCGGCCACACCCGCGCCCTGGTGAATGCCGCCCTGTCGGGCAAGCTGGCCACGGTTAGCCACAAGCCGGAACCGAATTTCGGTCTGGCCGTGCCGGAAGGGTGTGAGGGCGTGCCGGCGGATGTGCTGCTGCCGCGCAACGCCTGGGCCGACAAGTCGGCGTTTGATGCCACAGCCAACGAAGTGGCCCGCCGGTTTGAGGCCAACTTCACCCAGTTCGCCGACCAGGTGGACGAAAAGGTCGTGCGCGCCGGTATCCGTACCGCCGCGTAAACAGACCGTCCATCCTCCCGCCGATGACCGGGGCGGGGCGATCAAGGCCGGGGGCACCGTCCTCCGGCCTTTTTTGTGGCTTGGCGTCGGCCCATCAAACCCCCGTCACTTCCACCGGCACCCCACCCGATAGCCGCTTCAGCCCCCGCGTGATGGCGGGAAGTTCCTTCTTATAAACCCGTTCCAGCGGTGTGACCTGCACCGCCCATGCGCCCTTGCCCTTTGGTCCTGCCACGGTTTTGTGCGTCCAGGTGGCCACCACCCGGCCCTGGCGCAGGATCACGGGGCTGATCCAGCCGGCAACGCGGTAGACGGCGGGCCGGAACCGGTCCTCCAGATACTGGCCCGTATCGACATGGGCCAGGAGGTAAGGATCGAACAGGCCCAGCACACTGATCTGGCGCTCCACCGGTTCCGCCGCCATCAGGTCCGCCAGATCACGTTCCAGCACATAGGCCTTCTTGGCGCCCAGCGTTACCGGCACGATCTCGCCGCCCAGATCGGCAAAGGCCTGCTGCGCCGGTCCCGCATAGAAACCCACGAATTTCTTGAAATCCGCCGGCGTGGCGGGGCCATAGACGGCGAGGTAGCGGCGGGCCAGATCAGCCATGGCCGTGCGTGCGTCCGGCACCACGAGGACACGGCCCAACCATTGCGCCAGGTGCACGAACAGGGCCTCGCGGGCGCCTTCACCATCCGCCTTCTCCGCCGGCCCATGGCAGACATGGCCCAGCGCACAGGCCAGCTTGATAATCCCACCCCAGCTATGTTCCAGCATGGGTCGCGCCCATTCGCCCAATTCCGGCACTAGACGGCGCGACAGGTCCATGCGGCTATGGGCACCCTGTTCCAGCGCCTGCACCACCGCCGCGACCAGTGTATCGACCTGATCCAGGCTCAACCCTTCCTTGGCGTACCAATTATGGTAACCCGCGACATATTCCCGGCGCAGGCCCAGGATCATGGGCAGATCGTCGCTTGGCATCAGGTGCAGGGTCGATCGCTGTGCCCAGAGCTTCACCAGGCTGCGATCGTGATACAGCGCACGGTCGATATCGCCATCCGCCGCCCCCGCCGCGCTGCGCGCCCGCAATTGCAGGATGGCGGCGGAATGAACCTGAGCCTGTGCCCCGATCAGGGTGCGCGCCGCGACCAGAGCGTCTGCCGCTGGGTTGGTCAGGTGCTGACGGTCCAACCGGAAGGAAAGCGCCTGCGGCAGTGTAATCGCGGTCATCATGGGTCCTGCGGGTCGGATCGATAGAGCGGTTTTCCGTTGACCGGAAACCGCTCCGGCGGCGACTGCCGCCGCGCGGCACATGCCGCGTCAAGCCAAGCCGCGGATGCGGCGCCGGCGCTTGAGGAACTGGAAAACGACACCGCAGGATGCTCCAGATGCACCTCAAGAACAATAGGGGAACAGACCTTATTTAAGGCTATCCATGCGCCGTTGCAGTTCCGGCCGCTGCGGCGCGTCGGCGGGAAGCTGTTTCAGCAGCCGTGTCCACAGCTCGCGCGCCCGGTCATTCTTGCTTTCATTCGCCGCCTGCTGACCCAGGTAATAGAGTGCCTGCGGGTTGTCGGGGGCCAGGTCCAGCACCTTGGCCATGGCGTCCAGGAATTCCACACTGCCCTGGGTCTGCGCATCGTCGGGGGCCGTCAGGCGCGACAGGTCCAGCCAAGCCTGCAACCGCTTGGGATCGGCCTTCACCGCCCCGCGCAGCGCGTCTCGCGCGGCATCCAGATTGCCCTGCACCTCCCGCGCGCGTGCCAGCCGCATCCAGCCATCGGCATCGCCGGGATTGTCTTTCAGCTTGGCCTGCAGCCCATCCACCATGCTGTTGATGGTGGCCTGCTGGTCCTGCTGGCTCATCCCCGCCATGGCCTGCATCTGTTCGGGCGACAGAGCGGGTGCGGCACCACCTTGGCCACCTGCCTGACCCATGGCGGGCGGCGGCGGGGCACTGGCGGGCTTGGGCGACGGGGTGATCGCGATGGGGTCCAGGCCAACCTGGGTCGCTGCATCATGGATGCGCCCACGGACCGTGGGCAGCCAGGGCGCATCAGCGGGGCTGTCGGCGACCAGGGCGGTCCAGCGGTCCAACGCACCGCGAATGTCACCCGCCTGGATACGCGCCATACCCAGATAGTAACGGGCGCGCGCATCCATGGGATCGGCGGCCACCGCCTCGGTGAAAAGGCGCACCGCCTCTTCCCCCACCACACCATCGGCGGCGACGGTCAGGGCCTCGGCCAGGGCACCTTGCACACTGCCATTACCGGGCGACAGGCGCAGGACCTGACGCCATGCATTAACAGCATCGATGGGCCGGCTCATGGCGCCATAGGTCTGGGCCAGCAGGCCCCAGGCACCGACATCGTCGGGATTTTCCTTCAACCCCGCTTCCAGCTTGGCCACCGCCTCCATCACCTGCGGCGGCACCGGGGCCTCTGGCGGGCGGGTCGCGAAGGGCACGGCTGGCAGGTTGGGCTGACCCAGTGGCAGATAGACGCCAAGCGCCGCCAGCGGCAGCAGCAAGGTCACCACCAGGGCCGTACGCTGCGCGGGCTTGGCGCTGCCGCTCGCCTTGGTGGCCGCCGACGCCTCATCCGCGACGGACAGCAGGCGACGCCCCACCTCGGCCCGGGCGGCGCGGGCCTGATCGTCCGACAAGATGCCCCGTTTCAGGTCGCGCTCAATCTCCGCCACCTGTGCAGCATAAACGCCGCGCGCAAACTCCGCCGCCCCTTCCAGCGGCGGCGGGGGGCGCAGCAGGGTGCGCAGCAGGGGCAGCAGGGCCAGCGCCGTCAGGGCGGCCGCGACCAGCCAGAAACCGATCATCGCCCAACCCCCGGCTTGTCATCATTCAATAAAGCGGCCAGCCGCGCCTCTTCCTCCGCCGTCAGGGCAGGGGCCGGCGTGGTTTCCACATCCCGACGGCGCTGACGCATGTAAAGGGCGGTGCCGAACCCGGCCAGCAGCAGCAGGGCGAACGGCCCCCCCCACAGCAGCGCCGTGTAACCCGTCACCGGCGGGCGCAGCAGCACGAAATCACCATAGCGGTCATGGACATAGGCCAGGACCTGTTCGTTGCTGTCCCCGGCCACCAGCCGTTCGCGCACCAGCACGCGCAGGTCGCGGGCCAGATCGGCATTGCTGTCATCAATGGACTGGTTCTGACAGACCAGACAGCGCAGTTCCTTGGAAATCTCCCGCGCGCGGGCCTCCATCACGGGATCGGCCAGTTTCTCATCCGGCATGACCGCCAGGGCGGGAAGGACGAGGGTGGCAGCGAGGAGCGTGGACGCGATCCATGCCGACGGCCAAAAACGGCCAACGGCATAGGCCGGCGACTGCCGGCCCGGCGCCCGTGCGCCGTAAGCCAAGGGCGCGAATGCGCCCGCCCGGCGCCTGAGGGAACGCATATAATCCCTCATTTCGACAGCTCCCGGATCATCGGCAGAATCTTTTCGTCCACGTCGAACGGCATCAGCGGCCCGACATGGCGGTAACGCACCCGGCCCTGGCGGTCGATGACATAGGTTTCCGGCACGCCATAGACGCCGAAATCGATGGCCACCCGGCCATCCTTGTCGGCACCGATAGAGGTGTACGGGTTGCCCATCTGCGCCAGGAAGGCCTTCGCGGCGTCCGGCTTGTCCTTGTAATTGATGGCGTGGATGGTCACGCCCTGCTCATTGGCCAGCCGCATCAGCAGCGGGTGTTCCACGCGGCAGGGCGCGCACCAGCTGGCAAAGACATTGATCAATTGCACCTTGCCCGTCAGGTCGGCCTTGGACAGGCCCTTCTCCCCCTCCGACAGGCCCGGCAAGGCGAAGACCGGCGCCGGCTTGTCGATCAGCATGGAGGGCAGGATCGACGGGTCGCGGGTCAGGCCCAGTGCGAAATAACCGCCCAGGATCAGAAAGACAGCCAGCGGCAGCAGCAGCAGCAGGCGGTGACGGGTAACGGCGCTCATGCTGATGCTCTTATTCGGCGGGTTGCAGGGCGGGAGTGACAGGGGCCGCGCGGCGGGACGGAACCCCCACCCGCAACCGCCGGTCAGACAGGCTGAGACAGCCGCCCAGCACCATGACCAGCGACCCGATCCAGATCCAGGGCACCAGCGGATGGTGGTACAGCCGGACTACCCAGCCGCCGCCGCCGGGATTCTCCTCCCCCAACACCACATAAAGATCAGAATAGAAGGTGGTATGGATGGCCGCTTCCGTGGTCTGCATCTTGGCCACCGGATACCAGCGGCGCTCCGCCGTCAGGTTGGCAATCTGGCGACCGTCGCGGCTGACGCTGAAATGGCCCATTTCCGTGCGGTAATTGGCGATATTCAGGTCCTCGACCTTGTCCAGCACCAGCTCGTAGCCAGCGATGCTGGCCTTGTCGCCGAGCTTCATCACCCGCACATCCTCGGCCAGCCAGAAGGTGGTGCCCACCATGCCGGCAATGGCGATGCCCATGCCGGCATGGGCCACCGCCGTGCCCCAGGCACCCAGCGGCAGGCCCCTGGCGCGGGACAGGCTGTCGGCCAGCGGCACCCGGAACAGCTTCACGCGCTCCGCCACTTCCCAGATGGCACCGAACCCGGCCCAGGCCGCCATGGCGATGCCAACCAGCGCCATCACCGGCTTCACGCCTGCCAGCCACAAGGCCAGCATCACCGACGCCAGGGTCAGTAGCGCCACCACCCACATCCGCGACAGCACACCCGGCAGATCCGCCCGCTTCCACGGCATGAACGGGCCCAGCGCCATCACCAGGATCAGCGGGATGGTCAGAAACGGCGTAATGAAATTATAGTACGGCGCGCCCACCGAGATCTTGTGCCCGAACGCATCCAGCAGCAGCGGCATCAGGGTCCCGATCAACACCACCGCCGCCGATACCGACAGCAGCAGATTGTTCAGCACCAACGCGCCTTCCCGGCTCAGCGGCGCGAACAGCCCGCCGATCTTCAGCGCGTGCGCCCGCAGCGCGAACAGCAGCAGCCCGCCGCCCGTCGCCAGGATCAGCAGACCCAGCACCGCCACCCCGCGCTGCGGATCAACGGCAAAGGCATGAACCGACGTCAGCACGCCAGAGCGCACCAGGAAGGTGCCCAACAGCGACAGGGAGAAGGTGAGGATGGCCAACAGGATGGTCCAGGTCTTCAACGCGTCGCGCTTTTCCACCACGATGGCGGAATGCAGCAGGGCGGTCCCGGCCAGCCAGGGCATCAGGGACGCGTTTTCCACCGGGTCCCACATCCACCAGCCGCCCCAACCCAGCTCGTAATAGGCCCACCAGGACCCCATGGCGATGCCCATGGTCAGCGAGGTCCAGGCCACCAACGTCCAGGGCCGCACCCAGCGCCCCCAGGCGGGATCAACCCGCCCCTCAATCAAGGCGCCAACGGCGAAACTGAAGGCGACCGAGAAACCGACATAGCCCAGATAGAGGAAGGGCGGATGGAAGGCCAGGCCCGGGTCCTGCAACAGCGGGTTAAGGTCATTGCCGTCGAACGGCGCCGGGTAGACGCGGGCAAACGGATTGCTGGTGACCAGGATGAACAGCAGGAACCCGACCCCGATCAAGCCCTGTACGCCCAGCACACGGGCCTTCAGCGTCGGTGGGATATTGCGCCCGAACCCGGCTACCGCCGCACCGAACAAAGCCAGCATGAAGACCCAGAGCAGCATGGAACCCTCATGGTTCCCCCAGACGCCCGCCACCTTGTACAGCATGGGCTTCAGGCTGTGGCTGTTATTCACCACATTCAGGACGGAGAAGTCGGAAACGACATGCGCCTGCATCAGGGCCGCGAACGAGATGGTGATGGCGGCCAGCTGCGCGAACGCCGCCATCCGCCCTGTCTCCATCCAGGCCACATCCCGCCGGGCCGCCCCGACCAAGGGCATCACCGACTGCGCCACCGCCAGCAGCAGGGCCAGAACCAGGGCGTAATGTCCGATCTCGGGGATCATGTCCGTCTCGCTGCTTGACCGCAAAAAATCTGACCAAAGGTCAGTTACTTCCCCGCTTCATAAACCGGCTTGCCTGGCAATTCCGGCTTGAACTGGCCCGATGCCTTCAGGGCGTCGGCCACTTCCTTGGGCATGTATTTCTCATCGTGCTTGGCCAGCACTTCAGACGCCACGAAGACGCCGTCGCTGCCCAGCCGCCCTTCGACCAGTACGCCTTGGCCCTCGCGGAACAGGTCCGGCAGGGGGCGGTCGGTGGTGATGGTCACGGAATGGGCGGTATCGGTGATGGTGAAGCGGGTGGAGACACCGTCATCGACCTTCACCACCGACCCGCCTTCGACCAGCCCGCCAACCCGCAGCCGCTTGTCACCCGGCGGCTTGGTCACCAGATCGGTAGGGGAGAAGAAGAAGGCCACATTCTCCTCGAACGCGGTCAGGGTCAGGGCCGTGGCGGTGCCCAGGCCGGCGAGTGCCAGCAACAACATATACAGACGGCGCTTCTTGCGCGTCATCATGGCGTTTCCTCCCCACCCGCGTCACCGGCGCCGGCCCGGCGGCGACGGCGCGGCAATGTCTGTTCCAGGCTGCGCAGCAGGCGTTCCTTGCGGCGCAGGGTGCCCAGGCTGGCCAGCAGCAGGCCCACCAGGACCAGCAGCGCCAGGCCATAGCTGGACCAGACATAGATGGCGTATCCGCCCATGTGGAAAAAGTCGGCCATCCTGTCACACCCCCCCGGCCTGGGTCAGACGCAGGGTCTGGATCTTGCGTTCCGCCAGTTCGGCCCGCATCCGCAGAATGACGGTCGCTGCGAAATAGGTCTTGAAGGCCAGCGCCAGGATCAACAGCGGCCACAGCATGTCGCCATGGATGGCAGGCCCATCCATGCGCAGCACCGATGCCGGCTGATGCAGCGTGTTCCACCAGTCGACGGAGAATTTGATGATGGGCACATTGATGGCGCCGACCAGCAGCAGGATCGCCCCCGCCCGGTGCCCGCGCTGCGGATCATCAAAGGCATCGACCAGCGCCATATAGCCCAGATACAGGAAGAACAGGATCAGGACAGAGGTCAGGCGCGCGTCCCACACCCACCAGGTGCCCCACATGGGTTCCCCCCACAGGCTGCCGGTAACCAGACACAGCAGGGTGAAGCCCGCACCGAGCGGGGCCGCAGCCTTTGAATAAACCTCTGCCAGCGGATGGCGCCAGACCAGCGCGCAGGCCGCCGCGACCGCCATGGAACTGTACGTGAACATGGCCATCCAGGCGGCAGGCACATGCACATACATGATGCGCACGGTGTCGCCCTGCTGGTAGTCCTCCGGACTGACGAACAGCGCCAGATACAATCCGGCGGTAAACAGGATGGCGGACAGGACCGAGACCCAGGGCAGGATCAGGGTAGCCAGGCGCAGGAAACGGGCGGGATTGGCGAAACGATGCATGATGGTCCCTATGTAGCATGGGACCTGCGGTTTTCACACCGCTGCCAACGGTTCCTGCGCTGATTTGATCCAGCGCAGAACCATCAACCCCAACGTCCGGCCCGCAATGTGCGCAGATCAGCCACGGCATTGCCCGGCATGGCGATGGCGTGGTGAACCAGGGCCGTGGCCATGTCGGCCTCCAGCGGCTTGGCGAACAGATATCCCTGCGCCCGATCACAGCCCATCTGGCGCAGCAGCGCCTCCTGCCCCTCCGTCTCCACCCCTTCGGCCACGACGCCGAATTCCATGATGCCGGCAATATGCAGGATGGCGCTGACCAGGGCCTTGCCCTTGTCGTCGCGGGACATGGCAGTCACGAAGCTGCGGTCGATCTTGATCGTATCCACCGGCAGGTTCTGAAGATAGGCCAGCGAGGAATAGCCCGTGCCGAAATCATCGATGGCCAGCCCAATGCCCAGATCGCGCAGTCCCTTCAGGATGGCGATGGCCTCTCCCCCCTGCCCGATCAGCCCGCTTTCGGTGATTTCCAGACGCAGCCATTCCGGCCGGCATTCCGTCATCTCCAGCACCCCCGTCACCCAGCGCACAATATCCAGTCGGGACGGGTCGAGCTGATAGGGCGACAGGTTGACGGAGACATAGAGCGGGTTATCGGCCCGGCCCCTGTTCCATTTCGCGATCTGGCGGCAGGACTGAACCAGTATGTGGTTGCCCAGCGGCACGATCAGGCCGGTTTCCTCCGCCACCGCCACAAAAGTGGTGGGCGGGATGG
Organism: Niveispirillum cyanobacteriorum; assembly: GCF_002868735.1. Taxonomy (GTDB): domain Bacteria; phylum Pseudomonadota; class Alphaproteobacteria; order Azospirillales; family Azospirillaceae; genus Niveispirillum; species Niveispirillum cyanobacteriorum. The sequence continues at coordinate 2,645,915 of NZ_CP025611.1, read as the reverse complement.
GACCATGTTCAGCATCGGTCCAGCGGGCCAGCGCCTCAAACCCTGCCAGTTCACCATCGGCCAGCCGCACGATGGGCTGAAAGACGGGCCGCACGCCATTACTGAAATAAATGGCCTGACGCAGCTTGTCATAGATGACATGGCGTTCGGTCAGGCGGGCGCGCATGGCCGCATCGAATACGCGCCGACCGCCTCCGCCCGCCGCCTCGGCCTCCGCACTGGCAATCTCCGCATCGCGCAGCAGGGCGGCGGCGTCACCCCCGCCCTCGGCGCTGGGCACCACACCCAGGCTGGCCGTCACAAACATCTCCCGCCCGGACACCGACAAGGGTGCGCGAAGGGCGTCACGCACGGCATGGGCCAGATCATCGACACGCCCTGCCTCGGGGTCGAAGGACAGGACGGCGAATTCGCCGGTGTCGATGCGGCCCAAAAGATCGTCGGCAGGCACGCAGTCCCGCAGCCGGCGCCCCACAGCAGCCAGCAGGGCATGAGCATCCGCCTCGCCCAGCGTTGCCTTCAGGGCACGGAACCGGTCCAGGCCGATGACGGTGACGGCGATGTCCGTCTCCACCCCCAGCGCCTGTTGCAATGCATGCAGCAGATGCGTGCGATTGGGCAGGCCCGTCACCCGATCGAAATTGGCCATGACATGCAGTTGCTGCTCGGTCCGCCGGCGATAAATCTCCGCCTGCCGTTCGGCCAGCAGGTGGTGCAGCTCCTGCGCCACCTCCAGCTCGCCATGGCTCCACCCCTGGCCGGCGGTGCGCAGCAGCACGACAATCCCGTCTGGCACATCAATGCCCAGGACGGGACCGCGCCAGACGATGCCTTCGCGCCGCGAGGCCCCTTCCAGGCCCAGCTGTTCCTGCCAGTGGGACAAAGGCTCTAGATCATGGCTGGCCCAATGGCTGCCCTCGATCCCGGCGAGGGCAGCGTTATGGGGCAGCACCTCCTTAATCACGGAATAGGCGGCGATCAGGCCATCGGTCAGCTGTACGCCCTGGCGCAGCAGCCGGCCCAGCCGGGTCAACCCGCGTGCGGCCACCGTGCGCGCGGCCACGGCGGCCCGTTCATCCAGGGCGGCGACCTGTGCCGCCACGATCTCGCCCAGCGCCTCACACAGGGCGCGGATCGAGGGGCTGACCGCATAGGCATCGTTGCTTTCGCACCAGAGATAGCCCCACAGCCGGCCACCGACCAGTAAGGTGACGGCCAGCACACCGCGCACATCGCGGCGCATGGCATGGCCCTGGAACAGGCGGGTAGGGTGGCGCAGGCTGGCGCGACTGAGATCGACGGGCACACCGGTCTGCGGGTTGACCGCCGGCACCAGCGGCACCGGCTCTGCCTGCATGTCAAACACGACACGGGCCCGGTTCAGTTCCAGTAGAGAGGTCTCCAGGGGCCGCAGCGGCACGAAGCCGATATCGGCGCCCGCATCGGCCCCTGCTGCCGTGGCGGTGGCCAGCACCTGCACCGGCCCCTGATCCACCATACGCACGAACAGCGCCCGGTCATAACCGGTCAGGCGGCGCAGATCCTGGACCACGGATTGGGCCAGATCACCGATATCCCCGATATGACGGTACCGGCGGATGGCCGCACCGAAGCCGGCATTGATCATGCCAGCATCGCCCAACGGGGTTGCCGGCTCCATTTCCAGGACCAGACCGCCCGCATCCCAATGGCCATGGGCGATCAGGCGCAGTTTCTGCCCACCGCGATCCACGCGTAGCGGCACCGGCCCGATGGCATCGGCACCGGCCTGGGCGATGGCACGGTCCAGCGCCCGCGCGGCAATGGGACCCAGCAGATCCGTCACCGTGCGGCCCAGTGCCTGTTCCACCGATATGCCCAGAAGGGCCGGCAGATTGGCCCCCGCCTGCAAAAGCCGGCGGCCGCCGGTGTCCAGCACCATCAGCCAGCCATGTGGCTGCACCAGATCCAGACGTTCCCCGGATGCGTCGCCACCCGCCGCGATCAGCGACTGGGGGGCGTGCCATCCATGGACGGGAGGGACCAGCATCAGGATCAGGACCAGTGTTCAGGGAAAGGGAAAATCAGAAAACGAGAAAAGCAGATGACCTAGCACTCGTCGGTGAGAGCGATCACATAAGTGCGCACAGGTTAATATTGCGTTGAGGTGGACCGGTAATTGCGCTGAGTCAAAAGGCAACGACAGGAAACAGCATGCCGTGGACGTATCCGAATTGGCAACATCGGAATTCCAGCCTGGAGGTACCCCGTTTGCACCGGCGTTGATCAAAAGCGACAAAGGACCTAGCTTATTGATCCGCAGCGAAATTGCGTCGGGCGCCTGGGACGTGATAACGATAATGGCAAAAGAATGTTCAGGCTCGGAGTTTGCCCGGACCATGTGGATCGAATGCTTTGTGCCAGCCACTTTGCCGGATGCGCCGGGCGCGTCGCCGGTGGCCGGTGCTATGGGTCCGTCCCCTGACCGGGGATGGCGGAGTGCGCGATGCTAGGCTCCCTTCTTCGTCGTCTGACCGGGCAGCGTGCTGAAGCGCCCCGCCCCACCCCGATCCCACCGGCGGTTTCGGAAACGCAGGCCGATGCGGCCCCATCCGCGGAGCAGCCGGCGGAGCCGGATTTGCAGATGTCCAGCCTGGAGGCCCATGCCCTTCCTGGCGGGCCGGGGAAAAGTCCCGTCTTCTCCTCCCGCGCTGTTCGTGATGCGACCGTGGTGACCGGAACCATCGAGTCGCTGAACCGATTCGTGACCGGTCAGGATGTGCTGGATGATCTGACCTGGCGGCTGGAAAGCCTGACGGCAGATCAGGTGAATTTCCTGCAACTGTCCGCCGAACCCGGCCTGATCCAGCGGGCCCAGGCCCGCAGTGAGATATTGAAGGGGGCCAAGGCCGCTGCCCTGCGCAAGCTGCTGACCGATCTGGCGGGTGGTGCCATTCCGGAACCGGCCAGCCGGGGTGCACCGCTGGTGCCACCCAACGCCCCGATCCTGCCGCCCCTGACCTCGCTTCAGCCGCGCACTGGTGAGGGACCGGTACCGTTGGTGCCCAGCCTGGGCTCCGCCAACCCGGCCCCGCCCGGTCCCGGCGCGCCCAGCCTGACAACCGCACCGCCGCTGGTGTCCAAACCCATCCCCCCGGCCCCGGCCAAGCCGCTGGTGCCTACGCCCGTGCCGCCCAAGGGACCGGTCGTTTCCCCACCCGCCCTGGTGGATGCGAAGGCCCCGGAACCGAAACCGGCGGAAACCAAGCCGTTGGATGTAAAGGTGCCAGAGGCGAAGGCCCCGGAACCCAAACTGGCGGAACCCAAACCCGCTGCGTTCAAGCTTCCGGACATCAAGCCCACAGAGCCGACGCCTGTGGAGCCGAAGCTGGTGGAGCCTGCGCCCGCTCCGACTGTAAAGGTGCCGGAGCCAGTGGCCAGCAAACCGAAGACGCTGCCGCCAGCACCAACCCCGGCAGCGACGGTGGCAATGGCACCGGTGGAACCACCCCGCCCTGAACCCGCCAAGGTACAGGCCGAACAGCCGCGTCCCGTCCAGGCACCAGCATCTCCTCCGCCTGAACCCGCCCTGCCCCGTCTGGGACGTCAGGATGCGGAGGCCCGCCGTGCCCGCCTGTTGGCATCCTTGAACGACACTCTCTCCTCCAGCGAGGCCGCCCCATGAGCATGCCGTCCAGCGACACCACCGACGCGCGCAAGCCGGTGGAGACGGGGGCCACAGGCGCACCCCTGACCGGGGAAGTGCAGGACAGCGTCGATCCGTTCGACTATGCGGAAACCATCGTCCGCGATCTGGCCCACCATGTTGGCTCACGCCTGCGCGATTTCCGCTCCGATCTGGCCGCCATGCATTCCGCCGTGGTGCAGCTGCCGGAAACGATGAAGATCAACGCCCTGGGGCAGAGTATCCAGGAGCTGCGCGAACGTCTGGCCCATCTGACCGGTGTGGTCAGCCAGCAGGTGACCCGCTATCCGGAGGAACTGGACCGCGTTGCCAAGTCGGCGTCGGAGTTGCTGAACCGCGTTGCCGGCCTGGAAAGCTGGATCGCGGCAGCACGCCAGACCATGGCGCAAGGCGGCGAAGGCCCGAACCTGCCCATGCCCACCGGCGGCTTTGTCGGCCATGATCAGTTCGAAGCCATCATCAGCCAGGTCCATGACAGTATCCTGCGCGTCGTGGGTGCTGTGCGCGACCTGCAACTGGATGTCCGCGATATCCGCAGCGATATCCGCAAGGGTGCACAAGGCGATGTCGCCGCTGCCGCGGCACCGGTGGCAGCGGCACCCGCCACCCCTGATCATGGCCCGGCCCTGGCCGAACTGTCGCGCCGTCTGGCCGCACTGGAAAACCGCCCGACGCCAGCCAGCGGTCAGGCCCTGGCCGACCTGGAGCGCCGCCTGAAGGCGCTGGAGGATCAGCCCGCCGCCGAGGCGCCGGCCCCTGCCGCCCCCGCCGTTCCCCCGGCACCCGTGGCCGCCGCCCCGGCGCAGGCGGACGTGGCTGCCCTGGTATTCGGTGCCTGGCACCGCCTGTCACTGCCCGCCGGTGACAAGGCCCTGTCACAGACGGTGGAGGCGGTGCTGTCCACCCTGTCGCGCACCTTCGATCAGACGGTGCGGTCGCCGCAGGTCGCCAAGGGTTCGGGCATTGTGGCGGTCGCCACCGCCACCCGCGCGGGGACCCCGATCACCGCCCTGCTGGCGACCGAGGATCTGTGTGGCCGCACCTGGACGCTGGGTGCTGATGCCGCCGACATGGCCGCCCCCGCCGACGGGGACAAGCCGGCGGCGGCACGCACGCCCTGCTGGCGTGCCCTGCTGGCCGCATCGGCCCTGGTGGAACAGCAGCAGCCGGGCACCAAGGTGCTGCCGCTGCTGGTCTATGGCCATGGCAGCATCGACAAGCTGCCGACGCGCGACGACATGAACGCCCATGCCGGCAAGCTGGGCGTGTCGGCGGCGGCGGAACGGCTGCTGGTCATCGGCGCGCCGGACCAGTCGGGCCATACCGGCTTCGCGCAGCCGCGCGACCTGCTGTCGGCATTGACCGAACTGGGTCTTTGATCCGGTATGCCGCGCATCCTGGTCACGGGCTTCGCGCCCTTCCTGGGCCACGCCGTGAACCCCACGGCCTGGCTGGCGGAACGGCTGAACGGGGCCAACGTCGCCGGTGCGGATGTAACGGGCGTGCGCCTGCCCGTCACCTTTTCCGGTGCGGTCCCGGCATTGAAGGACGCCGTCGCCGAACACCGGCCTGACGCCGTGGTGATGTTCGGCCTTGCCTATGAGACCGACCTGATCCGCCCGGAACGGCTGGCCCTGAACCTGGATGATGCGACCGCCCCCGATAATGACGGTGTCGTCCGCCGCAACCGGCCCATCGATCCGACAGGCCCCATGGGCTATTGGTCGTCCTTGCCGCTGGATGCCATCATCGATGATCTGGAAGCGGGTGGCTTTCCCGTGAAAACCAGTCGCGATGCCGGCGGCTATATCTGCAATCATCTGTTCTTCGGGATGCGGCATTGGCAGCCCGGCCTGCCCGCCGGCTTCATCCATGTCCCGCCCTTTCCCGACGGTCTGAAGCCCGAGGACCGGGGGCACCGGACCGGTATGGAATCGGAACGGCTGGAACAGGCTGCTCGCATCATTCTGGCACGGGTGGCGCAATCGTGATAGGTTTTATTTCCTTGTCATGATCTGGCTCATGCCATGCAACACCCCCTGATTTTCTGTTTCATGATGTTGCACAACGCCCGGAGTCCGACGGATCGCTGCTCCGAATGGCCTTGGCGGGAAACGCAGTTACTTCCCCCTGCCGGTGAAAGCCGGTAGCATGCGCTGACCATCGTCACCCGCCCCCGCCAAGGGATTTTCCGGGATCATGCAGATTTATCTTCCCATTGCCGAACTCTCGGTCAACGCCCTGTTGATCTTGATGCTGGGCGGGGGTGTGGGCTTCCTGTCGGGTCTGTTCGGGGTCGGTGGCGGCTTTCTGATGACGCCCTTGCTGATCTTCATCGGCGTGCCACCCGCCGTCGCCGTGGGCACCCAGGCCAATCAGCTGGTGGGCGCCTCGGTCTCCGGTGTTCTGGCCCATTGGCGCCGCAACAATGTCGATGTGAAGCTGGGCGGTGTCATGCTCATCGGCGGGGCCATCGGCACGGGGCTTGGCGTCTGGCTGTTCGGCCTGTTGCAGAAGCTGGGTCATATCGACCTCGTCATCTCGCTCTCTTACGTGCTGTTCTTAGGCACCGTCAGTTCCCTGATGCTGACGGAAAGCGTGCGGGCCATTGTGAAGGGGCGCGGCGTGCCGGTGCGGTCCAAACTGCACCACCATACCTGGCTGCACGGCCTGCCCTTCAAAATGCGGTTTCCCCGCTCGCGCCTCTATATCTCTGCCTTGCTGCCGGCCTTTATCGGCTTTGTCGGCGGGGTCCTGGTGGCAATCATGGGCATCGGCGGCGGGTTCCTGCTGGTCCCGGCCATGATCTATATCCTGGGCATGCCCACCGCCCTGGTGGCCGGAACCTCGTTGTTCCAGATCATCTTCACCACGGGTTTGGCCGCCTTCCTGCAGGCGGTGGGCAACCAGACGGTCGATATCGTGCTGGCCCTGCTGCTGCTGGTGGGCGGGGTGATCGGGGCACAGTTCGGGACCCGCGCCGGGGCCAAGCTGCGCGGTGAGCAGGCGCGCGCCCTGCTGGCCCTGATGGTGCTGGCGGTGGCGGTGAAGCTGGCCGTGGACCTGATCGTGCGACCGGAGGATCTGTTCTCCATCACCCTGCCGGTGATGACATGACGCGCCGCCACCGCCGCCTTCTGGCCCTGCCCATCGCACTGCTGGCCGGGTTCTGCCTGTGGCAGGCATCAAGGCCCGCCTGGGCGCAGTCGCTGGTCGCCGACCTGTCCAGCCACCTGATCGCCATCACGACCGGCTTCACCGGCACCGATGTGGTGCTGTTCGGCGCCGTGGACGGGGATGGCGATGTCGCGGTCGTGGTACAGGGACCGGAGGGCGAGGTAACGGTGCGGCGCAAGGACCGCGTGGCCGGCATCTGGATGAATGTGGAGGATGTGGCCTTCGCACGGGTGCCCGCCTATTACAATGTCGCGGTGACGGCCCCGCTGGACGGCGTGGTACCCCCGACCGTGCTGCAACGGCATGAGATCGGGTTGGATTATGTCCGGCTGCTGCCGGAGAAGGCCAAGCTGTCGCCAGAAAAGCTGGCCGAATTCCGCGCCGCCCTGATCCGCAACAAGCAGCGGGCGGGGCTTTATACGACAGAGGTAGGCGAGGTCTCCTTCCTGGGTCAGCGCCTGTTCCGCACCCGCATCTTCTTCCCGGCCAATGTGGCCACGGGCACCTATACCGCGTCGGTCTTTCTGATCCGCGACGGCGATGTGGTCAGCGCACAGACCACGCCGCTGTTGGTCTCCAAGATCGGCTTTTCCGCCAATGTCTTTGAATTCGCGCAGCGCAATTCCGTCTTCTACGCCATCCTGGGCATCATGCTGGCCGTGACATCGGGCTGGCTGGCCGGGATCGTTTTCCGCAAATCATAACGGCCTTCGGGGGGAGGCAACCATGACTGACAAGACCCGCATCTTCCTGGTCGTCGTGGACGAGACGGAAGAAATGACCGTCGCCCTGCATTATGCCGCCCGCCGCGCCCGCACCACGGGGGGCAAGGTTGCTCTGCTGCATGTCATCCCGCCGTCGGAGCTGCAGCACTGGGGCGCCATCGAAGAACTGATGAAGCAGGAGCAGCGGGAAGAGGCCGAGCAACTGATGCAGCGGCTGGCCAAGGAGGTGGTGGATATCGCCGGCTCCATGCCCATGCTCTATATCCGCGACGGTCAGGCCAGCGAACAGTTGATGAAGCTGATCCAGGAAGAACCCAGCATCTCTATCCTGGTGCTGGCCGCCGGTACGGGGCGCGGCGGGCCGGGCCCGCTGATCAGCTTCGTGGTGGGACAGATGGCGGGCAGCCTGCGCATCCCCGTCACTGTCGTGCCCGGCTATCTGTCGGACGAGCAACTGGACGCCATCACCTGACGCCGCGCCAGCGCTCAAGCGCGTTACGCAGGGCATCGGCGAAGTCGCGGCGTTCGTCCGGTGACAGGTAACTCCCCACCACGAGATGCCGCCCATGGCTGGCCAGGGTGATCTGGCTGCCGGGCCGCAGCGGTTCATCCAGATGCACGCGCAGCCAGCCCGGCGCCAGGGTCCAGACCTGCCGCCGGTTCGACGGGTCGATACGTTCAACCGTCAGCGCCCGGTCGGTCAGCTCCACCGTCTCATACGCATGACCGCTGCGGTAACTGGCTTTGAACGCCCAATAAAGGATGGCAACATCCACCCCCATGAAGCCGATGATGGGCCAGGCCCCTGACAGGTAGAAGGCAACACCAGCCCCCAGGCTCAACCCGCCGACGCACCACATCAGGCGCCGGAACCCCGCCGGGCTCAGGCTGCGATGGGGATGGATCACGGCCCGGAACAGGACCGTGCCATCGGTTGATGGAGCGACCGCATCATTCATGACACAGACGATAGGACGCAGACAGCAGCCCGGCAAGGTGGGGCGATTGCGACAGGCTGTCCCGCCAACTATGTTAAGCGTCCCCCCTCCCCCGCCCGGATGCCCCCCTTGAAGCGCGCCGCCATCGACGAATTCTTCCGCCGCCTGTCGGAAGCCAATCCGGAACCGAAGACGGAGCTGGAATATTCCAACCCCTATACGCTGCTGGTGGCCGTCGTCCTGTCGGCCCAGGCCACCGATGTCGGCGTGAACAAGGCGACCCGCGCGCTGTTCGAAAAAGCCGACAACCCGGCCGCCATGGTGGCCCTGGGCGAGGCGGTGGTGCGTGACCATATCAAGACCATCGGCCTTTATAAGAACAAGGCCGCCAACACCATCAAGCTGTCAGAGATCCTGCTGGCCAAACATGGCGGTGAAGTGCCGCGCGACCGCGAAAGCCTGGAGGAACTGCCCGGTGTGGGGCGCAAGACGGCCAATGTCGTGTTGAATACTGCCTTTGGGGAGCCGACCATCGCTGTCGATACCCATATCTTCCGCGTTTCCAACCGCACCGGTCTGGCGCCCGGCAAGGATGTCGATGCGGTGGAACAGTCCCTGCTGAAGCGGGTGCCCAAGACCTGGCGTCTGAACGCGCACCATTGGCTGATCCTGCACGGGCGTTATGTCTGCAAGGCGCGCAAGCCGGATTGCCCCGCCTGTGTCGTCCGTGATCTTTGCGGGTTCGAAGCCAAGGTGCTGGAATAGGAAGTTTTTTGATGCGTACCCCGCCCGATCCGGGTTTCGCGCTGTATGTGCATTGGCCGTTCTGCGCGTCCAAATGCCCTTATTGCGACTTCAATTCCCATGTCCGGGAAAAGGTGGATCAACCGCGCTGGGCCGAGGCCATGCTGCGGGAACTGGATCATTTCGCCGACCTGACACCGGGCCGTACCCTGACTTCCGTCTTCTTCGGCGGGGGTACCCCGTCGCTGATGCCCCCCTCCACCGTGGAAGCCATTCTGAGGCGGGCGGATGAGCGCTGGGGCCTGCCCGCCGGGACGGAAGTGACGCTGGAGGCGAACCCGACCAGCGTAGAGGCCGACAAGTTCCGCGCCTTCCGCGCCGCCGGGGTCAACCGCGTCAGCCTGGGCATCCAGGCCCTGAACGAGGCGGACCTGAAGGCCCTGGGCCGCCGACATTCAGCGGATGAAGCACTGACCGCCATCGGGTTGGCCCGCGCCATCTTCCCCCGATACAGCTTCGACCTGATCTACGCACGGCCCAACCAGACGGTAGCGGCCTGGCAGGAGGAACTGTCCCGCGCCCTGGACCATGCCGTCGGGCATCTGTCGCTCTATCAGCTGACCATTGAGGAGGGCACGCAGTTCCACACCCTGCACGCCCGTGGCGAGCTGGTCCTGCCGGAGGAGGAGGTGCAGGGAGAGCTTTATGCGGCCACGCAGGAGGTGCTGAACGCCGCCGGCCTGCCCGCCTATGAAGTGTCGAACCATGCGCGACCGGGCGAGGAAAGCCGTCACAACCTGACCTACTGGCGATATGGCGATTATGTCGGCATCGGGCCGGGCGCACATGGCCGCCTGACCCTGCCCGGCCAAGGCAAGGTCGCCACCCGCACCCACCGCGCGCCGGAGGTCTGGCTGGACCGGACACTGGCCAATGGTACCGGCGCCAAACCATTCGAAGCCGTCGCGGATGCCGACCGCTTAACAGAGATGCTGATGATGGGTCTGCGCCTGTCAGAGGGCGTGTCGCTGGACCGGCTCGCCGCGGAAACGGGCAAGCCGCTGACGGACTGGATCGACCCATCCCGTCTGGAGGGCCTGATCCGTCACGGCATGCTGGAACGGCGTGGAGCCGTCCTGGCCGCCACAATCGATGGGCGGGAGCGGTTGAACGCCGTACTGGCCCGGTTGCTGGGGTGATTAGTCCTTATGAACTATCCAATTGGATAGGAGTGATTCCATAGCCTGTTTAATAAAATGCCGTAAATTTCAGCATACGCATGTCACCGACGCTTATTGTGGAAACCATGATGGCTGGCGTGTGACCTGATGTCAAAAATCATACCCCGAGATGCGGTCCTTTGATTTAATGATATCGAAGCTGAAGCGGTTTGATTTTGTATCCGAACCATTTTTCTTCGTATCCACTTGGAACAAAGTTGTCGCCATCCGGAAATTTACCCCATGGAGCCGGCATGCGCAGCAATGGTCCCGTCACGAACCGGGAAGTGGAGATGACGGATGGCGACCTGTTGGTGTCGAAGACCGACCCGGCCGGTCGCATCACCTTCGTCAATGATGCCTTCATCGCCATCAGCGGCTTTTCCGAACAGGAATTGCTGGGCGCGCCGCACAATGTCATTCGCCATCCCGACATGCCGAAAGAGGCCTTTGCCGATCTTTGGGCCACAGTGAAGGCAGGCCGGCCCTGGGAAGGGCTGGTCAAGAACCGGTGTAAGAACGGGGACCATTACTGGGTTCGGGCCAATGTCACCCCGACGCTGGAGGATGGGCAGGTCACGGGTTACATCTCCATCCGGTCTAAGCCGTCGAGGGCCGATGTGGCAGCAGCGGAAAGTCTTTATGGGGCCATGCGGAGCGGCAACGCCGGAAACCGTCAGGTCCGGGGGGGCAGCGTACAGGGTACAGGTCTGCTGGCCACCGCCACCCATTGGTTCAATTCCGTGCGCGGGCGTCTGATCCTGGCCTTCTCCATGATGCTGATCCTGCAATTGGTGATCGGCGGCATTGGGATGAAGGGCATTGATGATGGCCATGCCCGCATGTCGCATCTGAACGAGGAAGCCGTCGTGCACATGCGTCGGCTCAAGATCGTGTCCGATGCCTATGCCGTGTTCATCGTCGATGCCTCGCACAAAGTCCGTAACGGCAACTTCACATGGGAAGAAGGCATTAAGTCGATCGATAAGGCGCATGCCGACATCAAAAAGGAATGGGGCGATTTCACCAGTTCCGACATGGATGATGATGAACGCACCTTAATTGCGAAGGTTTCTCCGCTGCTGGGCGCCGCAGACGCCACAGTCGATGCCCTGCGCGCCGCCATGAAAGCGCAAGATCGCAGTACGCTTGACATGCTGGTGAAGGATAGGTTGTACCAGACCATCGACCCTGTTTCCGACATCATCAGCCAACTGGCCGAAATCCAGTTGGCGCATGGACCGGAGGCGCTGGACGAGAGCGAAGCGGAGCATAACAGACTGCTTCTGATCCAGTCGGTCATCGGCATCATCGGTCTCGCGGTGACGGCAGCCGCCGGCTTCTGGCTGCTGCTGACCATCCGCCGACCCATGGCCGCCATGCGCAACGCCTTCGACGCCATTGCCGCCGGACGCATGGATCAACCCATCGACATGCCCGACGCGCGAGAGTTCAAGGGCGTGTTCGGACAGCTGCGCGCCACCCGGGCCAAGCTGGCCTTCGCGCGGGAGGAACGGCAGGTGGCAGAGGCCAAGTCGAGGGCCGAGACGCGCCAGCGTCTGCTGGAAACCTGCGACGCCATCGAAACCGACCTGATTGCGACATGGCAGGGTGTGGAACAGAGCTGTCAGCGCGTGGTGGGTGGCATGGATCAACTAAGCCATGCCATCGGATCGGTACGGGAAAACGCCGTGCTGCTGTCCTCGATTGCCGAACAGACCTCCGCCAATGCCCAGAACGTGGCCGCCGCGACGGAGGAGTTGGGGGTTTCGGGAACCGAGATCGCACGGCAAGCCAGCCTGTCCAATCAGGTCGTGGCCCGTGCGGTCGCCAGCGCCCGCGACGCGCAAGGTGCGGTTTCCCGCATGTCGGAAGCGACGGGCGAGATCCGCGCCGTCGTCGGCCTGATCGCCGAAATCGCGGAGCAGACAAACCTTCTGGCCCTGAATGCCACGATTGAGGCCGCGCGCGCCGGTGATGCCGGCAAGGGCTTTGCGGTGGTCGCATCGGAGGTGAAAAGCCTGTCCAACCAGACCCGAAATGCGACCGAGGATATCGCCAAGCGGATTGAGGCCGTGCATGCCGCGGTAGAAGGCAGCGTCGATGGCATCAATGCAGTGATCCGCGTGGTGGAAGAGATCAACCACACGGCCACGGCCACCGCCGCCGCCGTGGAGGAACAGTCCGCCGCCAGTGCCGAGATCGGTCGCAACGCCGAGGAATCGGCCAGCGGTGCCGCCCAGGTCAGCCAGAGCGTGGCAAGGATCAGCGGCGATGTGGACGAAGCCAGTCAGGTGACGGGGGAGGTCCAGGCGCGGGTCGGCGATACCCAGCGGTCGGTCTCCGCCCTGCGCACACGGCTGCTGACTACCCTGCGGCAATCGGTGGCCGGCGACCGGCGCGGCAATGACCGCATCCCCACCGACCTGCCCGCCCGTCTGGTGTCCGGCGGTGGCAACTGGGATGTCCGGGTGCTTGACCTGTCGGTGGATGGTGCGCTGCTGACCCTACCGGCGGGGCTGAAGGTCGATCCCGGCGCACGGGCACAGCTGACTTTGGCCAATTTGGGGACCTTGTCCACGCGGCTGGTGGGTTCCAGCGAGTTGGGTCTGCATGTGAATTTCGAACCGCGCACGCAGGAACAGGAGGCGCTGAACGGCTTTGTCCAGCAACTGGTGAACGCCGAGTCGCTGTTCGTGACCGCTGCACAGGACACAGCTGCAAAGCTGGGGGTTGCCCTGTCGGAGGCTTTGGCCGCAGGACGGATCAGCGAGGATGATCTGTTCTCCACCGAACTGCATCTTGTACCAGGCTCCGACCCCGAGCAGTTCATTGCGCCCTTCACTGCCCTTACGGACCAACTGTTCCCCCCCATCCAGGAGCCGGTGCTGAAGCTCGACCCGTCGGTGCAGTTCTGTGCTGCGGTGACAGGCATCGGCTATCTGCCCACCCATAACGCCAAATTCAGCGAGGCACCGCGACCCGGTGACCGTGACTGGAATATCGGCCATTGCCGCAACCGCCGCATCTTTGACGACCGGGCCGGCATGGCCGCCAGCCGCAACAGCCGCCCCTTCCTGATGCAGGCCTACATGCGCAACATGGGCGGCGGACAGGTGGTGCGCATGAAGGAGGTTGATGCCCCCATCATCGTCGCCGGCCGCCGCTGGGGCAACCTGCGCCTCGCCTACAAGAAGTGACCCCGCCGGGAAAGCCCCCCCTGGAACCGGTCCATGGGGGCTTTCCCGGCGGCGCGATTGCCGCTATATGGGGGGCGTGGTTGGCGTCCGTAGCTCATCAGGATAGAGCGCCGGTTTCCTAAACTGGAGGCAGCAGGTTCGAGTCCTGCCGGGCGCGCCACATTTCCCCGCCTGAAATCAGCGCCGTCCGCCCGCCGCGCGGCGAGGGGCAGCGCCCCAACCACGGCGGCTGTCCTCGTCGAACAGCTCCGCCAGCTTTTCCATCATGGTGCCGCCCAGCTGTTCGGCATCGATGATGGTAACGGCGCGCCGGTAATAGCGCGTGACGTCATGGCCGATACCGATGGCAACCAGTTCCACCGGGCTTTTGGTTTCGATCCAATCGATGACGGCGCGCAGGTGCTTTTCCAGGTAGGAGCCGTTATTGACTGACAGGGTGCTGTCATCCACGGGTGCGCCATCGCTGATCACCATCAGGATGCGGCGCTGTTCAGGGCGGCCTAGCAGGCGCTGATGCGCCCACATCAACGCCTCACCGTCGATATTTTCCTTCAGGATGCCTTCGCGCAGCATCAGGCCCAGATTGCGGCGCACGCGGCGCCAGGGGGCATCCGCCCCCTTATAGATGATATGACGCAGATCGTTCAGGCGGCCCGGCTGCGGCAGCTTTCCAGCCGCGATCCAGCGTTCACGTGACTGCCCGCCTTTCCAGGCGCGCGTCGTGAAGCCCAGTATCTCTACCTTCACGCCACAGCGTTCCAGGGTGCGCGATAGAATGTCAGCACTCATCGCCGCGATGGAGATGGGGCGCCCACGCATCGACCCGGAATTGTCGATCAGCAGGGTGACGACGGTATCGCGGAAATCCGTCTCATTCTCCCGCTTGAAGGAGAGGGGAACGGTCGGGTTGATGACGACGCGGGCCAGACGCGCCGCGTCCAGCATGCCTTCTTCCAGGTCAAACTCCCACGACCGCGTCTGCTTGGCCAGCAGGCGGCGCTGCAGGCGGTTGGCCAGCTTTGAAATCACGCCCTGCAGATGCTGCAACTGCTGGTCCAGCATCAGGCGTAGGCGGGTCAGTTCATCGGGATCACACAGGTCGGCGGCATCCACCACCTCGTCAAAGGCGGTGGTATAGGGCTTGTAGGTGCCGGCGTCAGGTTCATTTCGGGCGCGTTCGGGGCGCGGCTGCTGTCCAGGATTGCCCGGCTCTTCGGACCCTTCGCCCTCGCTCAGCTCACCCTCGGCCTTCTCGCCATCCTCGCCCTCGGCGGCGTCCTCGGACCGGCGCTGCTGTTGCTGCTGCTCCTGCATTTCCTGCGACTGGTCTTCGCCGGACTGCTGCTGGCCGCCCTGGCTGTCCATCTCCTTATCGCTGTCGCCAGCATCGGGGCTTTCAGGTGCATTGTCCTGCTCGCCCTCTTCGCTTTCCGGCTCGGCCCCCACTTCCATATCCATGTCGGACAGCAGGCGGCGAACAGCCTTGGCATAGGCGTCCTGGTCCTCCATGACGTCCGACAGCTTGTCCAGGCCGGCGCCCAGCTTGTCGGCCACCTTCTGCCGCCACAGATCCACGGCGGCTCGCGCGCTTTCGGGCGGCGGGGCGCCGGTCATGGCTTCGCGCGCCAGCAGGCGCAGCACGTCGGGCACCGGCACCTGTTCAGGATCGTTCAGCCGGTCGAAGCCCGCCTTGCGGTACTTCTCCTCCAGGTTGGCGGCCAGATTGCCGGCCACGCCCCGCATCTGGGTGGCGCCGATTGCCTCCACCCGCGCCTGTTCCAGCGCCTCATACGACAAGCGGGCCTGCTCACTGACCGGCATGCGGTTGGCATGGATGGCGGCGTTGTGGTGACGCAGGCGCAGGGCCGCGGCATCCGCCGACCCTCGCACATGCGCCAGTTCGCGGGGGTTCAGATCGCGGGGTGGCAGTGGTACCCGCACGCGGGTGCCCGCCACGCCGGCCGGTTCAGAGGAGAAGCCCACCACCAGATCCTTGCGGTCCGCCAGGGCCCGCACGGTGGCGGTGGTGGCGCGCTTGAAGGTCTCAAGGGGGCTTTCCTGGGTCATGATCCGTCACTGTTCCATCCGCCCGCATCGACAGGGCGCACAGCAACAATAACGGATGGGTGTGATCATACCCAACCATTTTGCCAAGGTCGCCTATCCGTCCCGCTCATGCCGGGCAGGAAGAGAGCTTACTTGGGTGTCTTGGAAGCGGCGTCGTTGCGCTGCATCTGCTCGGTCTCCGCCCGCTGCAGGCGGTAGAACTCATCCCATTCCGCCTTGGTGCGGCACACCTTCTTGGCGGCGAGACGGCTTCCCGTCTCCTTTTCCTTCTTGCAGATCTGCTTGTCGGCTTCCGATGCGGTCGTTGCCGCAGGGGCCTGCCCGCTGCCCGACTGGGCCTGGACGGCAAAAGCCGGTGCGACCGTAAGGGCCAGAGCCATTACAAAAGATACAGAACCGCGCATGTGCTTCCTCCCCTGTTGATGGATTTGCCCAGGCCCGGTCATGTCATGCCCGATGGACAACGACGGGGGAGGCGTGCCGCCCCTGCCGTTGATACGGGCCGCCCCATCGCGGCCCGCCATCGCGCAACATGTGATCAGCCCTTGGGCGTCTTAATCGCCATATCGTTACGCTGCATCTGCTCCGTCTCGGCGCGCTGCAGACGGTAGAACTCGTCCCACTCCGCCTTGGTGCGGCAGACCTTCTTCTTGGCCAGACGGGTGCCCGTCGGCTTTTCGCCCTTGCAGATTTCCTTGTTGGCATCATCAGCAGCAACAGCGCCAGCAGCAGCCGGGGCATCACCCGCCGGTGCAGCCTGTGCCATGGCAAGACCGGCCACGAACGGCTGAGCGGCCAACATCAGTGCGGCCACCCCCAATCCAAACTTCTTCATCGTCGCATTCTCCAAAGTAACAATACATGCCCCAAGACATACAATAACGGATATTTGATGCGTGGGCAATTGCCGCGCCGCAACCAATTGATAATACGAAAGGCAGAGTCGAAAGGCATGCTAGATAGATTGAATGTTAAACATGTTAATTCATTGCAGTTTTGCAAATAAATAGCTGAATGAAAAAGGCGGCCACATCGTTGATGCAGCCGCCTTGTAAATCTTCAGAGGTTTATGCTTAGACGAGCGTGCCTTTGAATGCACCTGTCGGCAATTCCTGGCCGAAGCAGCGCTGATAATATTCCGCAACGGTGGCGCGCTCGACCTCGTCACACTTGTTCAGGAAGGAAACACGGAAGGCAAAACCAACATCGCCGCCGAAAATCGCCGCGTTCTGGGCCCAGGTGATAACGGTACGCGGGCTCATCACCGTGGAAATGTCACCAGCGATGAAGCCGCTGCGGGTCATTTCGGCCAGCCGGACCATGGCCGCCACGGTGCCGCGCTTCTCGTCCGTGTCGTAATCCGACACCTTGGCCAGGATGATCCGCACCTCGTCGGCATGCGGCAGGTAATTCAGGGTTGCCACGATGTTCCAGCGGTCCATCTGGCCCTGGTTGATCTGCTGGGTACCATGATAAAGGCCCGTCGTATCGCCCAGGCCGACCGTGTTGGCCGTCGCGAACAGGCGGAAGGCCGGATGCGGGCGGATGACCTTGTTCTGGTCCAGCAGGGTCAGCTTGCCTTCCAGCTCCAGCACGCGCTGGATCACGAACATCACGTCGGGGCGACCGGCATCATATTCGTCGAAAACAACGGCACAGGCGTGCTGAAGCGCCCAGGGCAGGATGCCTTCGCGATATTCCGTCACCTGCTTGCCATCACGCAGGACGATGGCGTCCTTGCCGATCAGGTCGATACGGCTGATATGGCTGTCCAGGTTGACGCGGATGCAGGGCCAGTTCAGACGGGCCGCGACCTGTTCGATATGGGTCGACTTGCCGGTGCCGTGATAGCCCTGGATCATGACGCGGCGGTTGTAGGCGAAGCCGGCCAGGATGGCCATCGTCGTCTCGCGGTCGAAGCGATAGGCCTTGTCCCGCTCCGGCACATGTTCCGTGGCGACGGAAAAGGCCGGGACACGCATGTCACTGTCGATGCCGAAAACCTCGCGCACGGACACGGTGATGTCGGGCAGTTCGGGATGGGTGGCCGTGCTGTTGGAAACCATGTCGGGTGCCATTCTTGCGCTGCTTCTGATCTCTGATGCCGGGGTCTGTCAGGCCTAGTCGGACTGTTGTCCGCCAAAGGCGGCTTTCAGGGTTGTGTAGGCCTGGTTGATGGATTTCAACCGCTCCTCTGCCTCCTTCGCCCCGCCATTGGCGTCGGGGTGATATTGTTTGGCAAGCTGGCGGTAGCGGGCTTTGATGGTGGCGAAATCCGCATCGGGCGGAAGATCCAGCGCCATCAGCGCCTCTTCCTCTGCCGTGCGGGCCTTCGGGCGCGGGGCGCTGCGGCGGGTTTCACCCTCCTCCCCCGACCAGTCGGCGCCAAAGGCGAAGCCGCCATTGAACACCTTGTTGCGGGTGCGCCGCTCATGCGTGCGCCAGTCGCCCATGGGCCAGGAAGGGCGCTGCCAGGTCGTATCCTGGCGCACATGACGCTCGATCTCGTCCTGGGACATACCGGCATAGAAGTCCCACGACTTGTTGTAGTCACGGACATGGTCCAGGCAGAACCAGTAATATTCGTTCAGCTTGTCCCGGCCCTTGGGTGCCCGATGCTCCCCGGCCTCCCGGCAACCGGGATTGTCGCACGCGCGCAGGTGAGCGCGCGGTGCTTCCCGGAAATCGAAGGAGAGGTTGGGCCGGTTCTTCTGCATAACCCGCAGAGTATGGGTGGCAAGCTTGACGCTGACAAGGACGCCGATAATGCGCGTGCACGGTTGCGCGTCTGCCTGCCATGCAGTCGCACCGGGCTTGACGAGGCGAAAAGCCTATGTCCGCCGTTCCGACAGGGCCACCAGCATCAGCCCGCCCCCGATCAGGCCCAAGCCCGCCAGATTGGTCATGGTCAGGGGCTCCCGCAGCCACAGAGCCGAGGATAGCAGCCCCACCACCGGCACACCCAGGACCGACAGCGAGGTGGTGATGGCCGGCAGCGCCCGGTTGACCGTGACCATGGCCCAGAAACAGAAGGCGGTGGCGATAGGGCCGTTATAGATCAGCAGCACCACCAGTTGTCCCGACCAGTCGATCTGCAACTGATCCTCCATCGCCAAGGCGGCGATGGTGGCCATGGATGCGGCCAACATCATCTGCCAGGGCGCCAATTGCAGCGGCGTGCCGACCCAGCGGTGACGGCGTACATGCACGATGTTGCAAGCCCAGATCAGCGCCGCCAGCATCAGCAGCCCATTACCCAGCAGCACGGGCCGCTGTGTCCAGTCGAACGCCGCCGGATTGAACAGCACCGCCACCCCGGACAGGCCGACCAGCAGCCCGCCTGCCTTGGCCCAGCCCACCTTTTCCTTGAGGAAGATCAGGGCCAGCGGCACCACCCACAGCGGAGTTGTGTAGGCCAGGATGCCGGCACGACCCGCCGGCACATATTGGACCGCGATGGTCACCAGCAGGGTGAACACCCCCATCTGCAGCCCGCCCACCGACAAGATCACGGGCAGATCGGCCCTGGACGGCAGCCGTAGCTGCCGCCGGGCGGCTGTGAAGATCAGCAGCGAGACAGCGCCCAGCAGCAGGCGCGATGCGACGAAGCTGATGGGCGGCATATGGCCCACCACCTGCTTCATCACGGGCCAGTTGACCCCCCAGAGCAGGATGACCAGCACCAGCAGGGTGACGGCCATGGGTCGCGTCACCAGATGGGCTTTCTTCGTCGCCACCGGTGTCGGCGGGCTGGTATCCGGCATGATGATCCACTACCTGTTGGCCATGTCCCACTCCTGGCAAGGGCCGAACCGGCCCCGGAAATGACCATGGCAATCTATGCGACCCGCATGCGGGACAAGCTGACAGAGGCTCTAAACCCGCAAAGCCTGACCATCAAGGACGTCTCGCACCATCATGCCGGCCATGCGGGCGCCGACCAGCCGGGCGGGGAAACCCATTTCGATGTGGTCATCGTCTCGAACCGGTTCGAGGGGCTGGGGCGCGTGGCACGCCAGCGTCTGGTGTATGGCGCCGTGTCGGCGGAACTGGCCGAACGGGTGCATGCCTTGTCGATCCAGGCCCTGACGCCGGAGGAAGCGGCAAGTCAAGTGTAGGTCAGGCCCCCGCAGCGCGACCACCCGCCGCAGGGTATGTTGCATTGCAGCATGGCACTCTGTACCCTGTCCTGGCGGGGGTACCTCCCCTGCCTGAAGAAGGGGACGGATGATGATACGGGAAACCCCAACACCCTTGGCCGCCCGTGGGGCGGAGGTCGCGGCCGAACTGACGGCGACGGCCATGGTCCTGGGTGAGACCTTGTGGGCAGCGCAGCAAACCATCGGTCTGCGCGCCGTCCGACTGGCCGCTGCGGGGTTCGATCCGGCCCGTCTTCAGGACCCCGAATTCACCACCATGGTCTGGGAAAAGCTGGATGCCGCGTTGGAGGCACAGCGTGCCCTGGCGACCGGCCTGCTGGCCCTGTCCGATGTCTGGATGGAATGGCTGGCGCAGCAGGTGACGGCCACGGCCCAGGCCGGGCTGGAGATGGCGGCCCCACCCGACCCCATACGCTATGGCGGTGCGGCCAGCGATTATGTCGAGACCAGCCTGAGTGCTGCGGAAATCGCCTGTGGTCGCATGGCGCTGGAAGCCTCGCGCTTGGGCGGACGCGGCCTGGCCCCCTATCACCGCGCCACCAATGAGAATGCCAAGCGGCTGCTGAGTGCCGCCGGAGAGGGCTGATTGCGTGAGACAAGGTAGAAAATCATCGCAGGGAGGGGGTTATGGGGCTGTTCGTATACGGAAGGCCCAAGCCTGGACGGATGTTTCGTGCCATACTATCACGCAGGGACAGTCCCGGAACCCGTGTGATGCCAGATACCATTCCCCCCGCAGCACCCCGCAGCAGCAACGCCGCCCAGACCGAAGGCGCCTCCCGCCGGTCCGATGGCACGCGACAGCCCCCCATCCCTGGCCGGACCAGCATTGCCAAACGGCTGAATGCGCTGGCCGAGGCGCATGACGGCAGCATCGACAGGCTGCGGGGGCCGTTGCTGTCCCTGCTGAAAGAGATATTGGCCGAAGGCCGTACCGCCATCCGCAGCCGTTTCGAGGCATCGCACCGTGGCGATGACTGCGTCCACCAGACTGCGAAGCTGACCGACAGCATCGTGCAGGCGCTGGCCGATTTCACGCTGGACCATGTCTACCCGACGGCGGAACTGACCAAGGGCGAGCGGCTGGCCATCGTCGCCATCGGCGGCTATGGCCGCGCCGAGATGGCACCCTTCTCCGACGTCGATCTGCTGTTCCTGCTGCCCTATAAGCGCACGCCGCGCGTGGAGCAGGTGGTGGAATACATGCTCTACCTGCTCTGGGATCTGGGCTGGAAGGTGGGGCATGCGGTGCGGTCGGTGGATGAATGCATCCGCCTGTCGCTGGATGACATGACCATCCGCACCAGCCTGCTGGAAGCCCGCTTCCTGTGGGGCGAAAAGACCCTGTTCGATGAATTGCGCCGGCGCTTCGCCAAGGATGTCGTGGCTGCCAGCGGCAGCGTCACCGCCTTTATCGAAGCCAAGATGGGCGAGCGGAACGAGCGCCACCGCAAGGTCGGCGACAGCCGCTACATGCTGGAACCCAACATCAAGGAGGGCAAGGGCGGGCTTCGCGACCTGCAGACCCTGTTCTGGATTGCCAAATACGCCTATCAGGTCGATGAGGTAGAGGGGCTGGTTGCCAAGGACGTACTGACGCCGGAGGAAGCACAGCGCTTCGCCAAGGCCGAAAGCTTCCTGTGGGCCGCCCGCTGCCAGCTGCATTACCTGACAGGCCGCCAGGAAGACCGTCTGACCTTCGACCTGCAGACGGAGATGTCGCGGCGTTTGGGCTATACCGAACATGCCGGCAAGAACGCGGTTGAGCGTTTCATGAAGCATTACTTCATGATCGCCAAGGATGTGGGCGACCTGACCCGCATCTTCTGCGCCACGCTGGAACAGGAAAGCAAGCGCGCCCCGCGCTTTGCCTTCCTGCGCAAGCGTTTCCAGCGCGGGGCGGATTTCAACGGCTTTACCCTGGATGCCGGTCGTTTGAACGTGAAGTCCGAACGGCATTTCAAGGATCAGCCCATCGACATGATCCGCCTGTTCCATGTGGCGCAGGAAAATGATCTGGATATCCATCCGAACGCCCTGCGCGCCATTACCCGCGCCCTGTCCAGCATCGGGGTGAAGCTGCGGGAGGATGACGAGGCCAACCGCCTGTTCCTGGAAATCCTGTCATCGAAGAAGGACCCGGAGGTCGCGCTGCGCCGCATGAACGAGGCGGGCGTGCTGGGCCGGTTCGTGCCGGATTTCGGGCGCATCGTGGGCATGATGCAGTTCGACATGTACCACCATTTCACGGTGGACGAGCATACGCTGTTCGCGGTCGGCATCCTGCATCAGGTGGAGAAAGGCGCCCTGACCGAAGAGGTGCCGCTGGCGTCGGAGGTCATCCATACCGTCTCGTCGCGCCGCGCGCTCTATGTCGCCATGCTTGTGCATGACATCGCCAAAGGGCGCGGGGGTGACCATTCCATCCTCGGTGCCAAGGTCGCCGAGAAGCTTTGCCCCCGCCTGGGCATGACGGAAGAAGAGACGGAAACGGTGGTCTGGCTTGTGCGCTGGCACCTGGCCATGTCCGACACCGCCTTCAAGCGCGACCTGGATGATGAGAACACCATCACCAAATTTGTCGATCTGGTGAAGTCGCCGGAACGGTTGAAGCTGCTGCTCTGCCTGACCGTTGCCGATATCCGGGCCGTGGGGCCGGGCCGCTGGAATGGCTGGAAGGCCACGCTGCTGCGTCAGCTGTACCGCCGCTGTGAAGAGCGGATGAACGGTGCCGTCGGCACCGAAGGCCGCGACAGCCGGGTGGCGGCGGCGCAGGCGGCCCTGCGGGCCCAGCTGGCCGACTGGCCCGCCGCTGATATCGATGCCCATATGGCGCGGGCATATCCCGGCTATTGGCTGTCGCTGAACACACCGACGCTGGCCCACCATGCCCGCCTGATCCGGGAGGCAGAGCGCACAAAGGCTCCGCTGACCCTGGATACGCGTATCGACCGGGGGCGCGTGGTGACGGAGGTGACCGTCTATACCGCCGACCATCCAGGCCTGTTCTCCCGCCTTGCGGGCGCCCTGGCGCTCGCAGGGGCCGACATCATGGATGCACGCATCTTCACCATGACCAATGGCATGGCGCTGGACGTGTTCACAGTACAGGCCGCCGGTGGCGGCTCGTTCGACAGCGGGGACAAGCTGGCCCGGCTGTCGGTGATGGTGGACAAGGTTCTGGCCGGGGAGTTGCGGCTGGCCGACGAGTTGGACCGTCGCCGCCCGCCGCAGACGGCCCGCTCCCGCGCCTTCAAGGTGCCGCCGCGCGTGCTGGTGGATAATACCGTTACGGGTAATCACACCGTGATCGAGGTGAATGGCCGCGACCGTCCTGGCCTGCTCTACCTGCTGACCCGCACCCTGACACAGGCGAATTTGCAGATCGCGTCGGCCAAGATCTCGACCTATGGCAACGTCGCCATCGACGTGTTCTATGTGAAGGACGTCTTCGGCCTGAAGGTCACGCACGAACGCAAGCTGGCCGAAATCCGCCATGCGCTGCTGAACGCCCTGACCGAACCGGAGGGAGAGCCGGAACCGGCCAAGGCGGCGAAGGTGAAGAAGAAGGCGGCGTAACAAAAGGGGGATGGACGATCACCCGTCCATCCCCCTTTCAACACCCATGGGTTTTGAAGATCAGAACCGCACCAGACCCACCAGATCCTTCACCTCATTCACCGTGCGGGCCGCAATCTCGCCCGCGCGGTCGGCACCCTTCTTCAGCAGCCGGTCCAACTCGGCCTTATCGCCCAGCAGGCGGTTCATCTCGCCGGCGATGGGGGCCAGCTTGGCGACCGACAGGTCGGCCAGAGCACCCTTGAAGGCGCTGAACTGCTGCCCGCCGAACTCTGCCAGGACCGCCGCGCGAGTCGTGTCGGACAGCGCGGCATAGATGGTGACCAGATTATTGGCCTCGGGCCGCTTTTCCAGGTCCTCCACCGTCTCGGGCAGGGGTTCCGGGTCGGTCTTGGCCTTACGGATCTTCAGCGCGATGGTGTCGGCATCGTCTGTCAGGTTGATGCGGCTATACTCGCTTTCATCCGACTTCGACATTTTCTTGGTGCCGTCGCGCAGGCTCATCACCCGCGTTGCCTCGCCCAGGATCTGCGGTTCGGGCAGAGGAAAGAAGCCGTCAGCCTTGTAATAACGGTTGAAGGCGCCGGCAATGTCGCGGGCCAGTTCCAGATGCTGCTTCTGATCCTCGCCCACCGGCACATGCGTGGCCTTGTACAGCAGGATGTCGGCGGCCATCAGGACCGGATAGGCATAGAGACCCAGAACGGCATTGTCCTTCTGCTTGCCGGCCTTTTCCTTGAACTGGGTCATGCGGTTCAACCAGCCCAACGGCGTGTGGCAGGTCAGAATCCAGTTCAATTCGGCATGGCCGCTGACCGACGACTGGTTGAACAGGATGTTCTTGTCCGGGTCGATGCCGGCCGCGATGTAGGCGGCGGCAACCTCACGGATATTGTTCCGCAGGGTTTCGGGGTCGTGATCGATGGTCATGGCGTGCAGATCGACGACGCAGAAGATGGCGTCCATGTCGTTCTGCAGCTTCACCCAGTTCTTCAGCGCGCCGAGATAATTGCCGAGGTGGAGCTGGCGGGTCGGCTGCATGCCGGAAAAGATAAGGCTCATCGCTTGAGGTCTCTATCGGTCGCTTGTGGAAGGCGAAATGCCGGGCCGTCTGTATCGCGCGGGCATACCTGCCGGGTCAAGCGGCGGGCGTGCCGCCGCCGCGACGCAGCAGCCCCTTGATCTCGGCAAGGCGCGTGGCCCCCAACAGGAAACACAGTGCGAAATAGGTCACAGAGGCACCGGCGATGACAGCCACCAGGGCGCTAATCCGTTCCAGGGCCGCACCCACGAACAGCGATTTCGCCAGCAGTTCGGTCAGCCCGATGCCGGCCAGCGCCAAGCCGAGGGCCGCCAGCGCCATGCGCCACAGGCGGCTTTTCAGCCTTCCATCCAGAATCAGCAGACCCCGGCGACGCAACCCGATGGCCAGCAGCACCACATTCAACCAAGCGGTCAAGCCGGGCGCCAGGGCCAGCCCGACATGGCCCAGCGGTTCGATCAGGGCCAGAGAGACCAAGACATTGCCGATCAGCACCACAATGGCGATGCGCACCGGCCCCTTCGTGTCCTGTTTGGCGAAATAGGCCGAGGACAGGATCTTGGCCACGATGAAAGCGGGAATGCCGATTGCAAAGGCCTGCAGGGCCGCCGCCGTGGCGGTCGCATCGGCGGCTGTGAAGGCGCCGCCCTTGAACAGCACATGCACCAGCGGGGCCGGAATGGTCAGCAGTGCCACCGTCGCCGGCAGGCCGAACAGGGCCGCAAACTCCAGGCCCCGGCACAGGCTGGCCTTCACCCCGTCTTGGTCGCCGGCCACCATCTGCCGTGACAGCAGCGGCAGCAGGGCCGTGCCCACGGCCACCCCGATCACCGACATGGGCAGCTGGTTCAGGCGGTCGGCATATTGCAGATGCGACACCGCCCCCGTAGGCAGCCAGGAGGCAAGGTTGGTGCCGACCAGCAAATTGAACTGATAGACGCCCGCCCCCAGGATGCCGGGCGCCAGAAGCGCAAACAGCTTCTTGACGCGCGGCGTCAGGCGCGGACGGCGCAGGGACAGGCCCATGCCGGCCCGGCGTGCCGCCAGGATCATCCAGAGCATCTGCGCCAGCCCCGCCACGGGCACGCCATAGGCCAGCATCCAATGCGCCCCGATGCCCAGCGGTCCCGACAGCAGCAAACCCGTGATCTGCACGATATTCAGCAGCACCGGCGCCGCCGCGAACGGCCCGAACCGGCCCACGGCATTGAGGATAGAC
Organism: Niveispirillum cyanobacteriorum; assembly: GCF_002868735.1. Taxonomy (GTDB): domain Bacteria; phylum Pseudomonadota; class Alphaproteobacteria; order Azospirillales; family Azospirillaceae; genus Niveispirillum; species Niveispirillum cyanobacteriorum. Next base: position 2,620,159 of record NZ_CP025611.1, on the reverse strand, counting down.
CCAAACAAGGCCGTGATGGAAATCAGTGCCAGATAGGGAAAGGTGATGTGGGAAAGTGTCACTGCCAGCTTGAACTGTGCGGGATCATCATGGAATCCCGTAGCCAGGACCGCCACCACCCAGGGCATGGCAAGCGCCATGATGATTGAGAAAATCATCAAGATGGCGACCATGACAGACAAAGCCTCTTCGGCCAGCCCCTTGGCCGCATCTTTGCCTTCCTTCTCCATCGCCCCGGCAAAGAGCGGCAGGAAGGCCGCCGTGAAGGCACCTTCGGCAAACAGGGAGCGGAACAGGTTGGGCAGGCGGAAGGCCACGAAGAAGGCATCCGCCTCCATGCCCGCACCCAGGAACCGGGCCTGCAGCATGTCGCGCACAAAGCCCAGCACGCGGCTGACCATGGTGATGCCGCCGACGGTGGCGATAGCGCGGGCAAAGCTCATGAAGGGGTCCGGGCTGGTGGGGCCTTGACGCTACCCCCATTTGTCATCCCCGCGAAAGCGGGGACCCAGCATGAGGCGCGGTCAGCGCCGATATGACTCATATTGCGGCAGACGCCGCTCATGCTGGATCCCCGCCTGCGCGGGGATGACGACAGGGCAAACTACCCTGTCGTCAATCCTTCAAATCGGCAAAGAACTCTTTCACCTTGGCAAAAAAGCCCTCCGACTCGGGATTCTGGCCGTTCTCCGACGCGTCCTTTTCGAATTCGCGCAACAGTTCCTGCTGGCGCTTCGTCAGGTTCACGGGCGTTTCGACCATGACATTGATGTACATGTCGCCGCGCTGCGGGCTGCGCAGCACGCTCATGCCCTTGCCCTTCAGACGGAACTGGTGGCCCGTCTGGGTGCCGGCGGGGACATTCACCTTGGCGCGGCTGCCGTCGATGGTCGGGACTTCGATCGTCCCGCCCAGCGCCGCCGTGGTCATGGGGATGGGCACCCGGCAATGCAGATTGGCCCCGTCACGCTGGAAGAAGCGGTGGGCCGCGATCGACAGGAAGATATAGAGATCGCCCGGCGTGCCGCCGCGCAATCCCGCCTCGCCCTCGCCGGCCAAACGGATACGGGTGCCATCCTCCACGCCCGCCGGGATGGAGACCTGCAGGGTCTTTTCCTTGCGCACGCGACCCTGACCGCCGCAATGGCGGCACGGGTCCTTGATGACGCGGCCCGCCCCGTTACAGGTGGGGCAGGAACGTTCGATCGTGAAGAAGCCCTGCTGGGCCCGCACCTTACCGGCGCCGTTACAGGTACCGCAGGTGGTGGGGCTGCTGCCCGCTTCAGCGCCCGACCCGCCGCAGGGATCGCACATCACGCTGGTCGGTACGCGCACCTGGGTGGCGGAGCCCTTGAAGGCATCCTCCAGGCTGATTTCCAGATTGTAGCGCAGATCATTGCCGCGATTATTGGTCTGGCCGCCGCGCCCGCCCCGGCCCATGAATTCCCCGAACATCTCGTCAAAGATGTCGGCGAAGCCGCCGCCGAAATCGAAGCCACCGGCACCACCGCCCGCACCGGGACGCCCACCGCCGCCTTCAAAGGCGGCATGGCCGAACCGGTCATAGGCGGCGCGCTTCTGCTCGTCCTTCAGACAATCATAGGCTTCGTTGATTTCCTTGAACTTCTGCTCGGCCGTCTTGTCACCCTGATTGCGGTCGGGGTGATACTGCATGGCCAGCTTGCGATAGGCCTTTTTCAGGTCGTCGGCGCTGGCGTTTTTCGGGGCGCCGAGAACTTCGTAATAATCGCGCTTCGACATGGTGGCCTCTGTCCCTTCGCATCCGGTCCGGCCGGCCTGTCAGTGGCGCCGAACCCGGATTGGAAGCCAATTCATCAACATTCCTGTCAAGCAACAGGCCCGCCCGGGTAAACCGGGCGGGCCAGCGCCAGACTTGGAACGGCTGTCCCGCCCCCGAAATTGGGGGTCAAGCGGCGTCAGTTCTTCTTGCGGTCGTCAACTTCCTCGAAGTCGGCGTCCACCACCTTCTCACCACCGGCATTGTCATCATCCCCGGCGTTGGAAGCGGAGGCAGAAGCGCCGTCAGCAGTACCACCTTCCTGACCGGCCTTGTACAGAGCCTCGCCGATCTTCATGCTGGCCTGGGCCAGAGCATCGGTCTTGGCCTTGATGGCCGCCGGATCATCACCGCCCATGGCCGACTTCAGATCGGCGATAGCGGTTTCGACAGCGGACTTGTCGGCAGCGGCGATCTTGTCCTCATTCTCCTTGAGCGTCCGCTCGGTGGAGTGGATCAGACCGTCAGCGTGGTTCTTGGCTTCCACCAGTTCCTTGCGCTTCTTGTCTTCCGCCGCGTGCTCCTCAGCATCCTTCACCATCTTCTGGATGTCGCTGTCCGACAGACCGCCCGACGCCTGAATGCGGATCACCTGCTCCTTGCCGGTGGCCTTGTCCTTGGCGCCGACATTGACGATGCCGTTGGCGTCGATGTCGAAGGTCACCTCAATCTGTGGCACACCACGCGGGGCGGACGGAATGCCCATCAGGTCGAACTGGCCCAGCATCTTGTTGTCGGCGGCCATCTCGCGTTCACCCTGGAACACGCGGATGGTCACGGCGGACTGGTTGTCTTCTGCCGTGGAGAAGACCTGAGACTTCTTGGTCGGGATCGTGGTGTTGCGATCGATCAGGCGGGTGAACACGCCACCCAGCGTCTCAATGCCCAGCGACAGCGGGGTGACATCCAGCAGCAGAACATCCTTGACGTCGCCCTTCAGGACGCCGCCCTGGATGGCCGCACCAATGGCCACCACCTCGTCGGGGTTCACGCCACGGTTCGGCTCCTTGCCGAAAATCTGCTTCACGGTCTCGATGATCTTGGGCATGCGGGTCATACCGCCGACCAGGATCACCTCATCCACTTCCGACGCCTTCAGACCAGCATCCTTCAGGGCAGCCTGGCAGGGGCCGACGGTGCGGCGGACCAGATCCTCCACCAAAGCTTCCAGCTTGGCGCGGGTCAGCTTGATGTTCAGGTGCTTCGGGCCCGACGCATCGGCCGTGATAAAGGGCAGATTGACTTCTGTCTGGACGGAGCTGGACAGCTCGATCTTGGCCTTTTCGGCGGCTTCCTTCAGGCGCTGCAGGGCCAGACGGTCCTTGCGCAGGTCGATGCCCTGCTCCTTCTGGAACTCTTCGGCCAGATAATCGATGATCTTGCCGTCGAAATCTTCACCGCCCAGGAAGGTGTCGCCGTTCGTGGACTTCACCTCGAACACGCCGTCGCCGATCTCCAGGATCGACACGTCGAACGTACCACCGCCCAAGTCGTAGACGGCGATGGTGCCGGTGCCCTTCTTTTCCATGCCATAGGCAAGGGCGGCGGCCGTCGGCTCGTTGATGATGCGCAGCACTTCCAGGCCGGCGATCTTGCCCGCATCCTTGGTGGCCTGACGCTGGCTGTCATTGAAGTAGGCGGGAACCGTGATGACGGCCTGGGTGACCTTTTCACCCAGATAAGCCTCGGCGGTCTCCTTCATCTTCTGCAGGATGAAGGCGCTGACCTGGCTGGGGCTGTACTTATCGCCCTGGGCTTCGACCCAGGCATCGCCATTGCCGCCCGACACGATCTTGTAGGGGACGAGGTTCGCATCCTTCTTGGTCACCGGATCATCGTAACGGCGGCCAATCAGACGCTTGATGGCGAACAGGGTGTTGTCGGGGTTCGTGACAGCCTGGCGCTTCGCGGGCTGTCCCGTCAGCCGTTCACCACCGGGGGTGAAGGCGACCATGGACGGCGTGGTGCGCGCGCCTTCGGCATTCTCGATAACCTTGGCCTGTGTGCCTTCCATGACGGCCACGCAGGAATTCGTGGTGCCCAGATCGATACCGATAACCTTGCTCATGACGACCTCTCTTGTTCGGCAGACCGCCCGCAGCCCTAAGCACCGCGATATGGTCCCCATTGTTGATCTCCGGGACGGGCCACCGTCCTGGCGCACAGCAGATATAGGCAGGAGCGCCGAAGTCCGCAACTGTCCTGCCTTCGTAACGGCATTGACAATTTCGTCAAGGCAGCGATGCCGGAACCGCGCGGTGCCAGCGGTGTCACGGGAGGGTCCAGAGCAATGCGTGTGCAGACATCGCCAACCTTCCCTTGGGAGTAAACATGTTCATATGACGTTTAAGTAACGCATACATCTCTATGGTTGCACCCGACATGTGGCAACCATTTTTGCTTGGGCGGCCAAGCAACTTTCTAAGTTATACTTATTACCGCTAAAAATTAATACGTTTATATCTATATTTCTTTATGGAAACGCTTTAGCATCGACTCCATTGGATAAGGATGGCTCTGCAACAGGGCCTGAAGCCGTCGACAGGGGGGCGGAACCGATGGACTGTTCAATGAACAATCAGGATTTGGTTGGGGACGAACCGGCGCCGGAAGTGGCGATGGCCATCAAGCGCTGCCTGGAAAGCCTGGTGCGCGATGCCCGCCGCAGCCAGATGGACGATCTGGCCGAATTCCTGGCCCTGGCTGCCCTGGCCGCCGACGACGCCGCCAAGGCCCGGCGCAAGGCCGCCGCAGCAGCACCGAATGATTTGGCCAACCGCCGCGTTGCGGGTTCCTGCTGAGCATGCTGCTTCATGTCATGAGGACGCTTTCGGGCTGGTGGGGTCGACCCGCCCTGGCTTAAGGGATGGATGCTTTCCCGCTTTGCCAGGATGCCGGCCACCATGCCCGACAATCATTCCGATCCGTTCGACCTTGAAGCCTATCTGGCCCGTGTCGGCCATGACGGCCCGGCTGTTGCCGATCTAGCAACGTTGCGCGCCATCCATATCGGCCATGTCGGCACGATTCCGTTCGAAAACCTGGATATCCAGATGGGCTTGCCCATCCGGCTGGAACCCGATGCCATCCTGGCCAAGCTGGTGCGGCGGCGGCGGGGCGGTTACTGTTTTGAACAGAACAGCCTGCTGTCCATGGCGTTGACGGCCATCGGGTTCGATGTCACGCGACGTGTGGCGCGGGTGCGGATGGGTGGTGATCCCGGCGGGCGCAGCCATCTGATGCTGCTGGTTACCATCGCCGGGCAGGCCTATGTCTGCGATGTCGGGTTCGGCGGGTCGTGTCTGGCCGAACCCCTGCCCCTGATTGCGGGTGAGTATGACAGCGCCGGTGATCGCTGGCGCCTGCGTACTTCCGACTGGTCACCGGGTTGGGAACTGGAGGTCTGGCGCGATGGTTGCTGGTTTGGGCTTTACTGGTTCGGGCAGGAAGAAGTCGTCGAATACGACCTGATCTTCGGCAACCATTACACATCCACCCACCCCGCCTCCCGGTTCGTACAGAACCGGGTGGCCGCCCGCACCACCCTGACAGAGCGGCATACATTGTTGAACGGCCTCTACCGCCGACGGCTGCGGGGTGAATTGGTGGAGGAAATGCAGATCACAGACGAGGCGACGTTCCGTCACATCCTGGTCGAGCGTTTCATGATCGACTTGCCAGAGGGTGCGGTGCTGAAGCCCATTGAAGGCATCGCACCATAAACAAAACCGCCCGCATCCGGAGGGGATGCGGGCGGTTTTTCACCTTCATCAAACCAGGAGTGTCTTACAGACCCTTGGCGATGCTGTTCAGGCGCAGGCGGAGCGCGTTCAGCTTGATAAAGCCTTCGGCGTCCTTCTGGTTATAAACGCTGTCAGCCTCGAAGGTCACATAATCCAGACGGTACAGGCTGTTCGGGCTCTTGCGGCCGACAACGCGGGCCGATCCCTTGAACAGTTTCAGGCGGACGACACCATTCACCCGCTGCTGGGTGCTGTCGATCAGGGCCTGCAGCGCCTCACGCTCGGGCGAGAACCAGAAGCCGTTATAGATCAGCTTGGCGTAGCGCGGCATCAGCTCATCCTTGAGGTGCAGCGCCTCACGGTCCAGCGTGATGCTCTCAATGCCGCGATGGGCGACCGACAGCAGCGTGCCGCCCGGCGTCTCATAGACGCCACGGCTCTTCATGCCGACATAGCGGTTTTCCACGAGATCCAGACGGCCAATGCCATGCTTGCCGGCCAGACGGTTCAGTTCGGTCAGCAAGGCGGCGGGCGTCAGGCGCACGCCGTTCACGGCGACGGCATCGCCCTTCTCATACTCGATCTCGACATATTCAGCCTCGTCCGGCGCCTTTTCCGGGGCGACGGAGCGGGTGTACATGTCCTCGTCGGCTTCCACCCAGGGATCTTCCAGGGCCTTGCCTTCGTAGGAGATGTGCAGAAGGTTGGCATCCGTGCTGTACGGGGCCTCGCCACGCTTGTCCTTGGCGATGGGGATCTGGTGCTTTTCGGCAAATTCCAGAAGCTGGGTGCGGCTGTTCAGGTCCCATTCCCGCCACGGCGCGATCACCGTCACGTCGGGCTTCAGCGCGTAATAGCCCAGCTCAAACCGGACCTGATCATTGCCCTTACCGGTGGCACCATGGGCCACGGCATCGGCACCGACCTGACGGGCGATTTCGATCTGACGCTTGGCGATCAACGGACGGGCGATGGATGTGCCCAGCAGATACGTGCCTTCATACAGCGTATTGGCGCGGAACATCGGGAACACGAAGTCGCGCACGAATTCTTCACGCAGATCGTCGATGAAGATGTTTTCAGGCTTCACGCCCAGCAGCTCGGCCTTCTTGCGGGCGGGCTCCAGCTCTTCACCCTGGCCGAGATCGGCGGTGAAGGTCACGACCTCGCAAGCATAGGTCTCCTGCAGCCATTTCAGGATAACCGAGGTGTCGAGGCCGCCCGAATAGGCCAGCACGACTTTCTTCACGCCGCTCTTCATGGGTAATATCCGTTGCGGTAACAGGTTGAACCGGGCACGGAAGTTATCGGGGGTGACGGCACCTGTCCAGACCATGAGGCCCGCATCCGCATGGGGGCTGGCCGGCAACAGCGGCAAGCCCCATATCGGATGGATGCGCCTGTGACAAATGAAGAGGGTGAAAGATGAGCCGTGGGGGCCTTTTGATGATCGTCTGCCTGCTGGCCATGCTGCTGGCGGCGGCGGTCGGCGGCGTCATGGCGTGGAACGCGATGGGCGGCGGCGGACCGGAACAGGGGATAAGCCTGCATGGATTTATCGCGCTGGGCCTGGGGATTCTGGGTTCGCTGATTGTGGGTGGCGGGCTGATGGCGCTGGTCTTCTTCTCCAGCCGTAGCGGTCATGATGAGGCGGTGCATAGGGAGGTGACGGAGCGTATGCCGCCTGATGGCGGGCAACTTTGATACCGCTTCAGCTGGTATCAGGGTCTTGCCGTTATGATTACCCCCACGACGGCACCCCAGAATGTTGCTATGGTCCCGCCAGAAAATCACTGCTTGGCCAAGGCCGGTCCTGATGGCTCTCCTTCTCGCGATTGAAACCGGCAGACGCTCCCCACTGTTCGCCTACGGTTTCGCGTTGCTGGCCTTCGGCCTTGCCCTGGTGGTGCGCTGGACGGCGGAGGCGGCCCTGCCGCCGGGTTTTCCGTTCCTGACCTTCTTTCCCGCCGTCATCCTGACAACCTTTTTCGCGGGTCTATGGCCCGGCATTCTGGTGGCGGTTCTGTCGGCGCTGGCCGCCTGGTATTTCTTTATTCCGCCGGACGGGTTCGGGCTAGACGGGCCCGGTGCCCTGGCCCTGGGCTTCTTCGTCCTCATCGTCGCCATCGATATCGCCATCATCCATGTGATGAATATCGCGCTGGCCAGGGTGCGGCAGGAGCGGGCCCGCGCCAAGAAGGCGGAGCAGGAGGCCAGCGAACTGGCCGCCCACCGCGCTGTGCTTTTCGCAGAGCTTCAGCACCGCGTTTCCAACAATATCCAGATCGTCTCAGCCCTGCTGGCCCTGCAAAAGGCCGATGTCACGGATGAGAAGGCGCGCCGCGCATTGACCGATGCCGCCACACGGCTGGCCACTATCGGCAAGATCCAGCGCCGTCTGCACGACCCGGAAAACAGCCACGGCAATTTCGCCTCCTTTCTATCTGAACTGGTGGAAGATGTGGCGCGTGCGGGCGCACCGGCCGGCATTGAAGTGGCGGTGGAGGCCACCCCCCTGCCCCTGCCGTCGGAAAAGATCATTCCTGCAGCCCTGGTGGTGGCCGAGCTGGTCAGCAACAGTCTGGAACATGCCTTCGTGGACCGTCAGCAAGGATTGATCCGTGTCGCGGCCCGGCTGGCGGAAGGTAACCGGGTTGAACTGTCAGTCACCGATAATGGCCGAGGTCTGCCCCCTGGTTTCGACGCGGCCACGGTGCACAGCCTGGGGCTGCGGCTGGTACGGCTGCTGACACAGCAGCTGGGCGGTGATTTCCGGATGACGGACACCGGCACCGGTGCCGAGGCCCGGCTGCTGTTCAGCGTTTAGGGTCTTAAGACCACTGCCCCCTGCGGATCATCACGTCACGCAGCAGCGTCGGGCGGTCGGTGATGATGCCGTCCACACCCATATCCAGAAGGCGTTCCATCTCCGCCGCCTCGTCCACTGTCCAGACATGCACGCAAAGGGCGCGCGCATGGGCCGCGCGGATCAGGCCAGGGGTGACCACGGTCAGCCCCTTGTGCCGTACGGGCACCTGCAGGCAGTGCGGGTCCGCTGGGGCCGGTAGCGGCAGGCCATGGCCAGCGGCCCAGACCCGCGCCACTTCCCACGGACCGGCAGAAGAACAAAGATCGCCCCCAAGGTCCGACCGCAGCCGTGCAAGCCGGGAGCCGGAGAAGGACCCGACGCAGACGCGGTCCAACGCGTTATGCCGACGCAATGCCGTGACCAGGACACGCGCTGCCGCATCCGATTTGGGATCGATATTGAGGCGCAGGTCTGGCCAGGTCTCCAGCACCTGGTCCAGCAACGGGATCGGTTCCCGACCCGCCACCCGCGCTTGTGATATGGCGGACCAGGGCAGATCGTCGATGCGGCCCTGACCATCGGTCAGGCGTTCCAGCATAGGATCATGGAAGACGACGAGATGCCCGTCCGCCGTTACCTGCACATCGGTTTCGATATAGCGATAACCAAGGTCGATGGCGCGGTTGAAGGCGGCCAGACTGTTTTCCGGCGCTTCAAGGCCACCACCGCGATGGGCGAAGGGGATAGGACCAGGATGATCCAGATAGGGATGAAGGGACCTCGCCCTCATGGCTTCTGATCAAGACGGGGCCAGCGCGACAGCGCCACAATCCACAGCCCTACGGTCAGAAGCGGGAAAAACAGGAAGACCGCCATGGCCCAGAGCGGGTTGCGCCCCGTTTTGCCCAGGGCGATGCCGGCCATGCAAACGGTCCAGGTGATGGTCAGCACCACCACGAGGATGGAAGCCCAGCCCGGCAGGAAGAACAGCATATCCACCAGATCGCCATAGCGCGGCATGGCTCAGCCCTCCCCCGTCGCGGCCTGTTCCTTGGCCCTTTGCCGCTTCAGTCTTTCCCGCGGATGCAGTTTTTCCGGGCGCGGTGGCAGGTTGGGCCAGGTTTTGAATGCAAGAAGGCTGGCGAACACGGCCCAGCCGAACAAAGGCAGCGCCAGCCAGACGATCCAGGCCATTGGCAAACCCGCCCGCTGCATCAGGCGTCGGGCCGGCCAGAGTGCAGCCAGGGTCAGGACTGCATGCACCACCAAGGCCAGTTGCCAGCCCCCCAATCCCGCCTCACCCGCTTCCATCGATCCAACTTTCAACAGACAGAGACAGGGGACATAGCATGATTGGAACAGGGGTCAACAACGGATCGGGCCAAAGAAAGGCCCGACCCCCGCACGGATCATGCGGAAGCCGGGCCAAACCGCGACCGACCGGGCTGCGGTGACATCAACAGAAGGGATCAGAAACGGACGCGCGCGCCAGAGATCACGCCGTTCACGTCCTTGAAATTGGCCGTGGGCGTATCGTACTGGTGATTGCGGTAGCTGATGTAGAAGTCGGTGGCGAAGGCGTCGACAGTCTGCACATAGCCTACTGACCAGGCCTTGGCGTCTGCACCAAGGGAGGAGTAATCCTCCTGCGTATAGTAATCGATGACGAAGGCGCTGTTGCCCAGGCTGGTCAGCTTGGAGATGTAGCCCAGCTTGCCGTACCAGAAATCGCTGTCGCGCGGGCCCAGGTCGCGGGTACCCGCGGCCAGCGTCACATTGAAGCCGCTGGCCAGCTTGACCGAGATGGAACCATTGGTCTGCGTATCAAAGCCGGTCCGGCTGTCATTGTCGGCATAGCCAATGGCGCCGGACACTTCCGTGTCGCCGATCTTGCCCGTGTAACGGGCCGCAAAGTCGGTGGCGCCGCCTTCGATGAAACTGGTGGACAGCATGAAGCCACCACCGAAAGTGGGCGTATCATAACGGATGCGGTCTTCACGGTGCATACCGTCGAAATTGTTGAAGGCCGCATTGATGTTGGGACCGGCGGCGCGTGTGGCCTTGTTGCGGAACAGTACGCCACCGAACAGCGAACCGACATCCGTATGGCTGATCAGGGTGGAAGTGCCGGACAGGTCAACCTCAGAGGTCACGTTGGTTGCCGTATCGCCCTGGCCAACCCAGATGCGACCGAAATCCTTGTGCTGAACCCAGAACTCCACCTTGCGTTCATTGATGGTGAAGGCGCCGCTGTCGGTGCCGAAACCGGTGGCGCGGGAGGAACCGGACTGGGTCTCGAACTCGATATCCGTACCGGCGGTCCAGCTGTCATCCAGCTTGGCCGTACCGGAGGCGCGGATGCGCGAGGAGGACTGGGCATTGTCGACATGCATCAGATCGCTGTCGAAGCCATCATCGGCGAATTCGACGGCCCGGCCGATCTGGCCGGACAGCATCAGCTTCACCTTGGCATTGCCCGACTGCGTCACCTGCGGCGCCTTAAAGGCATCGGCGGACACCAGCGGCGCATCCTTGCTGGCGGGCGGACCGGCGGGCGTGCTGGGCGCCTTTTCAAGCTTGTCGATGCGGGCCATCAAGGCCTGAACCTGTGCGCGCAGTGCCTCGACCTCGCTGGCCTGCGCCGGGGCCTGTTGGGCCATGGCGGAGGAAGCGGAAACGGCGAACAGGGCGGCACCGGCCAGAAGGGCGGCGGATATCCGGGGTGACACTCTCATCAGCAAATCCTCCCATGGGCGGCCCCGTGGCGGGGCACTCGTTCATTGCATTGGGATGACGAAATCATGACGGGATGCTCCCGGCACGGGCAAAGATGTCGGGTACTTCACCAATGCGGGCAGGTACACGGCAAGGTCATCGATGATGTGCCCTGCAAATGATTTGGGCCGATGATGGGATCGACCCGATCAATATTAGCCAGCACATCAATACAGGCACAGAGTGGCGGGGTTTGTCACAAAACTGTAACCCCGACCTTTGGGTGGGGGTGGTGATCCTGATGCAGCGTGGCGCGGCTGCCACAGATGGCGGGCATGGCACCCTGTCAGGCGCGGCACTGGTCAGGGCCGCCACTTGCCCTTATGGTCCGCCCCGCCTTTCCCGCCACCTTTCCAAGCGCCAGGGCCGACCGACATGATCCCCCGCTACTCCCGCCCCGAAATGACCCGCATCTGGGACCCGGAGAACCGGTTCCGCATCTGGTTCGAGATTGAGGCCCACGCCTGCGACGCGCAGGCCAAGCTGGGCGTGATCCCGGCGGACGCCGCCAAGGCCGTATGGGAGCGCGGCGCCTGGGAGATCGACCGCATCGACGAGATCGAGCGCGAGACCAAGCATGACGTCATCGCCTTCCTGACCAATCTGGCAGAACATGTCGGGCCGGAGGCACGCTTCGTCCACCAGGGCATGACCAGTTCCGACGTGCTGGACACTTGTCTGGCGGTGCAGATGACCCAGGCTGCCGACCTGCTGCTAGCCGATTTGGACAAGCTGCTGGACGCGCTGAAGCGCCGCGCGCTGGAACATAAGTATACGGCCACCATTGGCCGCAGCCACGGCATCCATGCCGAACCGACGACGTTCGGCGTGAAGCTGGCCGGCCATTACGCCGCCTTTGCCCGTAACAAGACGCGCCTGCTGGCCGCCCGGGCCGAGATCGCCACCTGCGCCATTTCGGGTGCCGTCGGCACCTTCGCCAATATCGACCCGTTCGTGGAAGAGTATGTGGCGGAGAAGCTGGGCCTGACGGTGGAGCCGCATTCCACCCAGGTGATCCCGCGTGACCGTCACGCCATGTTCTTCGCGACCCTGGGCGTGATTGCCGCCAGCCTTGACAATCTGGCGACCGAAGTCCGCCACCTGCAGCGCAGTGAAGTGCGCGAGGCGGAGGAATATTTCTCGCCCGGCCAGAAGGGCAGCAGCGCCATGCCGCACAAGCGCAATCCGGTGCTGTCGGAGAACCTGTCTGGCCTGAGCCGTATCGTGCGCGGCTATGTCACCCCGGCGCTGGAGAATGTCACGCTGTGGCATGAGCGCGATATCTCGCATTCGTCGGTCGAACGCATGATTGGCCCCGACGCCACCGTGACCTTGGATTTCGCCCTGGTTCGCGCCACGGGCCTGATCGAAAAGCTGGTCGTGTACCCGGAAAACCTCCAGAAGAACCTGGACATGCTGGGCGGCCTGCATAATTCGCAGCGCATGTTGCTGGCCCTGACCCAGGCAGGGATGAGCCGCGAAGACGCCTATCGCGCCGTACAGCGCAATGCCATGCCCGTCTGGCTGGAAGGCAAGGATTTCCGCACCATGCTGAAATCCGATGCGGACGTGATGAAGCACCTGACCGAGGCCGCCATCGACGACGCCTTCGACCTGGGCTACCACACCAAGCATGTGGACACGATTTTCCGCCGCGTGTTTGGCGAGTAAGCGGAGTGCTGGCGGCAGACATGCCGGCCTGACACTTTTGTAAGATTGAGGCCCCCGCACGACAGCAGTGCGGGGGCTTTTTTCTTGGGGTCAGGCTGCCATGAGCGGTGGCGCTGTCTGAGATGAGGCAAAAGTCAGCGACCTAACGCCCCTCCCAATGCATGACAGGGTTGCATCAACCTGGTCAAGTGATCGGGCGGCACAATGAGGCAAACGTCCGTTGGCGGACAGTTCGGCACCCATATCTGTTCATTTTCGGACAATCATCGCGACGTAGTCGTCGTCGATCTGCCATCATTTGGCTTTATTCGTCACTTTATGGCCAAATTCACTCTTGTTGTGCCTATATATTTTCCAGAATATGCAAAAATGCCAGTTGGCACACCCTTTGCTGATACTGGGTCATCGAAAGACACGAACCCACGGAGATGAAGATGACCAGCCTGACGAACCAGATCGAAGCCGCCGACGACAACATTGTGGAAAGCTTCTTCGCCTCGCTGCCGACCGCCGCCGACATGGTCGAAGCGGTCGCTGTTCTGGCCATCGGCGCCCTGATGACGCTCAGCCTGCATGTGATGCTGTAAGCCGGCGATACCTTCCCCCCGACATTATCGAGATCAAGGAGAAACCCCATGTCCGCCTATATCAACGCCGCCGCTCATGACGCTGATGAAGTCCTGTCCGGTTTCGGTGCCTTCCTGAAGGACGGTGTCAGCGCGATCGAAGCCGCCACGGTCCTGTCCGTCGCCGCCTTCATCGCCATGTTCCTGAATACGCTGCTCTGATACGCGGTTCAGTATCCGGAATTCATTGAAGTGTGACCCAGCCTCAGTGCCGGGTCTGGCCCAGAACCCAGGATCCGACAATGGCCGCACTTGAGACGGCCTCCGCTTCCGGGTGGTGCCACTGATAAACCGCCATGGCGACGTCCAGGCAATGCGTATCCGGCACACCACGCGACCGCATTTCGCGATAGGCGCGGGTGACGGCGGAACGGCAGCAATCGCCACTACCCGCCGCCGGATGATCCGCACAGGGCTGGCCCAGAAATTCCTTGGGAATATCCCGGCCCATCGGGTCAGACCTTGGAGCCGTGGCCACCGGGAACATAGGTCCGTTCCACGATGGGACGGTCCTTGCGCACACCATACAGTTCCAGGCGATGACCGATCAGCCGGTAACCCAGCTCGTCGGCGATCTTCTCCTTGATCTTCTCCAGCTCCTCGCTGGAAAACTCCACCACGTCGCCCGTCTGCACATCGATCAGATGGTGGTGATGTTCCTCGCGCGCCTCTTCATAACGGGCGCGGCCATCGCCGAAATCCAGGCGTTCGATGACATTGGCTTCTTCGAACAAGCGCATGGTGCGATAGACAGTGGCGATGGAGATATGCGGATCAATCTCCACGGCCCGCCGGTAAACCTGCTCCACATCCGGGTGGTCTTGGCTGTCCGACAGCACGCGGCTGATGACGCGGCGCTGTTCAGTCATCTTCAGGCCCTTCTGGACGCAAAGCTGTTCGAGGCGGGATGGCATGTCCGTCGTCTCCGATCCGGTTCTCATGGCGAATGATCCGCCAACATATGGACCATCCCGCGCGCCAAGGCGAGGGGGATGGACATACTCATTCGATAAATCCGCCTTATACCTGCGTCAAGGCCGGCTGTTCCTGACCCAACAGCCGCAACAGCGCCGATAGCTGTGCCGGGGTAAGCCGGGCAATATCGCGCGCCAGTAGATTTGCGACCAGCGTATGGTCAGGTGTCAGGCCAGCCGTATCCACTGTTACGCGCGGATCGGATAGGGCCGCGAGCCGCTCTACCGCCTCCGCCGCGTCCCAGATCAGCCCGAAATAGGTGCATATCTGGCGCAGCAGCATGGGAGAGGGCAAACCCTTGTGCCCATGTTCTAAGGCCGACAGATAGGCCGAGGAGATTTCCAGCTCATCCGCCATCTGTTTCAGGCTGACGCTCTTTTCGGCGCGAAGCTGACGGACACGTTCACCAAACGGGGTCATGGGCACCGGACGGAACGACGGGGATCAGGGAGCCGTAGCATAAAGGTCGAAGAGGTGGGCGCAAAGCCCCGGCTTTCCTGCTTCCTTTTTCGCGTCTTTCCTTATTCCAAGTCGATAGGTGCTTGACGCGACCGGCCCCGCCTCTTACAACCTCGCCCCTTTTGCCGGGTTGAAGGGTTCAGGATCATGGTGGCGTGCGGGCTGGATTTCGGCACCTCCAATTCCACGCTCGGCGTGGCGGATGAGGCGGGCAACCGCATGCTGGCACTGGAAGGCGACCATGAGACGCTGCCCAGCGCCATTTTCTTCGATTTCGAGACCCACCGACCCGCCTTTGGCCGTGCCGCCATCAATGCCTATGTGGCGGGTGGCGACGGGCGGCTGATGCGGTCCATCAAATCCGTGCTGGGCACCAGCCTGATCGATGAAGAGACGTTGCTGGGCCGCCGCCGCGTGGGCTTCCGTGAGGTTATCGGCCTGGTCATCCGCCACATCAAGGAAGAGGGTGAGCGGCGGTGCGGTCAGGAGCTGACCCATGTGGTCCATGGCCGCCCTGTGCATTTTGTCGATGGTGACGATGCCGCCGACCAGCGGGCGGAAAACGCGCTGGCCGACATTGCGCGGGCCAGCGGGTTCAAGGATGTCAGCTTTCAATATGAACCGATCGCGGCGGCACTGGCTTATGAAGCGCAGATCAATGCCGAACAGATTGCCTTGATCGCCGATATCGGCGGCGGTACGTCAGACTTTTCCATCGTGCGCATCGGGCCGGACCGGGCACAGCGGGCCGAACGGGCCGATGACATCCTGGCCAATGACGGTCTGCGCATCGGCGGCACCGACTTCGACCGACTGCTGAGCCTGGAGGCGGTGATGCCGCATCTGGGCTACCGCTCCCCCCTGCTGCGCCAGGGGCTGCTGACACCCAACCATCTCTATGTCGACCTAGCGACCTGGGCCAAAATCAACTTCCTCTACAACCCCGCCGTCCTGAGCGATGTCGAACGGCTGGTGAAGGAGGCAAAGCATCCGCAGTTAATCCGGCGGCTAGTGACCGTGCTGGAGGAACATCTGGGCCACGCGCTGGCCATGAAGGTGGAAGAGGCCAAGATCGCCCTATCGGGGGCCAGCACCCATGATATCGATCTGTCGCTGGTCGAGAAGGGTCTGGAGGCCCCGTCAACGCGGGGTCGCCTGGGCGCGGCGGTAGCCGATCCGGTGGAAAGGCTGGCGGCCATGACCAAAGACTGCCTGCGTCAGGCGGGCCTGCGCGGGGATCAGGTCGATGCCATCTTCCTGACCGGTGGTTCCACCCTGCTGCCCGCCGTACGCAGTGCCATCACCGGCGCCGTGCCCGAGGCCCGCATCGTTGAAGGTGACAAGTTCGGTGCCGTCGGCCTGGGCCTGACCATCGAGGCGGGCCGGCGCTACGGGTGATCACATCCCGCCCTGGCTTTTCCCCCCTACAGGCCGCTCACCCATGCCATGCGCGGAGTAGCGGGCGACGGCGTCGAAGGCGGCAGAGCGGAACTGCCGACGCCAGAGGACGTAAGTCACCAGCGCCACCAGCGCGATGAAGGCATAGGGATGGATCATCCAGCCCAGGCTGGCGAAAGCGTAGTAATAGCCGCGCAGGCCGCGGTTGAAGCTGGTGATGGCCAGCGTCATCATCTTGGCCGCCGCCTTGGCCGTCGTCAGCGCCTCTTCCCCCGGGTCCAGCGGCGCGCCGCCGATCAGGGCGATGGTGTAATTGAACTGCCGCACCGCCCAGGTGAACGAGAAGAAGCTATAGACGAAGATGGCCAGCAGCAGCAGCAGCTTGGCCTCGAACACCGTCCGGTCGGTCGGGTTCGTGAAACCCAGTTCCATCACCACCTTGTAGGCACTGTCGGACGAGGCCAACACACCTAACAAGCCAGCCAGCACCAGCACGGTCGTGGAGGCGAAAAAGGAGACGCTGTGGATCAGGTGGCCCATCAGCATGCTGTCCATCACCCGGTTGTCCCGGTACAGCATGTTGGTCATCCAGCGGATGCGGATGCGCAGCATATGCTGGTTCAGGCTGGTGGGTGCCCCCTGGCGGCGGTCGGTCAGCCAGCCATAGCCCCACCAAAGCAGCACGAACCACGCGAAGGCCGCGCCATCAAGCAGCGTCAGAGACGAAAACAGCGGCGGCATGACAAACCCTCAGGCCAGGCGGTAACGCGGTGCCACCAGCCCGTTGAGATAGGTCTTCAACTCGGGCGTCAGCGGCTCGAATTTCACTGACACGGAACGGGTAGTGGCGTCCAGCGCCATAACCCGCGCCTGCACCGGAACCGGGTCACCCGCCCCCGGTGCGGCCACCAGCAGCGTGACCAGTTCGCCTTCCTGATAAAGGGCGGGATCGGCATCGATGGCCAGCCCGCCGAAGGACCAGTTGCGGGTGCGGGCCGTTCCCTTGCGGCTGCCCACGGCCAGGGGCGGCTGCACGAAACGGCGCAGGCGGCGGCGCTGCTTGGCATCGCCATCGCCGGCGCGGGTGGCACCGGCCAGATCTGCACCGCGCATATTGACGCCGGTGACGATGGCGCCCGCCAGATCGGCCTTGCGCAGGATGGCCCCGGACAGGATGGCATTGGTCAGGTCGGCACCCCGCAGGATGGCCCCGTCCAGATTGGCGGGCCAGCTGCGCCCGCCCGAAAGCGTCTTGGCCGTCAGGTCCACGCCGGCCAGATGCGCACCCGACAGGTTGGCCCGGCGCAAGGTGGCCCCCGACAGGACGGACCCGTCCAGCACGGCCTCCGTCAGGTCGCTATAGGACAGATCGGCCATTTCCAGCCGGTTATCGGCCCAGTCGGCAGCAGTCAGACGGCAGCGACGCAGACGGGCACCAGCCAGATTGCGGCCGTGCAGGACCAGCGGGTCAAGTTCCGCCATGTCCAGATCCAGCCGCGCGCCCTTGGCCCCGCCGGTTTCGATCCATTGTTCATGGGCATCAATCATGGCCGACAGTTCCGCCGTCGGGATGCGCCGCCGGCTGGGCGAGGCGATCATAGTCGTCACCCCGTCCGGCAGATGCTTGCCACGCGACAGTATCTCGCTGTCAATCATGGTGCCAGCCAGTTGCGCACCCAACAGATTAGCCCCCGTCAGGTCGACACCCAGCATGACGCACTTGGACAGGTCGGCCCCGGCCAGATCGGCATCCATAAGATCTGCACCCGTCAGGTCGCAGCCCGTCAATTTCGCCGAACACAGGATGGCGCGTTCCAGCCGCGCCTCCGTCAGGACGGCAGCACCGTCACGTTTGGTGGCACCGCTGCTGTCTGACAACGTGCCAGACCGGAAATCCGCACCACGTAGAATGACATCGTTGAGGGTGGCGCGATGCAGATTTGCACCTCGCAGATCGGCGCCAGACAGGTTGGCACTGGTTAGTTCCGCCCCTTCCAGATCGGCGCCGAACAGGTCGGCACGGGCCAAATCTGCACCTTCCAGGTTGCAGCCTGAAAGGTTAGCCCCTGCCAGCTTCGCCTCGGCCAGGCGCGCGCCCTTCAGCGTCAGGCCCGACAGATCCTGGAAAGCCAGTTCGGCACGCCGACCGCCCTTGCCGTCAAGCCATTGACGGTGAAGCTGAAATTCCTTGCGAAGGAATTCCACATCGCGGGCGGGCGTGCTCGTGTTGGTCATTGGTCGTTGGCCCCGGAAACCGGCATTGGTGATTTTGTTATCTGCACCCTACGCTAGAGAATACCGCTCCACAATGCGGCGAAGCGATGTGTTCCGGGAATGGTTGACCCAACCTATTCGTCGCGTATAATACGACCGTTCGTTCTTTTTACATATAACCACTATGGATGCCGACATGACCCGCCGCAGCCGCACCTATGACTGGGATGCTCGCCCGCTGGACCCCGCCCTGCTGACCCACCTGCCAGGGATCGAGATTATCCGGATGATTGCGCGTGGCGACCTGCCGGCACCCAGCATGGCTGCGACCCTGGGCATGGGCCTGCTATTGGGCGAGGTGGAGGAAGGCCGTGTGGTGTTTGAAGGGGAACCGGGCGACCATGTGCTGAACCCGTTGGGCACCGTCCATGGTGGCTTCGCGGCCACGCTGCTGGACAGTGCCATGGGCTGTGCGGTCCATACCATACTTCCCGCCGGGGCTGGATACGGCACCGTAGACCTGAAAGTGAGCTTCCTGCGCCCCATCCTGCGTGATGCCGGCATGGTGCGGGTGGAGGGCAAAGTGATCAATGCCGGTCGCACCCTGATGCTGGCGGAGGGCCGGGTGGTGGGCCGTGACGATGGTAAGCTATATGCCCACGGCACCTGCACCTGCTTCGTCCAAGCCGGAAAATAGGCCGCTTACACTATTATTTATTCATCTTCTAGTAGTCATTCTGCAGGGGCAGCCGGCGGGTTATACATGGACAGGGCGGCAGCGATAATGTCGGCACTGCCCTGCCCGTGCCCTGCCCTGGCATGGCCTTCCTCGGTCGCGGCAACGCGGTAATAGTTCACTAGGAAAACCCGGATCGCCGCCGTCAGGGATGCGGCGGCGGGCTTCCTTTCCACGATGCTGGTGCAGATGTCATGGACGTTATGTCCTTCACGCGCCGCGACATCCGACAGTGCATCCCACATTTCCGGTTCCATGCGCAGGCTGGTGCGCTTGCCCAGAACGACGACGTTGCGGATGACCAGGGTGCTGCTGCCATCGGGCAGGTCTTCACCGGAGAAACGCTTTGAACGCGGCGGCACGGGTGCCTCCCCACTGGACATGAACGGGACATGTCGGCATAAATCAATATGCAGACACATAAACCTATATGTCACGTCATATGACCAGATCAATCAAAATCAATCTTGGGTAAGTTGCACTGGTCGGGGCCCATCGGGCGGACCACAGGCGGGACCGACCAGGGGCGCATCTCTCCCGGTGCGTGGCTTATGGATCATTTCTGGAGGCCGCCAAACACCGGCTAGCAGGCATAAGCGTTGCTCCGGGATTCCAACATTGCCGGCCCGGTTTATAGGAAGTCAGGCTCGCGCCTTATGAATATTCAGTCTGCACGATTGAAATGCGGACGGCATGCCGCGGGCGCCGATTACTCGGTCTCCGCCTCCAGTGCCTCCATATCGGCGTCGCTGAAGCCGAAATGATGCCCGATCTCATGGATCAGGACATGGCGGACCAGATGGTCCAGATCCTCCCCCGTCTCGCACCAGTAATCCAGGATGGGCCGGCGATAGAGAAAGATCAGGTCCGGCTCCAGGCGCGGCTGGGTCACGCTCTGCCAGGGCATGCCCACACCACGGTAAAGGCCCAGCAGGTCGAACGGGCTTTCCAGGCCCATTTCCCGTTCCGTCTCCTCGTCCGGAAAATCCTCCACCCGGATCAGGACATTGCGCACATGGGTACGCAGCGCATCGGGAATGCTGTCGGCGGCGCGGGCGGCGATGATTTCCATCTCTGCCAGGGTCGGGGCGGTGGTGAAGCGGCGAAGCGACGTCATGAGATACCGGTTAGGACAAAGGGTGTCGGGTGGGCGATGGCGGCTTGACGCCGCCGCCGCCCCGGTCCACCTACAGGCCAACAAATCCTGATCAGGAGGAAGAGATGACGCAAGCCCAAACCGGCCGCCCGCCGAAACTGGACAATGATGCCGTGACGGCGTCTCTGGGGTCCCTGCCCGGCTGGACCCTGCGTGCCGATCAGGCCGCCATCGTGAAGACCTTCCGTTTCAAGGACTTCAACGAAGCGTTCGGCTTCATGACGCGCGTCGCCATCCTGGCCGACAAGATCGACCACCATCCCGAATGGTTCAATGTCTATAACCGCGTCGACGTCACGCTGAACACCCACGATGTCGGGGGTATCAGCCGCCTGGACATTGAGATGGCAACCTTCATGGAGCAGGCGGCGCGGTGATTGGCATAACCGCCAGCATCGCCGTCACCAGCTTGGCAGCGTTGCTGGAGGCCAAAGCCATGAATGTTGGGATGCGGTTTTCATCCGGGTCGGCGCCGGCCAGATCGGACACGGACCGGAAGATGATGTAGGGCACGCCATTCTGTTCAGCGACCAGCGCCACGGCGGCACTTTCCATATCCACCACCTTGGCCCCGATGGTGCCGTTCAGATAGGCGCGCCAGCCGGCATTGTCCATGAAGGCGGGGCCCGACACCCCGTCCCCACCCATGACAATCTTGGGACTTGTCTCAAGGCAGGTCTTGTTTGCAGCGCACTTGTCCAACTTCACCCCGGCCACCGCCTTTTCGGCCAAGGCCATCAGACCGGCATCCGCCTCGAACCAGAATTTACGGATTGGTTCGGCCTTTCCAGGTACGCGGACATAGGCGTTGGAGGGCTGGATCACGCCATAGGCGGGATAAGGCAGGCTGGCCCAGGGCACGGGCTTCAGGGTTCCGTCCGCGCCTTCGCGTACGAAATGACTTTCCAAATATTGGCCCCAGCGGCGGGGCACGGCCACGTCACCAATATGCAGATGCGGGTCAAGACCGCCGGCAATGCCGCTGAACAGCAAGGCGTCGACCTTGAACCGGTCAAGCAGCATCTGCGTTGTCATGGCGGCATTCACCATGCTGACGCCCGACAGGACCAGCACCACTGGGCGTCCTGCCAATGTGCCCAGCGTGAAATCCACGCCATGCACAGAGATCACCTTCTTATCCTTGGTACTGGCCAGCAGGGTGACAAGTTCTGGCGCGAAGGCCGACATCACCGCCGTGCGCGGTGTCGCGTCCAGCAATTCTGCCCGTGCTGGCGCCAGCAGCAGCAGGAAAGCCAGAAGGGCGGGGATCAGCCGGATCATGGGACGCCATCTATGTTGCAGTGCGGGATGGGCATGGTGGCGGCAGACAACGAGATCGTCAACCGCCACCATCCGGATCAGGCTTTCTTGATCCAAGCCTCAACCTGTTCACCCAGCACATCCAGCGGTACCGCCCCGGTGCGCAGCACCAGATCATGGAAGGCGCGCAGGTCGAACTTCGCCCCCAGCGCCTGTTTCGCCTGATCGCGCAGGTCCAGGATCTTCAGCATGCCGACATAGTAGCTGGTGGCCTGACCGGGATTAACGATGTAGCGGTCGATCTCGCGGATCACCTGCTCCCGGTTCAGCGGCGTGTTGGTCACGAAATAATCGATGGCCTGTTCACGGGTCCAGCGCTTGGCATGGATGCCGCTATCCACGACCAGCCGCACCGCCCGCCAGACCTGTGTCGTCAGGCGACCGAAATCAGCATAGGGGTCCTGGTAGAAGCCATATTCCTTGGGCAGGCGTTCGGCATACAGGCCCCAGCCCTCGATATAGGCGCCAAAGAAGCTGTAGCGCCGGAAATCCGGCACATCACCCAGTTCCTGGGAAATGGCGATCTGCATGTGATGGCCGGGGATCGCCTCGTGATAGACGATGGCATCGGCCTGCCATTTCGCCATTTCCCGCATATTGGCAAGGTTGGCGTAGAAGATGCCGGGCCGCGATCCATCGGGCGAGGGCGGGTTATAGAAGGCCGGCGGGGCCGATTTTTCCCGATAGGGCTCCACCCGCTTCACGATGACCGGCGCCTTGGGCTTGGTGATGAACCATTCGTCCAGGCGCTTGGTGTAATCCGCGATCAGCTTCTCGCAATGGGCCAGATAGGCGGCGCGACCGGCATCGTCGCCACTGAAATAGAATTTCGGATCATTGCGCAGATGTTCGAAGAATTCCGGCAGGCTGCCGTGGAATTCCACCTGACGCATGATGCCCTGCATGTCCTTTTGCAGCAGCGCCACATGCTTCAGACCCAGTTCGTGGATCTGATCCGGGCTCATGTCAGTGGTGGTGCTGTTCTTCACGCAGAACCGGTAATAGGCATCGCCATCCGGCAGCTTCCAGACACCGTCATCATGAGTGGCCGCCGCCTCCAGCTTGGCCACGGCGGCGTCCAGCGCCTCATAGGCGGGCTTGACCTTGGTGGTCAGGATACGAGCGGCCTCCGCCACCAGCTTATCCTTCTCACCCTGCGCAATGGTAAGGGCGCCGACCTTCTTCTTGAAATCGGCATAAAGCGCGCTGTCCGGGCCCTGATCGAACGGGGCGCCAGTGATGACGGAGCGGATATCGGGCCGCATCTTGGCCAGCGAGAATTTGGGCGGCGCCACGCCGCGCGCGGCGGCATCTTCCCCGCGCCGGATGACATTCTGGATGACGGCGGACACGCCGTTCAGACGGGCCAGATAGGCCCGCGCATCGGCGACATCGTCAATCCGGTGCTGATTGGCCAGGAAGCTGGGGATGCCGGAGTGACGGCCATAGAGATGGTTGATCGGATAGCGGTGATTGCGCCAGCGATGCGCCTCAATCTCCGCCTCGCACTGCGCCTCGAACAGGCGGAAATTCAACCGGTCGGTGGCGCCCAGCTGGCCGGCATCCCAACCCTGGCGCAACAGATCCAGCGCCTGACGGGTGCGGGCGATAGAAGCGTCGGCAAAGGCATCTCTGCCGTCGTCCCAGCGGTCATAGCCGGTCTTGCGACCGCGCTGCGTCTGGGTTTCCGGCGACAGGGACAGGTCGGCCTCATACACCTCTGCAAAGAACGCGTGGAGGGCAGCGGCATCACCCCTGTTCTTCGGTTTGGCCGCATCCGTCAGCGACAAGGGACCGGGCAGGCCCTGCGCGACGGCGAGCAGCGGGGTGGTAGCAACAAGCGCCAGACCGGCCGAACCGGCCAGAAACTGACGACGGGAAAGGCGGTGACGCATGGATCGCTGTTCCATTCTTGTTATCGTGATCAGGTCCGATGTTTCATGTGAAACATCGTCGGTAATGCATCCTTCACGACGCCAGCCAGGCGGCGTTTTTTATCCCCTTCACAAAGGCTTCATGTGCCGTCAGTTCATCGGGCAAAGGTGCATGCGGGCGCGGCGGGCGGGTGGTGCGGACAACCCGGGCAGGGCCGGCATCCAGCCCCGTCTGGACCGCTGCGGGACCCCCGGCCAGCACCAGATCGGGCTGACGACCGCCCATCAGTTCCAGATAGACCTCGGCCAGCAACTGGCTGTCCAGTAGCGCGCCATGCAGGGTCCGGTTGGAATTGTCGATTTCAAACCGGCGGCAAAGCGCGTCCAGGCTGGCCGGCGCGCCGGGGAAGCGCTTGCGCGCGATCTTGACGGTATCGACGACCGGATTGGTCAGCTTCGGCATGCCGATCCGCACCAATTCCATGTTCAGGAAGCCGATATCGAACGTGGCATTATGGATCACCAGCTGCGCATCGCCGATGAAATCCAGGAAATCCCCGACAACGGCGGGAAAGACCGGTTTGTCAGACAGGAAAGAGGATGACAGGCCGTGCACCGCCTCAGCCTCTGCCGGCATGTCGCGCTCGGGGTTCAGATAGGCGTGGTAATGCTGTCCCGTGGCGATGTGGTTAAATAACTCCACACAGCCGATTTCAACGATGCGGTCGCCGTTCAGCGGGTCGATGCCCGTGGTTTCGGTGTCGAGAACGATCTCGCGCATGGGCGTTAAACCTTTCGTGTCGGCGACCAGACGCGGCCCTGACGCTGTTTCATGGCCACCACGATGCGGCGCAGGTGCAGCAGCGTCAAGCGTCGGCCCAAACCTGTCGGCACGACAAAATCCGCCCGCCGGCGTTTTTCCGCATCCGGCACCTGCCGCGCCAGAATATTGGCCAGTTTCGCGGCATTCATGCCGGGTCGGGCCAGCACGCGCTGACGCTGCAGCCAGGCGGGTGCCGTCACAACGATCACCGCATCCACTCGCTGCTCCCCCTTTGTTTCATAGAGAAGGGGGATGTCCATGACGGCCACGGGCACACCACGCCGGGCGCAGCGTTTCAGGAAGTCATCGGCATCGGCACGGGTCAGCGGATGCACCGCCGCCTCCAGCCGTTTCAGGGCGTCAGGCCGACCCAGCACAGCGGTGGCCAGGGCGGCCCGGTCCACAGACCCGTTCTTCACCACATCAGGAAACAGGCCTTGGATGGCCGGAACAGCCTTGCCACCCCGCGCATAAAGCTTGTGGACACTGGCATCGGCATCATGGACGGGACAACCCAGGCGGCGCAGCATGCTGGCCGCCGTGGACTTTCCCATGCCAATGGAACCGGTCAGGCCCAGGATGATCATCGCGGGTCCAGTACGAAGCGCCTCAGATCGTCCGTCACCTGAGGATCAGTGCCAAACCAGGCGTGAAAGCCAGGCCGGGCCTGATGCAGCAACATGCCCAGCCCATCCACGACGGGATTTCCCCGCGCAGCGGCGGCGGCCAATAAGGGCGTCACCAACGGGACATAGACGATATCAGTGACCAGGGCATCGGTCGGCAGGGCGGACAGGTCGATCTCCAGGGGCGGATAGCCATTCATGCCCTGGCTGGTGGAATTGACCAGCAGCACGGCACCATCCAGTGCCACATCGCGCCCATCCCAAGCCCCAACCATGATGCGCGGATCACCCAGATCGGCCGCGATTTCGGCGGCCCGTGCCTGGGTACGGTTCAACAGCCGGATTTCGGGGGCACCAGCATCCAACAGCGCCACTACGACGGCCCGCGCCGCACCTCCGGCCCCCAGCACCACCGACGGACCGCGTGTGACGGACCAGGTGGCCGGTGCGGTGGCCACCAGGTTTTCCCAAAAGCCGAAAGCATCCGTGTTCGCACCTTCCAGGGTGCCATCCTCGGCAACGATGATGGTATTGACGGCGCCGATGCGCCGGGCGTTGCTGTCCAGCCGGTCAACAATACGGAAAGCCACCTCCTTGTGCGGGATGGTGACGTTGCAGCCCTGGAACCCCATCGCCGGTAACGCCCTGATGGCCTGTTCTGTCCGGTCCGGCGGCACCGCCAGCGGCACATAGGCGCCGTCGATCCCGTAATGGCGTAGCCAGAACCCGTGCAGCAGCGGGCTGCGCGAATGACCAACGGGCCAGCCCATGACACCGGCGATCAGCCCCTTGCCTGTCAACATTCAGATATTCTCCTGTCAGGCCGGCAGCAGCTTGCGCACGCGCAGGAAATCCAGCAGCGGCAGCAGGGGCAGGCCCTGGATGGTGAAATGATCGCCCTTCACCTTGTTGAACAGCTGCGCTCCCAGCCCTTCCACCTGATAGGAGCCGGCACAGGACAGGACAGCATCACCGGCTGCATCAAGGTATCGCTCGATAAAGGCATCCGACATGGCGCGCATGCTCAGGGTGGCATGGTCGATATGGTGCCAGACACGGGTACCATTATGGAACACAACGACAGCGGAATAGAGTGTGTGTGTACGCCCCGACAGCAGACGCAAATGGTTGGCGGCGTTGGCCCGGTCCACCGGTTTGTCGAACCAGCGGCCATCGCATTCCAGCATCTGGTCGCCGCCCACGACATAGGCGCCCACATATTTGCGCGCCAGTTTAGAGGCCTTCAGATCGGCCAGGGCTTCCGCCACCTCCGGCGGCTTCATGCCGGCGGCCTTTCCGGACAACTTAATCTCTTCCTCATCCACCCGTGCTGCCTCAGCATGAACCTCCACACCAGCGGCTTCCAGCATGCGGCGGCGCGAGGTGCTGGCAGAGGCCAGGATGATGGGTTCGCTCGTGAGAAAGGCCGGCATCACTCGTCACCCTTGATACTGTCGATGGCGGCAGCGGCCTGTGGCCGGCGGCGAGCAAACAGCATCATCACCTCTGCCGCCGTCTCTTCGATCGACCGGCGGGAGACATCGATGACGGCCCAGCCCTTGCGTGTGAACAAGCGTCGGGCCTCCAGCAATTCCTCCCGCACCCGTTCGGGATCGGTATAGGAGGTGTCGTCGCCCTGGTTCAGCAGTTTCAGGCGGTTACGCCGGATCTGCACCAGCCGTTCAGGGTCCTTGGTCAGACCCACGATCAAGGGCCGGGTCAGTTGATCCAGCTCCGGCGGCAAGGGACAGCCGGGGACATAGGGGATATTGGCGGCCTTAATGCCGCGATTGGCCAGATAGATGCAGGTCGGCGTCTTTGATGTCCGACTGACACCCACCAGGATCACGTCGGCGTCATGCAGACCCCAGGCGCTTTGCCCATCATCATGGTTGAGGGCAAAATCCATGGCGTCGATGCGACCGAAATACTCAGCGGTCAGCGCATGCTGACGTCCAGGCTTCGACTGGCTCTGCAGGCCCAGATAATTGCCCAGTGCATTGATCAGCGGGTCCAGAACGGAAATGCTGGGGATGCCCAGTTCCCGACAGGTATCCTGCAGCTTATGGCGCAGCTTCTCGTTCACGAGCGTGAACATCACCAAGCCCGGATGCTCCCGGATACCCTCCAGCACCATATCCAGCTGCCGTTCGGTGCGAACCAAATTCCAGAAATGCTCCACAGGGTGCACCTGATCGAATTGGCTGACGCAGGCGCGGGCGACGGAATTGATCGTCTCCCCCGTCGCATCGGAAACCAGATGCAGATGGAAGTTCCTGGGTACGGACGGCGGCTTGATATGGCCGCCATGATGATCGCCGGGGTGCATCCTGTGGACCGCTCCTGGGGATATGTCGGGGACGGATGTGCGTGAACGGGCAGAAAAGGCGTAGCCGGGCTTTTCCATCCCTGGCAAGCCCGTACTTATCTGCCCAGCTGCCCGATCTGGGATTAACTCTGCTTGTTTGCCTGAGAATCAAGGACGAATCGGCTGGGATAGATGGATTGTCCCCATATCGCAATGATCCCTGTGAAACCAGCATTTCCGCGCCTTTTGCAGCAAACTCCATAAAGTTTTCCACAATT
Organism: Niveispirillum cyanobacteriorum; assembly: GCF_002868735.1. GTDB lineage: Bacteria > Pseudomonadota > Alphaproteobacteria > Azospirillales > Azospirillaceae > Niveispirillum > Niveispirillum cyanobacteriorum. Next base: position 2,592,570 of record NZ_CP025611.1, on the reverse strand, counting down.
TTTTTCCACACCCTGCGCGATACATCCTGATTGTGGACAAAAATGCGGACAAACATGAATTAACGTTATCCACAGGACCCACTACCTCCTCAATCCTTTCTATAAAAAAGTTAAGTTTTAAGAGAGGGGTTAGGATAAGGTTTGGCACGTTCTGCATTCGTGACCTGGGTTGGATACATGACCGCCACCTCCGCCGTTCCGCAAAAGAAGATGCTGGCCGCGCTGGCCGGCGTGCCCCAAACGCCGCCGCCCTTCTGGCTGATGCGGCAGGCGGGGCGGTATCTGCCTGAATATCGGCAGGTTCGGACGCAGGCGGGCGGCTTCCTGGACCTGTGCATGAACCCGGAACTCGCCTGTGAAGTGACGCTGCAGCCGCTGCGTCGCTATGGCATGGATGCAGCCATCCTGTTCTCCGACATTCTGATAATTCCGCACGCTCTGGGACAGGGTCTGCGGTTCGCGGAAGGTGAAGGCCCGGTGTTGGACGCGATCCGGGATCAGCAAGGCCTGCTGAAACTGGATCTGGACGGGCTTCATCGTAAAGCGGCGCCCGTGTACGAGACGGTTTCACGCATTCGGGCCTCCTTGGATGAACGGACAGCCCTGATTGGGTTCGCCGGCTCGCCATGGACCGTCGCTTGCTACATGGTTGAAGGGGGCGGATCGAAGGAGTATGCGCATGTGAAGCGCTTTGCCTATACCGACCCTGTGGGTTTCAACCGCCTGATTGATATCCTGGTCGAGGCGACGGTTGAATATCTGTCGATGCAGATTAAGGCGGGCGCTGAACTTGTGCAGTTGTTCGACAGCTGGGCCGGCGCCCTGTCCGCCGCCGATTTCCAGCGCTTTGTCGTGGCCCCGACGCGGCGAATCACGGCGGCGCTGAAGGAACGGCATCCGGGCACGCCCATCATTGGCTTCCCCCGCATGGCCGGCCTGAACCTGGAAGGCTTTGTCGAGCAGGCGGGCGTTGATGCCGTGTCGCTGGACCCCGGTGTGCCGGCTGCCTGGGCAGCACAGCATCTGCAGGGCAAGGTCGCCGTGCAGGGTAATCTGGACCCTGTCCTGCTGATCGCCGGTGGGGAGGAGATGGATCACGCCGTCCTTGATCTGCTGGAAACTCTTGGCAACGGACCCTTCATTTTCAACCTGGGTCACGGGATCATCAAGGAAACACCGCCGGAAAACGTATCTCGTTTGGCTGGGTTGATCCGAGACTGGAAGCCTGCCACAAGGGATTGATTCCGCGATCCCACAATTTGTGTGCCGGTGGTGACAGCTTCCTTTAGGGACCGTATCGCTGTCGTCCTGATGCAGCCGGGCCAGCCGGCGGCAGATGGGTTGATTTTACCTTACCTGCAGGCCTTGCTGGCCGCGCAGCGACATGACCCGCCTTCCCTGCCCCTGCGGCCGTTGCTGGGCCTGCGCGCCCGGCGTCTGGCCCGGCATTTCCGTCTGGATGACCTGACCAGCCCGGCGGAAGATCCGATGGGTACGGAACTGGAGAATGCCCTGTGGGGTGACGGGGTCGTACGGGTCTTTACCGCCGGTCTGTTCGCGCCGCCATCACCCATTGCCATCGCCCATGATGTTGCCACCTTCCGGCCTGACCGTCTGGTCCTGTTGCCGCCATCACCGCTGTTTTCCGGTGGTCTGAATGGCATCGCGCTGCAGACCTGGGACCGTGCAGCCAAGGCGGCGGGCCTGGATGTCGTGGCCAGCGCTCTATGCTGCCATCCCACTGACCCTGCCCTTTTGCGAACCCTGGTTATCCGTGCGCGGGAGGTGATGGCACCGGGTGGGACTGGGTCGCTGCTACTGGTCATGCCGGGGCTGCCCTGGTCCGGGGGTGATCCGCTGGGCTGGCAGATGAACCGGCTGGCGGCGGAGCTGTCACGGTTGCTGGACCTGCCTGCAGGCCGGGTTGATGTGGCGCGGCTAGATGTGCCGGGCTTTGATGATGCTGGTCTGCCGACAGTGGAACAGGCCATCCGACGGACACGCAGCGTGGCCTTGTCCATCCTGCCCCTGTCGCCCTGGCCGCTGGTGCGCGCTGGCTGGTGCGATTATCTGGATGAATGGCGGGATCTGGCGTCGGTATCGGGTATCCTGTCGCTCACCCTGGCCCGCCCGGCCCTGGCCGAAGGTGCTGAACTGGCGCCGCTGGTGCGTCAGGCCCTCGCGGGCCGTGAAGGTATCTGTTCCGGTTTTGGACGGCGGCTTTGCCCGGATACCCATGGTCAATGCCCTCACAAGCGCATGGCGGTGGCTGCCATGCATGGGAAGACCATGGCTTGATTATGCCGGGCTTTGGCCCCAAGTTCGGGGAAAGCCTCTGAGGCATGATCAGGATCATCACCGATGTTCATTCAGACCGAAGACACCCCGAACCCGGCCACGCTGAAGTTTCTGCCTGGCCGCGATGTTCTGGGCACCGGTACCGCCGATTTCACCGACGCGGCCGATGCTGCGGCCCGGTCGCCCCTGGCTGATCGGCTTTTTCAGGTCGATGGCGTGACACGGGTTTTCCTGGCCGGTGATTTTGTCACTGTAACCAAGGATGACAGCCGCGACTGGTACGTGATGAAGCCCGGCATCCTGGGCGCCATCATGGAACATTTCGCCACCGGTAAGCCCGTCTTGACCCAGGTCAAGGCGGACGACAACCAGGTGAACGAGGATGACGATGAGATCGTCGCCCAGATCAAGGAGCTGCTGGACGCCAAGGTGCGTCCGGCGGTGGCCCAGGATGGGGGCGACATCACGTTCCATGGTTTTGAGAACGGGGTCGTCTATCTGGCGATGAAGGGAGCCTGCGCCGGCTGCCCCAGCAGTACAGCCACGCTGAAGTCAGGCATCGAGAATATGCTTCGGTATTACATTCCCGAGGTTGTCGAGGTGCAGCAAATCCGATAAGGTTCTTTTCTCAACCGTGGAATTGCGCCTCAATTCGGTCGCAATGGGTTGGGATATGATGCGTGTACAGATGGCGTGCCGGGGGGTTGGGGCCCCTTCGCGGGGGAATTAGACCCCACCGGCATGATGCCCTGGCGGCGGTGCAACCCAGGAAGGGGCCACCGCAGGGATTGCCTCTGACACTGTTCGGCCGGCCTTATTCAGGGCCAAAGGCCAAAGTGCGGAGTTTGCTCCGGCAAAATGACGGACGCGCGCCATGATGATGTGGCGGCGATACCCGTCCTTTCGGCTTGGACTGTAAGGGATTGAAAAAACATGCTGACAGACGCGAACGAGGGCTTTGACAGCCCCCGCGCTACGGCTGCCCGCATATGGGGCATGTCCGCCCTGTTTCTGCTGCTCACCGTTATTCTGCCTTCCACCGTGTTCATCAGTGCATCCAGCCGGTCTATGGATCGGACGGCGCGGGAATTCCTGCTGCCCGTATTGCGCCCGGATCCGGGCTTCACGGTGGAAATGGCATCCGCTACGACGCGTCATGACCCGTCCTTCAAACTGGACGCCAAGGCTACGCTCGACCTGTTCCATTCCCGCGAATACCGGATTGAGGCGGTCCGCAGCGGAGAGACGGCTGTGCCGCGTCTGGTTCTAACTGACCTTCCGACGGGCATGACCTCGTTGGAGAGCAGCGACGACCGCAAGGCGCTGTTCGTGAAGACGCTGCTGCCGCTGATCCTGATGGCCAATGAGCGGATCGAACAGGATCGCGACCGGCTGCGCCGGCTGCATGCCGTAAAGCAAGGTGGTCAGGTTTTGGCACCGCAGGATCGCCGTTGGCTGGCTGAAGTTGCTGTACGCTATGGGCTGAATGCCGATGGCGATATCAACACCAAGGCCCTGTTGCAGCGCGTGGACGTGGTGCCCGTCTCCCTGGCGTTGGCCCAGGCGGCGGAGGAGAGTGGCTGGGGTACCTCGCGCTTTGCCCAGAAGGGTAATGCGCTTTATGGCCAGCTGACCTTCAAGGCGGAGGATGAGGGGATTGTACCCCGTAACCGCCGGCAGGGCGAAACCCACCGCTTCAAATCCTTCGATGATCCGAAGGGAAGCGTCGAAAGCTATATCCATAACCTTAACACCCACCGCGCCTATGCCCAGTTCCGTCAGATGCGCGCCAGCCTGCGTACGCAGGACAAGCCCATTGACGGCTTGATGCTGGTCAATGCACTGGGTGCCTATTCGGAGCGGGGGGAAGATTATGTCCGTACCATCCGCTCGCTGATCCGGGTCAATTCGCTGGCCGATTTTGACCGGGCGGTGTTGAGCGCCGATCAGATGGAAGAGGTGCTAGGCCCCCGCACGCGTGCCGAAATGGCCCGCGACCATGGGGTCGTTCCGGCCAGCCTTCGCCGGTAATCGCCTTTCGTCCCGTCCTATAGCGTCTTGTGGCTTGCCACTCATCCCGTGATGGCCGATATCACGGACATGAGTGGCCCACTGACCAAGGATGGGACGAATGAGTCATCCGCTTTCCGATGCCGCGCTGGACCAGCTTTTCCGCACAGCCCGCACCTATAACAGCTTCATCGACAAGCCGGTGAGCAGTGACACGCTGCGCCAGATCTATGATCTGCTGCGCTGGGGCCCAACCAGCGCAAATTGCTGCCCACTGCGCATTGTTTTCCTGACGACGGCAGAAGCGAAGGAACGTCTGCGCCCGGCTCTGTCTGCCGGCAATCTGGCCAAGACCATGTCGGCACCGGTGACGGCCATTCTGGCCTATGACACGCAGTTCGCCGAGCACCTGCCGCGTCTGTTCCCGCATGTTGATGCACGCCCCTGGTTCGCCAATCCCGAACTGGCGTTTGAGACAGCGTTCCGGAACAGCAGCCTGCAGGGCGCCTATTTCATGCTGGCGGCCCGTGCCGTGGGCCTGGATTGTGGTCCGATGTCCGGTTTCGACCAGGGCAAGGTCAACGCTGAGTTCTTCGCCGACGGCCGCTTCAAGGTGAATTTCATCTGCAATCTGGGCTATGGCGACACCAGCACCCTGTTTGATCGCAGCCCGCGGTTCGATTTCGACGATGTGTGCCAGGTTCTGTGATCTCGGTGGCCTACCCGGTGCATAAATGAAAAACCCCGTCAGCCATTCCGGCGGACGGGGTTTTTTATGCCCGAATATGGGGCGCGATCATTCATCGGTGTTAAGACGTTCACGCAGCTGCTTACCGGTCTTGAAGAAGGGGATCACCTTCTCGTCGACGTCGACGCTTTCGCCTGTGCGCGGGTTGCGGCCCGTGCGGGCATCGCGGCGCTTTACGGAAAAAGCACCGAAGCCGCGCAGTTCAACCCGGTCGCCGCGGGCAAGTGCCTCTGTGATCTCATCAAAGATCGTGGTGACGATCTTCTCCACGTCGCGCTGATAGAGATGCGGATTACGTTCGGCCAGTCGCTGGATCAGTTCCGACTTGGTCATGCCTGTCAATCCCCCCTGGGACGTGGAACCTTCTGGGACCCGACCTTCCGCCACCGACAGGCAGCCAAGCCGAAGGTCAGGGCCTGTGGCCACCTTAGTTTACCAAGGGAAGATTGCCCCAGCCGGGCCGCTCGCGCAAGGGTAAGTCTTTCTGCGAAAACAGTTTTCTTGGAGATTCCCTACGACTTTGGGCAGAAGTGGCATAGAAGCCATGCCCCAAAGCCGGGTTGCAGGGCGCGATCGCCTGCCTAATCTCTGTGGAGATATCGGTATCATCAAGATACTGGCCGCCGGGGACGACCCTGGCAGGATTTTCGATGATGGTAGGGACGACCCTTCCGCGATGGAGAATGCTCCATGGCTTGGGTTTATCTATTGTTAGCCGGCTTGTTCGAAATCGGCTTTGCCGTCGGTTTGAAGGCCAGTAACGGTTTCTCCCGTCCCCTTCCCACCCTTGTGACCCTGATCTGTCTGGGTATCAGCCTGTGGCTGCTGTCGCTGGCCATGCGCGGCCTGCCCCTGGGTACTGCCTATGCCGTCTGGACTGGGATCGGCAGTGCTGGTGCCGTTCTGGCTGGCATGATTATGGCCCGCGAAGGGTTCGACCTTGGCCGCATCTTCTGTGTGCTGCTGATTCTCGCCGGTGTGGCGGGGTTGAAAATCCTGGAAAAATAGTCCGGATTTCAGCCTGTCAGACCCCAATACTGGCGCATCAGCACCTTGAACTCCGTCAGCAGCCGGACCTTCACGTCATTATCCTCGGCGCTGGGCGCAAAACGGCTGCTGGCGAGTGCCTGCAGGAACTGCCAGGCCAGGTGCCGCCCCATCTCGAACTTCACCGGATCGGCCACCAAGAAGGAACCGTAGAGGTCCTTTGCCGTCTGTTCCCAGCGTGCGGCAAAAGCGGCCTTCGCCGGGCCCATGATGGAGGCCAGTTCCGCATCGGTGCGTGCGGCGGCCTCCAACTCCTTCCAGGCGGTCCAGAGCGGGCTGTGCGCGGCGTGCCACAGCGCGTCGATGCCCTGATCCAGCCCTTCCCGCCCCTCATGCGCGACATTGGCCGTGGCGGCCAGATATTCCGCCGTGAAATGCTGAATGATATGATCGACGGTGGCGCGCAGCACTTCCGGGGTCGTGGGGAAGTAATATTGCACCGCGCCCCGCGTCACCCGCGCCTGCTTGGCGATCTCTGACGTGGTGGTGCGGTGGTACCCGATATCCAGAAAGCAACGGATGGCCGCCTCAATGATCCGCTGATGCGTGGCAATGCTTTTAGGCGTTTGCCTTACGCGGGACCCTGCGGCTTCGCTGTCCAAACTCTTGGCGACCGTTGTCGTCATCGACATCGTCTCTGTTCCAGAAACCATGGTTATTGGTTAACGCCCCTTAACCTTATATCGGGACGAGCGTTTATCTACGGCGAATGCCCTTACCTACGCAACATGGCAATGCGCCGGTCTGACCCGAGTGGCACGAAGAACAAATCGGACAGGCGTTCCTTCCCGCTCGACACCCCGCCCCTGGCTGCGCTATGGGAAGCGCGGTTGACCCCAGCAAGCGAGCCTCCCGCCCGTGACGCCGCGCCAACAGGCCCTGGACTATCTGCGCCGCCTCGGTGAGGCGGAAGACAGTGATATTGACGTGGCGGAAGCGGCCCTGGCGCTGGCTGTTCTGGACCACCACACCGATCTTACCCCCTATCGTGCCCATCTGGCTGGCTTGGGCGCCGATCTAGGCGCCTTGATGCAGGATGTGCCCGATGGCTTGCCCGACCGTGTCGCGGCCCTTGGCCGGCTGCTGGCGCAGCATGGCTATGCCGGCGACAGTGAAACCTATGAAGACTTGCAGAACGCCAATCTGATTCGCGTCATTGACCGGCGCCGTGGTCTGCCGGTCTCACTTGGCATCCTGCTGATGTCGGCGGCGCGGGCCCAGGGCTGGGACATGCTGGGCCTGAACTTTCCAGGCCATTTCCTGTTGCGTCTGGACCATGCCGGCGGGCGGCAGATCATTGACCCGTTCGATGGTGCCTCCCCGCGCGGCCCGCGCGAGCTGCGGGATATGCTGAAGCAGACGGCGGGTCTGGAATCCGAACTGACGCCTGACCATTATGCCCCGGTGTCGAACCGCGAGGTTCTGCTTCGCCTGCAGAACAATCTAAAGCTCCGCCACCTGTCGACGGATCAGCCCGATAAGGCCCTGGCAGTGATCGAGGATATGCTGCTGTTCGCGCCCCAGCATATTGGCCTTTGGCGTGAATCCGGCCTGTTGAATGCCCATCTGGGCAAGCTGACAGCGGGTATCCAGGCCTTTGAGAATTTCCTGCGCATCGGTGAAGCACGTGGTGCCTCTCCCCAGCTGCTGGACCATACGCGCAGCCTGCTGAAGCAGTTGCGGGGCCGTTTGAATTAAACTCCTGCCCTGTGATGCCGCGCATGGCGTCGGCGCGGCGCTTATGCTTTCCTGCCACCATCTTCCTTTCCGCTGGCCGGAGACAACCCGACATGACCCTGAAGGTCGCCATTCAGATGGACCCGGTTGAGTCCATCAATATCGATACTGACAGTTCCTTCATGATGGCGCTGGAGGCGCAGCGACGTGGCCATGCCTTGTGGCACTACCATCCGCGCGATCTGGCCCTGCGTGGGAACAAGCTGTTTGCCAAGGTCCGGCCCATGCAGGTGCGCCGCGAACGCGGCAATCATCACAGCATGGGTGCTGCGGAGGTGATCGACCTGTCGATTATGGATCTGGTGCTGATGCGCCAGGACCCGCCCTTCGACATGGCCTACATCACCGCCACCCACCTGCTGGAACATATCCATCCCAAGACACTGGTGGTGAATGATCCGGCTGCGGTCCGCAACGCACCCGAGAAGCTTTTTGTCACCCACTTCCCTGACCTGATGCCGCCCACCGTCATCACGTCTTCGCGCGATGAAGTGCTGGCCGCGCGTGCGGAATGGAAGGACATTATCGTTAAGCCCTTGTTCGGCAATGGTGGTTCCGGTGTGTTTCACGTGAAACCGGATGATGAGAATCTGGGTGCGCTGCTGGAAACCTTTACCCAGCTCTATCGGGAGCCGATCATCGTGCAGAAGTATCTGCCGGAGATCCGCAAGGGCGATAAGCGTATCATCCTGATCGATGGCAAGCCCGCCGGCGCCGTATCGCGCATCCCGCAGGATGGTGAAGCGCGCGCCAATTTCCATGCCGGCGGTAGTGCGGGCAAGACTGTGCTGACCAAGCGTGAGCAGGAAATTTGCGAAGCCATTGGTCCCACTCTGCGTCAGCAGGGCCTGCTGTTCGTCGGCATCGATGTCATCGGTGACTATCTGACGGAGATCAATGTCACCAGTCCCACCGGCATTCAGGAGATCAACCGCCTGGATGGCTCCGCCCTGGAAGCCACCCTCTGGGACGCGATGGAAGCGCGCTTCGCCGCCACACGGTGAGGCGCTTAGGGGCGCGGGCAATGGCCTGCGCCCCCTTGCCCTCCCCCACCGCTTGCGCCACTCTTCCTTGGCCGAAGAACAAGGGGGTGGGTAATGGGTGGAAGCGGCAATCAACCGGTCATCGGTCGCCGTGGCTTTTTCTGTTCCTGCTGCGGTCTGGCCGCCTGGAGCATTGCGGGGGCTATGTTGAGCGGGCCGGCACGGGCCACCGGAACCGACCCGGCCTTGGACGCATTCTTTGCCGAATGCTTTGCCCGTCAGGCCGCGAAATCCCCGGAACTGCGCACCTCCCTGGGGCTTCCGGGTGATCAGGGGTCCTGGGACGACCTCTCTGATGCTGCGCTGGCCGCCGATGACGCGGCCCTGCGGGCCGATCTTGCCACCCTGCGTCGCGATTTCCCCGACGCCAAATTGTCCGCCGACGGTCGGCTGAACAAGGCGCTGTGGGAGTATCAGGCAGAGGCGAAGCTGGCGGCTGCGCGCTGGCGTGGGAATGACTATCCCGCCGACCATTTCAATGGCCGCCACAGTGAGATCATCGACACCCTGACCACCTATCACCCGATCCGGGACAAGGTGGGTGCGCAGTCCTGGTTGGCGCGCGTGACCCGCATCGACCAGCCCGTGGACCAGTTGGTCCGGGCGCTGCGGGAACGTGCGGACAAGGGCGTCATCGCCCCGCGCTTTTCCATGGAGAAGGCACTGGCCGCCACCCGCGCGGTCCTGACGGGCCGGCCCTTTGTCTCCGGTGCGACGGAGGAGACGGCATTGCTGGCCGGGTTCCGGCGCAAGGTGGAGGCGCTGGACCTGTCCGCCGCTGACAAGGCGGGGCTGGTGTCAGAAGCTAATAGCCTGCTCGCCACGCGCTTCGCGCCCGCCTGGACCCGTCTGGCCAGCGCCATGGAGGCTGTACTGAGCAAGGCCGACGACCGCGATGGAGTGTGGAAGCTGCCTGATGGCGATGCCTATTACCAGCATTGCCTGTCCCGCCATACCACCCTGCCCCTGAAGGCTGCTGATGTTCATGCGCTGGGCCTGGCGGAGGTGAAGCGCATCCATGCGGAGATGGAGACGATCAAGGATAAGGTCGGCTTCAAGGGCGATCTTCAGGCCTTCAACCAGTTCCTGCGCACCGACCGCCAGTTCTATTTCGCAGACGATGATGCAGGCCGCGAGGCCTATATCAAGGGGGCCAACCTGATCCTGGATCGGGTCAAGGGGGTGCTGGACGGGCAGTTCAACCTGAAACCCAAGGCCCCGCTGGTGGTGCAGCGGTTTGAACGTTACCGCGAGGCCAGCTCCACCATCGCACGCTATAGCCAGCCAGCCACCGATGGGTCCCGACCCGGCATCTATTATGTCAACCTCTCCAATATGAAGGAGATGCCGATCTGGCAGATGGAGGTTCTGGCCTTCCATGAAGGCATTCCCGGCCATCATATGCAGATCGCTCTGGCGCAGGAGGCGACGGGCCTGCCGGACTTTCGCCGGCATGATTTCCATACTGCCTATGTGGAGGGTTGGGGCCTTTATTCGGAACGGCTGCCCAAGGAACTGGGCTTCTATGCCGATCCCTATTCCGACTTTGGACGCCTGACCTTTTCCCTATGGCGGGCGCTGCGTCTGGTCATGGATACGGGGATCCATGCCAAGCGTTGGACGCGGGCGCAGGCCATCGACTATTTCGTGGCCAATTCCGCCTTCACGCGGGAGGTGGCGGAACGCGAGGTCGACCGCTACATCGTCTATCCCGGTCAGGCCTGCGCCTATTATGTCGGCATGCAGAAGATACTGGAACTGCGGGAACGGGCGAAGAAGCGGCTGGGCAGCCGCTTCGACATCAAACGCTTCCACGACACCGTCCTGGGCAATGGGTCGGTGCCACTGACGGTGCTGGAACAGGTGGTGGAAGGCTGGATCAAAAGCGTGTGATCAGGGGATCAGTACCGTCGCACCCGTGGTCGCCCGTGCCTCCAGCGCGCGGTGGGCATCGGCGGCGGCGTGAAGGGCGAAGCGCTGATTGACCTGTACCTTCACCTTTCCGGTCTTCACGACGGCAAACAGGTCATCGGCCATGGATAGGAGTTCGGCGCGCGTGCCGGCATAGTGCTGCACTGATGGGCGGGTCAGGAACAGGCCGCCCTTGCGGTTCAACAGGCCGATATCAAAGGGCGGGACTGCACCAGAGGCATTGCCATAGCTCACCATCAATCCGCGCCGCCGCAGACAATCCAGAGAGCGGTCGAACGTATCCTTGCCGACGCCGTCATAGACGACATCCACGCCCTGGCCGCCCGTGATCTCCCGCACGCGGGCCACCATATCCTCCTCCCGGTAGAGGATGACATGGTGGCAGCCGTTGGCCGTGGCCAGTGCCGCCTTCTCCGCCGATCCCACCGTGCCGATGACGATGGCACCCAGGGCATTCGCCCATTGGCAGGCCAGTGATCCGACCCCGCCAGCGGCCGCATGGATCAGGATGGTATCACCCTGTTTCACGTGGAACGTCTGGCGCAGCAGATACTGCGCCGTCAGCCCCTGCAGCAGCATGGCGGCCGCCATGTCATCCCCAATCCATTCGGGCAGTTTGATCAGCTTGTCCGCCGGGATCAGCCTGGTTTCGGCATAGGCGCCCAGGGGGGATTGGCCGTAACCAACCCGATCGCCGGGGGCCAGGTCAATGACCCCCTCGCCCACCGCCTCCACAATACCTGCCCCTTCCATGCCCGGCGTGAAGGGCAAGGGCGTCGGGTAAAGGCCGGTGCGGTAATAGACATCAATGAAGTTCAGGCCGATGGCCGTGTGCCGGATCAGGGCCTGTCCCGGCCCCGGTTTACCGACCGTAGCCCTCTGCCAGCGCAGAACCACCGGCCCGCCGGTCTGTTCGACGATGATGGCGTGCGTCATGCTTTGACCTTGAAACAGGGTAGGTCGCCGGGATGCGGTGTGGGCATCCCGGCGCGGGATGTATCAGCCCAGATGCTTCGCCAGGAACTCGGCGGAGCGGCCATGGGCTAGCTGCGCGTCGCCATCATGATAATGCTTGCCGCCGATGCGCGTGAAGGCATGGTCGCGCTCCGGATAGACATGCACCTCGACCAGGAAATTGCCGGCCACGGCCTCCTTGATGGCGTTCTGCGCGTCGGGCGGCACGAAACCGTCCTGTCCGGCAATGTGCAGCAGCAGCGGCTTGGTGATGGCTGACACTTCCCCGATATCCTTGTCGATGCCAACCCCGTAATAGGAGACGGAAGCATCAATATCGGTGCGCGTTGCCATCAGATAGGCCAGCTTGCCACCCAGGCAGAAGCCGACGCAGCCGACCTTGCCCGTGACACCAGGATACTGACGGATGAAGGACAGGGTGGTGGCCAGATCCTCCACCCCCTTCACCTCATTAAAGCCCTGATACAGTTGAAACGCTTTCTGCCATTCGGCTTCGGTCTGATCGGTGATCTGCACGCCCGGCTCCTGACGCCAGAACAGGTCGGGCGCAATGGCGAAATAGCCGGCGGCGGCATACTTGTCGGCAATGGCGCGCAGGTTGGCATTCACGCCAAAAATTTCCTGGATGATGATCATGGCCGGGCCCTTGCCGCTGGCCGGGGCGGCCAGATAAGCGCCAAAGCTGCCGTCGGGCGACTGGATTGAAACGTCGGGCATGGGGATATCCTTCCTTGTAATCGACAGATGAAATGAAGCGGGATTATCCGCCCAGCAGGGCGGCAAGGTCTGTGGCCGCCGTCACGGGGGCCGAACAATGCTGTTCCTGACAAAGATAAGCGGTCGCATGGCCTTTAACCATGCTTTTGCCTGCGGCGGGATGATGCGGGCGCGGCATCGGATCATTCGGCGCGCGACGGAGCAGGACCAAATTTGGATGCCATTTCTCCAGCGCCACGCGGCGCATGGCAGCGGTTCCGGTATCGTCCGTGTCACCGATAATTACCAGCATCTGGCCATGCAGACGCAGATCCACGCCATTCAAAAGCCCGGCAAGCGGGAAGAAGTTCCGCCCCACTTCGCCGGCAAACGCGGTTATGAGCGCATCGGCCCGCTGCCTCCAGGCATCTTCCCCCGTCAACAGCCATAGACGGCTGAACAGCCCGACCAAGGTGCCATTGCCGGCGGGAACAGCATTGTCATGGGCATGGCGCGGGCGGCGGATCAGGTCATCGGCATCATCTGCCGTGATGAAATAGCCGCCATCGCCATCATCATGGAAATAGCGTTCCACCTTCTCCAGCCAGTTGATGGCGTGGTTCAGATAGGCACCCTGCCCCGTCACTTCATAAAGGGTCACGGCGGCCCGGGCCATGTTGACATGGTCCTCCAAGGTGCCGCGATGACGTGCCTGCCCGTCGCGGAACGAATGCAGCAGACGGCCATCGGTAGTGGACATCCCGTTCACAACAAAGCTGAAGGCGCGCGTGGCGGCGGAAAGCCAGTCCGCCTTGTCCAGCACTGCCCCGGCCCGTGCCAGGGCCGCAATCATCAGGCCGTTCCAATCGGCCAGAACCTTGTCGTCCCAACCGGGCCGCACACGGGCTTTACGGGCCGATAGAAGGACTGAGCGGCAGCGGGCCAGAACCGCCTCGGTCTCCGTATCGGCCAGACCGTTTTCATGCATGCGGTTCAGGATCGTGTGGCCTTCCCAGTTACCCTCCGCCGCCAGGCCATAGATACGGCAGAACAGGTCGGCATCATCGGCAGGCAACAGACGACGGATTTCCCCTTCGGTCCAGACATAGAACTTGCCCTCTTCCCCCTCGCTGTCAGCATCCAGCGAGGCGGCGAAACCCCCACCCTCTGCCACCATCTCGGCCAAGACCCAATCGGCGGTTTCGGTGATGCGGGCGTGCAGCAGCGGGTCGCGCGTTTCCAGCCAGACGGTTAGCATCAGGTCGATAAGCTGGGCATTGTCGTAAAGCATCTTTTCGAAATGCGGGACCAGCCATTCCGCATCCACGGAGTAACGGGCAAAGCCGCCGCCCAGATGGTCATAGATGCCGCCCTGGGCCATGCACGCCACTGTCCGGATCGTCGCGGTGGCGAATTGCTGCCGGCCTGTATGGCGGAAGGCGCGCCAGAGCAGCTCGAAAATGCCCGGCTGCGGGAATTTCGGTGCATCGCCGATACCGCCCCAGACGGGGTCTACCTCTCGCACCAGCCGGTCGGCCACCTGAATCAGTGTGTCGGGCGTAATCGCGTCGCCGGGCCGTCCGGCGGCCAGATTGTCCATGGCATTGGTCAGGGCCTGGACATTGCGCTCCACCTTCGCCGGTTCTTCCGCAAAGGTCTGTGCAACGATCTGCAACACCTCGGGAAAGCCGGGCCGGCCCCAGCGACGTTCCGGTGGGAAATAGGTGCCGCCCCAGAATGGGTGCCCATCAGGGGTCAGGAACATGGTCAGCGGCCAGCCGCCCTGCTGCCCCAGCAGGCTCAAGGCCTGCTGATAGATATGGTCCAGGTCGGGCCGTTCTTCCCGATCCACCTTGATATTGACGAACAGCTTGTTCATCAGGTCGGCAATGGCCGGATTCTCAAAGCTTTCATGGGCCATGACATGGCACCAGTGACAGGCGGCATAGCCGACCGACAGCAAGATGGGCTTACCTTCTGTCTTCGCCTTGTTCAGCGCGTCCGGACCCCAGCCCATCCAGTCCACGGGATTGTCCATGTGCTGGCGCAGATAGGGGCTGGTTTCCCGGTGCAGCAGATTGCCATCACCGCGATGGGCGCTGTTTGGGGACGTGGCCATGTCTCATCCTTTGCCGGGTCCGCCCTTCATGACGCCAATCCATGACGGGCCTGTGAAGAACAGATAGTTTATCCTTGTGTCAAACCCAGGGTACGGGAAAAATCGCGGCGGATAACAGGTGGGAGGTAGCGCCATGAAGGTGACCATCAATATCGATTGCACACCGGAAGAGGCGCGCACCTTCCTGGGCCTGCCGGATGTCCAACCCATGCAGGCGGCACTGATGCAGCAGTTGCAGGATCAAATGTCGGCCAACCTGAAGGCCATGGACCCGGAAACCATGATGAATACCTGGCTGCCCCTGGGCATGCAGGGCATCGAGCAGTTTCAGAAGCTGATGTGGTCGCAGATGTCCAATGCCATGGGCGGTACATCGACGAAGGATGCTAAGAAGTGAGTGATGACGTGAAGGCCGATCCAGCGCCCTATTACCGCGCCCATGTCTTTGTCTGCACCAATGAGCGGGAGGCTGGTCACCCCCGTGGCTGCTGCCGCGAGAAAGGCGGGGATGAGCTGCGCGATTATATGAAAAAGAAGGCCACCGGTTTGGGTCTGGGCAAGGCTGTGCGTATCAACAATGCCGGCTGCCTGGATCGCTGCGAGCTGGGACCCGTCCTGGTCGTTTATCCCGAGGGTGTATGGTACGCCGTGACCAGCAAGGCCGATGTGGATGAAGTGCTGCAAACCCATCTGGTGGAGGGTAAGCGCGTTGAGCGGCTGATGCTTCAGCCCACCGATAAGCTGCCCGCCGATGTCGTCGTCCGCCGGGCAGCGGCGGAATGATGTTTCACGTGAAACACGCCTGATGCGCGCCGATACGATCTTCGCCCTGGCCTCTGCCCCCGGTCGCGCGGGGGTGCAGGTGATCCGCATTTCCGGCCCTGATGCCGGCGCCGTGCTGTCCCGCCTGATGGGTCGGTCCCTGCCCCCGCCGCGTCACGCTGCCCTGGCAGGCTTGCGTGACCCGGTCACGGGCGAGCTGTTCGACAAGGCCCTGGTCCTGTCCTTCCCGGCCCCCGGCAGTTTCACGGGGGAGGATGTGGTGGAACTGCATCTGCATGGCGGTCGCGCCGTCCTGTCTGCGGCGACGCAGGCCCTGACGGGTCTGGGCCTGCGTGTGGCCGAACCAGGGGAGTTCAGCCGCCGCGCCTTCGAACATGGCAAGCTGGACCTGACGGAGGCCGAAGCCATTGCCGATCTGGTCGATGCCGAAACTGCGGCGCAGCGGCGACAGGCGCTACGTCAGATGGAAGGCGCACTGGGTCAGCTTTACGATGGCTGGCGCCACCGCCTGACCCGGGCGCTGGCCCATCTGGAGGCCGATATCGACTTTCCGGACGAGGATTTGCCGGGCGGCCTGTCTGATGCCGTGCGCCCGGTGGTGGTGGGGTTAGCGGCTGAACTGTCAGCGCATCTGGCCGACCAGGGGCGCGGCGAGCGGCTGCGCGATGGCATTTCCATCACCATTCTGGGGGCACCGAATGCTGGCAAGTCCAGCCTGCTGAACGCCATTGCGCGGCGTGATGTCGCCATCGTGTCGAATCAGGCGGGCACGACGCGGGATGTGATCGAGGTGCAGTTGGATTTGGGCGGTTATCCCGTCCTGCTGGCCGATACGGCGGGTCTGCGCGATGCCGCCGATCAGGTGGAAACCGAGGGCATCCGCCGTGCGCTGGACCGCGCCGCCAATGCCGATCTGAAGCTGCTGGTTTTCGATGGCGGTGAATTGCCAGACCCGGCCACCCTGGCGCTGGCCGATGATGATGCCATCCTCGTTATGAACAAGGCCGACCTAGCGGGTGTTGTGGCGCCCCTGGTGGGCCGCCCGATCCTGCCGATCTCAGCCCGTACGGGTGATGGCGTGCCCGCCTTGCTGTCGGCCCTGGAACAGGCGATTGCTGCCCGCTACGCCCCCTCCGGGGCGCCGGCCCTGACGCGCGCCCGCCACCGTTCGGCGCTGGAGGAATGTCGTGAGAACCTGCATCGGGCGCTGCAGGCCCCGCTGCCGGAACTGGCGGCGGAGGATGTGCGTCTGGCCGTCCGCGCCCTTGGTCGCATCACAGGCCGGGTAGATGTGGAGGATCTGCTGGATGTGATCTTCCGCGATTTCTGCATCGGGAAGTGACGGGGCCCCATGCGCCCCTGTCCTTTGACTCAAAGGCTTGGCGCGCTTATCTTCCCGCCCCATGCAGCACTATGATGTTATCGTGGTTGGCGGCGGCCATGCGGGATGCGAGGCGGCGGCCGCGGCGGCGCGTGCGGGGGCCCGTACAGCGCTGGTGACCCACAAGACGGAAACCATTGGTGAGATGTCATGCAACCCGGCTATCGGTGGCCTGGGCAAGGGGCATCTCGTGCGTGAGATTGATGCGCTGGATGGCGTCATGGGCCGGGTGACGGACCAGGGCGGCATCCAGTTCCGCATCCTGAACCGATCCAAGGGCCCGGCCGTGCGCGGCCCACGTGCCCAGGCCGACCGCAAGCTGTATCGCCAGGCGATGCAGAAGGCCCTGGCCGAACAGCCCAACCTGGACATCATTGCCGCCGCCGCCGAGGACCTGATCATCGATGCCTCTGGCGCCTGCGCCGGTATCGTGACGGGTGACGGACGTGAAATCCGGTCCGGTGCCGTGGTTCTGACAACGGGCACCTTCCTGCGCGGTCTGATCCATATCGGCGAGGAGAAGATCCCCGCGGGTCGTGTGGGAGAGGAGCCCGCCATCGGCTTGTCCCTGACGCTGGAACGGCTGGGCTTCAACCTGGGCCGGTTGAAGACGGGCACGCCGCCGCGTCTGGATGGTAAGACCATCGATTGGGCGGGGCTGGAAATGCAGCCGGGCGATAATCCGCCCCCGCCCTTCTCCACCCTGACTGACCGCATCACAACGCCGCAGATTGACTGCGCCATCACCTACACCACGCCGGAGGTCCATCGGGTCATCCGCGACAATATCCACCGCGCACCCATGTATTCGGGCCAGATTGAGGGGGTGGGCCCCCGCTACTGCCCCAGCGTGGAGGATAAGGTCGTTCGCTTCGCAGATAAGGAGCGGCACCAGATTTTCCTGGAGCCGGAGGGTCTGGATGATGACACGGTCTATCCCAATGGCATCTCCACCTCACTGCCGCGCGATGTGCAACTCGACATTCTGAAGAACATCCCCGGCCTGGAACAGGTGCGTATGATCCGGCCCGGCTATGCCATTGAGTATGATTATGTCGATCCGCGCGAACTGACCCGCACCCTGGAAACCCGCCGCCTGCCCCGCCTCTTCCTGGCCGGACAGATCAATGGCACCACGGGCTATGAGGAAGCGGCAGCACAGGGCCTGATTGCCGGCGTCAATGCCGCTTTGGCCGTGACCGGTTCGGCCCCCTTCGTGCTGGACCGGGCGGAGGCATATATTGGCGTGTTGATCGATGATCTGATCACGCGCGGTACGTCCGAACCCTACCGCATGTTTACCAGCCGCGCCGAATACCGCCTGCTGCTGCGCGCCGACAATGCCGACCAGCGCCTGACCGACCGTGGCTTGGCCATCGGTCTGGTGGGTAGCCGACGCCAGGCGCATTGGGCGGAAAAGAAGCAGGCCCTGGCGCATGCACGGGAGCTCGTTACGGGCCTGTCGGCCACGCCCAACGAGCTGGAGAAGCACGGGCTGCACATCAACAAGGATGGGGTGCGCCGTAACGCGCTTGACCTGCTGCGCTATCCCGAGATTGACTTCCCGCGCCTGTGTCAAGTATGGCCGGAGCTGTCGTCCCTGTCGCCCGACATTGCGGAGCAGGTGGAGATTGATGGCAAGTATGCGGGCTACCTGGACCGCCAGGAGGCGGATATCCGTGCCTTCCGTAAGGATGAGGCGTTGGAGCTGCCGACAGACCTGGACCCGGACAGCATCGCCTCCCTGTCAGCAGAGATCCGCCAGAAGCTGAAGGCGACGCGGCCCGCGACCCTAGGTGCAGCTGCGCGTATTCCGGGTATGACGCCGGCTGCCCTCACCTCCTTGTTGCGTCATGTCAAGAAGCGTGGGGGCGATCGTGGCGCCGCGTAAACCATCCAAGCCTCTCAAGCTCCCACCCATGCCCCGCCCGCCGGGTCCGCCGCCGATGAGCCCGCAACAGTTCCAGTCCCGCTTCGGTGTTTCACGTGAAACATTGACGAAGCTGGAGGTTTATGCGGCCCATCTGCAGAAATGGAATCCGGCTATCAATCTGGTCTCCAAGAGCACGCTGGACGATCTCTGGTCACGGCATCTGGCCGACAGCGCGCAGGTTTTCAGCCTGATTCCGGATGGGACGAAGGTGCTGGTCGACCTTGGTTCCGGCGCCGGCTTCCCCGGTCTTGTCCTGGCAATCTTGGGCGTGCCGGAGGTGCATCTGGTCGAATCGGACGTGCGCAAGGCCGCTTTCCTGCGCGAAGTGGCGCGGGTGACGGGGGCGCCGGCGACGGTGCATCCCGTTCGGATTGAGGTGGCGGACACGCCCCCCGCCGATGTGGTCTCTGCCCGCGCGCTTGCGGAACTGGCGCTATTGCTGCCTTGGGCGCATGGAATGCTGAAACCGGGTGGCACCTGCCTATTTCCGAAGGGCAGGACGGCCGAGGATGAATTGACCGCGGTAAAGGATTCCTGGAATATGCGGGTCGAGCGGTTCCCCAGCCAGACCGATCCGGCCGGCACCATTCTGCGTATCAGTGACCTTGCACCGCGCTAAGCGGTCTCGCCACAAGCCGAACGACAGAGGTTGAACGACAGTGCCGAGCGCCGCCCAGACCACCCTCCCCGCCCATCGTGCCCGCATCATCGCCCTTGCCAACCAGAAGGGCGGCGTGGGCAAGACCACGACCACCATCAACTTGGCGACGGCGTTGGCTGCCTGTGGCAAGCGTGTGCTGATCATTGATAATGATCCGCAGGGCAATGCCTCCACCGGTCTGGGCATTCCGCAGAGCAACCGTGAATTCGGCATTTATGACCTGCTGTTCGCTGACCTGACGGTGGAAGAGGTGGCTGTGGCCACCTCCGTGCCCGGCCTGTGGGTGGTGACGGCCAATGTCGATCTGTCTGGCGCCGAGGTGGAGCTGGTCAATGTCGAGCGCCGTGAATTCCGGCTGAAAGACAGCCTTGAGAAGTCGTCGGGCGGGTTCGACTATATCCTGATCGACTGCCCGCCAGCCCTGGGCTTGCTGACCTTGAACGCGCTGGCGGCGGCGGATGCCGTGCTGGTGCCTCTGCAGTGCGAATTCTATGCCCTGGAAGGGCTGTCGCACCTGATCCGTACCATTGAACGCGTGAAGCGCGCCTTCAACCCCACGCTGGATATCAATGGCGTGGTCCTGACGATGTTTGACCGTCGTAACAACCTGTCCGACATGGTGGCCGCCGATGTGCGTGGCTTCTTCGGGGAAAAGGTCTATGAGACGGTGATCCCCCGCAATGTGCGGGTGTCCGAGGCGCCCAGCCATGGCAAGCCGGTGCTGCTCTATGACCATAAGTCGGCGGGCGCACAGGCCTATATCCATCTGGCAGGCGAGATGTTGAAGCGCGAGCGGAAGCGGCAGTTGGCCTATGGATGAACCTAGAAAGAACAATTCGCGCACCGGCCTGGGCCGTGGGCTGTCCGCCCTGTTCGGGGAGGTGGCGGCGACGGAGGAGGAGCAGCAGGTGGACCGTGTCCGTCTGACCCGGCTTCTGCCCATTGATCAGGTTCATCCCGGCAAGTTCCAGCCGCGCCGCCGCTTTGACGAGGAGGCCTTGACCGCACTCGTCGAAAGTGTGCGCGAACGCGGCATCCTGCAGCCGTTGCTGGTGCGCAAGGACCCGGCGGCCACGCCCGGCAATGCCAGCTATGAGATCATCGCCGGTGAACGGCGCTGGCGTGCAGCGCAGCTCGCGGGCCTGCATGAGGTGCCGGTCCTGGTCCGCACCCTGACGGACCGTGAAGCGCTGGAAATCGCGCTGATCGAGAATATCCAGCGCTCCGACCTGACGCCTTTGGAAGAGGCGGAAGGCTATAAGCGCCTGATGGATGAGTTTGATCACACGCAGGAGGATCTGGCGCGGTCGGTTGGCAAAAGCCGTTCGCATGTCGCCAATATGCTGCGCCTGCTGGCCCTGCCGGATGATGTGAAGGCGCTGGTCCAGGATGGCACCTTGTCCATGGGCCATGCCCGTGCCCTTCTGACGGCGCCCGACCCGATGGCGGCGGCGCAGGAGGTCATCAAGCGCGAGCTGAATGTCCGTCAGACCGAAGCGCTGGTGAAGCAAATGTCGGCGGAACCGCTGGTCCTGACCAAGGCGGTGAAGGACAAGGCACCCGACACCGTGGCGTTGGAACGGGAAGTGTCCCTGGCGCTGGGCCTCAAGGTCACGCTGAGCGGCACCGGCAAGAAGGGCAGCCTGCAGATACATTATCGCACACTGGACCAGCTGGACAGTGTGCTGAACCGTATTCTGAAGCGGTGAAATCGGGGGCCGGGACGCGGGACACGTTCCGGCCCTTTTCATTTCAACGATAACAAGCAATCCAGAGGGAAGAATGACCGACAGCAGCCAGATCGGCGCCGAAGCCGCCGCCTATTTCAACGGCTACAGTGCGGCCTTTGCGGCCTATGACACAGACCGTGTGGCGGCCCTGTTCGATCAGCCGCTGACGGTCCTGACGGCGGCGAAGCCGATTGTGCATGGCGATCTGGAGGCCGTGCGCGCCTATGTCGATGGCATGCTGGATACCTATCGTCATATTGGCCTCGCCTGGCCGGTGCCGGCAGCCGTCTGGGCCTGGCCCTGCGGGGAGAATCTGGCGCGGGCAGAGGTGCTGTGGCTGCTGCGCTCTGCCGACCGGGCGGAAATCATGCGCTTCTCCACCTCCTATGTCCTGCGCCGCGATAGGGATGCGGGCTGGCGCGTATCGGTGGTGATCTCCTATGAGGAACCTGTGAAGCTGCCGGCGGGCGCCTGATGCCCTCCCTGCCGCTGACCCTGCTGCCTGACCATCTGGCCGTCTGCCGTTTGGCCCCTGACGCGCCCCTTCCCGCCTGGGCTGCGGGTCCCGGCTTTGTCAGCATCACGCGCACCGATGAGGAACTGTCCATTGTGGTCTGCCAAGGCCGCGTTCCGGGCGATGTGGCAGCCGTGGGACCGTGGCGGGCGTTGAAGGTGCAAGGACCCCTGGATTTCGCCCTGACCGGCATCCTGGCCGCCCTGACAGCCCCGCTGGCCGATGCCGGCATCAGCCTGTTCGCCATCGCCACCTACGACACGGATTACATCCTGGTGCGGGCAGAGACGCTGGAGGCGGCGATCACGGCCCTGACGGCGGCGGGGCATCGGGTGGCGGCGTAAACGCGACTGCGCCACAAATTCTTGTTCGCCCTCACGAATTTTTGTCGGATGGTCAGCCTTTCCCCAACCGCGCCGCTGCCGCCCTCGCGGCTGCCCAGCGTTTCTCCTGCAGCCCTGACGCCCGCGCCCGCATTGCCTCCACGATTGCCGGATCGGCGCTGTTTGGGTGGCCGCTGCTGAAGGGTGGGGCGGGGTCGTATTCCATGGAGAGCTGGATGCGTTCGGCGCGCTCCTGATTGAACAGCAATGCCGCCAGGTGCAGGGCGAAATCGATGCCCGACGTGACGCCGCCGCCGGTGACGCGGTTGCGATCTACCACCACGCGGTCGTCGCAGGGCGTACAGCCGAACAGGGCAAGCTGCTCCAGCGACATCCAGTGACAGGTGGCGCGGTAGCCCTTCAAAAGGCCGGCGGCGGCAAGCACCAGGGAGCCTGTACAGACCGAGGTTACATACCCCGCCCCTGCCGCCTGCGCGCGCAGGAAATCCAGCACCTCGGTATCGTCCATCAGGTCGAGCTGCCCTGGTCCGCCCGGCACGAACAGGATATCGGCCTGGGGTGCGTTGGTCAGTGTGTGCGTGGGCAGCAGGCGCAGGCCGCCGCTGTCGGTCACGGGATCGAGGCTCTTGGCGGCCAGAATGATCGTCACATCCGGAAGGCGGGCAAACACCTCAAACGGGCCGGTCAGGTCCAGTTGGGTCAGGCGGGGATAGAGCAGCATGATGATGTTCATGGGGGGCTCTCCATCGCCGTTTCAGGGGATCAGTTGGGCCGCCGTGCCAGCTGTGCCAGTTGGAAGAAGGCGCGCGAGCAGATGGTTTCGTCCGGCATATGGGTGCGTTTGCACTCCGCCTCTGCCTCCTGCAGCCTGTCCAGCGCCTGATGCAGCTTGGGCAGGGTCCAGTTGCGGATCTGGGCGGTCAGGATGGGTTCCAGCTTGAAGAAAACGGGTGGGCGCAGGGCCTTTACGGCGGCCTGGGGCGTTTGCCCCTTGGCGACATGGGCCACGGCCATGTGCAGGCGCTGGAAATAGCGCTGGGCGGCCCGCAGGATCGCCACGGTGGCGGTGCCATCCGCATAGAGACGGCGCAAGGACCGGTCTACCTCCGCCATATCGCCGCCCGCCGCCGCCTGGGCCGGTTCATCCAGGTCGAGGGCTGCGCTGTCGCCGATCACGGCGCGGGCATCCTCCAGGGTCACCCGCTTCTGCCCCAGCATATAGAGCGCCAGCTTGTCGATCTCGCCCCGCGCCATGGAGCGGTCGCCGACCAGATTGCCGGCCAGCCAGTCGCGGGCGTCCGGATCGATCTGCAGGCCGTGATCGGCCATCATGCGACCGATGGTGCCGGCCAGTTCTTCCTCGCCCTCGACATAACAGGCGATGGCGCCGGCAATGTCGCCCGCATCCTCCACCGCCTTGCGCAGCTTGGACCGGGCGTCCAGTTCCCCCGCCTCGATCACCAGCAGCGTGTCGCCGCCGGGAAAGGCCTTCAGCAGAGCAGAGACGGTCACTGCCAGCTTGTCATCGGCGTCGCGCACCCGCACCACGCGCCGCCCGCCAGTGAGCGCCATGGCTGACAGTTCATCGCTCAGGCGGGCCGGGTCGGCGGTCACCTGATCGGCCTTCATCTCCGTCACGCGGAACGGGTCGGACAGGTCGGGACAGGCCGATTGTGCGGCGGTTTTGGCCCGTTCGCGCACAAGGCCGGCATCGGGACCGTAGAGCAGGACCAGCCGCGTGGCCGGCGGCGGGCGCTTGGCGAAGGCGTCGGCGTTTTTCGGCTGAACCTTCAACGCCCCCTCCCCTTACTGCTTGTCGCGCGCGAAATAGAGCGACAGGCGCGTGCGGATATCGTCCGCCAGCTCGGTCAGGCCACGATCATAGGCGTCCTGGCGCGTGGCCAGCACGGCAAACTGGCTGTCCAGCAGGTTAAAGCTGACGATGGAGCGGGAGAAGGTACGATAGACCACCTGGCCCGTGCTGATCTCAATCAGCTCGTAACTGGCCTGCAGGCGCAGCCGCGCACGGGTGGCGGTCGCATCCTTCTGAATGCCCAGCTCCTCCTCCGTCGCGGACAGGGCGACGGCCAGGCGGTAACGGGCATTGGCGGGCCGGCCATCGGTATAGAACCGGTCGATCAGGTTATTACGCAGGACCTGGCCATTGCGGTCAACGATCGGGTCGATCTGCACATTGGCAAGCGCAGCACCCACGGCGCTGTCATGGGACGCTGTGCCATAGACCGGCTTGAAACCGCAGGCCCCTAGGACCGCCGGCATCAGGGCCAGCAGCAGGACGGTGGCAAGACGGGGTAAATGCTGGGCCATGGCACGCCTCGTTGAGGCTTGGTTCAAGAAAATTGCGGCTCTTTAGCCAAGAACCTGCGGAAAACAGGCCAGAAGGTTGAACCAAGCCTCAACCTCCCGACCCCTTTACTCATACAACAATATTCACAATGCGGTTCGGCACCACGATGATCTTGCGCGGTTCCTTGCCGTCCATGGCACGCTGCACATTCGCGTCGGCCAGGGCCGCCTCCCGCGCCACGGCTTCGGCGCAGTCGCGAGCCAGGGTCAGGGTGGCGCGCAGCTTGCCATTGACCTGTACGGCCACGGTTGCGCTGTCATCCACCAGCAGGGCGGGATCGGATACAGGCCAGTTCCGGTCGACCAGCAGGTCGCCATGGCTCAGCTCTTCCCACATCTGCTGTGCCAGATGCGGCATCACGGGCTGAACGATCTGCGCCATATATTCCAGCGCCTCACGCGCGGCCCAGGCCTCGTCCGCCGGTACCTCGCCCTTGGCCGCCATCTTGGACAGGGCATCGCCCAGTGCGTTGGTGAAGGTGCGCAGCTTGGCAACAGAGCTGTTGAAGCGGTAGCCCTCAATATCCTCACCCACCGCCGCCGCCGCCTTGTGTGCGGCGCGGCGCAGGGCGGTGGCATCGGCGCCGAAGCTATTCGGGGCCGCGGTACCGGCGGCAGGCAGGGCAAAGCCCGGCTCCGTCACCAGACGCCACAGGCGGTTGATATAGCGCCAGGCGCCATCAATACCGGCCTCGGTCCATTCCAGATCGCGGTCAGGCGGGCTGTCGGACATCATGAACAGGCGGGCGGCATCGGCGCCATAGCTGCCGATGATGCCCTCCGGGTCCACGACATTCTTCTTGGACTTCGACATCTTGATGACGGGGCCGACCGTGACGGGGGAGCCGTCGGCGATCTTTGTGGCCTTGGTCCCCTGGATATCCACATCCACGGGGAAGACCCACTTGCCATCGGCATCCTGGAACGTGGCGTGCGTCACCATTCCCTGGGTGAACAGGCCACCGAACGGTTCCGGCAAGTCCAGATAGCCGACATGGGACAGGGCGCGGGTCCAGAAGCGGGAATAGAGCAGGTGCAGAACCGCATGCTCGATGCCGCCGATATAGTTATCGACGGGCAGCCAGTATTTCACCAGCTCCTTGTCGAAGGCCACCTGCTCGTTACGCGGGTCGGCAAAGCGCAGGAAATACCAGCTCGACTCGATGAACGTGTCGAACGTATCCGTCTCCCGCTCCGCATCCTTGCCGCAGCAGGGGCATTTGACATGCTTCCAGGTGGCATGGCGGGCCAGCGGGTTGCCGGCGGCGTCGAAGGTGACGTCGGCGGGCAGGGTGACGGGAAGCTGGTCTTCCGGCACCGGCACCACGCCGCAATCCGGGCAATGGATGATGGGGATGGGGCAGCCCCAGTAGCGCTGACGCGAAACGCCCCAGTCGCGCAGGCGGAACATGGTCGTCCCCTGCCCGCGGGCCAAGCTCTCAATCTTTGCGACGGCGGCCTTCTTGCCCTCTTCCACGGACAGACCGTCCAGGAAGTCGGAATTGCGGATGCTGCCGGGGCCGGTATAGGCCTCATTCCCCACAGCGAAGGCGGCAGGGTCCTCGCCATCGGGCACCACCACGGGCTTCACGGGCAAGTCGTACTTACGCGCGAAGTCCAGGTCGCGCTGATCATGGGCGGGGCAGCCGAAGATGGCGCCCGTGCCATATTCCATCAGCACGAAGTTGGCAACATAGACGGGCAGGTTCCAGCCCTTGACGAAGGGATGTTCCGCCGTCACTGGCGTGCGCCAGCCCTTCTTTTCCGCCTGTTCCAGCGTGGCTTCGCTGGTGCCCATGCGGTTGCATTCGGCGATGAACTCGGCCAGACCCGCATCGCTCTCGGCCAGCTTGCCAGCCAGCGGATGGTTGGGGCTGATCGCCACGAAGGATGCACCGAACAGCGTGTCGGGCCGGGTGGTGAACACCTCCAGATCGGCGTGCCCATCGGAAAGCTGGAAGAAGAAGCGGCAGCCCGTGGACTTGCCGATCCAGTTCTCCTGCATGATGCGGACTTTTTCCGGCCAGCGATCCAGCGTGGTGATGGCCGACAGCAGCTCGTCCGCGAAATGCGTGATCTTCAGGAACCACTGGGAGAGCTTGCGCTTTTCCACCAGGGCGCCGGTGCGCCAGCCGCGCCCGTCGATCACCTGCTCATTGGCCAGAACGGTGTTGTCCACGGGGTCCCAGTTGACCCAGCTTTCCTTGCGATAGGCGAGGCCCGCCTTCAGGAAATCCAGGAACATCTTCTGTTCGAACCGGTAATATTCCGGCCGGCAGGTGGCGATCTCGCGGTCCCAGTCGATGGCCAGACCCATGGTCTTCAACTGGCCACGCATGGCCTTGATGTTCTCATAGGTCCAGGTACCGGGATGGGTGTTGCGCTCCAGCGCGGCGTTTTCCGCCGGCAGGCCGAACGCATCCCAGCCCATCGGGTGCAGGACGTTGAAACCCTTGGACCGCTTATAGCGGGCGATCACGTCGCCGATGGTATAGTTGCGCACATGGCCCATATGGATGCGCCCCGACGGATAGGGGAACATCTCCAGCACATAGGTCTTGGGCTTGGACGGATCGGCGGTGACGGCGAAGCTGCGGCGTTCTTCCCAGACGGACTGCCACTTGGCTTCGGTTTCGCGGACATTATAGCGGGACATGGGTCGGAACCTGTCGAACGGGTGTCGCTTCGCCGGGCGTCACCCGTGACAGGGGCCGATGCCCGGCGGCTCGGAATATCGCTCTGCGATCACTATCATAAACGCCGAAGGCCGGCGAAGGCCGGCCTTGGCATGGCTGAACCGCAAACTGCCGGAAAACGGGATCAGTTGCTGGGCGCAGCCGACTGCTGACGTAGCTGACGGGCGCGGGTCAGGATCGTGTCTTCCAGCTGCGTGCCGGTTTCCGCCGTCACCGGCGCGTCGATCCATACACCGTTCTTCAGTTCCTGGCGGAACACGGTGGCGCGCACGCCATCGGCACGCAGGGCTGCGTCCAGGATGTAGAGATTGACCTTGAACCGCTCGCTTGGCGTGGCCGGCGGGCTGTACCAGTCGGTCAGGATGACGCCGCCATAGGGGTCGGCCTGAACCAGCGGCATGAAGGTCACGGTGTCCAGGGCAGCGCGCCACAGGAAGGCGTTGACCGTCACGGTGCCGGCCGGGCGGGCAGCGGCGTTCATGCCTGCCGCCCCGCCATTGTTCTGGCGCAGGATCTGGGTGTTGGGGGCCTCAGGCTCCCCGCCGAAACCCAGGCTGTCCAGCGCGCCGCAGCCGGAAAGACCCAGCGCCAGGGCGCCCAACAGGGCGGAACGACCAATCACGGACAGGGCACGCAAGGACATGGGAAGACCACCCGGATAACGCCAGCGGATATATGGAGCCATCCTTAGAGCAAAAAAGCCGGCACTAGGCAAGGCCGGGCGGTTCGCCCCTTGGACGGAGTTGCTGCTTACACGGTAATCAAGGCGGGATTCAGGCGGGGAAAAATGCACAAACCCGGTTTCGTGATGCCCTTATGAAACATTATGCAACACAAAACTGGGCGGTGTTTCACGGGCAACGGCTCCACACGCTCCGAATGGCGGCGGCATCGACAGCCGGAGGACGTGATTTGGGTGAGAATGGACCGATGGTATCAGATACCGACCGTAAATGCAGGAGTTCCAATCACTGATCGTGCTCTGAACGGCTTTCCTGACAGGCTATTCAACCCAACAGCTCTGCATAGACCGCCAGAGTGGCGGCGCACATACCGGCCTTGGTGAAGTTTGCCCGCACATGACGCATGCCGTCCAGGCCTACCGCCTGACGCTGCAGCGGGTCCAGGTCGAGGGCGGCGCGGATGGCGCCGGCCAGGGCGTCGGGATCGTTGGGGGGCACCACCAGGCCGGTTTCGCCGTTGATCACGGTTTCCTTTACCGCGCCGAGGTCGGACACGATCACCGGGCGGCCCATGGCCTGGGCCTCTGCGATCACGCGGCCAAAGGCTTCGGGTTCGATCGACGCATTCACCACCACGTCGGACAGCATATAGGCCGCTGCCATGTCGTTGCAGTGGCCGGCGATGGTGACCTGCCCGCCCAGGTTCAGGCGGCGGATATGATCTTCCAGTTCCTGGCGATAATGGTCGCGGCCCTGTTCATCACCGACCAGAACGGCGCGTACATCGCTGCGCCCCAGGCGTGATATGGCCTCGATCAGCACCCCCTGCCCCTTCCAGCGGGTCAGGCGACCGGGCAGCAGCACGATGCGCTGATCCTCCGGCAGGCGCCATTGCTGGATCAACTGCGCCATGCGGGCCTGGGTCACCTTGTCGGGCGACATGATATCGACATCGACACCGCGATGGATCAGGCGCAGCCGGTCCGCCCCAACGCCATACTCCGTGGCCACATGCTCATAGACGAAACCCGACACGGCGATGATTCGGTCGGCCTTGGCCATGACGCTGTTGTACCATTTCTTCACCCGACCCTTGAAATTATAGGGCGCGTGGAAGGTGGTGACGAACGGGATGTCGGCGCGTTTGGACGCCCAATAGGCGCTCCAGGCCGGCGCGCGGGAGCGGGCATGGATCAGATCGACGCCATGCTGCTTGATGATGTCCGTCAGCCTGGCTGCGTTGCGCCGCATGGTCAGCGGGTTTTTCGACTGCACCGGCAACTGGATATGCTTGGCGCCATACCGGTCCAACTCACGCGCCATCTGTCCACCGGCGGAAACCACGATGGCCGTGCCGCCCGCGCGCTGAATAGCAGCGGCCATGTCGATGCAGCCGCGTTCCGCACCGCCCGTGACCAGGGTGGGGATCACCTGCAGAATGACGGGCTTGCCACCGCCGAACAGGCTGGCGGCATCAAGGCCGGGATTGTCCGGCGTCACATCGCCGTCTAGGGTGCCGGCTATGGTGCCGGCGTCAGCTTGGGGCGGCATGGGCGGAATTTCGAACGAATGAACGGGGCAGCCATGGAAGGCGAGGTGCCGATACATAGCCTGGATCGGGCCGGAACCGCCATAGCCTATCGCCAGAGCCCTGGTACAGGGCCGGGCATCATCTTCCTGACGGGCTTCCGGTCCGACATGGGCGGGGCCAAGGCGGTGGCGCTGGAACGCTGGGCACAGGCCCAAGGCCGGGCCTTCATCCGCTTTGACTACCATGCCCACGGCGCCAGTGGCGGCGATTGGGAGGACGGGTCCATCGGGCGCTGGCGCGATGATGCCCTGGCCGTGCTGGACCGGGTGGCGCAGGGGCCGCAGATCCTGGTCGGGTCCTCCATGGGCGGCTGGATCACGCTGTTGCTGGCCTTGGCCCGACCTGACCGGGTGGCGGGGCTGCTGGGCATTGCCCCGGCCCCCGACTTCACCGAACGCATGATCCGCCCGCGCCTGGGGCCGGCGGAGCTGGAAGCTTTGGAACGGCATGGGCGGTTCATTGCGCCGTCGGCCTATGACCCCGCCGGATACCCGATCACGAAACATCTGCTGGATGAGGCGCAGTCCCATCTTCTGTTGGCCAAGGGGAGCAACCCCATCCCCATCCGCTGCCCTGTCCGCCTGCTGCACGGGCAGTGCGATCCCGACATTCCTTGGCAGACCAGCCTGGATCTGGCGGCGGCATTGGAGAGCGACGATGTGCGTGTCACCCTGGTCAAGGATGGCGACCACCGCCTGTCGCGCGATGCGGACCTGTCATTGATGCTGCAACTGGCAGGCGAACTGGCCACCGCGTGACGCGGCCTGTACCGCGTGCTATAGAAGCCTTTAATGGGACAGCAAACCCGAGACAGGGGTGGCCGCTCCGGCCGCTCGATGGCCCTGTTGGGCCGTACCGGCATCAACCTGCTTTCGGCTATGGTGCTGGGCGGGTTGTGGCTACTTGTCGGCTGGCAGATCCATTCCTCCTATCTCGACGCCCTGGCCGATGCTGAGCGTGACACAGCCAACCTGACCCGCGCCTTCGGTCAGCATGTCAGCCGTACCGTCAGTCAGGTGCAGCAGTTGCTGCAGGAAGTGTCCGACCGGGTGGAGGCGGGATATCCCGCCGATCTGGAGGTAATGCGCCGGCGCGTGGCGGGGCTGGACCGGGTGTCGAAATTCCTGGGCATCATGGATGCGCGCGGCATTGTGGTGGACGCGACCCGGCCCGGCGCGGTCGGCCTGGACATGTCCGACAGCGATTATTTCCGGCAGGCGACGGAACCGGGATCGCCGCGCCTGGGCTTTGGCAAGCCCATCATCGGGCGCACACCGCTAATGTCCTCCATTCCCTTCTGGGTGCGGGTGGAGGCACCTGATGGCAGCCTGATCGCGGTCGTGGTGGGCGATGTTCTGTCGGAATATTTCGCGGGTTTTTTCAGTGCGGTCGATCTGGACCTGGGCGCCATCGCCACCTTGATGGACCTGGACGGCACCGTCTATGCGCGCGGTGCGTCGACCCCCGGCATTGTTGGGCAGTCCTATCCCGACCTGCCCGATGTGGGGGCGGCGCGTGAAGGCGACGGCCATGGCATCATCCGCGCCGTCAGCCCCATTGACGGCGAGGATCGTATCGCCAGTTACGAGCTGCTGCCCGGCACGCGGCTGCTGGTGTCGGTGGGCCAGGATATCGACCATGTGCTGCAGCCCTACCGTCAGTTCCGAAACCAGATCCTGCTGCAGGGCGTGTTCGGCACCATCCTGGTGCTGGCCCTGGTGGTGCTGGTCCGGCGTTATGTCGCCAAGCTGGAAGCCAGCGAGACGGCGGCCCGCATGGCGCGGGCGGAGGCCGAACAGGCGACCGCTGCGAAATCACAGTTCCTGGCTGTGGCCAGTCATGAGCTGCGCACGCCCTTGAACGCTATCATCGGCTTTGCCGAAGTGATGGTTCACCGTATCCACGGGCCTATGGGCAACCCCAAATATGCCGAATATGCCGAGGACATCCGTGGTTCCGGCCTGCATCTTCTGGCCCTGATCAATGACATTCTGGATCTGTCGAAGATTGAGGCCGGCAAGATGGATCTGCGGCTGGAGGTCGTGGACCTGCCGACCCTGGCGGCGGAATGCGTGCGCCTGATGCGCGGGCGGGTAGAGGCGGCGTCACTGGACCTGCGTGTCGTCTCCTCTGGGGAGAAGGCACCGTACCTGCGCGCCGACGCCATGAAGATCCGGCAGGTATTGCTGAACCTGATCAACAATGCCGTGAAATATACACCGTCGGGCGGCACCATCACGGTCGCGGTGGAACGTGACCCGCTCTGGCCCGACGATTACATGGTAATGCGGGTGACCGATACCGGCTGTGGCATGACGCCGACCGAGGTGGCGCTGGCCCTGGAACCGTTCCGCCAGATCAACAGCCATCTAGCCCGCACAGGTGAGGGCACGGGCCTGGGCTTGCCGGTCGCCAAGTCACTGGTGGAACTGCATGGCGGCTCGCTGTCCATCGACAGCGAGCCGGGTGAGGGAACGACGGTCAGCATCCGGTTGCCGACGCGCCTGCATGTGTGAAGGCTGATCAGATATCCAGGTCCACGATGACCGGCACATGGTCACTGGGCTTCGGCTCCCACCCTCGCGCCTCGCGCAGGATGTTCTGGCCCTTCAGGGAGGGTGCCAACGGCGGGGTGACCCAGATATGGTCCAGGCGGCGGCCCTTGTTGGACAGGTTCCAGTCCGCGGCGCGGTAGGACCACCAGCTATACAGCTTCTGATCCGCAGGCACAAAATGGCGGACCGCATCGACCCAGTTCAGGCTGTTCTGCAGGGCCGTCAGCTTCTCCACCTCGATCGGGGTGTGGGAAACAACGTCCAGCAGCTGCTTGTGCGACCAGACATCATGCTCCAAGGGTGCGATGTTCAGGTCGCCCACCAGGATCATGGGCTGATCGGGTGACCGCTTCTCCTGGAACCAGGCCTGCATCTCCTCCAGGAACTGAAGCTTGTGGGCGAACTTGTCGTTCAGTGCCGGGTCGGGAATGTCACCGCCGGCGGGGATATAGAGATTGTGGATCTCCACCCCGTTCTCCAGCGTGGCCAGGACGTGGCGACAATCCTCCTTGCCGCAGGAATGGCGGATGTCGCGCGAGGTAAAGGGGATGCGCGACAGGATGGCGACGCCGTTATAGCTCTTCATTCCATGGATATGGATATGCTCATACCCTCGCGCCTTGAACTCCCCGCGCGGGAAGGCGTCATCCACCACCTTGGTTTCCTGCAGGCACAGGACGTCGGGTTGCTGTTCGTCCAGCAGCTTGCCGACAATGTCGATGCGCAGGCGGACGGAGTTGATGTTCCAGGTGGCGATACGCACGGGGAGGGCCTCGGAGCGTCGGTGACGGAAGGCAACAGGATTAGGCGGGCCGGGCGTCCCTGTCCAGACCGGCGAAGGGCCTGAGCGGGGTTCAGCCATACCGGCCCCCGTCTTGCCGCAGGCTTCACGGGCATGATATCGATTCCAACACCGGCCTCTTTCCGGTTCGGCCTGACCCGTTGCGTATGGCCGGCATCGCCCCCTGCCCCGCGGATCATGACCCCTTCCCGCCCCCGTTCCAGTTTGCCGGCCGCCCTGATCGCCATGGCGTTCCTGGCCTTCATCAGCCTGGGCCTGCCGGATGGGCTGCCCGGTGTGACATGGCCTTTCATCCGGGAAACCTTCGACCGGCCGCTGGGCAATCTTGGCATTCTGCTGATCTGCGGCACGGGCGGTTACCTGTTCTCCGGTTTGGCCGGGGGCAGCATTGTGCGCCGCATGGGCCTGGGTGTTGTCCTGACGGTCAGCAGTGCCGCCATGGTGGCCAGCCTGGCCACTTATGCCCTGACGCCGTCCTTCTATCTGTTGATCCCTGCCGCCATTCTGGGCGGGCTGGCCAGCGGTGCCATCGATACAGGCATCAATCTCTATGGTGCCCGCCGTTTCTCCCCCCGCGTCATGAACTGGCTGCACGGGTCCTGGGGCCTGGGTGCCACCGCCGGTCCGCTGTTGATGACGGCTTCCATTACTCTGGGGGCCGGCTGGCGATGGGGCTATGCCCTGATCGCCCTGATCCTGGCCGGTATGGCGGTGATGTTCCTGGTCACCATGCGGCGGTGGGAAGAAAGTAAAGATGCGGGTGGCGATGGCAACGGCACGGCGACGGCCATCGCCCCCTTTACTGACGCGCTGCGCCACCCGGTGATCTGGCTGAATGTCGGCCTGTTCATGGTCTATTGCGGGGTGGAGATGGCGGCGGGGCAGTGGCTGTTCACGCTGCTGACGCGCCAGCATGGGATCGATGTCGGCACTGCCGGCACCATTGCGGGCCTGTACTGGGGGGCGCTGACCTTCGGGCGGCTGGTGTTCGGGCAGGTGACGGCGCGGGTGCGGCCGCTGAACGCCTTGAGGGCTGGCCTTGCCATTGCCCTGGTGTCGGCCCTGCTGTTCGCGTGGTTCCCCACGCCTGCCGTAGGCATGGCGGCGGCACTGGGCCTGGGCTTCGGCCTTGCCCCCACCTTCCCCACGCTGGTCTCCCTGACCCCCATCCGCGTGGGGGATGCCATCGCCCCGCACGCGGTTGGGTTCCAGATGACGGCGGCGGGTGCCGGGGCGACCCTGATCCCGGGGGCGCTGGGCTGGCTGGCGCAGCATCTGGGGCTGGTGGTGCTGCCGGTCTGGCTGCTGCTGGGCATGGTGCTGCTGATCGGCCTGTCGGAATTCGCCGAACGGCTGGTCCGCCGCCGCGCCGCCCTGGCCCGGACAGCCTGAACCGCTTCTTGAACCGCTCCCCAACGGGGGCATATACGGGTTGCAGGAATGTTGGATGCGGTTTGATGGCTGCATTCATATTATTCTGTCCATCAGCGATCCATTTTTGAAATCTTCGAACAAGCCTGAAGGAAGACCCCCGTGCCGCAGCTTCGTTCCCGCAAAAGCACCCATGGCCGCAACATGGCCGGCGCCCGTGGCCTGTGGCGCGCCACCGGCATGAAGGACGAGGATTTCGGCAAGCCCATCGTGGCCATCGCCAATTCCTTCACGCAGTTCGTGCCCGGCCATGTGCATCTGAAGGATCTGGGCCAGCTTGTCGCGCGTGAAGTGGAGTCGGTCGG
The DNA here is from genome assembly GCF_002868735.1 of Niveispirillum cyanobacteriorum. GTDB lineage: Bacteria > Pseudomonadota > Alphaproteobacteria > Azospirillales > Azospirillaceae > Niveispirillum > Niveispirillum cyanobacteriorum. The sequence goes on along the minus strand of NZ_CP025611.1, from coordinate 2,558,189 downwards.
CGGTGTGGCCAAGGAATTCAACACCATCGCGGTCGATGACGGCATCGCCATGGGCCATGACGGCATGCTCTATTCCCTGCCCTCGCGCGAGGTGATTGCAGATGCGGTGGAGTATATGGTCAACGCCCATTGCGCCGACGCCTTGGTTTGCATCTCCAATTGCGACAAGATCACGCCGGGCATGCTGATGGCGGCGCTACGCCTCAACATCCCGACGATCTTCGTGTCCGGCGGCCCGATGGAGGCCGGCAAGGCGCAGGTGAAGGGCAAGGAAATCGCCATCGACCTGATCGATGCCATGGTCGCCGCTGCCGACGACAAATATACCGACGAAGAAGTGAAGGTCATTGAGCGGTCGGCCTGCCCGACCTGCGGTTCCTGCTCCGGCATGTTCACGGCCAATTCTATGAACTGCCTGACGGAGGCGCTGGGCCTGTCGCTGCCCGGCAACGGCACCACGCTGGCCACCCATGCCGACCGCCGCCGCCTGTTTGAGGAAGCCGGTCGCCGCATTGTCGGTCTGGCCAAGCGCTATTACGAGCAGGATGATGACGGCGTGCTGCCGCGTTCCATCGCCACGTTCGAGGCGTTCGAGAATGCCATCGCGCTGGACATTGCCATGGGCGGATCGACCAATACGGTCCTGCACCTGCTGGCCGCCGCACATGAGGGTGAGGTGAATTTCACCATGGCGGACATCGACCGCCTGTCGCGCCGCGTGCCCAATATCTGCAAGGTGGCCCCCGCTGTCGCCGATGTGCATATCGAGGATGTGCACCGGGCCGGCGGCATCATGGCCATCCTGGGCGAACTGGCGCGCGGTGGCCTGCTGCATACCGATGTGAAGCGGGTGGATGCTGACAGCCTGGCCGAGGCGCTGGCCCGCTGGGATGTGGCGCAGACCAACAATCCCGAAGTCGCGCATTTCTACAAGGCCGCACCCGGCGGCGTGCGCACGACCGTGGCCTTCAGCCAGGCCAGCCGTTATCAGGAACTGGACCTGGACCGCGCCACGGGCGTCATCCGCTCCGTCGACAATGCCTTCTCCAAGGATGGCGGTCTGGCGGTGCTGTTCGGCAATCTGGCGGAAGAAGGCTGCATCGTGAAGACGGCGGGCGTGGATGCCTCCGCCCTGGTTTTCGCCGGTCCGGCCCGCGTGTTCGAAAGCCAGGATGCCGCCGTCAGCGCCATCTTGGGCAACCGCATCCAGGCCGGCGATGTCGTTCTGATCCGGTATGAGGGGCCGAAGGGTGGGCCGGGTATGCAGGAAATGCTGTACCCGACCAGCTATCTGAAATCGAAGGGGCTGGGCAAGGTCTGCGCCCTGATCACCGATGGCCGCTTCTCCGGCGGTACCTCGGGCCTATCCATCGGCCATGCCAGCCCGGAAGCCGCCGAAGGCGGCACCATTGGTCTGGTGGAGGAAGGTGACCGGATCGAGATCGATATCCCCAACCGCCGCATCCATCTGGCCGTGTCGGATGAGGAACTGGCCCGTCGCCGCGCGGCGGAAGAAGCCAAGGGCGTGGATGCCTGGCAGCCGTCGGCCCCGCGTGAACGCGTCGTGTCCCAGGCACTGAAGGCCTATGCGGCCCTCACCACCTCCGCCGCCAAGGGTGCTGTGCGTGACGTCGGGCAACTGACGCGGCGGAAGTAAGCGGGTCTGATGTAATGGCTAGGGGGGGCCGTTTGGTCCCCCTTTTTTTGTCCCATTGCCAGGCTTTGCTGCTCACTCCTCTCCCCCAAACCACACAAACATCACGCTGTCGCCCACACTGACGGCAACCCATGCGGCTTCTGCGTCGGCGATCGCCGGTGTCATCACCGGTTCGTCGTCCAGAACAAGGGGGGTGTAACCATCCATGGGCATCTCCTGATGTAAAAGGGTGGAGGAGGGCCAGATAAGACAAAGCACCGCCCACCTCTGTCGCGAGGGCGGAACGGTGCGTTGCCATCCTGGGATCGGGGGTGGGGTCCGGGTGCGGGCCGGACCCCAGAGACGACGGGAGAGAAGAGCGCCCACCATCGCCTGTTCTGTTTGTTTGAAAGGGCCCCATGGCCGGTACGATCCGGCGGGGTCGGCGATCCATCGCGCCGTCCACCGGCTTTCCGCCGCCCCCTCCCATCCAGCGCGGAGGGTGGCAGAAAGGTTCCAGCCTGGGGGGCCAAGAGCCAAGGGAAGGATGCAGCCCCTTCCCCCGGCAGACCCGCCACCCTGTTCAGGAAGGGCAGCGGATCAATACGATAATGTTCCCTCAAGCGCCGGGCGCCGCCATCCGGCGGCTTGGCTTACGCGGCATGGGCCGCGCGGCGGCAGTCGCCGCCGGAGTGCCCCGGCCACGGCCGGGATCACTCGGGGGAACCTCTGAACCGATCAATGGAACTGATCGGTCTCGGTGCTGTCCTTCATGGCGGTGGTCGACGACGTACCGCCCGAGATGGCAACCGCCACCGCGTCGAAGTAGCCGGTGCCCACTTCGCGCTGGTGCTTCACGGCAGTGAAGCCCTGCTCGGCGGCAGCGAATTCACGCTGCTGCATCTCGGAGTAGGCGGCCATGCCGCGTTCCTTGTAGCCCTTGGCCAGTTCGAAGGTGGCCAGGTTCAGGCTATGGAAGCCCGCCAGGGTCACGAACTGATACTTGTAACCCATGGCCCCCAGCTCGGCCTGATACTTGGCGATGGTCGCATCGTCCAGGTTGGCCTTCCAGTTGAAGGAGGGCGAGCAGTTATAGGCCAGCATCTTGCCGGGGAACTTCTTGTGCACGGCCTCGGCGAAGCGGCGCGCCTCGTCCAGGTTCGGCTTGGAAGTTTCCCACCACATCAGATCGGAATAGGGGGCGTATTCCAGGGCACGGGCGATGCAGTAATCGACGCCAACACCCTTCTTGATGCGGAAGAAGCCTTCCGGCGTGCGGTCATTGCGGTCGATGAAGGGGTGGTCGCGCTCATCCACATCGCTGGTGATCAACTGGGCCGACTCGGCGTCGGTGCGGGCAACCACCAGGGTGGACGTGCCGCAGACATCGGCGGCCAGACGACCAGCATTCAGGGTACGGATGAACTGCTGGATCGGGATCAGCACCTTGCCACCCAGATGGCCGCACTTCTTTTCAGATGCCAACTGGTCTTCGAAGTGAACGGCAGCCGCACCGGCCTCGATCATGCCCTTCATCAGCTCAAAGGCGTTCAGCGGGCCACCGAAACCGGCTTCGGCATCGGCGATGATGGGCGCGAACCAGTAGGTATCGCCCTTGCCCTCGGCGGTCTGGATCTGATCGGCGCGCTGGAAGGCATTGTTGATGCGCTTCACAACGGCGGGGACGGAATTGGCGGGGTACAGCGACTGGTCGGGATACATTTGCCCCGCCAGATTGGCATCCGCCGCGACCTGCCATCCAGACAGATAGATGGCTTCCAGGCCGGCTTTGACGTGCTGGAGGGCCTGATTGCCTGTGAAGGCGCCCAGCGTGTGGACATAGGGACGGGTGTGCAGCAGTTCCCACAGGCGGCGGGCGCCCATTTCGGCCAGCGTGTACTCGATCTTCACCGACCCGGACAGGCGACGCACATCCTCAGCCGTGAAGTCGCGCTTGATACCGTCATAGCGCTTGGCGTGGATGGCGGCGAGATCGATGCTCTGGGTCTGGTCCAACGGGGACATGTCTCAACTCCTGGCCTGGTGGGGCTCTCTGGTGTCTCGTGCGGGCTGCTTTTTGTTTCCGCCACCTTGTTCCCGATACCGAGTTTGGTGTGCAGTGCAGCGCCGTTGAGGTGAACATGGACCCAGGACATAAAATGATCAATAGAGTGAATTTCGTAAAATAGTATTGCTGTCACAGTCTGTAATGCCAATTGCTGTCATGTTGTAAAGTCTGTAAATTAAAGGGGTGAAGCGGCGGAGGTCGGTGCCATGAAGAGTATCGCGGACAAGCTGGGCTGGAAACCAGGCAGGCGGGCCTGGATGCTGAACACCCCAGAAAATCTTCGGGAAATCATTGGTTTGCCGGCAGAACGACCCGATGGCGACATTGACCTGATGCTGGGCTTTGCGGTGGATGTCGCGGCCCTCGGGCCCCTGGCCGACCGTATGCTGCCGATTTACAAACGCGGTGGGGCCTTCTGGGTGGCGCATCCCAAGAAAAGCGGGTCGATCCGAAGCGATCTCTCCCGCGATGCGGGATGGGACCGGCTGACCCGCGAAGGCATGATCCCGGTGACCCAGATCGCGATTGACGATGACTGGTCCGCCCTTCGGTTCCGCTATCGGGACGAGGTGAAAATGATTACGCGCAAGGAAGGCTGACCCCATGTCCGACAAGAAGGCCATGTTGGGCCACAAGGTCCGCCGCCTGCGCCGTGACCTGAAGATGACACAGGCACAGATGGCGGAGGAGATCGGGGTCTCCCCCTCCTATCTGAACCTGATTGAGGCCAATCAGCGCCCGCTGACGGTACCGCTGCTGCTGAAGATTGCATCGGTCTATGGCATCGACATGGCCAGCTTTGCGGAAGATGATGAGACGCGGCTGGTGGCGAGCCTGCGGGAAGTGTTTGCCGATCCCCTGTTCGAAGCCGGCGATATCAAGGCCCAGGACATGAAGGAGGTTGCGGCGGCGGCCCCTAACCTGGGCCACGCCATCGTGTCGATGTACCGCGCCTATCGCGAAGCTCGGGAGGATCTGGGGGCGCTGGCGGAGAAGGTGGCCGACCGCGACAAGTTGCAGGTCATGGGCGCCCAGGCCTTTCCGCAGGAGGAAGTGTCGGAATTCTTCCAGGCTGAACAGAACCATTTCCCCGATCTGGAGATCGCGGCGGAAAGCCTGTGGATCGATGGCGATCTGGATAGCGGCAATCTCTATGGCACGCTGTCGGCGCATTTGCAGAAAAAGCATGGGGTGCGGGTGCGCCTGATGCCCATCGATGTGATGGGCGGGGCCATCTGCCGCTATGACAGGCATTCCAAGCGCGTTCTGATCTCCGAAATGCTGGACCCGGCGGGCCGCACCTTCCAACTGGCCAGTCAGGCGGCCCTGCTGGGGCAGGCGGCGCTGCTGGATGCGGCCGTCTCACGCGGGTCGTTCAGCCATGACGAGTCTCGCCGGCTGGCACGGGTGGGGCTGGCCAATTACTTCGCATCGGCCCTGATGATGCCCTATGGCCGGTTCCTGACGGCGGCGAAGGAGGTGCGGTACGACATCGAAATCCTGTCCCGCCGCTTCGTCGCCAGCTTTGAGCAGGTCTGCCACCGGTTGACGGCGCTGCAACGGCCGGGGGCCAAGGGCGTGCCTTTGTTCTTCGCCCGTGTCGATCCCGCCGGCAACATGTCGAAACGGTTCAGTGCGGCACCCGGATTCCATTTTGCGCGTTTCGGTGGGGCGTGCCCGCGTTGGCATGTGCATGACGCTTTCCGGCGGCCGGGGGAGATTCAGACACAGCTGGCCCGTATGCCCGATGGTACCGCCTTCTTCTCCATCGTACGCACGGTGGAGAAGCCGGGCGGCGGCTGGAAACAGCCGGCGCGGCAATTCGCGGTGGCCATCGGGTGCGATCTGGCCCATGCAGCACAGCTGACCTATGCCGATGGCCTGGACCTGTCCAACATGGAAGCGGCCACACCTATTGGGGTCAATTGCCGCGTCTGCCCGCGCCTGGACTGCACCCAGCGCGCCTTCCCACCGCTCTCCCACCGGCTGGCGGTGGATGAACATATCAGGGGCGTGTCGAGCTATGTCAGCGTGGGGGCGGTGTAATCACCGGCCCGCATAGGCTCTGACGGCGTCGCCAAAGGCCGACAGCAGCGCCGCGTAGGGCGGGTTTTCCCAGAAGCGCCATTCCGGGTGCCATTGCACGCCCATGGCAAAGCCGGGACCGCCCGTATACCGCACGCCCTCGATCTGCCCATCGGGCGCTACCGCTTCAATGGCCAGAGCGTCGGCGATGCGGTCGATCCCCTGCTGATGCAGGGAATTCACCATCATCTCCGACAGGCCCGTGATGCGGGCGAATTCACCGCCTTGTGTCAGGGTCACGGGATGGACGGGCGCATACTGCACCTCCACCGGCGCTTCCTTCGGCTCCCGGTGGTCCATGCGGCCCGGCACCTCCTGAATACGCGGATGCAGGGTGCCGCCCAGCGCCACGTTCAGTTCCTGAAACCCGCGGCACACCGCGAAAACTGGAATACCGCGCGCCAGGGCGCCTTTCAGCAGCGGCAAGGTGGTGGCGTCGCGGGCGGGGTCCAGCGGCGGGGTCAGCATCGCGTCGGGCAGGCCATAAAGGCCCGTATGCAGGTTGCTGGGGCTGCCCGTCAGGAACAGCCCGCCCAGCCGGTCCAGAAGCCCGTCAACATCCCACCAGTCGCCCAGGGCCGGGATCAGCATCGGCTGACACCCTGCCCCATGACTGACAGCGCGGATGTATTTGTCGCCCACCACATGGAACGGATGCGGGCCCAGTTCACGCGCGTCGCAGGGCAGGCCGACCAGCGGTTTGGCGGAACGGGTCATCGGGCAAGCTCCGTCGCTTAATCACGTTCCCGGCGGCGGCCGGATTCACGGAAATAGAACTGATCCTTGTCCAGGCTGACGCCGAATTGCGGGTTCTGCAAGGCCACTTCGGTGGTCCGGTCCTGCGCGTCCAGCACCCGCCATTTGCGAAGGCCGAAGGGCTTTTCCTCAAACACCAGGGTCAGGCTGCCCTGGCCGGGTTCCTTGGTCTGGACCAGGGTCACCTCCAGCACGCCGTCATCCTGGCCCATGCGGGTCACGGTCACGTCGCCGGACAGGCGGATATTATCGCGCAGCAGGAAGTCGGCCAGCGTACTGCCGATGGGGGCGTTCTGCTGCTCCTTGACCTCAGCGTCCCAGAAATAGACGAAGCGGCCATCGGCGACGATGTAATTGCCGTTCTCGTTATAATCGATGCGCATGCGACCGGGGCGCAGCAGCTGGAACGTGCCGGTCGCCATGGCCGCGCCATCGTCGCTGGACTGGATGAACTGCGATTTCAGGCTGCGGATATCGTTGAGATAGGCCTCCACCGCCGGCAGGCGGGCCTGTTCCTCCGCCGACAGGGCGGGCGGCGGTTGGGCCTTGCCCTTGGTGGGGGCGGCAGCGGCGGGAAGCGACAGGGCGGCGGCGGCCAGAAGGCCCAGGATGATCTTGCGCATGGACATGTTCTAGCCGCCGATCATGGCCGGATTATGTATGGGCCGCCGTCTCTTCCGCCTGACCGTCAACGGCGGCGGCGGCGGTGGCGGACAGGGCCGAATGGGTGGAATGGAAGCGCGGGCGCGGCGGGGATACGGGGTGGAACTGGCCCGTGGCATTGTCCAGCACATGCAGTTCCGCATCGGCCACGTCGAACAGCATGCCGCACAACAACAGGCGGCCTTCCCGTTCGGCCTCTGCGATCCAGGGGAAGGTGCGCAGATTATCCAGCGACAGCCGGACCACGGCACGTTCCAGTTCCGGCAGGTCGGTTTCCGCTCCTGCCGGCTGCCCCTCGCGCAGTTTGGCCAGGGCGGGTTCGGCGATCGACATCCAGTGATCGACGAAGTCCGACTTCTGGTCGCTGCGGTCCTTTGGCAGGGCGGCAACACCACCGCACTGGCTGTGGCCCATGACCACCAGCAGCTGCACGCCCAGTTCGCGTACCGCGAACTCCAGTGCTGCCGACGTACCGTGGTAATCCTGGTTGGGCTTATAGGGCGGAACCAGATTGGCGACGTTCCGGACAACGAAAAGGTCGCCCGGCTGGGCCGCGAAAATCAGGGTCGGGTCGACGCGGCTGTCACAGCAGGTGATCAGGGCGGCCTTCGGCTTCTGGCCGGCCCAGGCCAGCGTGCGGAACAGGCCCCGCTGCTGCTTGAAATTCGTGCGCCGGAATTCCCGGAACCCTTCGATCAGGTCCTTCAGCATGGTGCGCCCCGCATTTACGGAAGGTTGGTAGACCGGACTGTGCGCCCGCAACATGACGGTACGGAAGGTCGCTGTCCAGACCAGTATGACGCTTCCATGTCATGGGGGGGCTGCGGTGATGCCGGTAACAGTGGCGAATTCAGCCTGGTTGCACCCCTGCGGCCACCATCACCTTGTCACGGCCCGCATGCTTGGCGGCATACAGTGCCTGGTCGGCGCGGTGTATCAGGGCATCCAGGCTTTCACCCGGCCCACGCCAGGCCGCCACGCCGAGGCTGGCCGTCACCCGCACATCCTTGCCATCCAGGCTGGTGGTGGTGGTGGCGAACGCTTGGCGCAGGCGTTCTGCCATGCCCGCTGCCCCTGCCAGATCGGTTTCCGGCAGCAGCAGCACCAGTTCCTCCCCCCCGAAACGGGCGGCAAGGTCCGACCCCCGGATGGCCCCTGACAGGATGGCGGCGGCGGTGCGCAGAACCGCATCGCCCATGCGATGCCCATGCTGGTCGTTCACCCGCTTGAAATGATCCAGGTCGATCAGCAGCAGCGACAAAGGGCGCTGATGCCGCCCCGCCCGCAACTGTTCGGCGGCGGCCAGTTCCATGAAACGGCGGCGGTTCAGAAGGCCGGTCAGCGGGTCGGTGCTGGCCAGCATGTCCAGCCGTGCATTGGCGGCCACCAGATCACGGGTGCGGTCCGCGATCTCTGCTTCCAGCCGGCTGCGCTGCCGGTGCAGGGCCCCGGTACGTGCCTGCACGATGCCGAACACCGACAGGATGGTCAGTATCCCCAGTCCCAGCCGTGCCCACAGCGTTTCATACCAATGCGGCGCGATGGAGATCGGTAGGGACAAGGTGGCCAGCGGCGCGTCCTGTCCCGCCTGCGATGCCTCCACCCGCAAAGTATAGTCACCGGCGGGCAGGTTGGTGTAGCTGGCGCCCGGCGCGCGGGTGCCGCTATCCAGCCAGCCCTGGTCGAAACCGTCCAGCCGGTGGCGGTAGCGCAGATCGCCCGGCGCGCGGTAATCCAGAAGGGAGAAGGCCAGGGTCAGGTTGCGCTGGGCGGCATCCAGCGACAGGCGGCGCCCCGTTTCCGGCAACAGGGCCGGCGGCAGCTCCCGATGATTGATCTCCAAGCCCGTGACGCGCAGCACGGCGGCGGGTGGCGGTGCGGTATCATCATCGGGGTCCAGGACGGTCAGCCCGCCCAGCCCGCCCAGCAGCATCTGTCCGCCTGGCCCCTTGGCGATATCACGGATCACGTAGAATTTCAGGGTGGCGCCATCACGTTCGCCCAACAGGGTGAAACGGCCCGATTGCGGGTCCAGCATGCCGACGCGCGACGGGGTGGTGAACCAGACGCGCCCCTTATCATCAATGCCCAGGCCGCCGATATTGTCATGGGGCAGGCCGTTGCGGCGGCGGATGGACCGGAAGCGGGGCTTACCCCCCAGATCCTCCACATCCGTCACCACCAGCCCGCCGCCCGCGGTGGACAGCCACAGCCGTCCATGCCGGTCCTCCGCGATGCCGGTAACATAGGCATGCGACAGGCTGTTGGGATCACCGGCATCGGGCCGATGGTTGCGGAAGCCGCCCCGCCCGTCGGTGACGGCCAGACCACCGGCGGTACCCACCACCAGCCTTCCGTCACCCAGCATGGTCAGGGAGCGGACATTGTCGTTGGGCAGGCTTTTGGGGTCGGCAGCATCATGGCGGAAGCGCTGGCACTCGCCCGTACCGATGTTGAAACGGCTCAGCCCGTCGAAGCTGCCGGCGATTATCTCCTGCCCCTTCGCGATCATCACATTGATGATCTGTCCTTCCAGACAGGGGATGGCCGACGGGGTGATGGTCATGGTGACCGGATCGATGGCGGCCACACCGCGCGCGGCGGCCAGCAGGTGTCCGTCGGGCAGCGGCACCAGGGCGCGGACATCGCGGCCATTGTTGGGCGGCGGCAGGCGCAGCCGGTCGATACGACCGGCGCCCAGATCCAGCACATCGACGTCGCCATTGGCCAGACCCAGCCAGACCCTGGAGCGCGTGTCGGTATGGGCGGTGTAGACTTCGGGATTGGACAGGGCCATTGGCGAAAGCGGCGTGGCCGGCACCACCCGCATCCGGCTGGCATGCGGATCATACCGCTCCACCCCCTGATCCGTGGACAGCCAGACATTTCCCGTCCGATCCAGCATCACATGGCGCAGCCGGTCGCCATTCAGGCTGCCCTGCAGGACGGGGTCATGGCGCACCTGCCGCAACCGGCCTGTGGTGGGGTCAAGGATGATCAAGCCGGCACCGTCGGTGGCGATCCATAGTCCCTTGCCCGGTACCTCCACCATCGACCGGATGGTCCGCCGCCCGGCCAACCCTTCAGGTCCGGTCAGGCCCGCCACGGCATGGGCGGTGCCGTCCGGCATCAGATAGGCGACACCGGCATCCCCGGACCCCAGCCATAACCGGCCCTCCCGGTCGCGGTGAATGACCCAGATTTCCGTGTTCACGGTGTCGGCAGCGGGACCTGTCGCCTTGATGGGTGTGAAATGCGCCTCGCCCGCGCGCCGGCGCAGCAGGCCACCCATGCCCCCCACCCACAGGTCGCCATTGGGTTCTTCCAGCACGGCGAACAGTTTGGGGTTCAATGGCTGCCCCGCAGCATCCCGTAACGGTACCGGGCGCAGGATATTGTCGGCAGCCCGCCACAGGAAAAGCCCGTCATCGGCGGCGATCCAGGCAGCATCCCCCGCCCCGTCGCGGGCAGGCATCATGGAATAGAGGCGGGCGCCGGGCCCGTCCTGTGCGCTGATCCGCTGGAACTGGTCGGTGGTGGCATCATACCGGACCAGACCGGCGGCCCCCGTGCCAATCAGCATGCCTCCATCCGACAGGGGCAGAAGCGACCGCACATAAATCTCCGGCAAACGGTCGGGATCGTCCGGGTCGCTGTCCCATTGATGTAGGCGATAACCGTCATAACGGGCTAGGCCCGCGAAGGTGCCGATCCAGATCAGGCCGGCCTTGTCCTGGGCCACCGCACTGATCGTATCGTTGGGAAGCCCGTCGGCCACTGTCAGATCGGTGAACCCCATTGATGGGAAATCACCCCACGGGTCTGCATCCGCCCCGGCCACGGGTAGTATCCCGGCCAGGCACGCCAACAGCAGACCGGCCAGGACCAGCCTGGCACGCGACAAGGGACGGTGACACATCTGTCAATTCGATACCGCAATGACGGCGCCACTATGCCGCGCGGCGTGCCTACTGGAAAGGCTTGGAACCTGACCGAAAGGATTATGCCTGTTTCCGGGGATACAGGGCGCGGTGACGGACCATTGCCGTCCTTCCTTAACCGCGGGTACCCCAGAGCATATAGTTCACGTCGAGATCCTTGGCGGCCAGACTGAACCGGTCGGAGATGGGGTTATAGGCGACGCCCGTCACCTCCCGCACACCCACACCCGCCCGGCGCAGGGTGCCGGTCAGTTCCGACGGCTTCAGGAAACGTTTCCAGTCATGGGTACCGCGCGGCAGCCAGCGCAGGACATATTCCGCTGCCACGATGCCGAACAGAAAACTCTTGGTGGTGCGGTTCAAGGTGGCCATGAAGACCAGCCCGCCCGGCCGGGCCAGCCCCGCGACGGTACGCACGAACAGGTCGACATCGGCCACATGCTCGACAATCTCCATGGCCAGGACCACGTCGAACTGTTCTCCTGCCGCCGCCAGATCCTCCGCCGTCGTGGCGCGGTAATCAACGGTCACGCCGGTTTCGGTGGCGTGTGCCGCCGCCGTCTTCACATTCTTTTCTGCTGCATCGATGCCCGTGACCGTCGCACCCAGCCGGGCCAGCGGTTCCGACAGCAGCCCGCCGCCGCAGCCCACATCCAGGATGCGGATACCGTCCAGGGGACGGGGGGCATGCGGGTCGCGATCATGCGCCTTGCAGATCACATCGCGCAGCCAGGCCAGACGCACGGGATTGAACTTGTGCAGCGGCCGGAACTTGCCCGCCGGGTCCCACCATTCGGCGGCGATACGGCTGAACCGTTCGATCTCTGCCGGATCGACGGTGGTGCGGGGCTGGGTCTGTGCGGCGGCGTTCATGGCTCATCTCTCCCGAACTTCTGGCCAACGGCATAGCAAAGCTGGAACGGCCTGTCGCGGGGTCAATAGGACGCGCGGGCACGCGTCCCACGCCGCTTCATGGGTGCAGTGCGATGGGCGCGCCTTGCGGCCCATGGTGCGTCGGGTTATGGATAGCCCGCTCCGGCACCGGAGCCTTTGCGAAAATTACCCTGACCCTTGATGGAATGGCGTTATGGCGCGGCTTGTCCTGAAATTCGGTGGCACCTCGGTCGGCGATATCGAGCGGATCAAGAATGTCGCTAAAAAGGTGAAACAGGAGGTCGATGCCGGGCACGAGGTGGCCGTCGTCGTCTCCGCCATGTCGGGCGTGACCAATCAGCTGGTCGATTACTGCAAGCAGATCGCCAAGGTCCATGATCAGGCCGAATATGACGCCGTCGTCGCCTCGGGCGAACAGGTGACGTCGGGCCTGCTGGCCATCGCGCTGCAGGAAATCGGCATCCCCGCCCGGTCCTGGCAGGGTTGGCAGATCCCGCTGATCGCCGATGAGACGCATGGCAAGTCCCGGATTGAGCGGATCGACACCACCACCCTGTCCGACAACATGTCCCAGGGCGTGGTTGGCGTTGTCGCCGGCTTCCAGGGCGTGACGGAAAAGGGCCGGATCGCGACCTTGGGCCGTGGCGGGTCTGATACCTCGGCGGTGGCGCTGGCTGCGGCCTTGAAAGCCGACCGCTGCGACATTTATACGGATGTCGACGGCGTCTATACGACCGACCCCCGCATCGTGAAGTCGGCGCGCAAGCTGCACCGCGTCACGTATGAGGAAATGCTGGAAATGGCGTCGCTGGGCGCCAAGGTCCTGCAGACAAGGTCGGTCGAGATGGCCATGAAGCACCATGTGCGGGTGCAGGTATTGTCAACTTTTGAACAGGCGGCTGGCTCCGAACTGCCCGGCACCCTGGTCGTGGACGAGGATGAGATCGTGGAACAGGAACTGGTCAGCGGCATCGCCTATAGCCGGGACGAGGCGAAGATCACCCTGATTGGCGTGGAAGACCAGCCGGGCGTGGCCGCCCGCATCTTCGGGCCCCTGACGGACGCCGCCATCAATGTCGACATGATCGTGCAGAACGTGTCCGAAGATGGCCGTACCACCGACATGACCTTTACGGTCGGCAAGGCCGATATCGACCGCGCGGTCCAGGTGCTGGAAAAGTCCAAGGACACGCTGAACTATCGCCGTCTGGTCTCCGACGCGAACGTCGTGAAGGTGTCGGTGATCGGCGTTGGCATGCGCTCCCACGCTGGCGTCGCCCAGCGCATGTTCAAGGCGCTGGCCGACCGTGGCATCAATATCCAGGTTATCAGCACCAGCGAGATCAAGGTCTCCGTCCTGATCGCCGAGGAATATACTGAACTGGCCCTGCGCTCCCTGCACACGGCCTATGGTCTCGATAAGGCATAAGCTCTTATCCGTTTGTGTTGAGGCCCGGCGTCGGAAACGGCGCCGGGCCTTTTCATTTGGCGCGCACCCCTTGACCGGGCACAGCCCCGGCGGTAGTGAACGCCGACCATTCGGCAGTCAAATATTGAAGGGTCCGTCATCATGACCGCTCGCCATCATCTGGATCAGCTCTGGTCGCGGGGCCGTGATTATCTGGGGACCGACCTTGCCATCATGGGTGGGGCCATGACCTGGGTGTCGGACCGGGCGCTGGTGGCGGCCATTTCGAATGCCGGCGGCTTCGGCGTTATCGCGTCGGGGTCCATGTCCCCTGACTTGCTGCGCGATGAGATCCGGGGCACCCAGGCCCTGACGACCAAGCCGTTCGGCGTGAACCTGATCACCCTGCATCCGCAGCTGGATCAACTGGTGCAGGTTTGCCTGGAAGAGAAGGTGGGCCATATCGTGCTGGCCGGCGGTTTGCCGCCCGCCACCGCCATAAAGGCGGCGCGCGATGGCGGGGCCAAGGTCATGTGCTTTGCCCCGGCCCTGGTCATCGCCAAGAAGCTGATCCGTAGTGGTGCCGACGCTATCGTGATCGAGGGCAGTGAGGCCGGCGGCCATATCGGGCCTGTCTCCACCTCCGTCCTGGCCCAGGAAATCCTGCCGGAAATCCGCGATGTGCCCGTCTTCGTGGCCGGCGGCATCGGGCGGGGGGAGGCCATTGTCTCCTACCTGGAGATGGGGGCCGCTGGCGTGCAACTGGGCACCCGTTTCGTCTGCGCCAGCGAATGCCGGGCGCATCCGAAATTCAAGCAGGCCTTCATCCGAGGCAGTGCGCGTGATGCGGTGGCCAGCGTGGCACTGGACAGCCGTTTCCCCGTCATCCCCGTCCGCGCACTGCAGAATGAAGGCACCAAGCGCTTCATGGATAAGCAGCGCGAAGTGATCGCGCGCTTCGATGCCGGCGAGTTGGACCAAAAGGAAGCCCAGCTGGAGATCGAGCATTACTGGGCCGGTGCGCTGCGCCGTGCGGTCATTGATGGCGATGTCGAGAACGGGTCGTTGATGGCCGGGCAGTCGGTGGGCATGGTCACCAAGGAACAGCCCGTGGCCGAAATCCTCGCCGACCTTCTGTCGCAGGCCGAAGCCGCCGTGGCGGCACGACGGGGTGCGGCGGCCTGAAGGCTCACGCCCCTTCGGCCAGTTCCTGCAAGGTCTCCATGTCGTTCAGGCGGACCTTGCCGCCTTCCAGAAGAGAGATGGCGCGGCTGGTCTTCAGCTGCGTGAAGGTGCGGCTGACGGTTTCTGTCGTCAGGCCCAGATAGTCGGCGATGTCCGACCGGCTCATCGGTACATGCACCGGGTTTTCGGCATAGCCGCGCCGCTTGGCCCGTTCCGACAGCATCAGCAGGAAGGACGCAATACGCTCCTTGGCGTTCTTGCGGCCCAGCAGCAGCATCTGATCTTGCGCTGCCGCCAGCTCGCTGGACGCCATGGCGAACAGGCGGCGCTGCATCTTGGGATAATCTTCCAGCAGCCCTTCCAGGCGGCGGCGGGGGAAACGGCAGAGCGTGGCCGGCGTCACCGACTCCGCCGAATAGGCATAGGTATCGTTGATCGACAGGCCCAGGAAATCACCGGGCAACAGGAAGCCCGTGATCTGTCGCCGGCCATCGGGCAGCAGCTTGTAAAGCTTCATGGTGCCGGCGGTGACATTGAACAGGGTGTCGGCCCCATCTCCCTCTGCGAACAGGGTGTGGCCGGCGTCGACCTTGACCGACACCAGGATATCGGCCAGCCGCTTCAGCTCGTCCGCTTCCAGGGCGGAGCAGACCGACATGCTGCGCACCGGGCAGGCATTGCACGGCGCAACATCGATCCGGGCCGCCACGGCGCCTTCCCGTGTGCATGCATGTTCAGCCAACGCCATGTGAGGCCCCCCGATATAAGCATCGCCCCCGGTTTTCCACCGGAAGAAAGAATGCGCCTTTTGGAAACGATCCACAACGCGCAACAAGGCCGGTGGAGCACTTCCAGTCATGTCCGCCAGCCAATTGAAGGATTTCATAATGGTTGGCTGATGAACACATATCCAGAGGTCTAGGCCCAACCGCGTGAACGCGCCTTGATCCAGATCAAAGCGCGACCATCGGCATATCGGTTAACGATGGGGGACGCCCGTGCACACGCACGGCAGCCTTGTTCAGACAGACAGAGACTTCGCCGTGCTTATCTCGCCGGAACGGGTGACCATGTCCGACCGTTTTTCCGTCAAGCCGCTGGACCGCCGCCGCATCGATCAGGCCTGGCCCCTGGTGCAGACGGGCCGCGCCGCCGATGACCGCGAGGCCTGGCGCCAATATGCTGGCCTGCTGCTGGGTACCGCCGAAGGCGGCATCCGGACCGTGGAGGGCGACCATGGCTATATCCATGGCATCTACGCCTATCAGGTCCTGCCCAGCCCAAGGCATGGCAAGGTCTTCCAGGTCGACATGTTCCTGGCGCTGGACCTGATCGAACCGGAAGCCGCCATTGATGTCCTGTTGAACGATATGGATGTGGTGGCCCGCGATCTGGGCTGCAACGCGGTGCATCTGCACCTGCCACAGCGGGAAGGCATCGGGACCAGCGTGTCGGTGGCCCTGGCCCGTGCCCTGGAACATGGGCATTACCGGGAGGATCTGCGCCTGTGCCGACCGCTGGGGTGACATAGTTTGTTCCCTCAAATGCCGGGCGCCGCCATCCGGCGGCTTGGCTCACGGCGCACGGGCGCCGGGCCGGCAGTCACCGGCCTGAATCACGGCTTCTTAAGGCTTTTGAATGGCAGGGTGACCGCCTTGTGGCTTGAGCCGGAGGGGATTGCGGCGGTATTTTCCGCGCCATGACCGACATCCCCGCCGCGACGGCCCCCGCCATGACCACCGATACCCCGACCCAGGCCCCTAAGCCAGCTTCCCTGCCCGTGATCCGCATCCAGTCGGGCCGGCATAAGCGCGCGCAGCATGGCCATCCCTGGGTCTATTCCAACGAAGTGGACATGGACAAGGCGGCCAAGGCGCTGCCGGCGGGGTCTATTGTCCGCGTCACCGATGCTGGCGGGGCCACCCTGGGTCTGGCGGCCTTCAACCCGCACAGCCTGATTTGCGCACGGTTCCTGACCCGCGATCCGGCCGAAGCCATCGACACAGCCTTTTTCGTGCGTCGCATCCGCCGCGCCCTGGAAATCCGCGAACGGCTTTATGACCGGCCCTTCTATCGTCTGATCCACGCCGAAAGCGATGGCCTGCCGGCCCTGATCATCGACCGTTATGGCGATATCGTGGTGGTGCAGGCCAACAATGTCGCCATGGACCGCCGCCTGCCCATGATCCTGGCCGCCTTGGACGAGGTGTTGAACCCGTCGGCCATCGTGCTGCGCAATGACAGCACGGCCCGCTCCTATGAGGGGTTGGCAGAGGAGGTGAAGGTGGTGAAGGGCTCTGTCCAGGGTCTGATCCCGCTGGAGGAAAACGGTGCCACCTTCTTCGCCGACCTGTCGGAAGGGCAGAAGACGGGCTGGTTCTTTGATCAGCGCGACAACCGTTCCTTCATCGCCAATCTGTGCCAGGGTCGCTCTGTGGTGGACTTCTACACCTATGCCGGCGGTTTCGGCGTACTGGCCGCCAAGCGCGGCGCATCCCATGTCACCCTGGTCGACCGTTCGGCCCTGTCGCTGTCCATCGCCATGAAGGCGGCGGAGGCCAATGGTGTGGCCGACCGGGTGACCGCCGAGAAGGGCGACGCCTTCAATCTGATGGACCAGTGGGTGGCGGAGGGCCGGACCTTCGAGGTGGTGATCGCCGACCCGCCGGCCTTCGTGAAGTCGAAGAAGGACCTGGCCGTGGGCAGCCGCGCCTATCGCCGCATGACCAAGGCCGCCGCCCGTCTGGTGGCACCGGGCGGTATGCTGCTGGTGGCTTCCTGCTCCCACAATATGGAGCCACCCTTGTTCCATACGGAGGTCGCGCGCGGCCTGGGTGAAGCCGGTCGTCAAGGCCGCATCCTGCGCTTCGCCGGTGCCGGCAGCGACCACCCCGTGCATCCGCTACTGCCGGAAACGCAGTATCTGAAGGCGATGGTCTTCGCGCTGGATTGAGGATCAGGGGGCGGTGGCGGCCTCACACCCTGAACCGCACCCCCTCGCCCGCCCCATCCACCGCCGCGACCAGTTCCACGCCCTGTTCCGCCAGCGTCTGCAACAGCAGGACAAGGCTGCCCCGGTGCGGCTCATGCCGGCCGCTTTCGAAGTCGCGGACAGTGCTGCGCGACAGGCCTGACGCCTGGGCCAGCTGTTCCTGGCTCCAGTCCAGCAGGCCGCGCGCTGCCCGGCATTGCGCGGGCGAAAGCGTCAGTGAATAAAGTTCATGCGGCACGGGTTGCAATCCGGAGTATCTCAACCATATTGGGTGATATTGGATCAAATGGTTGAGAGGTCAAGACCCTGCCCGGTCATTGACCCGGATGGAAGGCAGGCTTCTCATGCATGATGTGCCCCTGATTACAATGATTGTCGCGGCCCTGGCGCTGGCGTTCATTTTCGGGGCCATCGCGCAGAAGCTAAAAATCTCTCCCCTGGTCGGCTATCTGCTGGCCGGTGTGATCATCGGGCCGGGGACGCCGGGTTATGTCGCCGACATGAACCTGGCGCCGCAGTTGGCGGAAATCGGCGTCATCCTGCTGATGTTCGGGGTGGGGCTGCATTTCTCGGTCAAGGACCTGATGTCGGTGAAGGCCATCGCCATTCCCGGCGCCATTGGTCAGATCGGCCTTGCCACCCTGATGGGCATGGGCCTGTCCTGGGCGCTAGGCTGGAGCATCGGGGCCGGGCTGGTCTTCGGTCTGGCCCTGTCGGTCGCCTCCACTGTGGTTCTGCTGCGCGCGCTGCAGGAGCGGCGACTGGTGGAAAGCAAGCGGGGCCGCATCGCCATCGGCTGGCTGATCGTCGAGGATCTGGCCATGGTCCTGGCCCTGGTGTTGCTGCCGGCCCTGGCCGGGCTGCTGGGTGACAAGGCCGGGGCCGAGGGGGCAGCCGCCGCGGCACCTGCGCTCAGCGGGTCCGACCTGATCACGGTCATCGCCATCACGCTGGGCAAGGTGGCGGCCTTCGTCGCCCTGATGCTGGTGGTGGGCAAGCGCGTCATCCCCTGGGTCCTGCATGAGGTCGCGCATAGTGGTTCACGCGAGCTGTTCCGGCTGGCGGTGCTGGCCATTGCGCTGGGCGTGGCCTATGGGGCGGCAACCCTGTTCGGTGTGTCCTTTGCGCTGGGTGCCTTCTTCGCGGGCATGGTCCTGTCGGGATCGCCCCTGTCCCACCGCGCGGCGGAGGAATCGCTGCCGCTGCGTGACGCCTTCGCGGTGCTGTTCTTTGTGTCGGTCGGCATGATGTTCGATCCGGCCATCCTGATCGAACGGCCGCTGCCCGTGCTGGCCACGGTCCTGATCATCGTGTTCGGCAAGTCGATTGCTGCCTACCTGATCGTGCTGGCCTTCGGTCATCCCCGCAGTACCGCGCTGACCATCTCTGCCTCGCTGGCGCAGATCGGTGAATTCTCCTTCATCCTGGCGGCGCTGGGCGTCAATCTGGGCCTGCTGCCGCAGGAAGGGCAGGATCTGGTGCTGGTCGGCGCCATCCTGTCGATCTTGATGAACCCCGTGATGTTTACCCTGATCGACAAGTTCGGCCACCGGCTGGAACCCGGCGGCGGCGACGCCATCGTCCCCGCCGCCGTGGTGGAGCCGACGCGCGAGCCGATCCCGCCCACCAGCCTGACCGGTCATGCCATCATCATCGGCCATGGACGGGTCGGCAGCCTGATTTCCGCCAAGCTGAAGGAAGAGGGTGTGCCCTTCCTGGTGGTGGAGGATAATCAGAAGCGCATCGACAGCCTGCGTGAGCAGGGGGTGGAAGTGGTGGTGGGCAATGCCGTGGTGCCGGAGGTTCTATCCGCCCTGAACCTGTCCGCCGCCCGCCTGATGTTCATTGCCATCCCCGGCTCATTCGAGGCAGGACAGATCATCCGCCAGACGCGGGTGGCCAATCCTGGCCTGTCGATCATCGCCCGCGCCCATGCCGACGAGGAAGTGGTCTATCTGACCCAGAACGGCGCCAGCACCGTCGTGATGGGGGAACGCGAAACGGCGCGCGGCATGATCGCGGA
Source organism: Niveispirillum cyanobacteriorum (assembly GCF_002868735.1). GTDB lineage: Bacteria > Pseudomonadota > Alphaproteobacteria > Azospirillales > Azospirillaceae > Niveispirillum > Niveispirillum cyanobacteriorum. Next base: position 2,538,538 of record NZ_CP025611.1, on the reverse strand, counting down.
GGGGCTGGTGGCTCTGACGCCTAAGGCCCCGATCGCCCCGCCGGAACCCCCGCCTGCCGATATCGACGCCGAACCGAAGCCGGCGTAAGGGCTGGCTTAAAGGTTCAGCACGCGCGCAGGCCGAAGCTCGCCACCCTCCAGCCGGACCAGGGCCACGGGGCGGCCTTCGGTCAGGGCCAGTGCCGTGCCCTCCTCCCCGCCGGCACCGCGCAGCGCCTCCAGCCGATCCAGGTCGGCCCGGCGCAGCAGCGACACACCCTGGCCATGGCGCAGGCGGTCGGCCTCTACGGGTGACAGGTCGATGGCGGGTAGCCGGTCCAGCGGGGCCGCGACGGGCATCAGCAGCCGATCCGGCTCCCCTTCCGCCACAATCTGTTCCAGCTGTTCCAGAGTGACAGCATTGGCCAGCGTGAACGGCCCCACCGACAACCGGCGCAGCACCGTGATATGGCCGACGGTGCCCACCGCCAGGGCCAGATCACGGGCCAGCGAGCGCATATAGGTGCCCTTGCCGCATTCCACCTCGAACTCGGCATGGTCATTGTCGGGACGGCCCGTCAGGTGGAAGCCGTCGATACGCACGGTACGGGCGGCCAGTTCCACCGCCTCCCCTTCGCGGGCCAGATCATAGGCGCGTTCGCCATCCACCTTGATGGCGGAATATTGCGGCGGCACCTGGCTGATCAGGCCCTGAAAGGCCTCAAGCGCCTTCTCGATCTGTTCATCGGTGGGGCGCACATCGCTGGTGGCGATGACCTGCCCGGCGCGGTCGTCGGTGTCCGTGGCCTCCCCGAATTTCATCACGAAACGGTAGGTTTTGTGCCCGTCCATGGCGTACTGGACGGTCTTGGTCGCCTCCCCGAAGGCAATGGGCAGGATGCCGGTGGCGATGGGGTCCAGCGTGCCGCCATGGCCCGCCTTTTCCGCGTTCATCATCCAGCGCACCTTTGCCATCGCCTGGGTGCTCGTCATGGTGCCGGGCTTGTCCAGCACCAGCCAGCCGTGACGGGGAACGCCCTTGCGCTTACGCGCCATGGTTCTGGTCCCCGCCCTCTTCCTCGTCCTCTTCGGCATCATTGCCGGTATTGACGATGCCCGTCATGTCGCGGGCGACATGCGGGTCGTGCAGGATACGGTCGATCTTTTCCGCGTAATCGAAGCTGGTATCCAGCTGGAAGGACAGGCGCGGGGCATAGGGCAGGCGCATTTCATGCGCCACCTGGGTGCGCAGGAAGGCCGAGGCGCGGTTCAGTGCCGCCACCAGTTCCGGCTTCGACCCGCCCAGCGGCATGACGAAGGCGGTGGCGTTCTTCAGGTCGGGGCTGATGCGCACTTCCGACACGGTGACATTCAGGTCCATCAGTTCGGGATCGCGGAATTCCCCGCGGCGGAAAATATCGGCCAGGATGTGGCGGATTTCCTCGCCCACGCGCAACTGGCGCTGGCTGGGTCCCTTGGCGGCATGGCCGCCGTCGCGTCGTTTGCTCATCACTTCAATCCTTTGCCCTGGCGGGGGATGGGACCCCGGACCGGGCGTTGCTGCGTCAGGTCAAGGGACCGTGCGTAGCATAGCGGGCGCCGGATGAGACAGGGAAGTTACGCATGGAAGAGATTGGGAACTTTACGGCCCCCTCAAACGCCGGGCGCCGCCACCCGGCGGCCAGATCATGGCCGCCGGGGTCGGATGCAATCACCGCGCGACGGGCAGCACCTCCCGCATGCCGCCCGGCAAATGCGGGACCAGCAGGCGGCGGGCAGCTTCCCATTGGGTGGAAAGCAGCAGCAGGCCCGACCCGATAACCAGGGAAGCCAGGGCCATGTTCATCTCCTTGGCCGTGCCCGCCATGGCGAACAGTTGTCCCATCGCATACAGCACATAGGCTAGGGCCGACACCAGCATGGCCCGGCGGTCGATGGCCAGCGACACCAGGGCGATCACCAGATAGGTGCCGATGCAGGTCGCCAGCGCCAGGCCGGGGCTGACCATCTGCACGGCCCCGTTGGCTCCCACCCAGGAGAAGACCGGATGGATGATCATGGGCGAGGCCGACAAGTGCAGCCAGAAGGCCACGTCGGACCGGCGGGTATTGCGCGCCCGATCCTGGCTGTCCCAGCGCATGGCGATGGCGAACATCACCAGCCCGCCGATCAGCACCAGTACCCGCATGCTGTCACGCAGTGACGGCACCGCCAGCACGGCCAAGGCCGCAACGGCCGCCAGGGCGATGGCTGACCCGGCCGCCACCGTGATCGGCACCATGAAGCGGCGCCAATGGGCGTAGGCGCCGACCCCGGCCAGAACTGTCGCCCCGGCAATCGCACCGGCGGCATCGGCGATATCCTGGACGCGCGCCTGTTCAAGGCCCATCAGGTCGAACAGGCCCGTCAGGCCTGCCACCAGGGTACCTCCGGCAAAGCCAATCAGCAGCACGATGCTGGACAGCGACAGGCGCAGACGGCGGGTGAAATACTCGGCCAGACCCCAGCTGATGGCCGCCACGGCCAGCCCGCCCAGTGCCGGATGCGCCCGTCCCCCCAGATAGGCGGCGGCGGCCAGAATCAGGCCGCAGCAGACCGACACGAACACATCGTTGAACCCGGTCAGCAGCCGGAAACGCTCATGCTCCGGGGCGTCGACATGGCCCCTTCTTGTCGCGACGAAGTCACGGAAGCCCGCGACATTTTGATCGCTCAAGATACCAGCCGATATGGCGGCATCGAGTTCTTCATCACTATACATGGTTCCCCCCTCCCTATTGGGCAGAACCAAGTATGCAGCCTGACACCGGTGGCCGCAATGACTGGTACCAATTGTTTAGATGCAGAAAAGAAACAGTCACCAAGGATACGATTCCGTTGCAATCATGGGACTTCCGCAGATGGTTGATAATCTGTTAACGCTGTGCGGCGCGGGCATGAAACCGCGTTTAAAAACAAACCTTTCTCGGACAGGGGAACCTAATGCAATCCAAGAACAGCCTGTTTTTCAGGACGGCGACGCTTGCCCTTTTGGCGGCTGGCGCCACTGGTGCGATGCCTGCGGCGGCCCAGGATACGCTGGATGAAATTGTCGTCACCGGTTCGCGTATCCGGCAAAGCCCACTGAACCAGACGCAGCCGATCGTACAGCTCGACAGTGAGGCCATGGCCCGTACCGGCCTGTCCAACACAGCCGAAATTCTCCAGCGCCTGCCCATCTCCGGCGGTGGTCTGAATAGCAAGTTCAACAATAGCGGCAATTTCGGCAACCCGCCCGATGGCGGCGGCGTGGGTGCCGGTTCGGCCGAAGTGGACCTGCGCTATCTGGGCTCGCGCCGCACGCTGGTGCTGGTCGACGGCCTGCGCTGGGTCAATGGCGCGTCCGCGTCGGGCATCCCGTCCTCCACCGATCTGAACTCGATTCCTAAGGGGATCATCGACCGGATCGAGGTTCTGCAGGAAGGTGCCTCGCCCATTTACGGGTCGGATGCCATTTCCGGCGTGGTGAATATCATCACCAAGCGCAAGCAGGACGGTTTCTCCGGTTCCGCCCAGGTCGGCGCCTTTGATGAAGGCGATGGCGTCACGCAGGAATATGACCTGTCCTGGGGTGCCACCTCTGGCGGCACCAGCATCGTGGCCGACCTGACCTATGTGAAGCAGGAAAGCGTGATGTCGGGCGACCGCTCCATCTCGCAGTTCCCCACGCCGGGCGTCACGGAATGCGACAGCTCCTGCTCGTCTGGCACACCGCTGGGCCGCTTCATCGTCAACAACCCCGTTACCGGGGCGGGCATGAACCTGACCTTGAAGAACGCAGTGCTGACGGGCCGTCCGACCTTTGACCCGCTGAACCCCACGGCGGGCAGCTTCAAGAACTTCACCACCGCGGACCGCTTCAATTTCCAGCCCTATAACTATATCCAGGCCCCGTCGGAGCGTCTGGGCACCTATTTCCAGGTGACCCAGGAAATCACGCCCGACATCAATTTCCGCCTGAAGGCCGTTTACAATAACCGCCAGTCCGCTAACCAGGCCGCCCCCATCCCGTTGTTCGTGGGTCCCGATGCCGGCAATGGCAACCTGCTGGACCAGATCAGCATCGATCGCACCAACCCCTATAATCCGTTCGGCGTCACCCTGTCGTCGGGCGGGGCCAATGGCCCGGCCAATTACGCCTTCATCGGCCGCCGCTTCATCGAAGCCGGCCCGCGCCATTATGAGCAGGAAGTGAACACCTGGTACGTGTCCGGTACGCTGGACGGCTCGCTGATGCTGGGCGAGAACAAGTGGTACTGGGACGTCAACACCATCTTCTCCCGCAACAGCGCCTCGCAGAAATTCACGGGCAATGTGAATGCCCAGCGTCTGGCCCAGGCCCTGGGTCCTGTCGCCAATTGCACGGGTTCCTGCGTGCCGTTCAACATCTTCGGCGGTCAGGGGTCCATCACCCAGCCGATGATCGATTACGTGCTGTTCACGCAACAGGACAGCAGCAAGCAGCGTCTGGCCGACACCTCCTTCAACCTGTCGGGTGACCTGTTCCAGATGCCGGCGGGTGCCGTCGGTCTGGCCGTTGGTTACGAATATCGTGACCAGCGGGGTGAGTTCCAGCCGGATGCCGTGGTCGCCGCTGGCCTGGGTTCCGACATCCCCGCCCTGCCGTCCAAGGGCAGCTTTGATGTGAACGAGGCCTATGGTGAGCTGCGCGTGCCGCTGATCGCCGACATGCCCATCGCCAAGCTGCTGGAAGTGTCGGGTGCGGTTCGCTACTCCGACTATTCCACCTTCGGCAGCGAGACGACCTATAGCGGCCGCGTCAACTGGCGCGTCACCGAAGATGTGTTGTTGCGCGGGTCATGGGGCCAGGGCTTCCGCGCACCGGGCATCGGTGAGCTGTTCGGTACGCCGTCGCGCTTCGATCAGGAACTGGTCGATCCCTGCTCCGACATGCTTGGCCTGTCCGGCGGCACCGCAGCGTCCGCCGCGATCCGCGCCAACTGTATCGCCCATGGTGTGCCGGCCAACGGTTCCTATGTGCAGGCCAACCCGCAGCTTTCAGTCATCACCGGCGGCAACAAGAAGCTGAAGCCCGAAACCTCGGAAAGCTGGGTGTTCGGCGGCGTGTTCAGCCCGTCCTGGGAAATGTCCTGGGCCGACCGTCTGGATTTCGAGGTGAACTATTATGACATCTCGCTGAAGGACGCGATCCAGCCGATCGGGGCGGAGACCATTCTGGGCCGTTGCGAACAGAATAACGACGCTTTCTCCTGCGCCTCCATCACCCGTACCGCCTCTGGCGCTATCAACCAGATCAGCGGCCTGTTGCAGAATATCGGCGCCATCGATACCGACGGCATCGATTTCACCATCAACTGGCAGGGTCCGGAAAGCGACCTGGGCACCTTCCGGTTCAGCCTGAACCAGACCTTCCTGCTGAACTATACGGAGACGGTCCCGGCCACCAGCGGCACCTCCAAGATCGAACGGGAGGGCACCGAAAAGGGCAGCCCCGACCAGGCCTTCCCCAAATACAAGGCCACGGCGATCCTGGATTGGGCGAAGGATGATTTCTCCGCCTCGCTCACCAACCGCTTTGTGAAGAGCGTGGACGAAACCCAGGCCGTCAACAAGCTGAACGACCGTCTCTATACCGATGTGCAGTTCAGCTGGTTCCCGGCGATGTTCGACAGCAAGATCGGCATGACCCTTGGCGTCAACAACCTGTTCGACAAGGACCCGCCGGCCTGCTTCAGCTGCGGCCTGAACAATTTCGATCCCACCACCTATGACGCGCCGGGCCAGTTCGGCTATGCGCGCCTGACCTTCAAGATGTAAGGGCGGCCGGCGGGGGCTTGCCCCCGCATGCGACAAGCCGATTTGGACGGACCGGGGTTCACTGTGATAGTGAACCCCGGTCTCGTCATTTCCGGATACAAGGTTCGCTCCCATGACCGCCCCGCTGTTCAACAAGGTCGCCATCGTCGGCTTCGGCCTGATCGGTTCCTCGATCGCGCGGTGCGTGGCCGAGTATCCGGGGCTGGCCAATGGTGTCGTCTGTGTGGACCGCTCACAGGCCGTGTGCGATCGGGTGCTGGAACTGGGGCTGGCGCAACAGGCGGGCACAGATCCCGCTCTGGTGTCGCAATGCGATCTGGTGGTGCTGGCCACGCCCATCGGCGCCTTCGCCGATCTGGGCGCCGTCATCGGCCCGCATCTGACGGCCGGCACCGTTCTGACCGATGTAGGGTCGGTGAAACAGTCGGTGATCCGCGATATCGCCCCGCATGTGCCGGATGGGGTGCATTTCATCCCCGGCCATCCGCTGGCCGGCACCGAACATTCCGGCCCAGACAGCGGCTTCGCCCTGCTGTTCAAGGGCCGCTGGTGCATCCTAACCCCGACGCCGGGCACCAATCAGGCGGCGGTCGACAGGTTGTCGGCCTTCTGGAGCGGCTGCGGGTCGATGATCGAGGTGATGGAACCCGGCCATCATGACCGGGTGCTGGCCATCACCAGTCACCTGCCCCACCTGATCGCCTACACCATCGTGGGCACGGCCACCGATCTGGAGGAACATCTGCAGTCGGAGGTGATCCGGTTCAGCGCCACGGGCTTCCGTGATTTCACCCGCATCGCGGCCAGCGACCCCACCATGTGGCGCGACATCTTCCTGAACAACCGCGAGGCGGTGCTGGAGGTGATCCAGCGCTTTACAGAGGATCTGACGGCCCTGCAGCGCGCCATCCGCTGGGGCGAGGGGGACAAGCTGCACGAGCTGTTCACCCGCACCCGCGCCGTCCGCCGTTCCATCATCGATGCCAAGCAGGCGTAAGCATCATGGCCGATGATGCCCGCCGGCCCTCCCCCGACGCCCTGTTGCAAGCAGCAACGGCCGAACGGCGCGGCAAGCTGAAAATCTTCCTGGGTGCCGCCCCCGGCGTGGGCAAGACGTACGAGATGCTGCGCACAGCCCATGCCCTGAAGAAGGATGGGGTCGATGTGGTGGTCGGCGTGGTGGAAACCCACGGGCGGGCGGAAACCGACGCCATGCTGGCCGGGCTGGAGGTCTTCCCGCGCAAGACCCTGTCCTATCGCGGGCAGGAGCTGTCGGAGATGGACCTGGACGGATTGATCGCCCGACGGCCCGCCATGGTCCTGGTCGATGAACTGGCCCATACCAATGCGCCGGGCAGCCGCCATGCCAAGCGCCATTCCGATGTGGAGGAGCTGCGCGACGCCGGCATCGACGTGCTGACCACCCTGAATGTGCAGCATGTGGAAAGCCTGAATGATGTGGTCGCCCGCATCACCCGCATTCGGGTGCGTGAAACGGTGCCCGATCAGGTGATCGACAGCGCCGACGAGGTGGAGGTCATCGACCTCACCCCCGCCGACCTGATCAAGCGCTTGGGCGAAGGCAAGGTCTATGTCCGCGATCAGGCCCAGCGTGCCCTGAAACATTACTTCTCCCCCGGAAACCTGACGGCGCTGCGCGAACTGGCGCTGCGGCGCACGGCGCAACGGGTGGATGACCAGATGGTCACCTATATGCGCAGCCATGCCATCGCCGGGCCGTGGGCCGCAGGCGACCGCTTGCTGGTCTGTATCTCCGATGATCCGGGCGCGGGCGGGCTGGTCCGCCATGCCAAGCGCATGGCCGACCGGTTGAAGGCACCGTTCACCGCTGTCTATGTCGAAACCGCCCGTCATCAGCGCCTGGACGAGGCAGCGCGCGACCGCGTGGCCGATGCCCTGCGTCTGGCCGAACAGCTGGGGGGGGAGGCGCTGACCCTGCCGGGCCGGACCGTGACGGAGGCGCTGGTTGGTTTCGCGCACGCCCATAACATCACCCAGATCATCATCGGCAAGTCGCAGCGGTCGCGCTGGTTTGAAATGGTGAACGGGTCGGTGGTGCATGACCTGCTGCGCCGGGCCACGGGCATATCGGTACATGTCATCGCCAGCGAACAGCCCGACCCCGACAGTAACGCCGCCCGCCGGGTGACCACCCGCCCCCCGGCAAGGTCCGCCGATTACAAGGCCTATCTGGCCGGCATCGCCTTCACCGCCCTGGCGCTGGGGGCGGGTGTGCTGGTCGATGAATGGCTGGGCGTGCAGAATATCAGTCTGGTGTTCCTGATGGCGGTGCTGGGCAGTGCGGTTCTGCACGGCTTCCTGCCATCCCTGTTCACGGCGGTGCTGGCCGTGGCCGCCTATAATTTCTTCTTCCTGCCGCCGCTTTACACCTTCTCCGTGGGGGACCCGTCCAACATCTGGTCGCTGGTCTTCTTCACGGGCGTGGCCATGGTCACCAGCCGGTTAACGGCGCGGGTGCGTGAACAGGCGGAAATCGCCCGTATCCGGGCGCGCACCACGGCGCAGCTTTCGGCCTTTGCCAGCAAGCTGGCCGGGATCGGCGACATGGACGACCTGCTGTGGGCGGCCAGCCATCAGATTGCCCTGATGCTGAAACTGCGCGTCGTCCTGATGCTGCCGGCGGATGAGGAGAATGCCGCCAGCCTGTATCCGGCCTCCGCCTATCCGCCCGATGACCAGATTTCCAACGCCGACCATGCCGCCGCCGTCTGGGCGTTTGAGAATGGCAAGCCGGCGGGGCGGGGGGCTGCCACCCTGCCGGGCACGCAGCGCCTGTACCTGCCGCTGCGCACCGAACGCGCGACGGTCGCAGTGGCAGGGATCGGCAGTGATGATGCCGGCACCGGCCCCCTGCTGACGCCCGATGATCGCCGCCTGCTGGATGCGCTGCTGGATCAGGCGGCGGTGGCGATTGAGCGGGTGAAGCTGGTTCGCGCCATCGATCAGGCCAAGCTGGAGGGGGAGACGGAACGGCTGCGCTCCGCCATGCTGACCTCGCTGTCCCATGACCTGCGCACGCCGTTGGCCGCCATCATCGGCACCGTCACGGGCCTGAAGGCCGGCCAGGGGCGGCTGGAACCGGCGGAGACCGCATCCATGCTGGATACGCTGCATGGAGAGGCCGAACGCATGGCCCGCTTCGTGCGCAACCTGCTGGACATGACGCGGCTGGAGGCCGGCGCCCTGGACCTGAAGCGCGAGCCCATCGATCTGGCCGATGTCGTATCGGGGGCGGTACGCCGGGCGGGGCCGGTCCTGACGGGCCATATGATTGATATCCGCATGCCGGGCGACCTGCCGCTGGTACAGGGGGACCATCTGCTGCTGGAACAGGCCCTGTTCAACCTGCTGGATAATGCCGGCAAGTACGCACCCCACGGCACTGCCATCCGCATCCAGGCCCTGCGCGACGCGGCACATGTGAAGCTTCGCGTGGAGGATGAAGGGCCGGGAATCCCGGAGGAAGCGCGGGCCCGCATCTTCGACAAGTTCTTCCGCGTGGAGGCTAAGGATCACCGCACCGCCGGTACTGGCCTGGGCCTTGCCATCGCACGTGGTTTTGTGGAGGCGATGGGCGGCACCCTGACTGCGCGCGACCGGGCCGATGGCGGCCCCGGCGCCTGTCTTGAGATGACGCTGATCGTGGACCCGCGCGGTGATATGGTGATGGCGGAGGCGACGGCATGACGCGGCCCCACCGTATTCTGGTGGTCGAGGATGAGGTGGCGATCCGCCGCCTGCTGAAAACCATCATCACCCCGGAAGGGTGGGAGATGGTGGAGGCGACATCCGCCTCCCAGGCCCTGATCCTGGCCCGCCAGTCCCTGCCCGAACTGATCCTATTGGATCTGGGCCTGCCTGATATGGACGGCCTGGACTTGATCCCTACCTTGAAGCGCGAACGCCCGGTGCCGCTGATCGTACTGTCCAGCCGTGATCGCGAGCAGGACAAGATTTTGGCACTGGACTTAGGGGCCGACGATTACGTGACCAAGCCGTTCGGGGCGGGCGAGTTGATGGCCCGCATCAGGGCGGCCCAGCGCCACGCGATACAACAGGTGGGGGGCCGCCCCCTGCTGCGCATCCGCGACCTGGAAATCGACATGGTCAACCGGCATGTGCAGAAGGCGAGCAAGCGCCTGCACCTGTCGCCGACGGAGTTTGACCTGCTGCGCCTGCTGGCCCAGCATGCGGGCCGCATCCTGACCCATGCCCAGATCCTGAAAGAGGTCTGGGGGCCGGCCAAGGCGGACGAGGTGCAATATCTGCGCGTCTATATCCGCCAGTTGCGCCAGAAGATCGAGGATGACCCCAACGCGCCTGTCTTCGTGCAGACGGAGCCGGGCATCGGCTATCGTTTTGCCGACTCACAGGATATGCCATGATCCTGCACACGATCGGGTATGAAGGCGCCAGCCAAGGGGCGGTGATCGCGGCGTTGAAGGCGGCGGGAGTACGGCTATTGCTCGATGTACGTGAGCTACCATCCTCTCGCCGCGCCGGCTTTTCCAAATCGCCGCTTCGCGCCAGCCTGGAGGCGGAAGGGATCGCGTATCTGCACCTGAAAAAGCTGGGCACGCCCAAGGAAGGGCGGCTGGCCAACCGTGCCGGTCGCATGGACGAATTCTGGTCCATCGTGGAGGAAGGGCTGGCACGGCCGGAGGCGCAGTATGAGCTGGGGCTGGCGGGGTCCCTGTCGCTGGACAAGCCCGCCTGCCTTCTGTGCTTTGAGGCCGACCATAGCCAGTGCCACCGCCTGACCGTGGCGAACCGGCTGACGGCGGCCCATGGCTTTGACGTCATTCACCTGCGCCCCGATCCGGGGTTTTAGACCCGCAGATCCCCCAACGCCACCACCTGGCGTAACTGTTCCGCCCCGCCGACATCATGAATGGTGATGACGACCTGCTGGGCCGCCCAGTCGATCTCGATCAGGCCGAAATTCTGGGCACGATAGGCCTCGCCCACCCGCCGGGCATTGGGCGGCAATACGGGCCAGACCTCCGTCAAACCCGACGAGGTGAAATCCCACAGCGGGTAGGGCACATTCCAATCCAGTTTTGAGATTTCGGCGTAATGCGTGTCGCCGGAAATGCAGAACAAGCCGTTCGCCCGTTTCTCGCGGATCGCCTCGATCAGGCGCTGATGATCATGGGTGAAGTTGATCCAGGCCTCCCAGCCCGGAAAATCCGACACGACCTGCAGGGATGAGGCCAGGATGCGCAGGTCGGCGGGACGGGCCAGCTGTCCCTCCAGCCATTGCCACTGCGCCTCCCCCAGTTGCGTCGCCTCCCCCTCTGGCAGACGGGCATAGGGGCCGGGCACGCTTTGGCCCGCCTCATGCCGGGCCGTGGCCCATTCCTTATACTCCTTACCGCCCATGTCGATGGTGGCCAGCGGTGTGCGGTTCCAGCGCAGGTCGGGCAGGATGATCTGCAACCGCCGGCCCTTGGGACCGAACTCATAGGCGGTATAGATGCCGTCGGGCCGGGTGCGGCGGATGCTGTCAGGTGCCTCCCCAAAGAAATCACAGAACAGTTTCCGGCTATCGGCCTTCATCGGGTATTCAGCCCCGGCATCATTCTCGCCGAAATCGTGATCGTCCCAGGTAGCGACGATGGGTACCGCTTCGCGCAGCTTCTGGAACCCCGGCTTGGCGGCCAGCATGGCGTATTTGGCCTTCATGTCATCGACATTGCGGGTGTCGAGATAGACATTGTCGCCCAGCAGGATCATCAGGTCCGGTTTGGCGGCCAGGATGGCGTCCCAGATCGGCTGCTCCTTGGTCTGATGCGCGCAGGAACCAAAGGCGATACGGGTCGGCATCGCGGTTTCCGGCAGGCGGCGCACATTCTGCGCCTGTGCGGCCTGCGCCACCAGTGGTGCTGCGGCCAGCCCGGTCAGCAGCAGACGGCGGTCGAGAAGGGGGCGGGACATGGGGCCTCCAGATGAAAGAAGGGGCGGACCCACGGCCCGCCCCAGTTTCAAAAAGGGAAGAGAGACAGACAAAGGGTGCCGGCGACCATGCCGGCACCTGAGGAACGTGAAAACTTAGAACTGCTTCTTCACCGACACGAAGAACTGACGCGGCGCACCGGCCAGCAGGGTCTGGGACGTGCCTGTCGGATCGCTGTTGGTGAAGCCGTTGGAGCCGATGGTGGAGATGTACTTTTTGTCAAACAGGTTGGTCACATTGGCCTGCAGCTCGGTCCCTTCTGCCCAGGCATTGCCTTCGAACCGGTAACCAAGGCTGATCTCCGCCAGGGTATAGCCTTCGACGGAGGCGTCGTTCAGGTAGGTGTAGTAACGCTTGCCGGTATAGGCAGCGCTGGCCGACGCGTAGAGATTGCCATCGTCGTACTTCAGCTCACCGCGCAGCAGGTTTTTGGGCGCGTTGACGACCGTCTTGCCATCGGTTGCCGCCGTCACGGCCCCCGTCGCGCTGAAGACGTTATCGTCATAGGTGCTGTCATTGTAGGTGTAGGAGGCAACGATGGAGACAGCGTCCGTCACCTCGATGGTCGCACCCGCCTCGATACCGCGCGTGGAGACACCACCGACATTCTGCAGGGCCGACGGGTTGCCGACGATCCCCGGCCCCAGGGTCAGGGCCAGCAGGCGGTCATCGAACTGCACGTCATAAGCGGCGACCACGCCCTTCACAATGCCCGCATTGAAGCGCCAGCCCAGCTCGATGGTGCGGCTGGTTTCCGGTTCCAGACTGTTGCGGATGGCATTAAAGCCGTCCTGGCTGGTGGAGAAGGGGCCACCGGTGTTGGAGCTTTCAAAGGTGCGGATATTCTCGGCATAGGAGCCGAAGATCTGGTGTTCGTTGGTCAGCTCATAGACGAAGCCGGCCTGCGGCAGGAAATTGTCCTTGGCCTTGATGGTTCCGTTCTTGACGGGGCCGACCAGGGTCTTGGCGGTGTTTTCCACCTTCACGGCCTTGAAACCTGCGGTTACGGTTAGGGCGTCCATGACCTTCCAGCTGTCCGACAGGTTGAACTGCCGGGTTTCGGTGTCGAAATCATACTGCCACTGCGTGGCCATGGCCCCGCGCTGGAACTGCGTGGAGGAACGGCCCGGGCTGGCGCGGTTCAGCCCATAGAAGCGGCGGGCATGGGCGAAATCATTCTGTTCGAACCAGAAGCCGCCGCTGACCGTGTGGTCGCCAATCTCTGCCGTCAACTGGCTGACGGCACCGTACCGTTCAATGCCATATTCAGTGGTGCGGATGGACATGGGCGCCCCGCCCGGCGTCACCACATAGGGCGTGAACCATAGACCCTGGCCGTCATTCTTATGGGCATAGCCCGTAACATCCAGCTTCACCGCGTCGGTCAGCGGGTAGGCCAGATTGACGGCGCCAATTGTATCCTCACGCAGGCCCGCCGCATCGTAATAGGCATCATCCACGGACGTGATCTTGCCCGGATAGGGACCGGTGGCGAGGCCATTATAGATATCGGCGACGCGCAGGGCCGTGGCCCAATCCTTCGCGAAATTGTCCCAGTTATAGCCCAGGCGGTTGATCATTTCCTTCGACAGGTCCTGATAGTCATTCTCGGCCCGGTCGGACCAGTTGACCCAGGCGCTGATCTCACCCTCACCCACGGTCTGCACGACCTTGAAATTCAGCTGGTCCTGCTTCTGGACGCCATTGCCCTTCCACTTGTCAGCATTCTGGCGGGTATAGCTGACATAGGCGCTGGTGCCGGTGGACAGCTCACCCGTTTCCAGGCGCACGAAGCCACGGCCCGTCTTCTCGCTGCCCAGCGTGCCTGCGATATAGGCGCCGGCTTCCTTGGCCGGACGACGCGAGGTGAACTGCACGGTACCGCCCAGATTGCTGGTCGATGCGGTGGCCAGCGAGCCGGCGCCCTGCGCCACCGTCACCTGGTCGATGTTCTCAGAGCTGATGGCGCGGGAGATATGCAGGCCATTATGGTTGCCATAGGACATGTCGCCCAGCGGCACCCCATCCAGCGTGAAACCCAGCTGGTTCTGGTTAAAGCCGCGGATGGTGATGCGGGTCGACCATTCATAGGCACCGAACGGATCGGCCGACTGGAAGCTGACGCCGGGCAGGTTCTCGATGGCCTTCAGGGGGCTGGTGCCCGGTGCTTCCAGGGCGATGGCGGCCTGGGTCACACCCTGCACCTGCCGGGCCTCGCCACGGCCATAAACGATGATCTCTTCCAGCATCGGGGCGGCTTCGGCCACCTGCGCGGTCTGCGCAAAGGCGGGAGAGACGGCGAACAGGGTGGCGAGCGCCGTTCCCAGGATCAGCTGACGATGGTTCATTATAGGCATCCCTTCGGTCGCCGGCATGGTTGCTGCGGCGCACAATGGGCGGATAGCATTGTTATATTTCAATGATTTGACGTGTTTCCGTCGAAACCATGATGGTTCTGTTGCGCGGTTGCGTTAACGGCTTGCGCTACATACGCCTTCCGTAACGGAAGGTCGGGACCCTTAAATCCCCGCCGCCACCGCAGATGTCCCCGCCGCAAAGCGCCATTGCCGGCCTGCCGGCTTTGCGACTAGAAAGGCCATCATCCTTGGTTTTGTCAGGTTTACGGGCGGAGAGTTACATGCAGCCGATGTGGCGTGTCGCGTTCGAGGTGCCGGAGGCGCTGGTCCCTGTTTTCGCCGACATGGTGGAACCACATGTGGACGCCGTCTCCACCTTTGAGTTGCAGGAGGGCGGCCAGTGGCTGATCGAGTGCACCTCCTATAATGAGCCCGACACCAACCGCATCGGCCTGAAACTAGCCGTGCTGGCGGCCGCCCATGGCATCAATGAGCCGGAACTGACCAAGGAGCCCCTGGCCCCCATCGACTGGGTGACCCAGACCTATCTGTCTTTCCCGCCGATTGAGGCCGGGCGTTTCTTCATCCATGGCAGCCATCACAAGAAGCCGGTGCCTAAGGGTAAAATGGGCCTGCAGATCGAGGCGGCCATGGCCTTCGGGTCGGGTGAGCATGCGACGACGCAGGGCTGCCTGCGCGCCATTTCCGAACTGGCCTCTCGCGGGCGCGACAGTTTCCGCAGCGCGCTGGACATGGGCTGTGGCTCCGGCATCCTGGCCTTCGCCATCGCCAAGCTGGCGCACAAGCCGGTGATCGGCGTCGATATCGACGAGCTGTCGATTGAGATCGCGACGGAGAATGCGCAGCTGAACCGCGTGCACAAGCTGGTGAAGCTCTACGCTGCAAACGGCTATGCCGCCGAGGCGGTGCGCCGCCATGGCAAGTTCGACCTGATCGTCGCCAACATCCTGGCCCGCCCGCTGGCCCGGATGTCGCCGGACCTGAACCGCTTCCTGTCGCCGGGCGGCACCGCCATCCTGTCGGGTCTGCTGCACCGTCAGGAACCGCTGGTGATCAATGCCCACCGCGCGCAGGGCCTGCGTCTGGTCAAGCGTTTCCGCCTGGGCGACTGGTCCACCCTGGTCCTGAAAAAGGGCTGAGGGGCCGGTGGCCGGCGGCACCATCCTGCTCTATGCCCTGGCCGCGTTTGCGGAAATCGCCGGCTGTTTTGCCTTCTGGGCCTGGATGCGCGACGGGCGGTCCGCCCTGTGGCTGGTCCCCGGCATGGCCAGTCTTGCCCTGTTCGCCTGGGTCCTGACACGGGTGCCTGCTGACGCGGCGGGCCGGGCCTTCGCCGCCTATGGCGGGATCTATATCGCCGCTTCGCTGGTCTGGATGTGGCTGGTGGAGGGGCAGCGGCCCGACCGTTGGGACCTGACCGGTGCCGCCTTATGCCTCGTTGGTGCTGCCACTATCCTGTGGGCGCCGCGGGGGGCGTAAGCCGCTCCCTTTTCTATCGCCGGCGGCGCGGCGGCTTTGGCATATCCATGCCTGACGGCTCGGCCTCTGCCCTCTCTCTCCGCCGTTCCGGACGGCCCCGGCGCGATACCCCTGTGCCCGACCCACGCCCGCCCGGCATCTCCGTCCCGTCCGGGTTCAATAGGCGGAAGACCATGGAGCCGGTGATGGCATCGGCCTCGATCAGCCGGATTTTCACCAGCTCCCCCAGCTTGAACACGCGGCGATGACGGCGGCCCAGCAGGCAGTGATGAACCTGGTCATGGTCGTAGAAATCATCGGGCAGGGTGGAGACGGGCACGATCCCGTCCGCCCCCGTTTCATCCAGGCTGACGAACAGACCGAAATTCGACACACCACTGATCTTGCCGCTGAAGGTCGCCCCCACCCGGTCGGACAGGTATGAGGCAACATAGCGGTCCAGCGCATCGCGTTCCGCGTCCGCCGCGCGGCGTTCGGTGCCGGAGATCTGCTCCCCGATCTTGTCCAGCTTGCCCATCTCCTCATCGCTGAGGCCGCCATCACCCAGGTGATAGGCACGCACCAGGGCGCGATGCACGATCAGGTCGGCATAGCGGCGGATCGGGCTGGTGAAATGGGCGTAGCGCTCCAGCGCCAGACCGAAATGGCCGATATTGTCGGGCTGATACACGGCCTGCGCCTGGGAGCGCAGGATGACCGTGCTGATCATCTCTGACTCCGGCGTGTCCTTGGCCTTGTCCAGGATGTTGGTGAAGGCCGCGGGCCGCATCAAGGTGCCCTTGGCTAGATTATAGCCCATGGTCTTCAAGAACTCGCGCAGCGGTTCCAGCTTGTCCAGGGCCGGTTCGGCATGGACACGATAGAGTAGGGGCGTGTCGCGCGCCTCCAGCGCCTCTGCCGCCGCGACATTGGCGGCGATCATAAATTCCTCAATCAGGCGGTGACTGTCGAACCGGGCACGCACCCCGATTTCCGCCACCTTGCCATCCTCCCCAATCCGCACCTTGCGTTCGGGCAGGTCCAGCTCCAGCGTGCCGCGCTTGGCCCGCGCCTGCGCCAGCACTTCATAGGCGCCATAGAGCGGGCGGATGACCGGGTCCAGCAGCGGGCCGGTCAAATCGTCGGGCGCGCCGTCGAACGCTTCCTGCACCTGTTCATAGGTCAGGCGTGCGGCAGAGCGCATCAGGCCACGCACGAACCGGTGCCGCTTGATCCGGCCTGACGCGTCGATCCAGATATGGACCGCCAGGCAGGCGCGGTTGACACCGGGCTTCAGGCTGCACAGCTCATTCGACAGTGCCTCGGGCAGCATCGGCACGACGCGGTCGGGGAAATAGCAGCTATTGCCGCGATCCAGCGCCGATTTGTCCAGCGGGCTGCCCGGCGTGACATAGGCCGACACGTCGGCAATGGCGACCAGCAGGTGCCAGCCGCCCGCATTATTGGGGTCCGTATCCTTTTCAGCAAACACGGCATCGTCGAAATCGCGCGCATCGGCCCCATCGATGGTGACCAGCGGGATATCGCGCAGGTCGGTGCGACCGGACAGGGTCGGCTCCGTCGCGGCCTCCGCCTGTTCAATGGCGGCCGGTGGGAAATGAACCGGAATGCCATGCTGGTGGATGGCGATCAGGCTGATGGCCTTGGGCTGGTCAATCCCGCCCAGCACTTCCACCACGCGCGCCTGTTTCAGGCCATGGCGGGAGGACGGCAGAACCTCCGCCACCACCAGATCGCCGGGTGCCGCGTCCATGGCATTCTGGGGCAGGATGACGAACTCCGCCTTGGCCCTTCGGTCAGCAGGGCGCAACCGACCACCATCGGGACCCAGCTCATACACACCCACGATCTGCGCTGTCTGATCCCCGCCCAGCTTCTTGATGGTGCGGCCCTCATACAGGTCGTCGCGGATGCGGGCCAGCCGGGCCAGCGCCCGGTCCCCCTCACCCAAAGCAGGGGTGCCGCGCCGTTCCGGTTTCATCAGGATGCGCGGCGGTTCTCGGTCCGGGTCGGACCAGTTCAACGGTCGGGCGATCACCTCCCCATCACCATCCACGCCCGTGACAATCACCACACCCACGGGCGGCAGGCTGGCCGGCGGGGCCAAACGGCGGCGCCCGCCCTTCTCAATGGTTCCATCCCCTTCCAGATCGCGCAGCAGTTCCTTCAGCGCGACACGGTCATCACCGCTGATGTGAAAGGCGCGCGCAATCTCCCGCTTGCCCACCGGGTACGGACTTTCCCGGATGAACTCCAGGACCTGATCCTTGGTGGGGAAGGGGGCTTCTTTCTTGGGATTTTTCAAGGGAATGATGTCCGCGTGTACAAGATGGGCTGAAGGCAAAAAAATAGGCGAGACGCCGATAGGTTCCTTCAAGAGGAATCAGCGTTCGCCTATTCTATTCCTCGTGGTGTAACAGGGGGCGGATTGGCCACCCCCCGGCACACAGGAGCGAGAAGGATGCTTACTGAACCTAAGCAACCCCGTTCCATAGAACTGGTGTTCAAAGGCTTCGGCATCAGCCTGCGCCTTGTGATCCGGTTCTAAGGGGGAGCCGGGGCAGCGCCAACTGTCCCGGCAACCTTCCTGAATATAAGCCCGACGCCGCCATCTGGCAACGGACCGAATCGGTTACCCCGCCTCAGCTATAGCGCTGTTCGGTCCAGGGATCGCCCTCATTGTGGTAACCGCGTTCTTCCCAAAAGCCGGGCCGATCCTCAGCCACGAACTCGATGCGGTTCACCCATTTAGCGGATTTCCAGAAATAGAATTTCGGTATGATCACCCGCACCGGCCCGCCATGCTCTGTCGTGATCGGCTTGCCTTCCCAGCTATGGGCCAGCAGCACGTCACTATCGTCAAACACCGACAGGGCGACATTGGTCGTGTAGCCATCATAGGAATGGAAGACGATGTGCCTTGCCTCCGGCAGGGGCTTCACCACCTCCAGAATATGCTTGGCCGACACGCCTTCCCAGTGATTGTCGTAGCGTGACCAGGCAGTGACGCAGTGGATGTCCGACACGTCGGTAAAGTGGGGCTGGCTCTTGAACTGTGCCCAGCCCCAGGTGGTGGGGTTATCCACCAGCCCGTCGATGGTCAATTCCCACTGGTCTAGCGCGATTTCCGGCTGGATACCCAGATCCAGCACGGGCCAGTTCTTCACCTCCCGCTGGCCGGGGGGCAACCGGTCGGCGCGCGGGGCAGCGCTGCCGGTCATCAGGCGACCTTCCTCAGCCCATTTCTGCTTGGCGTCCACCAGCTTGGCGTTGGGCGGGTTTTCGGGCGTATCGGCGGTTGACATGGATCGTCCGTAGGTTTGTTGGATTGCTTTGCCAGATACATAGCGCGACCGGCGTGCCGGGACGAGAGGTGTTAGACACATGGCCTTACCCATGGAACATCGGGCCAGGATTGCTATGTTGGGTGTCGCGACCCATTCGGTTTTCGGAACAAAAGGCCCGACCTGCCCATGCAGACCCGCCCGATCCGCTTTCTTCTGTCCTGCCTGCTTCTCGGGTTTGCCCTGTTGGGGGCCCCGCCCGCACTGGCACAGAACGCCGCTCCCGGTGATGAGAAACCCAGCGCTGCTGAGGTTGATCGGCTGATCACGACATTGGAGGACCCGGCCCAGCGCGACGCGCTGCTGGCGCAGTTGAAGGCGTTGAAGGCGGTGGAGAAGCCGGCGGCGGAGCCGGAGACGATCGGAAGCCGGGCGCTGGATACTTTGTCGGACCGGATCGACCTGTTCAGCCAGCAGGTGGCGGCGGCCAGCCGCGCCGTCATCGACGCACCGCATGCGCTGCGCTGGCTGAACCAACAGGTGGCGGACCCGGCCAAGCGCGATGCCTGGGGCCTGCTGGCCCTGCATCTGGCCGGTATTATCGGTGGCGGCTATGCCGCGCGCTTTGCCATGATCTGGCTGCTGGCCCGGCCCCGCAAGGCGCTGGGCGCGCGTTCACCGGGTGGCCTGCCGGCCAAGCTGCTGTTGCTGCTGGCCCGGCTGGTGATCGACCTGTTGCCCATGGCGTCCTTCGCGCTGGCCGGGTTTGGCCTGTTGTCGGCAACGGAGGCGCCGCGCGCGGTGCGACTGGCGTCGCTCACCATCCTGAATGCCAGTCTGATCGTGCAGGGCGTGCTGGTGGTCAGCCGGGTGCTGCTGTCACCCAGCACCGTCAATCTGCGGCTGGCGCGCGTGACGGATGAAACCGCGCAGTATCTGCTGATCTGGATTCGCCGCGTCACCATCATCGGCGTCTACGGCTATTTCGTGGGTGAGGCGATGCGCGTGCTGGGCCTGCCCGTCACGCCGCATGCCGCCTGGTTGAAGCTGGTGGGCCTGCTGGTCACCGCCATGCTGATCGTTCTGATCCTGCAGAACCGGGAAGCGGTGGCGCAGACATTGCGGGGCCGGACGGCCCCGGCCCCAACAGGGGATGACGAGGCCTTGCGCGCCGTCCTGGCCGGGGAGGCGGCCGGGGATGAACCTCTGCCTCCGCCCAGCACGGCAAAGGCCCGCCGCCATGCCGCCCTGTCGATGGTGCGGCAAAGGCTGGCCGATGTCTGGCACATCCTGGCCATCCTCTATCTGGGTGCCGTCTATCTGATCTGGGCGCTGGAGATTGCGGGCGGGTTCGATTTCGTGCTGCGCGCCACCCTGGTCACGGGTGCCATTCTGATCGTCTCCCGCCTGCTGTCAGAAGGGCTTGACCGGCTGGTGGACCAGGGGCTGAAGGTTCCCAGCGATGTGCGCACCGCCTATCCGGGGCTGGAGGAACGGGCCAACCGGTACCTGCCCTTCCTGCGTCGGGTGGCGCAGGCGGTGCTGGCCCTGTTCACCCTGCTGCTGCTGTTGCAGGCCTGGGGTGCCGATGCCCTGTCCTGGCTGGGTTCCGACTTGGGGCAGCGGGTGGCGTCCAGTGCCGTGACTATCCTGGTGGTGCTGACCCTGGCGCTGGTCGTCTGGGAAATGGTCAATGGCGCCATCCTTCGGTACCTGAATGCCACTGACGATCAGGGCGCGCGGCTGGTGCGCAGCGCGCGGATGCGTACCCTGCTGCCGCTGTTGCGCAATGCCCTGACCATCTTCCTGATCACCATGGCGGGGCTGATC
The DNA here is from genome assembly GCF_002868735.1 of Niveispirillum cyanobacteriorum. Classification (GTDB taxonomy): domain Bacteria; phylum Pseudomonadota; class Alphaproteobacteria; order Azospirillales; family Azospirillaceae; genus Niveispirillum; species Niveispirillum cyanobacteriorum. The sequence goes on along the minus strand of NZ_CP025611.1, from coordinate 2,517,752 downwards.
GTGCTGTCGGAAATGGGGGTGAATATCGCGCCCCTGCTGGCCGGTGCCGGTGTCATCGGTCTGGCCGTCGGTTTCGGGGCGCAGACCCTGGTCAAGGATGTGATCACCGGCCTGTTCATCCTGATCGAAGATACGATCTCGGTCGGTGACAGCGTCACCGTCGGCGGCCTGTCGGGCGGGGTAGAGGCCATGTCCATCCGGTCCATCCGCCTGCGCGGCTATGACGGTGCCGTTCACACCATCCCGTTCAGTTCCGTCACCACGGTTACCAACAGCACCAAGGATTTCAGCTTCTATGTCCTGAATGTCACCGTCGATTATGCCGTGGACACGGACAAGGTGGTGGCCGTGCTGCGAGATATCGGGGCGCAGATGCAGGCGGAACCCGAATATGCGGCGAATATCCTGGGGCCTGTGGAAATCGCCGGCGTGGACGCGTTCCAGGACAGCGCCGTCCTGGTCAAGGGCCGCATCAAGACGCGGGCGGGACAGCAGTGGGGGATCGGGCGGGAGTTCAACCGCCGCATGAAAAAGCGGTTCGACGCTGACGGCATCACCATTCCCTTCCCGCAGCAAGTGCTGCATATCAGTGCCGGTTCAAGCGCCGCCGCCAATCCGTTCACGGCTGGCATGGATGGCGCCTCGCGCACGGATGCATAATGATCTCCACCCAGACCTTGGTCATTTTCCTGACCACCTGTTTCTTCCTGTCGGCAACGCCCGGCCCCAACATGCTCTCGGCCCTGTCCATGGGCATGCGTCACGGGCTGGTGGGGGCTGCCTGGGGCGGGATCGGCATGTGCCTGTCGCTGGGACTGTTGGCGGGCCTGTCCGCACTGGGGGTCGGCGTGCTGCTGAAGACCTCGCCACTGGCTTTCACCATCTTCAAATGGGTGGGTGTGGCTTATCTGACATGGCTGGGCATTCAGGCGTGGCGGGCCCCCATCCGGGACGAGGTGGCGGATATGGATGCCGCCATGAAAGCAGGCCCTGACCGGCGGGGGCAATTGGGGCTGCTGGGCCAGGGTCTGCTGATCACATTGTCGAACCCCAAGGCGCTGGTCTTCATGGCCGCCTTCTTCCCGCAATTCATTGATCCGGCGCGGCCCATGGCGCCGCAGCTGACCATCCTGGTGGTCACAATGCTGATCATCGAATTCGGCTGGATCATGACCTATGCCGTGGGGGGCAAGGGTCTGGCCTTGCGCCTCACCGGTCCGGTGGCGCAACGCTGGCTTAACCGGATGACAGGTGCGTTGCTGATCGGCGCCGGCCTTCTGCTGGCCATGGCGTCGCTTTAGGGCATCAGCCGACGGTCACCATCATGACCAGCCATTCCGCTGCCAATGCCGGCCTGTCCGCACCTTCTACCTCTACCGTAACAGCATAGCGCATCAGGTACTGGCCGGGACCCTTCGTCTCCACGCCCAGCAGGGTCAAGGCGCCACGGATGCGGCCACCGCTGCGCACAGGCGTGATAAAGCGCAGCTTGTCGAAGCCGTAATTGATGATCATGGCGGCACCGGCCAGTGGCGGCACCATCTCCATCCCCATGGCGCCCAACAGCGATAGGGTCAGGAAGCCATGGGCCACCGTGCCGCCCAGCGGCGTGGCGGCGGCGCGGACCGGATCGATGTGGATGAACTGGTGATCACCCGTCAGGTCAGCAAACCGGTCGATCATGCCCTGATCCACGGTCAGCCAGTCTGACCGGCCCAGTTCCGTACCCACCCGCGCCTGATAATCGGCCAGCGTCAAGGTTGGTTGCTTGGGGACCTGCATCGCGTACTCCCTCCCTGAAATTCAAACGCTTGTTTCAGGGTATAGTGCGGAAGGGCGCTACGGTTGGCAAGCGTTACGGCAGTTCGATTGGCTTCACTGCGCGTGCCGCGTCCAGTTCCTTCTGCAACCGGTCGGCGCGGGCCTGATGCTGGCGGGCGGCGCGGCGGTTCCCATGCTGGCCAAGCCAGACGGTCAGCCCACCGGCGAAGAACCCCACGACCAAGGTCACCAGCACCAGGGTGAAGGCCGGTGCTTCCAGCGTGCCGACCAGGGGCCAGAGTGCCAGTTGCACCGGCGTCAGGTTCGACACGGCGAAGCTGATCGCCAGCGCCGTCAGCGGCAGGGTGAGTATCCAGGAGAGATAGCGCACGGGGTCATCCCTTCGGGGCTGCTTCAGACAGAAAAACGGCCCCAGGCAGAGCCGGGGGCCGTACAGGTTAGCAGAAATCCTACGGAACAGGGCAACTCAACAGGGTATGGCGGCACGGAGAATACCGCCCACCCCTCACATCATCGCCGCACCCAGAAGCAGGGCCAGCGACAATCCCATCAGGGCCGTCGATACATATTCCAGCCGTTCCAGGCGCTGGCGCGCGCGGCGCAGGTTGCCGGCCATGTCGGCATAGGCGCGTTGGGGTCGGAGCATGTTTACGGGCCTCCCATCCTTGGGGCTGGCGCACCCCGCAAGAGGGGGCCAGGATCGAAAAGGGGCGGCGCGGCGACAAGCGGGCGGGGAATGCGCTGGGGGGCTGTACTGTCACCCACTTGCCGCCGAACCGTCACAAAAGACTGCACCCAAAGGCGGTAGGGGGCAAGGAGAAAAGTACGTTTATAACCTTCTGTATCGGTTTAACGAAATTTCCTTAGCTGCGTTGCAGCAAGAAGACCGCCTGCACGCCAAGCCAGTTGGCGCGGACACTGTCGGCGGGGGCGGGAACAGCCCGGTCATCGGCACCCAGGATCAGGCTGCGTTCGATGGTAACTCCCATATCCTGGCACAATGCGACCATGTCGGCGATGGTGCAAAAGTGGATATTGGGCGTCTCGTACCATTCATGGCCCAGACGGTCCGTTACCGGCATCCGCCCACGAAGCAGCAGATCGGCCCGTACCCGCCAATAGCCGAAATTGGGCACAGAGACGATGGCATGACGCCCGATACGGACCAGATGATCCAGCACGATGCGTGGGTGACGCGTGGCCTGCAGGGTCTGCGACAGGATCACATAGTCGAACCCGTCGCTGGGATAATCCTTCAGGTCTGTATCGGCGTCGCCCTGGATCACGGCCAGACCACGGGCGACGGAAGCGCGCACTCCGTCCATCGATAGTTCGATGCCGCGCCCATCCACCTGCTTGCGGTGAACCAGGGCATGCAGCAGTTCACCATCGCCGCAGCCGACATCCAGCACGCGGCTGCCTGCCTCGACCCATTCGACAATGCTTTCCAGATCGCTGCGGATGGAGGCAGGCGGCAGAAGGGAGGTCACGGCCATTGGTCTGTTACCCCACCTTGGCGGCGATGCCGCGCCGCGCCGCGTGGCCTTCGATGAAGCCCCGCGCCACCTGATAGAATTCCGGCACATCCAGCAGGAAGGCGTCGTGGCCCTTGTCCGTCTCCACCTCGACAAAGCTGACATTGGCGGCGACAGCGTTCAGGGCATGCACCACGGCCCGGCTTTCGCTGGTCGGAAACAGCCAGTCGCTGGAAAAGCTGATGACGCAGAATTTGACCGGCGTGCCCGTCGGGCGCCCGTCGGGCCCGGCAACGCGGAAGGCATTGGCCAGCACCCCGCCATGGTCGGCGGCGAGATCGAAATAATCCATGGCGCGGGTGATATAGAGATAGGAATTGGCATCGAACCGTTCGACGAAGCTGATGCCCTGATAGCGCAGATAGCTTTCCACCTGAAAGTCGGCGTCAAAGCCGAAGGTGATGGATTTACGGTCCTGTAGGTTGCGCCCAAACTTCCGGTGCAATGCGGGTTCCGACAGGTAAGTGATGTGGGCGGCCATGCGCGCCACCGACAGGCCCTTGGTCGGCCTTGTCCCCTGGTTCAGATAGTCGCCCAGGCGCCAATCGGGATCGGCCATGATGGCCTGACGCCCGACCTCATGGAAGGCGATGTTCTGCGCGCTGTGGCGGGCCGCCGTGGCGATGGGCAGGCAGCAATAGACTTTGTCCGGGTAGGAGACGGCCCATTGCAGCACCTGCATCCCGCCCATCGACCCGCCGATGACACAGAACAACTGGGCGATGCCCAGATGGTCGATCAGCATCTTCTGGGCCCGCACCATGTCGGCAATGGTGATGACGGGGAAATTCAGGGCCCAGGGCTTACCCGTGGCGTCATCCGTCTCCTTTGGGCCTTCGCTGCCCAGGCAGCCGCCGATGACGTTGGAGCAGATGACGAAGAAACGGTCGGTATCGACGGGCCGGCCCGGACCCACCATCAGGTCCCACCAGCCGGCCTTGCCCGTCACCGGGTGCTGTTCGGCCACATATTGGTCGCCGGTCAGCGCATGGCAGACCAGCACGGCGTTGGAACGGTCGGCATTCAGCCTGCCATAGGTGCGGTAGGCCAGCCGAAAGCCCGAAAGCGTGCCGCCGCCATCCAGCTCCAGGGGCCTGTCCAGGCCCAGGCGGATATAGCCTGCGGGGCCGGAATTGGCGGCTTCGCTGGGGTCCTGGCTCGTCGCGTCGATGGCCACATTCATGGTTGCTGGCTGTCCCGTCCGGTCATGCGACCCGGTGTGGCGGGCCCTGTGGGGCCGTGCCGGGCTGGGTGACAAGAGCTATGAAGGGGGGCGACGAGTGTCAATGTTTTCTTTGATTTCGGGGGGACATCCCGCCTAATACTATCCGCCCCTCGAAGGACCCAAAACCGGCCCTCCATGCCCACCAAACCGACCTTGGACGACTTGCGCCGCCAGATCGATACGATCGATGCGGAAATCCATACGCTGCTCATGCGCCGCGCGCAGGTGGTGGAGGAGGTGGCGAAGGTAAAGCCGCCAGGCCGTCCCCACATCCGCCCCGGCCGCGAGGCGGAGATCGTGCGCAATCTGGTGGGCCGGCACAGCGGTGCCTTCCCGGTGGAAGCCGTGGTACGTATGTGGCGCGAGATGATCGCCGCCCTGACCCGCATCCAGGGTCCGCTGGCTGTGGCCGTTGTTTGCGCGAACGAGGCTCAAAGCCCGCTCTGGGACAATGCGCGCGACCATTTCGGGTCCACCACGCCGACCTTCGCGGTCAATACGCCGATGGCAGCGTTGCGCGCCGTCTCCGAAGGTACCGCGACCCTGGCCGTCGTTCCCTGGCCGGAGGAAGACGACAACGACCCCTGGTGGCGTTTCATCCTCTCGCCTGATCCCAAGACCCCGCGCATCATCGCCCGCCTGCCCTTCCTGCGGGTGGAGGGGCAGAGTGTGGGGCGGGAGGGTGGCGACGCCCTGGTCCTGGCCGCCGTCCCAATGGAGGCGACCGGCGATGACCGGGCACTTCTGGCGGTCGAAGTGACGCAGGATGTCAGCCGGGGCCGGTTGAAAGATGTGCTGGAAGGGGCCGGCTTCGCCACCCTGCAGCTACGCACCCACCATCTGCCCGGCGGCGGCGGTGCGGTGCATCTGGTCGAGGTGGAAGGCTTCGTCCCCCTGGACGACCCGCGCCTGTCCGCCGTGATCCAGCGGTTGGGCGACAGCGCCTCCAGCGTCCTGCCCATCGGCGCCTATGCCACGCCGGTGATGCTGGCGCGGGGATAGGGCGGTCTTCGGTAACCAGTTGCCCCCGCGTGATTTCGTTGCCAACCCACGCTATGCTGCCCACCGGTTTCCATCACTGGTGAAGGTCGTTTCATGACGCAGCAATTGCTCCTGTCCGGTGGTCTGGTGTTTGACGGGCTTTCAGTCCCGCAGCCCGGGCTGGGCGTGCTGGTCAGTGACGGGCACGTCGCATCGGTAGCGCCGGTGGCGGATTTCGTAGGCTATGCGGGCCCGCGTCACGATACGTCGGGCGCCACCTTGATGCCGGGTCTGGTCGATGCGCATGTGCATCTGGCGCTGGAGGCGACGGGGGACGTCGTCACCACCCTGCGGCAGCGCCCCATGGGCGACCTGACCCTGCGCCTGCTGGAGAATGCCCAAGCCACGCTGGCCGGCGGCATCACGTCCATGCGTGATCTGGGCGGGGTGGAATGGCTGGAAATCTCCATCCGCGACGCCATCCGTGCGGGCCGGCATGTCGGCCCCTCCATGCGCTGTGCGGGCAAGGCGCTGACCATTACCGGCGGGCACGGGGCCTGGATCGGGATTGAATGCGACGGGCCCAACGACTGGCTGCGCGGGGTGCGCACCAATGTCAAACACGGGGCCGACTGTATCAAGCTGATCGCCACCGGCGGCGTGCTGACGGGCGGAGTGGATCCGCTGGCCCCGCATCCGGCGGAGGGTGAACTGGCCGCCGCCGTCACCATGGCCCACGATTTCGGCTTGAAGATCACAGCCCATGCCCAGGGCGCGCGGGGCATTGCCCGTGCCGTCGCGGCGGGGGTGGATAGTATCGAACATGGGTTCGAACTGACCGACGCGCAGGTCGCCATCATGATCGACAAGGGCGTGCGGCTGGTCCCCACCTTGTCCGCCATGATGGCCCTGCTGGAGATGAAGGACCGGCTGCCTGCCTTTGTTCGGGCCAAGGCGGAACGGTTCGGCAGCATGCATTTCGACAGTTTCCGACGCTTTGTCGCTGCGGGCGGGGTGGTGGCGCTGGGCACCGATGCCGGTACGCCCGGCAACCGCCATGGCGAGAATGCGCAGGAACTGCGGCACATGGTGGCGCTGGGCATGGACCCGCTGGCCGCATTGAAGGCCGGGACCTCGGTTGCCGCCGATCTTCTGGATTTCCCTGACCGTGGCCGCATTGTGAAGGGTGCGGCAGCGGACCTGCTGCTGGTGCCCGGCAATGTCGTGGCGGATATCGAGGCGGCGGCGGATGCATCGCGGCATCTGGCGTTGTGGAAGGATGGGGTGCGCGTCACCCTGTCCCGCGCCGCGCCCGTACTGGGCTTTGCCCCCGCGTCCGCCGCGGGGTTTTAGTCTTTCAGTTGCCTCAAGCGCCGGCGCGGCATCCGCCGCTTGGCTTTACGCCGCACGTGCGGCGCGGCAGCAGTCGCTGCCGGGTTTTAAGGTTTACCGTTTGGCCAGGAGATCCTGGTGGCCGACCATCAGGCGTGCACCCTGTTCGCTGGCCAGGGTGCGGCGGCGGTCGGCCCAGGCTGCGATGCGGGCGCTGTTGCCGGGGTCTTGCTCCTTGGCTGCCTTTTCATAGCCGGCGATCATGGCCAGATGGGCGGCAATCTGCTTGGGCCCGATCTTCCAGTCGGCCTGGGCCGTTTCCACCTTATACCCTGCCCCCGTCAGGGCATTGGCCAGGGCCTGCGGGGCCGCCGGTCCCAGGGCGGGTCCGCCCAGGCCCTTGGCCCGGCCCATATGGGTGTGGAACAGGTCCAGCACGAACCCGTCATCCTCATCCGCAATGGAAAACTCGACGCGCCCGTCAACAGTCAGCGTCACCAGCAGGGGGGGGAAGCCGCAACTGGCCAGTTCTTTCACGAACCGGTCCAGCCAGGGCAGCGACACCAGATCGAACAGGGCCTTGGCGGTGATACCGTCATACTGGTTCAGGCCCAGTTCCGCCGGATCCTGCGCCAGATCGAAGCTGCGCATCTCCACCCGCACGGCCATGTCGTCGCAGGTGATCATATAGGCGCGGCGTTGTTCCTTATGCTCCCAGCCATTGCGGTCAGCCCAGCGCCCGATCTCCCCCGGTGCCTTGGCCAGAAGCTTGCGGTCCTTCTCGATCAGGGTCCAATCCTGCTCGCCCCGACCCAGCTTCATGGCCAGTTGCCGGACATTGCTGCCGGTCCCCGCACCCAGATCGATGATCATGGGATGGGCCGGCAGCACGCGCCCGAAGGCCCAGGCCAGCCCCACGGCCCGCGCCGCTTCGTCCAGCGGTTCGCGCAGGCGCAGCCAGTCGGATTCGAAATCAAGGTTCATGTCGGTGTCCGATCACTTTCCTTAGGAAACCAGGATGACGGATAGGGCGTCCCTGATCAATGACACAGAATGTTGCCATGTCGGCAACCCATCGCCCGCCCGCCGTGCTGCCGCGCGGGCCGTGTCCAGCGCTTCAGAATCTGACAGAAGCCTTTCAAAGGCCGCGGCCAGGGCGGCCACGTCGCCCGGCGGGACAACAGCTCCGGCCTCGGGGGGCACCACCTCTGCCAAACCGCCGGCATCGGTGACGATACAGGGTAGGCCGCGTTTCAGGGCGTCGGCGGCAACCATGCCATAGCCCTCATGAAAACTGACCAGGGTGAACAGGTCCGCCGCGCGCCATTCGGCACTCAGCGCCGGGCCCGACAATTCACCCGCCAGCCGCACCCGGTCGGCCAGACCGTGCCCGGCAACGGACAGGGCGATGGAGGCGGCCTGTCCGGGATGGCGGGCATCACTGCCCACCAGGACCAGCCGCCAGGGCAGGTGCCTGACGCGAGCCAGAGCCTCGATCAGCACAAGATGCCCCTTGCGCGGGGTCAGGGTGGCGACACACAGAATGGTGGGGCCATCACCGCTGCCGCTGCCCGTGGCGGGTTCGGCGGGATCGGTACCGGGATTGGCGATGCTGATCCGGGCGGGCGGTACCGACAGGTCAATCACGCCCTTCATCGTGGTGCGCGACGGCACGATGACGTGGCGCATATGGGCCAGCGCATCGCGTTCAATCCGGAATAGGGTATCGGCCTGTTCCGGCGTCAATCCGTTTTCCAGATGCAGCGGGTGATGCACCAAGGCGGCAAAGCGCAGGCGATAACGATCGACCCAGATCGCATGCGCCGCGACTGGCAGGGCCAGCCCGTCGATTAGGACCGGCGCGCCATCGGGGATGGCCGCCATGATGGCATCGGCAGCATTGCGCGACGGATCATCGACAAAGGGATGCGGTCCCGGCATTTCATGCACGATGACCGTTTCCCCCAGGTCACTCAGTCCCGCCACCAGCCGGCGGAGATAGCCATATCCGCCCGTCAGCTGATTAATGTCACCGGGGCAAAGGATATGCAGGGGCTGACCGATCATCGCGCCGCCTCCACGTTCAGCGGTGCCTCATACGAACCCCAGGCGGTATGGCTTTCCGACAAGACGACCCGCAGCCCATCCAGCGCCGGCCCATCGGCACCCAGCGCGCCTGCGCGGATGCCAGCTGCGATCTTGCGATGGATATCGCCCGCCAGATATTCGGTGGTGGTGTTGCGCCCGCGATATTCCGGCATCTCGTCCAGGTTCTGATAGTTCAGCGGGGCCAGCACTTGCTTCAGCAAGGCGGATGCGGCCCCGATATCCACCACCAGCCCCTCCGGTGACAGCTGTCGGCGGCGGAATTCGGCATCTACGACAAAGGTGGCTCCGTGCAGGGCCTGCGCCGGGCCGAAGATCGCCCCCACAAAGGAATGGGCGATCATGATGTGGTCACGCACCGACACGGAATACATGCCTGTCCTTTCAGAGAACGGAATACTAGTAACGAACGACGGGACACCCGAATGACAGGCCAGCTAGGTCTGCCATGGCCATGGGCAAGTGCGTGAAATCAACACTCGGGCCAACCAGAAGGTCCAGAACCGGATCGGCCAGCAGCGACAAGGCCTTGTCCAGACGCCGCGAAAGGGTCCATCGCGGGCGGAAGGAGGGGGAGACCCTGCCCACCTGCGAGGAGATGATGCGGTGTCGTCCGGCATGGAAACCACCGCCCAGCGGCACCGTCACGGGCCGGTCGCCGTACCAGGATGCCTCCACGATGGTGGCCTCCATCCCCGCCAGGCGCAGGGCGGTGGCAAGGCCGCTCTGGCTGGCGCTGGTATGAATGACCAGATCGCAATCCAAGCTGTCGGCATTATCCGGCGTCGCGAATGCGGCGCCAAAGGCATGGGCCAGGTCGGCGCGGGCCGGGTCGATATCGATCAGCGTGACATCCGCTCCCGGCATGCGTGCCGCCAGATAGGCTGTCAGCCCGCCGACAATGCCCCCGCCCACCACGGCGATGCGCTGTCCGGGTGCGGCCCCGCCATCCCACAGGATGTTCAGGGCCGTCTCCATGTTGGCGGCCAACACGGCGCGCTCGGTGGGGACGGCATCGGGGACGGGGCGGCATCCCTCGACCGGGATCACGGCCACATCCTGATGCGGGTGCAGAGAGAAGACGCGCCGCCCCTTCAGATTGGCAGGGCCATAATCGGCGATGCCGACCAGGGCATAGCCATATTTAACCGGCCCCGGAAAATCCCCCTCCTGAAACGGGCAGCGCATCAGGGGGTGCAGTTCGGCAGGCACGCCGCCCCGGAAGACCAGCCCCTCCGTCCCGCGGCTGATCCCACTGGCCAGCGCGCGGACCAGGACGTCGCCGGCCATGGGTTCGGACAGTTCCTGCTGGCACAGCGCCCCTTTGCCAGGGGCCAGCGTCCAGAAGGCGGTGGCACGGTCGGGCAGGGGCATCATGTGCTCTCACGCTCCATGAACAGGGGCGGGCAGCATACGGGAGAAGGCAGGGGCGAATAAAGCCATCGGTCATAAACTATGACCGATGGCACGGCGGCGACTGCCGCCGCGCCGCCCGTGCGGCGTAGCCAAGGGCGCGGACGCGCCTGCCGGCGATTGAGGGGCACGAAATCTTGACCATCGGTCATGGTTTCGTGCCGTTGGTATAGAACAGGGCCGTCATTCCTATCCGTCATATTCCGCTTTCAACACGGGCGGGGTACCCAGGGCGCATTCATAATCGCGCGCCCTCACACCGATCCGGCCATCGGCGGCAGTCAGGACCTGTTCGCTGCGCAATGATGCACCCTTGTCCCCGCAGGCCGATTTTGTCTGGGAGACCGGCCCTCCACGGTCGCGCAGCGCCACCCAGATGTCGCGCGGTAGCACAAGGGCCCGGTCGGGCCGACCGGTGGAGTGCAGAAAGCCCAGCTTGCCCCCGATCAGGCCGACAGCGGCATAAAGCCCCCGACCCGATGGTCCGGTTTCGGTGCGGATCAGGAATTCCTGAGCCTTGCCGTCGCGGTTGTAATCATAAAGTTCCAGGACGGTGGCAGTCGGACGCTCCTGGACGGCGCGCAGGAATGCCCCCTCATCCTCCAGCCAGCGCTCATAATCATCGTCGCGCACGGCATGGCGGGGCAGCAGTGACCAGCCATCGGTCCAGCCATCCCCCATGCCCTTGAAGGCCGGGGCGGGATCAAACTGATCCACCACGGCCCCACCGCGCAGCCGGCGCAGCAGAAGGCGGCCCGCCTGTCCACGGGCGAAGACGGCACAGGCAGGCGTCATGGCCACTTCCGGGCTTACCGCCTCGCAATAATCGCGCACGGGGCCGACCCAGGCCACCTGCCAAACCTCTGGTGCGCCGTCCACCGTGACCGCCCGTTCCTCCCGGATGGTCAGGTCGGCCTGGGCGATGGCAGGCTCGGTCATGGCCAGAAGGGCGGCCAGGGCGAGCGCTTTACAGGTCCATGGCGTCATCGGCGGCCCTCGCGTCGGTGCGGGCGTATAGGGATAATTATCCCTTTTACCCCAACGCTTCGTTGAAATCATCCAGCAGTGCCGCAATGCGCCCGCCATCGGTCTGGCTCATGATCATACCGGCCCGCCGCGTCGCCTCGCGCAGGTCCAGGCCGCGCACCCGGCGCTTCACCAGGGGCAGATTGCCCGGCGCCATGGACAGTTCGCGCACGCCCAAGCCTAGCAGCAAGGCGGCATAGCGTGGATCACCCGCCATTTCGCCACAGACGGAAACCGGAATGCCGGCCCGTCCTGCCGCCTCCACCGTGAACTGCACCAGACGCAGCACGGCGGGGTGCAGCGGGTCATAGAGATAGGCGACCTGTTCATCGCCACGGTCGATGGCCAGTGTATACTGGATCAGGTCATTGGTGCCGATGGCGAAGAAGTCCGATACGCTGGCCAGACTGTCGGCGGCGAGCGCCGCCCCCGGTATCTCGATCATGGCGCCCAGCGGGGGCAGCGGATCGGCGATGGCATGGCCCCGGCGCAGCAGGCGGCGGGCCACGGCGCGCATCAGCTCGCGTACCTTGCGCATCTCCGACGGGTTGCTGATCATCGGGACCAGGATGCGGATCGGCCCGTGTGCCCCGGCGCGCAGCATGGCGGCCAGCTGCGTCTCCAGCAGCTTTGGTTCCTTCAGACCCAGGCGGATGGCGCGCAGGCCCAGGGCCGGATTGGCCGGCGTGGCGAACCGGTCGGCCAGGGCACCCGCCAGCTTTTCTCCACCCACATCCAGGGTGCGGGCCGTGACGGGCCGGCCGTCCATGGCGATGATCAGGTCGCGTAACTCCTGATACTGTTCCTCTTCGCCCGGCAGATCGTCGCGGTTCATATACATGAACTCGGTCCGCAGCAGGCCGACACCGGCGGCCCCGGCATCGCGGGCCCCCTCCATCTCGCGCGGCAGTTCCAGATTGGCGTTCAGGGTCAGGGATGTGCCGTCGCGCGTGATGGCGGGAAGGCCTGCCAGAGCCTTCAGCTGCTCCCGCTCGGCCTTCCACAGGGCCTGACGCTGCCGGTAATCGGCCAGCACATCCTCTGACGGGTTGATCAGCACGCGGCCCGCGCGCCCATCCACCACCACCAGATCGCCCGTCTCCACACCCTGCAACAGGCCCGCAGCACCCAGCACGGCGGGCAGTGACAGGGAACGGGCCATGATGGCCGTATGCCCCTCCGCCCCGCCAAGCACCGTCGCGAAACCACCGATACGGCGCGGGTCCAGAAGGGCCGTGTCGGCCGGGGACAGTTCCTCGGCCAGGATGATGGCGCCGTCCGGCAGGCGGGAGAAGGCCTGATAGGGCGTTTCCATCAGATTGCGGATCAGGCGGCGCCCCACCTCCCGCACATCGGCGACGCGGGCGGCCAGATAGGCATCGTCCATAGCGGCAAAGCTCTGCGCCAGGACCGTGATCTCCTGTTGCACAGCCGATTCGGCGTTCAGGCGTTCGGTGCGGATGCGCCGTTCAACGCCCCGGATCAGACGCGATCCCGACAGCATGGCCTGATGCGCGTCCAGCAGGATGGCCATGTCGGCAGCGGCATCGGCGGGCAGGGTGCCGGCCTTGGCCTTCAGCTTGCCCAACTGCCGGCGTGCCTTTTCGGCAGCCCCATGGAACCGGGCGACCTCGTCTGCCAACGCCGTCTCGACGACGGTATATTCGGGGACCTGGATGGCCCCCGCCTCCATGACATGGGCGGGGCCAATGGCGATGCCGGGCGACACGCCCAGGCCGCGCAGGGTTCGTTCAGCCGTGGATCCGGCCTCAGCACCAGTCAGCCCCGGCTGCTGTCGCGTGGTCATGGGCGGCTACTCCCCGAACTTTGTTCTTCTTCAGTCTTCGCCGAACTTATCGTCAACCAGCTTGGTCAGCGCGTCCAGCACCTCCCGCGCCTGCGGCCCGGCGGTGCGGATATCGATGGTGGTGTCGATGCTGGCGGCCAGCATCATCAGGCCCATGATCGACACGCCCGACACGATATTGTCGGCGCGCTCCACCTCCACCATCGCGTCGAAATCGCCGGCCAGCTTTACGAACTTGGCGGCGGCGCGGGCATGCAGGCCGCGGCGGTTGCGGATGGTAACGGTGCGTGACAGCGCGTCGGGCGGTAAAAGGCTTTCGCTCATCAGGGGTCCGGTTCCGGGCAGGGTGAGGTTCAGCCGTCCGACAACAGGGCGGAGGCGACATTGATGTATTTGCGGCCCGCTTCCTGTGCGGCGGCCACAGCACCTTTCAGGTCAGCCCCCGTCTTGCGGATGGAGGCCAGCTTGATCAGCATGGGCAGGTTCATGCCGGCGATCACCTCCACCTTGGCGCGATCCATGATGGAGATGGCCAGATTGGATGGCGTGCCGCCGAACATGTCGGTCAGGACAACGACGCCGTCGCCGGCATCGCATTTGGCAACGTCGGCCAGGATGTCGTTGCGCCGCTGCTCCATGTCGTCTTCAGGTCCGATACAGACGGCAGAGACCTGTTTCTGTGGGCCCACCACATGCTCCATGGCGGCGATGAACTCCACAGCCAGGTTGCCATGGGTGACAAGGACCAAGCCAATCATGCGCTTTCCCTCAGGTTCGTGCCGGTGGCCGCCCGATCTTCGGGGACGGGCAGCACCTGCGCCTTGCGGTCGAGATCGCGATGCGCCTCGCCCACCTTGTATCCCCGCTCCTTCAGCCAGGTGGCCAGGAGATGGGTGGTGAAGACCGACCGGTGACGGCCGCCCGTGCAGCCGACCGCGATGGTCAGATAATGCTTGCCCTCCCGCACATAGCGGGGCAGCAAAGGTTCCAGCAGCCGCGTCAGATTGCCAAAAAACTCCGGCCAGTCGGGATCACGGGTGATGTAATCGGCCACCGGCTGATCCAGCCCTGTCAGGGGACGGGTCACAGGATCCCAATGCGGATTGTCCAGGAACCGCACATCGAAGACCAGATCGGCCTCACGCGGGACACCATGGCGATAGGCGAAGCTGGTCACGAAGATCGACAGGCCCGGCCCGCCATCCAGACGGAACAGACCCGTCAGGTGCCGGCGCGTGTCATGGACGGAGAAGTTGGTGGTGTCCACCACCTCGTCCGCTGCATCACGCAGCGGCTGCATCAGCACGCGTTCAGTGGCGATCCCGTCCAGAACCGGACGGTCGGCGGCCAGCGGGTGGGGCCGGCGCGTCTCAGTATATCGCCGCTGCAAGGCGTCGGCATGGGCATCCATGAACAGAACCCGCATGCGCAGGTCGGGCCGGGCGCGCAGTTCCGATATCTGGGCCAGCAGGGTCTGGGCATTGAAATCACGGGTGCGGCTGTCAATGCCGATCACCAGGGGCCGGTCGTGCGGCTGGCTGACCAGCGGCTGCAACAGCGATAGACGCAAATTGTCGACCGCCTCATAGCCCAGATCCTCCAGGCATTTCATGGCCGTGGATAGGCCACCGCCCGACATGCCGGTGGCCACCACGATGGGCAGACGGCCATCAGGACCCAGCGCGCTGGCTTCGCTCATGCCCGGCCCCTTTGCGTGCCTTGCGCGGCGGCAGCGGCCACCAGCCCGCGCCACGCACTTTCCCCTGGCACCAGTGGCCAGCCGCGGGACAGGGCCGCCATGGCGAGGCGCAGCTTGGCCGGTGTGGAGACATGGAACGGGTTCAGGCGGATGCATGGCAGGGCGACGCCGGCAATGACCTCAAACCCCGGATCGGGCAAGCGCTCCTCGACCATGCCCAGATCGACGATCAGAGACACAGGAGCGGCATCAATGGCGGGCACCGGCAGGACGCCCAGGCCCCGCACCTCCATCAATCCCTCGATGGGCTGCGGACAGCGGGCGATCAGCCCGCCCCTACCGTCGGATATCAGGTCGACCCGGTCATCAGCCACCAGCCGCGCCCCCTCATCGACCAGCCGCAAGGCCAGATCGGATTTGCCCGACCCCGACGGCCCCCGCAGCAGCAGGGCTGTTCCGTCAATGGCAACACAGCTTGCATGTATCTGGACCATGATCACCAACACATGGGATCAGCGGTCCCGGCGGGCAACATCCCGCCACCCATCCGCACCCTGCTTCGCCATCCCGGCCATCCCGCCCGATTTCGATTGGTATACCTTCTTAGCAAACGCGGGAGCGGGGGGCGAGGGTAATCGGTGTTTAGGGGAAGACTTGCCGACCGGATACGGTCACAGTTCTAATTCCGCACCACGGACCTGACCAAAGGACCCGAGTCGCGGAATTCGAAACCCTATCGATTGACAAGACCCGCTCAAACCCTTAGGTTCGTGTTGGAAGAGTTGTGCGGGCAGGCCGCATGAATCTGTGTCGTTTGACGCAGCCCTCTGGGCTGCGTTTTGATTCCGGCCAGATCGTATGGAGATAGCAGTGGCTATAAGCAGGGGGCATCGGTTTCAGCTGAAACCTGGGTGTGTCGCACTCAATTCGTTGACGATGTCGAACTCCTCCCCGGATTTCAATGCTGAGGAGGCAATTGTTTATTTAGATGTAAACAGCGAAAAGATACTCCAACAGGGCTTGGATTTTTACGCCAGCATCCATGCACGTGCGTCTGCGCTATCCGGTTCCAATTCTTAAGGTCGGTTGAGCGCAAGACATTATGCCCAAGTTTGCTCCCTCAGAGTATCCTTTCCCCGAAAGTAAGCTTCTGCAGCGCGAGGAATTGGCGCAGAAAATTGGCAATAAAGTTGCCAAGATTTTTACTGTTGCTTGTAAAGTTGTTCACAAAATTGATTCCACTGTGGAATTTAACGAATCTGCAAAGAAAAGAATAGCAGAAACATACAAGAGAAAGGTTGGAGAATTCAAAAGCAGAAACGAATTTCCATTAAATGATAGAATAAACCAAGGAAAAATCGCCGCTCTATTTGTTGAATCTTTTCTAGATGTTGCTGACAATCATCCTGTATTTAAGATACCTGAAAGCCTTACGAATACAGATTTTGAAGCATCCGTGGTTAACGAGATGGCTTGGGAATGCTTGATTTCTATACTAAAACTGGACCTGGATAAGACTCCGTTAGATTGCAGAAGGGATTTCGTGCTTTGTATTCATAAATACACTGCTGATTCGGAATGGGTCGCCTGGGCTTGCGCGAACTTGTGCGCTGCTTACGGAGTACCACTATATATTGGCGACTAGGCTATTTGGAAAGTAGGTTGGCGAAATATTTGGAAGCTAACCGTTTGCGGGCCTGATCTTGACCGAACTGCTGACCACCGACCTCCTGGTCTTTCTGGCCTGTGCTGCCTTGCTGGCCGGCTTCGTTGATGCAATCGCGGGCGGGGGTGGGTTGATCACCATTCCGGCCCTGCTGTCCACGGGCATTCCACCGGCGGCGGCACTGGCCACCAACAAGTTGCAGGGCAGTTTCGGCACCGCCATGGCCACCATCACCTTCTGGCGGGCGGGGCAGATTGAACTGAAGGCCATGACCTTCACTGTGGCGTGCGTCTTTGCGGGATCGGCCACGGGCACCATGGTGGTGCGGATGACGGGAACCGGCTTCATGACGGCGGTGATCCCCGTCTTGCTGGTCGCCATCGCCGTCTATTTCCTGCTCAGCCCGCGCGTGGGTGATGTGGAGGCCAAGGCCCGCATGACCCTGCCGGCTTTCAGCCTGACCATCGGCTTCGCGGTCGGCTTCTACGATGGGTTTTTCGGGCCGGGCACGGGCAGCTTCTTTGCGTTGGGCTGTGTGGCGCTGCTGGGCATGAATATGCGCCGCGCCACAGCCAACACCAAGCTGCTGAACTTCACCAGCAATGTCGTCAGCCTGGGCGTGTTCGCGCTGGGCGGGCAGATCGTCTGGAAGGCGGGGCTGATCATGGCGGTGGCGCAGGTGGTCGGTGCCTGGGCCGGCAGCCATGCCGCCCTGCGCTTTGGCACCAAACTGGTGCGGCCGCTGCTGGTGGTTGTCTGTCTGGGTATGACCATCCGATTGGTGGCGCAACCCGACCACCCTCTGTATCTTCTCGTCCGCGACCTGTTCGCTGCCTGAGGAAGCTCTTTATGCTGGACCTGTCTGACAGCCAGATCGACCGTTACGCCCGCCATATCATGCTGCGTGAGGTGGGCGGGGAGGGGCAGTCGAAGCTGCTGTCATCCTCCGCCCTGATCGTGGGGGCAGGGGGGCTGGGGGCGCCCATGCTGCTGTATCTGGCGGCCGCCGGGGTGGGGCGCATCGGCATTGTCGATGATGATGTCGTGGATCTATCGAACCTGCAGCGTCAGGTGATTCATGATACGGCCGGCATCGGCGTGCCCAAGGTGGACAGTGCGGCCGCCCGCATCGCCGCCATCAACCCGGATGTTAAGGTGGAGGTCCACAAGACCCGTCTGAACCGGTCCAATGTGCTGGACATCATCGCCGGCTATGATGTTGTGGCCGATGGCACCGACAATTTCGCCACCCGCTTCCTGTTGAATGATGCCTGTTATCTGGCGGGAAAGACGCTGGTCAGTGCCGCCATGCTGCGTTTTGACGGGCAGCTATCCACCTTCAAGGCGCATTGTGGCGACCCGCACCCCTGCTATCGCTGTATTTTCCGCGAGCCGCCGCCGCCCGGCATGATCCCGTCCTGTTCGGAAGGCGGGGTTCTGGGTGCCCTGGCGGGAACAATGGGGAGCCTTCAGGCCGTTGAGGTGTTGAAGGAACTGCTGGGGATCGGTGACAGCCTGTCGGGCCGCCTGCTGATGTATTCAGCACTGGAGACGGGGTTCCGGACCGTGAAAATCCGCCGTGACCCGGATTGCCCTGTCTGTGGCACCCACCCGACCTACATCGATCTTTCCCATCATAAGTGAAACCACGCCGGGGAGCCTTTGCATGTCCGACGGAAAATGGGGTCTGGTGCTGGTGATCCAGTCCGGCGGTTATGACCGTGTGCATTACGCCCTGGTCACGGCCGCTGCCGCCGCGGCCACGGGACGGCCCGTGACCCTGTTCTTCACAGGCCGCGCCCTGCCGGCCCTGATGGCGCGGGAAGGCTGGAAACGTCTGGATTTCTCCGACGATGGCACCAGCCCGGAGGCCCGCGACGATACGCTGGCCCTGCGCGGTGTGGGCACGTTTGACGAGTTGCTGACGGCTTGTGCCGAGCTGGGTGTGGCGTTCCTGGCCTGTGAAATGGGTTGGCGGGCGCTGGGCATCCGCGACCCGGTCCTACGTCCCGATTTGAATGTCGAGACGACGGGCATGGTCACCCTGCTGGGCCAGGTGCGGCCTGGTGACCAGATGCTGTTTGTGTAAGAAGTGGGGGCGGGTGGTTACACCCGCCCCATACAGCTTACGGGGGTGTCGGGCCGGTGTTGCTGGCCAGTCGCAGGATTTCCTGCGGGATGTCGTCGGCGGGCAGGTTGACCTGCACCAGCCAGACCGAATCCAGATCGGCTTTCACCGTCGACAGGGCGCTCTCCAGCTCCGTCAGGGTTGTCACGGCCACGCCCTTGGCGCCCAGCGCCACGGCCAACCCGGCGTAATCCCAGGACGGGATGACATTGAACGGGTTGAAGGGCTGGCCCTCGGTATAGGCCTTGTCGTTGGTCAGGGCCTGTTCGATGCCATAGATGGTGTTGGCCATCACGAAGATGATGGGGTTGCGCTTATAGACCGCCATGGTGCTGACCGTCTGCGCCACCATCTGGAACCCGCCATCGCCGGCAAACACCACGGGCCGCGCATCCGGAGCTGCCACCGACAGGCCCAGCGCTGCCGCCGAGGCATAGCCGATGCTGCCCCAGGCCGCCTCCGACACAAAGGCGTTGGCCCGGTTCACGGGGATGTTGCAGCTGACATACATGCTGCTGCTTTCATCGGGCACCAGGGTCATGTCGGCATCGACCCAGGTCAGCATGCGCTGGAAGAAGCGGGCATAGGTAATCACGTCCGGCGGGAAGGGCTTGAAATCCGGGTCAATGACCGCCGGTCCCTTGACGGCCCAGGGGTCGCGCTTGCCCGCATCCTTCAACGCGATGGACAGGGCCTCGATAAAGGCCGCCAGCGGTACCTGGAAATAATAGGCCTCGCCCACCCGCACTGTGCTGTCATAGGCCACCACCATCTGGCGGAAATCCTTGCCCACGAAGCCTTCATAATCATCGGTCAGCAGGTCGCCCGTCACCACCACCAGATCGGACAGATCGACAGTGTTATAGGTGGAATAATCCGATGACGGCCCTGTGTAGGTGCCGATGAAGCCGGGATGGGTCTCGGCCAGCACGCTTTTGGCCAGAAGACTGGTGACATAGGGGATGCCCGTCTGATCGACCAGTCCTGCGAAGCCATCCTGCAGGCCATAGCGCTGCACCTCGATCCCGCCCCAGAACAGGGGCTTGGCAGCGGCCTTGATCAGGCTGGCCACATGCGCGGCGGCGGCGTCCACGGCATCCTGGTCGATGGGCAAGGGCGGGATGACCAGCGCCTTTTCCGGCTTGGCGCAGGGCGTATCCCACAGCTGCCGCCAGATCTCGATATAGACGGGCCGCTTTTCCGACAGGGCGGCGCCCAGAGCACCGTCGATCATGGCAGGGGCCTCGGCGGCGTCGCTGATGATGATGGCTTCCGCCGTGATGTCCTCATAGGCATCGCGATCGGCCCCGTAATTGCCTGTCGCATGGTGCAGCAGGATCTTGTAGGTGCGGGCAAAGGGCCGGTCGGCGGGACCAGTGCCGGGGCTGCCGGAAATGGCGACCGTCGGCACGCGCTCGACATAGGAACCGGCCACCGGATTGATCAGCGAGAAGGCGCCGACACCATAGGTGACGGCAGCGCAGGAAATGCCGTTGATCCGGCCATAGGCATCGGCGGCATACCCCGCCTCCAGCTCCGATCGGCAGCCCAGCCGGTTCAGCTGCGACCCGACATTGCGGGCCTTGTCGTCAATATAATCGAACCAGCGGGCGACATAATCGCCGGGCACCGTGAAGACGTCGCGCAGCCCCGCCTCATGCAGGCGCTGGATCAGATAGTCGGAAACGGTGAAGTCGGTGGGAAGCGGATTCATGGGCGCCATCTCCCGTGGGCAAGGAATGTGGATATGCGGGACGGGGGGGAAGGGCGCCCGGCCTGTCGGGCGCCCCATTCGTAAGCAGTGGCTTACGGTCCGAGAACAGCTGCCTGCTGGTCCTTCAGATGCGCCAGATAGGCGGGCCAGGGCAGGTCGAACTTTTCCAGCAGCACATGTTCAGCCGTCTGCAAACAGCCCTCGACCCAGCCCTGATTGTTGGAATAGGCCTCGCCACAGATGAAGACGCGATCCTTCAGCACGGGCTGGCGGATGGCAGGCATCAGCTTGTCGTAGCGGAAACCCGCCTTCCATTCGTGCCAGCCGCCGCCATACGGATCGCCCGACCAGTCGTGATAGATGGCCGAATAGGGCTGATCGACATCGACCAGACCGTGCACGGCCAGGATCTGCGAATGCGCGCTGGAGACCATGGCGTCGGTGGCGATGCATTCGGCCAGCGGGATGGGTGTGTCGGCCTCACCCGATCCGGATTTCTCCTTGGCGACACCCTTCACCCCCTCGGGCAGGCGACCCAGGAAGGGCGCACCCTTTTCCAGACCCTTCCAGAAGGGGACGGTGGTGATGTCATTGTAGGATGCCATCAGCAGGGAACGGGTATTGCCCTTCTCCCCATGCGGCTGATCCTCCTCCGTTCCGAAATAGTAGATCTGGCGGACGGGAAGGTCGGTGATGGAACGCCCGGCCACCAGGCCCTGCGCCTCCCACCAGGGGTAGTCATAGGCCAGCAGCAGCTTGAACGCGTCCTGGATCAGCACTGAGTTGACCATGGCCTTCACGTCGGGCTGCTTCCATTCCACCCATTCGATCAGTTCCAGAGACCGGCGCGGCAGGGCCAGGATGATATCCTTGGCCTTCACGATGGTGGGTTCCACCCCCTCCTTATCCTTGGTCACCTCGCGCAGGCCGCCCAGGTCGGCATAGACCAGCTGGGTCTCCGTTTCGACCACGGTAAGGCTGTAAACGCCGTCCTCTCCCCGTTCGATGCGGGAAATGCGGCGGTTCATGCGGATGTCGGTGCCCTGGGCTGCCGCCTTTTCTGCCAGCGTCAGGGGCAGGCGCTGATAGCCGCCGGTGATGGCCTTGAAGCCGCTGGTATTGGCATATTCGGTGGCCGGCAACTGTGCCACGGCATTTGCGTTGGCCACGTTCGCGTCATAGCCGCCGGCATCCTTCATGAACTGATAGGCCTCCGACGACAGGGTCTGGCTCATCAGGTTCCAGAAACCGTACGTGTACAGCGGGTGGCCGAACACCGTGGTTTCCATCAGCGCATCCAGCGAATTGCGCTTGTTCTTGGGCACCAGCAGATCGAAGGCAAAGACCTGCAGGTCATTCACGCTCTTGCCGCGTTCGTTCCAGGACAGGTTGTAGGGCACCTTGTCCGGGTCGGACTGCTCCTTCATCTTCAGATGCTTGCCGCGCAGGAAGAAGATGTTGTCCTTCTCGCCGATGGGCTGCCCGTCGGGGCCGGGCTTGGGATTGCCCATCAGGAAGACATGCGAGGGCAGGCCCAGCGCGTCGATCAGATTGCTGACCATCGGCTGGTTGGAGGCGTCATCCTCCTCGCTGGGCGGGATATAGCGCATGCCGCCCAGTTCGGCGGCGATGTTGGGCATGCCGGGGATGGTCTTGGTGTACAGGCGGCCGCCGATCCGGTCGCTATATTCGAACATCGCCACCTTGGCGCCCGTGATCCCCTGATCGCCCGTCAGGCGCCAGGCGCAATAGGTGCCAGTCACGCCGCCACCGACAATCGCTATATCCAGGATATCGCTCATTCCCATCCCCTCCGCTTTGGCTGGTGGGCACGCAGCGTGCCGGGATGGGCGCCGCGTGCCTGCAAGGATGCGGAGAGACTAGCGGTTGGTCGTATGACCATCAAATGATTTACTCGTTAACATTGTATCAGACATAGTTTGATTATGCGCTTATGGCCGATCCTGCCGGTCGTACTCATCACCTATGGTTTTGGCCTGGGATCGCGATCTCCTGATCGGTGTTTACCGCGTGGCGGAAATCCCGGTCATGGCTGACCAGGATGAGGGCGCCATCATAGGCATTCAGGGCCTCCAGCAAGGCTCCGCGCCCTTCCAGGTCCAGATGGTTGGCCGGCTCGTCCAGCAGCAGAAGTTGCGGTGCGACCGGACCACCCAGCGCGGCGCAGAGATGGGCGCGCACCCGCATGCCGCCCGACAGCAGGCGCAGCGGCACCAGCGCCGCCCCCGCCCGGAAGCCGAATCGGGCCAGACTGGCGCGGATCGCCCCCTCCGACTGTTGCGGCTGTGCTGCGCGGGACAGTGACAGGGGCGTGTCATCCGATGCGGCGGCCAGACGTTGATCCAGCCGCGCCAGACGCAGGCCGGGCGCACGGGTGATGCTGCCGGCATCGGCGGCCAGGCAACCCGTCAGACAGTCAAGCAGGCTGCTTTTCCCCGCCCCGTTCGGCCCCGTCAGGGCGATGCGCGCGGGGCCGGTGATAGTGAAGCACAGGTCCCGCCACAGTTCCCGCCCGCCCCGCGACAGGCACAGCCCCTCTGCCCGCAGCAGAACCCTGCCTGCCGGCACGGCGGATGCGCCGATGGCCATATCCAGGGGTGGCAAGGGCGGGGGCAGACGGTCGCGTGCGTGATCCAGCGCCATGCTGGCGGCCTGTATCTGTCGTTCCCCCTTGATGCGCCTTGCCGATGCCGCGCGTTCGGCATTGTCGCGGCGCATGCCCATCAGGATGGGGGCGTTCGACCCCCGCGCCCTTTCCTGTTTGCCGGTGCGCGCGCGCCGCGCCGCCCTGGCCGCCTCCTCCCGCGCTGTTTCCCGCGCCAAGCGTGCCTGTTTGCCGGCATCGGCCAGGGCGCGTTCCGCCGCTTGGCGCTCGGCCTCGCTGGCGGCCAGCCAGCCTTGATAACCTCCGCCATGGCTGCGCAGGCCCAGGGGGGACAGTTCCAGGATACGGTCGGTCAGCGACAGCAGCCCCGCCTCATGACTGACCAGCAGCAACCCGCCGCGCCAACCCCGGATCAGATCGGACAGCAGCGCCCGCCCCCCTTCATCCAGGTCATTGCCCGGCTCGTCCAGGATCAGAAGATCGGGCCGCATCAACCGGATGGCCACCAGCCGCAGCCGCGCCACCTGTCCGCCCGACAGGCGGTCCAACGGCAGCGCGTCCGGCAGGTCGGGCGGCAGGTGCAGGCGTGCCAACGCCGCCGCCCGGCCCGGATCATCGGGCAGCAGGTCACCGACCACCTGCCCCGGTTGGGTCAGTTGCGGCCAATGGAAATGCCGGCCCCGCCGGGCGACATGGCCGCGCGCGGGCTGAATGACCCCCGTCAGCAGGTTCAGCAGGGTTGTCTTGCCAACCCCGTTGCCACCCAGCAGGGCGACCCGTTCATCGGCGATAGAAAGGGAGAGAGCGTCGATCAACGGCCGGTCGGCGCCATGCGTGAAGCACAGCCCCTCGGCCACAAGCCAATGCGGCATGGATGGAACCCTGGTCGGACATGAGACGGCCCCCGGCGGGGGCGGCGGTCAGATGTGCGGGTTCAAATCCATGGGCGTCAGGCTCCGGCTTGTTTCGGCACGAAGACTAATTCATCCGGGATCGGATGTAAATGGCGGTGGTTGAGGTCCCGAATGCTTGGTCTCCGACATCCCTATGCCGGCCTATGCCGGAATGACGGAGCGCAGGAAGGCCAGGGGCATGGCCTGCACCCGGGCGGGTGGTAGGACGACGGTGACCGTGGTGCCGATATCGACGGTGCTTTCCAGCGTGGCGTCGCCGCCATGCAGGCGTGCCAACGCCAGGACCAGGGGCAGACCCAGCCCCACACCGCCGGCGGAGCGGGAATGACTGCCCTCGATCTGGCGGAACGGCTCCATGGCGGTCGCGATATCTTCCTCGCGCATGCCGATGCCATTGTCGCGGACATAGAGCGACATGCCGCCATCGGCCTCCACCCGGGCACCGCAGACCACCTTGCCGCCCTGCGGCGTGAATTTCACGGCGTTGGACAGAAGATTGGACAGGATCTGCTTCAACGCCACCTCATCGGCGCGCACGGGCGGCAGTTCCGCCTCCATCTCCGTTTCCAGCAGCACCCCGCCCTTGTCGGCACGCTCGGCAACAAGGCGCATGCTGGACCGGATCAGGCGGGGCACATCCACCAGCTTTTCCGATAGTTCTTTCTTGCCGGCCTGGATCTTGGACAGGTCTAGGATGTCGTTGATCAGCGACAGCAGCATCTGGCCGCTGTCGTGGACATCATGGGCATATTCGCGATAGGCGGGCTGACCCATCGGCCCCATAGCCTCCGTCGCGATGATCTCTGAAAAGCCGATGATGGCGTTCAGCGGCGTGCGCAACTCATGCGTCATGTTCGCCAGGAATTCCGACTTGGCGCGGTTGGCCATTTCGGCGGCGTTCAAGGCCGCCTCCATGGCCTGCCGGTCGCGGCGCCATTGCGTGATGTCGCGCACGCTGCCCTGGAAGGCCACGGCCTTGCCATCTGCATTGCGGATGATTCGGGCCGAAATGGCGACCCAGAAGCCTTCGCCGTCACGGCGGCGCAGTTCGACGGGAACGCTGCCCACCTCTTCCTGTGCCAGCAGGGCCTGGGTGATGGCCTCCCGGTTCTGCTGATCCATGTAGAAACTGACGGTGGCGTCCTGCACTTCGGCCTGCAGCTGTTCCAGACTGTCATAGCGCAGCATGGCCAGCAGGGCGGGATTGGCGGACAGGAAACGGCCGGGAATGTCGATGGTGAACATCCCTTCCATCGCCGTCTCATAAATCTCGCGATATTTGCGTTCCGACTGTGCCAGCCGGTCCATCACCGCCTGCTGACGCGCCACCTGCGCCACCAGGGCGGCATTGGCGTCGCGCAGTTCCTGGCGTTCGCGGATGGATTGGGATCGTTGCTGACAGGCGGCGTGGATGATGACGGCCAGCAGTAGCAGGACCGCCAGCCCGGCACAGGCAAGTGCCGCTGGCTGCCAGGGGCTGACCCCGGCGGGCAGGGCCGCTTCGGGCCGCAGCAAGGTCACGGCAAGAGCCGCCATCCCGGCCAGCGCCAGCGGCAAAGCCAGCCAGGGAGACAGGACCGGATAGCGCACCCGAAGGCGGTCCGGTGAGGTGGGGGGCCGTTCTGCGCCGGTCGTACCGTCCATCGCCTGCTCGCGGCCTCAATCAATGGACTATTGTTACCATTTCGTTGCCCCTGGTGCCATGACGCACAAGCATAGTATGGGCAGTAGCCGAACAGATTCTCGCCTGTGCACCCTGGACAGGCAACGGCAGCACCCCATCTGGCACCGCACCTTATCCCCGCAGACCGGAACCATCATGCAGAACCCTGCCTCCGCCCACCCCACCGCCATTATCGGCGCCGGCCTTGCCGGTCTGTCGGCGGCTTTGTCGCTGACGCAGCGGGGGATGGCCGTCGCCCTGTTCGACAAGGGGCGGGGACCGGGCGGGCGTCTGTCCACGCGGCGGGCCGATGGCTGGCGCTTTGACCATGGCGGGCAATATCTGACGGTGCGCGATGCCGGCCTGCGCCGTGTCGTGGACGGGCTGGTGGCTGATGGCCATGCCGCGCCCTGGACCGGGCATATTGTGCGCCTGACTGCCGACGGCGGGGTGGAGCCGCATCCCGTGGAACGGTTCGTGGGCGTGCCCGGCATGAACGGCATCATCCAGGGCCTGATCGCCCGTCTGCCCGATGCCGCCCGTCCCCGCTTTGCCCGCCGTGCCCTGTCAATTACAGGTGCCCCCGGTGACTGGCATCTGCGGATGGAGGATGGGGCGGTGGAGGGGCCGTTTGCCGCTGTCATCGTCGCGGTTCCGTCGCCCCAGGCTGTGGACCTGTTGTCGCCCGTCGCCCCCGCCCTGGCCATGCACGCGGGTGAGGCTGTGATGGCCCCCTGCTGGGCCCTGATGCTGGGCTTTGATCAGGCAGCCCTGCCCGCCTGGGATGCCGCCTTCATCGCAGGCGCGGGGGCAGAAGATCGCCCCCTGTCCTGGATCGCCCATGATGGGGCCAAGCCGGGCCGCGCCGGGGGCGCCAGCTTTGTCGCCCACGCGGCACCTGACTGGTCCATCCGGCATCTGGAGGATGCGGCGGATGCGGTGGCGGCGGCCCTGCTGCCGGCATTCCGCGCCGCGACGGGCATCAGTGGCGATCCGGCCTTGATCAGCGCCCATCGCTGGCGCTATGCCCTGCCCACAAGGCCGCTTTCCGACGGGTTCCTGCTGGACCCTGCGCTTGGCATCGGGGCCTGCGGCGACTGGTGTCTGGAAGCGCGGGCCGAGGCGGCCTTTGTCAGCGGCGCGCGGTTGGCCGCTGCGATGGGGGGATAATGTACGATGGTTATCCAGGTACAGGTGCCCGACCCCGATGATTACGTGCCCAGCCCCTGCATCCGCCGCTGCGACCTTGACCGCAAGCGCCAATACTGTCTGGGCTGCAAGCGGCTGCTGGAAGAGATCATGCGCTGGGGCGTGATGACGCCCAACGAACGTCGCGCCGTCTGGGTCCGCCTGGGCCGCCCCATCCCCCCGCCGGAGGAACGCCGGGAAGTGATGTGACCATCACCCCCGCAGCATTCCCCGCACTTGATGCAGGCTTTCGGCCACATGCAGGGCCAGCGCCCGCATCTCGTCCGTGGCGGGTAGCAGGTCGGGCACCATCACCGCCATCATGCCGGCGCCATGGGCGGAGCGGATGCCGTTATGGCTGTCCTCCAGCGCCAGGCAATGGGCGGGATCAACACCCAGCAGCCGGGCCGCCGTTAGGTACGGTTCGGGATGCGGCTTGCCGCGCGTGACGTCATCGCGGGTGACGATGGCATCGAAACGATGATGGATGCCGACATGGCGCAGATGTTCGTCGGCCTTCTCCCGGCCCGTGGAGGTCGCCACGGCCTTGGGCAGGCCTGCTGTGTCCAGATAGTCCAGCAGTTCGACCACACCCGCCATCATCTCCACGCCTTGGCGCAAGGCCTCCATCCGGGGCACGAAATGGGCGCGGAACCGGTCAAACCCGTCCTGCCCGCCGAAATAATCCTTCAGCATAGCCAGCGTTTCGGGCCAGGGCGTGCCGATGATGCCAGCATAGAAATCATCATCCATGGGCCGGCCAACATCCAGCGCCGCCCCCAGCGTCGCTTCGCGCACATGGCGTTCCGTGTCGATCAGCAGCCCGTCCATATCGAAGACAACAGCGTGCAGGGGCCGGGGAAAGGCCGGTGCGGTCAGGGGCATGGTCGATGAACGCCTTCAGGAAACGGTGACGCGGGACGCTTCCACGCGGTTACGGCCCTGCAGCTTCGCCTGATACAGCGCCTGATCGGCGCGGTCCAGCAATTGGGCCAGTGTTTCCGTATCCCCGCGCCAGGAGGCAACGCCGATGCTGGTGGTCAGCGGGATGGCCTTGTCCTCATGCAGGACGGGATGGGTGCCGATGGCGCTGCGGATGCGTTCCGCCGCCAGCAGGGCCGCCGGCAGGTCGGTTTCAGGCAACATGGCCACCAGTTCTTCCCCCCCGAAGCGGGCCAGGCAATCGGTGGTGCGCAGGCTGCTGCCCGCCCGTTCAGCGGCAACGCGGATCGCGGTGTCGCCGGCGGCATGCCCGTGGTTGTCGTTGATGCGCTTGAACTGATCCAGGTCCAGCAGCAGCAGGGAGAAGGCGCGGCCATAACGTGTGCAGCGATCCCATTCCGCCTCGGCCAGTTCCATGAAGCGGCGGCGGTTCAGGATGCCGGTCAGGCTGTCGATGCTGGCCAGCGTTTCCAGCTTGGCATTGGCTTCCGACAGCTCGCGGGTGCGTTCAGCGACGCGATGTTCCAGCGTCTGGGTGAGGGCGCGCAGGTCGGTATTGGCCTGGCTCAGCTGTTCATACAGCACCAGATTGACCAACCCGCCCGCGAACTTGGCCGTCAGAACGCCCAGCATCTCCGCATCCGCTGGCATCAGCACACGGTCGCAATCCAGAATGGCCAGGAAGGCCCCGCCATCGGGGCCGGGCATGTAGAGCGTGGCTGTCTGTCCGGCCACGCCCGTGCGCCGGTCGGCCAGGGCGGCCAGCAGCCGTTCATGCAGAGGGCTGCCTTCCGGGACCGCTGTCATATCGGCAAAACGTCCTGTGGCGGCCAGGGGCCGGAAACGGGTGCCGCCGATGGACCAGCCCTCCACCCCCTCCACGACACAGGCAAGACCGCAGGCATTGGCGCCCAGGATGGGGCCGGCCTGTTCCAGGACCGTCTGGGCATAGGCCTCCATCCCCATATCGGGGCGCAGCCGGTCATCCAGCGCGATCATGCGGCGCAGGCCACGGCGGTTGGCCTCGATGGTCGTGATGCTGTCATAGGCACGCAGGGCGGCGATCACGGTCGTGAACAGCTTCTGCGAGGTGAGTTCCGTCTTGGCCTTGTAGTCATTGACGTCGTAATCGACGATCACCCGTTCCTCGGGCGCCTGCCCCGGCTGTCCGGTGCGCAGGATGATGCGGATGGCGGTATCCGCCAGATCCTCGCGGATTGCGCGGACCAGACGCAGGCCGGCATCATCCGTCTCCATCACCACGTCCAGCAGGACCAGGGCCACATCGGCCTCTGCCGCCAGCATGGTCAGCGCCTGTGCCGCGGAATAGGCGGACAGCAGTTCCAGCGGGCGGTCGCGGAAGCGTACCTTGCGCAGGGCGTAGCGGGTGACGGAATGCACCTCCTCATCGTCATCGACGATCAGAATGCGCCAGGGCGGGCCGTCCGGCTGGCGGCTTTCCGGCAGCGCGGCAGGCGCACCCTTGAGGGTGCCATCCTCCGCGAACAGGAAATCGTCATCAACCAAGGCTTGACCCCGTTCCGTCCGCCGCCATGCGGCTGGTCCGCCCCCCATTGGACGGACTTCCTACTGAATGTCTGGTGAAACACCAGATTGAAACAAATGTATGCCGCTCCAATCAGTTCCACCGTTTGGCGGCGGGAACCGGATCGGGCAGCGATCTATATTGGGTACCACTATAAATCGTTTCGGGTACCGATGCCTGCCCTAAATGATGGGTCCGCCTGGATTTCAGCATTGGCGCTTCCAATCTGCGGCCCTATCCTGCGGCCAACCGTCAACCATCATCGGGGTGTCGCACATGTTATCGGGTCATCATTCCGGGGGCGGGCCGCGCCGGCCTGGCATCCTGATCCTGTTTGCCGCCCTGGTCGGGGCCACCACGCTGGCCTATGTGACCTTGCCAAGGAAAAACGCCGAGATGCCCGTTCAGCAGACCGCCACCGACCTGCCCCCGCTGCGCCAGAGCCTGTTCCCCGCACCGCCCGTGGCCAAACAGGTGCCCGTGGAGCATGTGCGCCATGGCGAGACCTGGGTCGATCCCTATGACTGGCTGCGCGACAAGGATTATCCCAAGGTCGATGACGCGGAGGTGCTGGATTACCTGAAGGCGGAAAACGCCTATACCGACACGGTCCTGGGCAAGGAGGAGGACGGCCTGCGCGCCAGCCTGTTCGCCGAGTTGAAGGGCCGCGTGAAGGAGGATGATACTGGTGTGCCCTATCCGCGCGGCGCCTATATCTACCAGTCGCGCTTTGCCGCCGGACAGGACCACCCCACCTTCGTGCGCCGCGCCAAGGGTGAGGCGGAAGGATCTGAAAAGACCATCCTGGACGTCAACGAGCTGGCCAAGGGCAAGGACTTCTACGATGTAGAGGCGCTGGAACCCAGCCCCGATGGCCGCTATCTCGCCTACAGTTTCGATGATAACGGCTCAGAAAACTTCACCATTGTCGTGAAGGACCTGACGAGCGGGGAGTTCGTGGGAGAGCCGATCCCCGGTACCTCGGGTTCCGTCGTCTGGGCAGCCGACAACAAGACCCTGTTCTATGTGCTCAAAGATGAAAGCCAGCGGCCCAAGCAGGTGATGCGCACGGTCCTGGGCGCCAAGGCCGATGCTGGTACCCTGGTGTATGAGGAACAGGACCCGTCCTGGTGGGTCGGCATCGGCGAAAGCCAATCCGGCCGCTTCATCGAGATCGGATCGGGCACGCTGGTCTCCTCCGAAACCCTGTTGATCCCGTCCGATAACCCGACGGCCAAGCCCAAGCCGGTGATCCCGCGCCGGGAGAACCATCTCTATTCCGTGGCCGACCAGGGCGACAGCCTGTGGATCCTGTCCAATGACAAGCATCTGAATTTCCGCCTGCTGAAGACGCCAATCAATGACTGGTCGGAGAAGGCCTGGACTGAAGTGATGGCCGGCAGCGACCGGCAATATCTGACGGGCTTGCTGGCACTGAAGGACTGGCTGGTGGTGTTTGGACGGCAGGACGGCACGCAGCAGGTCTGGGTGCTTGACAATAAGGGCGGGTCGCACACCATCGCCTTTCCTGACGCCGCCTTCGCTGTGTCGGGCATGAATAACGAGGAATATGAGACGGGTACCCTTCGCGTCCGTTACCACTCTCTGGTCACGCCGCCGACCGTGTTCGACTATGACTTGGCCGCCCGCACCCTGACGACGCGCAAGGTGCAGGAAATCCCCAGCGGCTATGATCCCTCGCTCTACACCTCCGAGCGGTTGATGGCCCCTGCGCGCGACGGCACGCCCATTCCCGTCTCCATCGTCTATCGCAAGGATGTGAAGAAGGACGGCAAGGCACCGATGCATCTCTATGGCTATGGCTCCTACTCCATCGCCATGGAGCCCGGCTTCTCCACCAATCGCATCGGCCTGCTGGATCGGGGTTTCGTCTATGCCATCGCCCATATCCGCGGGGGGGAGGAGATGGGCCGCCCCTGGCATGATGCCGGGCGCCTGACCAACAAGCCCAATACCTTCAACGATTTCCTGGATGTGGCACAGTTCCTGGTGTCTCAGGGTTACACCAGCCCCGGCCAGATCAGCATTGAGGGCGGGTCCGCCGGCGGCACCCTGATGGGCGCTGTGTTGAACATGGCGTCCGACGGCATGTTTGCCGGGGCCGTGGCACATGTGCCCTTCGTCGATGTGCTGAACACCCTGTTCGACGACACGCTGCCCCTGACCACCGGCGATTACCCGGAATGGGGCAATCCCAACATCAAGGAAATCTACGATGTCATGAAGACCTACAGCCCCTATGACAATGTGACCAAGCGGCCTTATCCGCCGATCCTGATCACGGCAGGGCTGAATGATTACCGCGTCACCTATTGGGAACCGGCCAAGTGGGCGGCCAAGCTGCGCGTCTACAAGACCGACGACAATGTCCTGATGCTGAAGACGGAGATGAGTGCCGGCCATGGCGGTTCCACCGGCCGCTTTGACAAGCTGAAGGAAGTGGCCCTGTCCCAGGCCTTCATCCTGCGCGCCCACGGGATGTCCAAGTGACAGAACCGGGGTTCGGCCGCTATCCGGCAGATGCGCTAAAGGCTGACGGGTTGCGGGCGGCGGGGGGCCTGGCGGTGACGCTGGGCCCCCTTGCCCTGGTCGGGTTCGATGCCCACCCGCTGGTGGCGGTGCCGCTGCTGGCGGGGGCTGGGTTGTTCGGCTGGCTGGGGTTGCGAACGCTGGCCCGGCGCGGGGCGGCCTGCCGGGTAACGGAAGAAGGCCTGGTCCTGCCCAGCGGCTTCTTCATGGTCATGGCCCGCTGGGACCAGATCACGGGCGTGAAGCTGCGCTACTATTCAACAAAGAAGGACAAGTCAGGCGGCTGGATGCAGTTGACTATCCGGGCGGGCCGGGGCCGTTACAGCATCGAAAGCCAGCTCACCGGCTTTGACGCCATCGCCGCGCGCGTGGCGGAACTGGTTCTGGAGCGGGAACTGCCTGTCGATGCCACAACAAAGGAAAACTTCCTGTCTTTGGGTCACTATATGTAACCTCCTATCCCAGCAACGCCTCCTGCTCGATCGACAGGCGCATATCGTCGGCATCCCAGTGCCGGGGCAGGTGGCGGTCAAAACGGATGGCGCCCAGGACGCGGGCATCGCCATCGGCACAAGCAAAGGGCAGCAGCAGCCGGTCATAGCGCACATTGTCCCCGCCCGGCAGGTCTACACGCACCCGGCTCCAATGCGCGCGACCGGTCTGCCGGGCGGTCACATAGCTGTCGGCGGTCAGCTTGAAGCCAGGCGACTTGCTGGCATCGCGCAGGCCCCGCCCCGTCAGGTCGCGGCCCGTGAATTCGACCAGCCCAGAGCCGTACAGCGTGTAATGCGCCCCCGACCCATCACGCGGGAACCGCGCCATCAGCAGATGGCCCAGCCAGGGTTTCAGATCGAAGACCAGTTCACCCGTCCAGAGCGGCAAGGTCCCTTCCGCGCGGGGCAGCGCCCGCCACCAGGGCAGCAGGGGTTGCAACAGGGCGGGAGCGCTTTCCGCGGGCGGGGGCATGGGATCGTCGGACCGGTTTGCCGTGCCTGATATCATGGGGCTGGAACCGCCATGGTGGAAGGTGGCGGGCATGGTGCGCCCGTCATTGAAGGCTGTCTATATTCACCGCACTGCAACAATAGGATGCTCTGAGCGCAGTCGGCACCTGAGGGGCCAAATCATGCCACCCGCGCGCCGCCCCGGTCGGTCTGGGCATTCTTGTGAACAACCAGGGTGACCTTGTCGTTCATCATATGCAACTGCTTGGCCGATTTGGTGGGTAGCGGGATACGCTGATTGATGCAGTAGAAGATGAGGCAGGCGGCCAGCGTGGGGTTATCGATCCACTGCACCTGCCGCGCCCCGTCATCCAGACCAATATGCAGGGCGCAGCGCACCTGCGGCTCCGTCTGGATTTCCAGACGGATGATGCTACCCGACGGCAGGGGGTTTCCCGAACGGCGGTGATAATCCACGACCGCGCGGATCACCTCTTCATTGGTGAAGATGATGTGCCGTATCTCAGTGGGCATAAGGCTGCCTTCCCGCCAAAGGGCGTGGATACCAGCATATCAGGTCGGCCATGCCGGAACAGCGATGCATCTGCCGAACCCGAAATTCAAGTCTGATCGGAAACCCGGAGGAATGGTGGAGCCGAGGAGGATCGAACTCCCGACCTTCGCATTGCGAACGCGACGCTCTCCCAGCTGAGCTACGGCCCCGCACCATCGAACCTACCAGAACGGCAGGCCCCCGAAGTGGCGCGGATAATGCTGATCTGGCCCCGCCCTGTCAAGCATGCCTTCACGGCCAGGGCCTACATTTGGTGCATGGCCCCATGGTCCCGATCCGGGGCGGACCCGCGCAGGGGTGGACAGGGCGGGGTCGCGACATTACGTTCCTCAACAGATGCGGGTCGGTATCCGCCGCCCGCCCACCGGACATGGAATGAACATGGACCCGCTGCTGCGCACCATCGCCGAAATCCTTTATGTGGCGCTGGACCTCTATGTCTGGGTGCTGATCATTTCAGCCATCCTGTCCTGGCTGATCGCCTTCAATGTGGTGAACACCCGCAACCGGGCGGTCTATATGATCTCTGACGTGCTGTACCGGTTGACGGAACCGGCCCTGCGGCCCATCCGCAATGTCCTGCCCAATCTGGGGGGCGTCGATCTGTCGCCGGTCGTCCTGATCCTGATCGTAATGTTCATCCAGCGCTTGATCCTGAATTACGGCATCATCTGATGACCGTCAGGCCGCCTCTGGAACCGGCCCAGGGCGGCGTGCGGCTGTTTGTCCGCGCCACCCCCCGCGCCAGCCGCAACGCAGTACAGGGCGTGGCGGAGGGGGCCGACGGGCGGCAGCAGGTAAAGATCGCGGTCACCGCCGTGCCGGAAGATGGCAAGGCCAACGCTGCCATCATCGAACTGCTGGCCAAAGCGTGGCGAATTCCGAAAAGCAGCATCGGCGTCGTCGCGGGTGGCACGGACCGGTCAAAGATATTATTCGTTGCCGGCGAGACAGAGGCCCTGATGCCCCGGCTGAGTGACTGGCTGGGCGGGCTGTAGCCACTTTTGTTGAGAGAACGGGGAGACCGGATATGGCCGAGGCACGCATCATTGATGGCAAGGGCTTCGCCGCCGGCTTGCGGGCGCGCATCGGCGCCGCCGTGGAGCAGTTGCGTACCACCCATGCCCTGGTCCCCGGTCTGGCCGTGGTGCTGGTGGGCGAGGACCCGGCCAGCGCCATCTATGTCCGCAACAAGGGCGAACAGACCCGCGAAGCCGGCATGCATTCCGTCACCCACCGGCTGGATGCCTCCACCAGCCAGGATGAGCTGCTGCGTCTGGTCAACCAGCTGAACAATGACCCGTCGATCCACGGCATTCTGGTCCAGCTCCCCCTGCCCGGCCATATCGATGCGCAGGCCGTGCTGTCGGCCATTGATCCGGCCAAGGATGTGGACGGGTTCCATGTGGTCAATGCCGGGCGCCTATCGGTTGGGCTGCCGGCCCTGGTGCCCTGCACGCCGCTGGGTTGCATGATGCTGCTGAAGGATACGGTGAAGGACCTTCGCGGCATGCATGCCGTTGTCGTGGGAAGGTCCAACATCGTGGGCAAGCCCATGGCGCAGCTGCTGTTGCAGGCCGACTGTACTGTCACCATTGCCCACTCCCGCACCCGCGATCTGGCCGGCATCTGCCGCGAGGCGGATATCCTAGTCGCCGCCGTGGGCCGCCCGGAAATGGTTAAGGGCGACTGGATCAAGGAAGGGGCGGTGGTCATCGATGTCGGCATTAACCGTGTGCCGGCCCGTGATCCCGCCGCTGCTGCTGCCGGCAAGACCCGCATCGTGGGCGATGTCTGTTATGCCGAGGCGGCGTCGGTGGCCGGGGCCATTACACCGGTGCCGGGTGGGGTGGGGCCGATGACCATTGCCTGTCTGCTGGCCAATACCGTCACCGCCGCCTGCCGCAGCGCCGGTGTGCCCCTGCCCGCCGGGATCGGCCTTTGATTACGGCTTACGTCCGGGACGCCAGTGGCCTGACGGCCCAGGCTGTGGGTCCGGGGGATGCCATTCCCCCGGGCACGGTCTGGCTTGACCTGCTGCACCCGGACGAGATGGAGCGGCTGACCGTTTCCAACCTGCTGTCGGCGGACCTGCCGACCCTGGAAGATATCAACGAGATCGAAACCTCCTCCCGCCTCTATACCGAGGGGGAGGTGGCCTTCATGACCACGCCGGTCATCGTACGCTCCGCCACGGGCCTGCTGGAACGCGGGCTGTTGACCTTTGTGCTGGCCCCTGACCGGCTGGTCACCATCCGCTATACCGAACCGCTCTGGTTCGCCATCTTCGCGGCCCGCGCCCTGAAACAGCAGGAACTGGTGACCTGCCCGATGGAAGCGTTCCTGGGCCTGCTGGAGGCCGTAGTGGACCGCGCCGCCGACGTTCTGGAACGTGTCACGGCGGACCTGGACCGGTTGTCGCACCGCGTCTTCGCCGATCATGAGGATCGGACGGTGGAAACGCTGGCCATCCGCGACGGGGCCAAGGCGCCGCGCCATCAGGTGGTGGACCGCACCCATGTCCGCCGCCGCCCGCCCACAACGGTGTCGATGCGCGCCGTCATCACCGCCGTGGGCCGGGCCGGCGACCTGACCCAGAAGGTGCGGGACAGTCTGGCTGGCCTGGAACGGCTGGTGGCCTTTGCCACCACCGTAACGGGCCCGCGCATGAACAAGGACCAGAAATCGCGGCTGAAGACCATCGGGCGCGACATACATTCCCTGGTCGAACATGCCGCCTTTCAGGCCATGCAGACCAACTTCCTGCTGGATGCCACGCTGGGCGTGATCAATATCCAGCAGACCAACATCATCAAAATATTCTCGGTCGCGTCTGTCGCCTTCCTGCCGCCAACGCTGGTTGCCAGCATCTATGGCATGAATTTCGAACATATGCCGGAACTGGACTGGAGCTTCGGCTATCCGCTGGCGCTGGGCCTGATGGTGCTGTCCGCCGTCCTACCGCTCTGGTACTTCCGCAAGCGCGGCTGGCTTTAACAGCGGTGCCTGCCGGCTGAATTCGGAGGCGGCGACAGGTCTGCTCTGGCCAGGAATCGGTGTCCTGCAACCAAATGAAACATAAAACAGGGGTGCGTTCCATGACGCTACCCCCCCCCCCAAGCGCTCCGGAAGCGGGCAACGACGAATGGGTTCGCGCGGGTCTGGCGATGATGGTGTGCATCATAGCGCGGACAGAGCCGGAAGTCAGCAGTTCCGGCCCCCACAGCATCCCCCGCAGACCCCGCAAACACATGCGCTACCGCTGATCACCGCCAATCGCGGGATCGGGTATCACTGCCCCGCGCGGATGGCGGCGGCCTTTTCTTCCACCAGCTTTACCAGATGGTCGACGATGGCCTCGTCCTTCAGGCGGTGGGCGGGAACACCCCCCAGATAGACCTGATGCGTGCCCTTGCCGCCGCCGGTGAAGCCGATATCGGTCATGGTCGCCTCCCCCGGCCCGTTCACGACACAGCCGATGACAGACACAGTCAGGGGCGTGGTGATATGGGCAAGGCGTTCTTCCAGCACTTCCACCGTCTTGATCACGTCGAACTGCTGCCGCGCGCAGGAGGGGCAGGAGATGACGGTGACACCCCGGCGGCGCAGGCCCAGGCTTTTCAGCATCTCATACCCGACCTTCACCTCTTCCACCGGATCGGCGGAAAGGGAGACGCGGATCGTGTCGCCGATGCCGGACCAGAGCAGCATACCCAGGCCGATGGAGGATTTGACGGTGCCAGCGCGCAGGCCGCCCGCCTCGGTAATGCCGATATGCAGCGGGTAGTCACAGGCCTCTGCCAGCCCCTGATAGGCTGCGACGGCCAGGAAGACGTCGGAGGCCTTCACCGAGATCTTGAACTCCCGGAAATCATGATCCTCCAGGATCTTGGCGTGGGTCAAAGCGCTTTCGACCAGCGCCTCCGGGCAGGGTTCGCCATAACGCTCCAGCAATTCGCGTTCCAGGCTGCCGGCATTGACGCCGATCCGCATGGAACAGCCATGGTCCTTGGCGGCCTGCACCACCTCGCGCACCCGTTCCGCCGACCCGATATTGCCGGGATTGATGCGCAGGCAGGCGGCACCCGCCTTCGCCGCCTCGATGGCGCGGCGGTAATGGAAATGGATGTCGGCCACGATGGGCACCTGTGCTGCACGCACAATCTCGACCAGGGCCGCCGTGCTTTCCTCATCCGGGCAGGAGACGCGGACAATATCGGCGCCCGCCTCTTCCGCCCGCCGGATCTGCTCGATCGTGGCCTTGGCGTCCGCGGTGGACGTGTTGGTCATGGTCTGGACGCTGATCGGCGCGTCGCCCCCCACCAGCACCGACCCGACCCGCACCTGACGGGACTTGCGGCGCTGGATCTGGCGCCAGGGGCGGTGGGCGGTGGGATCGTGGTTGGGGCTCATGGATGAACCTTCGGGGACAGGGGTCAACTTCGTAGGTCAGGTCGATCGCAGCGCGCGGGCCCTGACGGATCATGGACTGAAAGCTTTTTCTGTCAGGGCTCGACCTGCGCCTCGACCTGACCTACGCCAAGACTTACCGCGTCGCCAGTGCCTCGGGGGCCAGGGGGACGTTGCGCAATACCTGGGACTTGGCGCCCAGCGGGGCAAGGTCGCGGCCATCCAGTGACACGACAAGGCCGCCGGCATTGCCGGTGTTCAGCACCATGCCGGGCACGTCGGGTGCGCGGAACAGGTCGCCCCGGCGCAGCACGCGCGAGGCCCAGAGCGTGCCCTTGCCGTCGCGCACCTCGATCCAGCTATCCTCCACAGCGCGGATGGTGACGCGCACCTTGCCGTCGGCCAGACCGAAGACGCGGCCGGTGGGCACCACCTGTTCGGTGGTGGCGGGCGGGGCATTGGCGGCGGGGGCGGCGGGGGTACCCGACACCTCACCGGCGGCCACCGGTTCCACATCGGGCGTGGCGGGTTCGGGCGCCGTGGTCGGGGCGGGAGCCTGACCCAGGTCGGGGAGTTGCGGCACTTCGCTATCCTCGTCCGTCGCTGGACCCTGGGCCACGGGCGTGGTGTCGGTGGCGGGCAGCGGTGTGGACGTGCTGGCGGTGGGCATGGGCGGGGCGGTGGGCAGGCCGGTCGTCGTGGCCGACCCCACCTCCGGTGCCGATGGCGGTGCAGCTTCCACCAGCGCTTCCACCTGTCCCTGGTTCAGGACGGTGGTGGGGGTGGGCGGCGGTTCCACGACGGTGCCGTCGCCATAGATCAGCTTGGACAGGCGTTCCGGTAGGGCCGGGACCAGATCGCCCACCGACCGGTCCGCCGCCGACAGCACATACCAGCCGCCATAGACACCCAGCGCCAGCAGGGCCGAGATCAGCAGCACGGCCCCGCCGGGCACGCGGCTTTCATTCACGGGTTCGGGGAAATACAGCTCCGGTGCCGGCTCATGCCCTGCCGCATCCTGCTTGAACCGCAGCAGCACGGCACCGGGGTCCAGGCCCACGATCTGGGCGTAGGAGCGCAGGAAGCCCGTGGAATAGGCGTGGCCGGGCAGGTCCGACCAGCGCCCTTCCTCGATCGCTTCCAGGAAGTTCTGGCGGATGCGCAGATTGGCGGCGAGATCCGGCAAGCTGTAGCCCAGCGCCTCACGCCGTGCCTTCAGCGCCTCGCCAACATGGCGGGGGCCGGGCGGATGGGCTTGCTGCGCCTCCGGCTCCGATGCCGTTGCGCCTGCACCGCCATTGCGCATCTCGCGCATATCCTGCTGTCGTCCGTACTGGTCGCCCATGGTTCCCCGCCGGCTTTGACCCTTTGCCTTACGCTATTTCTCTTAGCAACGGGGAGCGGGTTCGCGCAACCCATGCGCCCGGTGCTCCGGCATTACCCCAAGCGGACACCGTGATCAGCCGCATAGGCCCTCAAGTAGGGCCGCAGGCTGCGGACGGGCAGGTGATAGAGCTGATCCATATAGGCGGCCAGGTCACCCGCATGCAGCGAGCGCAGCATGCTTTTCACCTCGAAAAAGGCCGGGGCCGACATCGAGAGATGGCGCATGCCCACACCCAGCAGGGCCATGGCGTCCAGGGGCTTGCTGGCCATTTCCCCGCACAGCGACAGGGTCACCCCCGCCTCCCCGCATTTTTCGACCAGCATCTTCAGCACGCGCAGCAGGGCCGGCGACAGCAGGTCGTAGCGGTTATTCATCATGGGATTGCCGCGGTCGCTGGCGAACAGGTACTGCAACATGTCGTTCGACCCGACCGACATGAAATCGACCAGGGGCAGCAGGGCGTCCAGCTGGAACAGCAGGGCCGGCACTTCCATCATGACCCCGACCTTCAGGTCGGCCGGACCCGGATGGCCGCCATCCTTCAGGCGCTTGACCTCCAGGTCCAGGATGCGGCGGGCCTGGATGAATTCGGCGACGGTGGCGACCATGGGGAACATGATCCGCACATCGCGTCCGGCCCCCGCCATCAGCATGGCGCGCAGCTGCTTGCGCAGCATGGAGGGACGGTCCAGACCGATGCGGATAGCGCGCCAGCCAAGGGCCGGGTTCTCTTCCCCCAGTTCCGGGAAATAGGGCAGGGTCTTGTCGCCACCGACATCCAGGGTACGGAAATTGACGGGCAGGCCGCCCGCCTCCTCCAGCACCTTGCTGTAATTCTCAAACTGCGTTGCCACGTCCGGGTAGGAGGGGCGGACCATGAAGGGGATTTCGGTGCGGTACAGGCCGACCCCGTCCGCCCCCGTCGTTTTCAGATGCGGCAGGTCGATCAGCAGCCCGCAATTCAGCATCAGCTTCACATCCTGCCCGTCACGCGTGACGGCGGGCAGTTCGAGCAGCCTTGCATATTCGGCCTGCCGGCGCTGACGGGCGGCGAGGCTGGCGGCAAAGACAGCCTGGATGTCGTCGGCGGGCCGCACGAAGACCTGACCATTGTCGCCATCGACGATCAGGAAATCCAGCGGTTCCACCCGGCGCAGGATGTCGGCGGCCTGTCCCACCACGGGGATGTCCAGCGCGCGGGCCACGATAGCCACATGGCTGTAGGCCGACCCTTCCTCCAACACCAGCCCGCGCAGACGGCGGCGGTCATAATCGAGCAGTTCGGCGGGACCCAGATTGCGGGCCACCAGCACGAATTCATCGGGCAGGGTGCCGCCCGTCGCCACCACGGGCTTGCCGGCCAGATGCTGCAACAGCCGGTTGGTGATGTCGTTCAGGTCCAGCAGCCGGTCGCGGATATAGGGATCGGCCACCTGCGCCATGCGGGCGGAATTGTCATCCTGCACGCGCTGTACGGCGGCTTCCGCCGTCAGGCCGGACCGGATCGCCTCCCGGATACGGTTCAGCCAGCCACGGTCAGCGGCGACCATGCGGTAGGTCTGCATGATCTCCGCATGTTCGCTGTCAGACTCGCCCACCGCGATCAGCATCTGATCGATGGCCGAATGCATGCTGGTCACGGCCTCTTTCAGGCGCGCCAGCTCTGCCTCCGGATCATCGGCCACCATCTGGCGGATGGTCAGCTGTGGCCGGTGCAGAACGGCCACGCCCATGCCCACGCCCCGGTTCAGGCTGGTGCCTTCCACGCGTGACGGCAGCAGGACCAGATCATTGACCAACGACAGCTCGCGGCTGTCGACCAGTTCGCCCACGACCACCAGTTCGGCCACGATCATGGCGATGGTCTGCAAAGTCTCCACTTCCTGTTCGTCATAATCGCGGCGGTCCTTGTGCTGGATGGCCAGCACGCCGCGCACGCGGCCCCCGCGCACAATCGGCACGGCCAGGAAGCCGTTGAACGGGTCTTCACCTGTTTCGGGGCGATAGGCGAAATTGGGATGGCTAGGGGCGTTGGCCAGCGCGATGGGCCGCGAATGGGCCGCCACGTCGCCGATCAAACCCTCACCCACACGCATACGGGTCTTATGCACGGCGTCCGGGTTCAGACCGATGGTGGCGAACAGTTCCAAAACCTCGCCCGCGCGCATGACGTAGCAGGAGCACACGTCCGCCGTCATCTCATGGGCGATGGTCATCACGATCTTGTCGAGCCGGTCCTGCGCCGACCCGCTGCCCGCCATGACGTCACGCAGACGGGCCAGCAGGCGCCGCGCGCCGGCCACGGGATCGGGGCTCCGTCCCACCTCCGGCACGATGGCCGGGGTGCCGCTCATCATCGTCATGGCCTGACCAGTTCCATTCCGCACGCACCAGGCCCGGCCCCCAGGAATGGGCAGCCGGTTGCCGTATCCCTACCACATGAAGCGCGCCATCACACGGGTCGAATGGCGGTCAATGGTGCTTAAATGGGGTAGAGCGCAATCACAGATCAGGAAGCTGCAACGGCAGGTCGGCGCGGCAGTCGCCGTTAGCCAGGGCGTCGCGCAGCCCCTGAAACAGCACCGACAGGGCCAGATCGCGGTTGGGCAGGCGGATCAAGTCGCCATCGGCGTCCAGCCTCAACCCCTGGCGGGCGGCCTGTACCTGCAACGCCTTGGCGATGGGTTCCTGACCGGAATGGCTCACCCCGCACTGGATCAGGGCCAGGCGCGGAGCATCGGTGCCTTGGCGCATCAGGGCGAAGAAGGCGAAGAGATAGCGTTCCTCCGCAGCACCCACGCCGTCTGTCAGGGTGCGGGCCAGATCCTTGGCGTGGCGGGTGCCGTGCAGCAGCCTTTCCAGACCGGCCTGGGTCACCCTTCCCTGGGCCAGAAAGACAGCACGCGCCTCCCCGCCCGGCACCTGGATGCGGGCCAGCGGTATGTCGGGCACGGGTTCGAACGCGATGGAGCCGACGCGGCCGCCCGGCGCGCTGACCACATAGCGCACGCCGACCCGCATCTTTTCCTCGGTCACGGTCAGCGTGTCGCCGGTGCCGGTGGGCAGATCGCGGGGCACCGCCCCGGCGGGCAGCTCATCACCGGTGGGCAGGACGGGCACGCGCGCGGTCAGGACCGGTTTGCACCCGGTCAGCGGCAGTAGAAGGGCAAACGCAAGCAGCCAGCGCTTCATCGCGTTTTCCAGGTGCGGTTGGGCCCCGTATCAATATGGGTATGGCCGGTGGAAGGGTAATAGGCGGCCCCGCCCCGCTGCATGGTTTTCGCAATTTCGCCCAGGGCCGGGCCGGGTAGGACCGGCACCTTGAAATCCATGGCCCGGCCCTGCAGGTGATAACTTTCGCGGGCGGCATTGGGGTTGTCGCGCACCAGATCGGCATTAGTGCCGGGGGAACGGAACCCGTCCGTCACCTGCACCTCCGTGGAGGGGGGCAGGCCCGTGCGCTGCAACAGGTCGAACATGAAATCCATCAGCAGCGGGTCGATGCGCCCCACCTGCCCCGTCCGCCGATCACGCAGCAGCAGTTCGATCTTCTGCATGGCGCGGGGGTCATAGGCATTGTTGAAGAAATAGACCACATCTACCCGTTCCCCGCTTTTGGCGTGGGACAGCACGATGCGCCGCACCGCCGGCAGGGGTGGCAGGTCAGGCGGCAACCCTTCCTCATCCTCCGGCCTTGGACCGGATGAGCAGGCAGCCAGCGGCGACAGGGCGAACAGGGCCAGCAGGGCGCGGCGGGAAGGAGGCGTCATGCCGGCACAGGCTCCAGCGTCAGTCGATAGCCGCCATCCACCCGCAGCAGCAGGAGATCTTGGCCCAGGCCCGCCCGGATCTTGCGGCGCAGGCGGTAGATATGGGTTTCCAGCGTGTGGGTATCGA
This sequence comes from Niveispirillum cyanobacteriorum, assembly GCF_002868735.1. GTDB lineage: Bacteria > Pseudomonadota > Alphaproteobacteria > Azospirillales > Azospirillaceae > Niveispirillum > Niveispirillum cyanobacteriorum. Next base: position 2,474,697 of record NZ_CP025611.1, on the reverse strand, counting down.
TGCCGGCGCCATAGCCCCAGACATTGTCCAGCAGGTCCTGCCGCGCCGCCATGCCGCCGCAGCGGCAGAGGTGGTCCAGAATCTGCGTTTCCTTTTCCGTCAGACGGATGGCGGCACCGTCCGCCTTCTCCAGCCGCTTGGCCGCCGGCAGGAAATGATAGGCGCCGATACGCACCGACAGGGCGGTTGCCGCCTGCACGATCTCCGCCTGACGCAGCAGCGCCTTCAGCCGGGCCAGCAGCGTGCCCAGGCGGACCGGCTTGTCCTGATGATCATCGGCCCCCGCCGGTACGCCCATGCCCGCCGGCAGCAGCAGGACCAGCGGCCCGGTCAGGCCACCTGCCCGCAGCGCCGGGATCAGGCCTTCGCCGGCCAGCACCCCGTCCAGCAGGGCGGCATCGGCGCCATGGTCGGCCAGGAGGGCCAGCGCTGCTTCACCCGTGGACGCAGGCAGGGGCAGCATTCCCGCCTGCTGTGCCAACTGTTCGGCCAGAGTCTGGCGCAGTGCTGCGTCCGGATCGATCAGAAGGATACGTTTGGGCGCATTGTCCATGACAGCCCCGGTCATTCACCGGGGCCGGGGCCCAGCGGTTCACGCCCACGGGTGGCCTGGGGCATCAGTTCCACGATGGTCAGGCCCAGACGCCCATCAACCACCACCAGCTCACCCCTCGCCACCATACGGTCATTGACATAGACATCGACCGGATCGCCCACGACCCGTTCCAGATCCACCACATCACCCGCCCCCATGCGCAGAAGCTGGCTGATGCGCAACCGGCGTCGGCCCAGGCGGACCGACACCTGCACCGGCACGGACAGGATGGAGGAACGGTCGAGATCGTCGCCGGACATCGGGTCGGCCATAAGCAGCAGTTCTTTCCACGGGCGATTGGAAAAGGCGTTGCGCCGACTATAGGCTATTTCCGCAATGCGGGGAAAGTCTTGCCCGCATCAGGGTGCGGAAAGCGCCTTGATGGCGCCGTCCAGCCCATCGGGCCAGATGGCCAGATTGCCGGCCTGGGCGGTAATGCCGACATTCACGCCGCCCAAGCGCCATTGCCCGTCGGTGCGGACCAGCAGCGGCCCGCCGCTGGTGCCCCGGCTGGCCGAACAGGAATGGAAGATCAGCATTCCCCCCGGTCCCGCCGGTTTGCCCTGTGCTGTGACCGCACAGTCGCGATCGGCCATCAGCAGATGCACACGATCCTGGCTGAACCCGGCCAGGGCCACGCTATCTCCCGACGCGGCGGCGCGGGAGGCAGGGGCCAGGACGGGGACATCCGCCGGCGCCGACAGGCGCAGCAATGCCCAGTCATGGCGCACGCTCTCCCCCGGCTTCGTCCCGTCATAGGCGGTGGGGACATGCAGGGCATCGACCGTCAGGTGGGTCTTGTAGTCCCCCCGCTCATAGCCCAGCAGCACATGTAGCGAGCCCGCTGCCAGCAGGCGGCGGGTGCGGGGATTGTACAGGCAATGGGCGGCGGTCAGCACCAGACGCGGGCCGATCACGGTGCCGGTACATTTGCCGCCGATATTGGTCTGTACCCGCGCGATGCTGTTCCAGGGTGGGCCGGTAATATCGACAATCTGGCGGCTGTCATCCGCGGCAACGCCTGGCGCGCGCATATCCTGCGCCAGACCCGGCGACGCCAGGGTGGCAAGGGTCAGGATCAGGGTCGTCAGGCGGCGCATGGGATCAGAAGGGGCTGCTGTCCCCGCCACCGGGATCGCCACCGGTCAGGAACATCCAGATGGCGTAATAGAAGACACCGGCAAAGGGCAGGCCAACCAGCATGCCCAGCAGCATGTAAACAACATACATGACGCACCTGTATAAAAGCGGCTGCGTAGATAAAGGAATGGCCGCCCGCTTATCGGCACGGCCACCCTCATTTGCTACGCCGCGTCCTGCACTCTGTCACGGGACAAAAAGACGCGGCTTGTGCGTGCTGGTCCTCGGGTGTCACCCGATCCAGTCCAGCGTGCTGTTGGATAACTGGGCCAGCCGCCCCTGGTCGGCGCCGATATGCAGGAAATGCAGCAGCGGGTTCATGCCGCTGGCTCCGACATCGTCATTGGTCTCCAGATAGGCGCGGGTGTTGAAATAGGCCGACGGGTCGCGCCCTTCCTTCCAGCCATAATTGCTGTAATGCGACCAGGCCGTGGTCTGCCCGCGCGCAACCGCGGCGGCCACATCATTGTTGTTGGCAAGGTAATAGTCCGTGTCGAACAGCGCGTTGGGATCACGCCCTTCGCGTTCCCCGAACTGGCGGAAATGTTCCAGACCGCTGGCGATGCCGCCATTGCGGACGGCATTGGCCACGTCGGCATTCATCGACAGGTACAGCTTCTCATCAAAGCCGTTGCGGGCCGTGCCGGACGTGGGAAGGCTATTGACCAGCACATCCAGACCGAACACCACCAGTTCAACACCGGTCAGGGTGTCGACCCCGTCGCCATTGACGCTGCTGACGGTGATGCCGCCATTGGCATCGCGGATATAGGCATGGTCGCCGCCGATAAAGCCCAGGCGTCCGTCATAGCGGACCACATCCAGACCATCATTGCCAAAAATGCGATCATCGCCGGCCCCGCCGATGATGACATCATCACCGATGCCGCCGGCCAGATCATCATTCCCGGTCCCGCCATAAAGCGTGTCATTGCCGGACCCGCCGGACAGCAGGTCATTACCGTCGCCGCCCTCCAGGACGTCATCGCCGCCATTGCCCAGCAGCGTATCGTTACCGACCATGCCCTTGATAACATTGTTCAGGGCGTTGCCCGCGATGGTGTTGTCCATACGGTTGCCGATGCCGATCAGGGCGCCGGCGCTGGCCGGGTTGGGCTGATGCCCGCGCGTGGCATAGTCCAGGACCAAATCCTCCACAAAGTCGGGGAGGACATAGTCGATATGGGCGACCACGACATCGTGGCCACCATCCTGCAGCTCCCGCACCATGGTGCCGTAATGCAGGACATCATAGATATCGTCGCCGGCGCCGCCGGCCAGCGTGTCGCGCGGCGACTGGGAAAGCAGCGTATCATCGTTGGGCGTACCCGCCCGCAAGCTACCAGACATTTTTTCTCGATCCACAAAGGATGGTTGCCGCCCCTGCCTTTGGATTTACCCGCCTGATCATGGCTTCGCCGTGACCGGCCTGGGGCCGATCCGTGAATTCATATCCGTTTTGGCTAGTCCATTCGGGGTTTGGATTTCGACACCCAAGTAACGCCCCTGGCCGGCACTTATAGGGGCGGAAATGTAACGAATCAAAGGCCACCGGGGGGAAGTGGCATGGGACCAATGGTGCATAGTTCGGGATTTTTATTTGCGATCCCGCAACGAATATCGGTCGGACAGCGGGCATCAGCAGCGACCCGAGGGCTGAAATAGCGGTAATCCAGCCCGGTGGCTCCATCCCCCTGGCCAGAAGCGGACCCGTCATTTGTCAGGCGCCGGAAACGATAAAGGCCCCGCTGTTTCCAGCGGAGCCTTTTCGATTTGGTGGAGCCAAGCGGGATCGAACCGCTGACCTCTACAATGCCATTGTAGCGCTCTCCCAGCTGAGCTATGGCCCCGAAACTGTTGGCGCTGTCTGGGTCGTCAGCGCCGTGCGCGGGTTTATCTAGAAACTCGCGCATTGATGCAAGCGGAAAATTCGGGCCGGTGACGGATTTTTGACATCCCCGGCCCGCACGGGGGAGGATCAGACCTCCTCATCACCCTCGACATCGACCACTTCGCCCATGTCGTCACCGTCATCCAGCTCGTCGGCATCTTCCAGCAGGACATCCTCGTCCTCGCCCACGCCGTCATCGACCTCGTCGGCTTCCAGCTCGTCGGCGACATCGACATCGTCATCGGCGATATCGGCGGCCTCGTCCAGTTCCTCCTCGACCTCCGTATCCAACGCTTCCTCATCGTCACGCGGGGCGACCACCTTCTTGGCGTCCTCCACCGGCATGGGACGGGCGCGGCGCGACTTCAGCAGCGCTTCGGGATCGAACACGGTACCGCACGACGGGCAGGTCGGCGGGTCCTTCTTCATGTCATAATAACGCCCGCCGCAATTCGGGCAGATGCGCTTGATACCCCACTCGGCCTTGGCCACGGCAATACCTCCGTCAATCACGCGCGCCTGGACATGCGCCGCGGTTCAGGCCGCATCTGCCATGGCTACGCGCCCCTGTCAAACGGAACTGTCACGGTTTGCGCGTGGTGCCGCCATGCGAGGCCCCCGAAACGGGGCCGGCATGCTTTGCGGCACCGTCCGTCCATGCTATGCCCGGTCCCCATAAATCCCCCCACCGAAGGCCGGATCATGTCTGCGATCGACCTGCCCTCCCTGGCCCTGATCCTGGCCGCCCTGGCGCGTGGCGGCACGCATGTGCATGTCCGTGACGCGCACGGGCTGGCCGCGCTGATGCCCGCGCTGACGGCCCTGGGCGCCACAGTGGCGGCGGGGGAGACCTGGCGGGTGCAGGGAAGGGGGATGGGTGGGTGGTGCGAGCCAGACCGTGTTCTGGACCTGACGGCACGGCCTGGAGCGGTGCCGCTGCTGACCGGTGCGCTGGCCGCGCATGATGTCACAGCCGTCCTGGCGGCCGAGTCGGTGTCGCTGACTGGCTTGCGTCCGGCGTTGGAGCGGGTGGGCGCGCGGCTGACCGTGCGCCGGGGTGACCTGCTGCCGGGCACCATCACGGGCACGCCATGGCCGATACCGGCGCTGCATGAAGGGCTGGGTCCGTCAAAGGGCATGGGCCTGCTGCTGGCCGGACTGAACAGTCCGGGGCGGACGGGTGTCACCATGCTGCCGGATATGGAACCGGCACTGGATCTGCTGCGCCGGTTCGGGGCCGGGGTCAGTGTGGAGGATGGTAATATCTGGGTGAAGGGTTACCCGGACCTGTTAGGGCCGAGCGACCCGATCCAGGTGTGATCACAGCATCACGGCCCCGCCGCAGGGGCTGATGCACTGGCCGATCATGTGGTGGGCATCGTCGGATGCCAGGAAGAGATAGGCGGGCGTGACATCGTCGACGCTGCCCAGGCGCTGGCTGGGCAGGGCGCGGCGCAGGGCATCCACCCCGGCCTGGGCCACGGCGGACCCTGCCTTGGGATCGATGGCGCCGGGGGCCACGCAATTGGCGGTGACGTTGCGCGGGCCGATATCGTGGACCAGGCTGCGGGTGAAGCCCAGCAGCGCACCGGCGGCCGCACCATAGAGCGTGTAGCCGGGTGCGCCGTGATAGGCGACATCCGACACGGTGGTGACGATGCGCCCGTAATTCTGCGCAAACATCAGTGGCAGGATCATGCGCGTCATCATGAAGGCCGAGCGCACATTGGCCGCCATCACCATGTCGAACTGTTCGGCGGTGGTGTCGATGAAGGAAATGGCGGGCCGCAGCCCGGCATTGTTGACCAGAATATCGACGCGGCCCAGACCCGTGACGGCAGTTTCAACCAGCCCATAGGCGCCGTCGGCATTGGTCACGTCGGTGCGCAGCGCCAGCACGCGGCGACCGTGGCGTTCCACCTCCCGCGACAGTTCGCTGACGGCATTCGACTGGGCGTCATCCTCATATTGCAGGATCAGGTCGGCCCCTTCGCGGGCAAAGGCCAGGGCCACGGCCCGACCGATATTGTTGCCCGCACCCGTGATCAGGGCCACGCGATCCTTCAGCCGTGCCATCTCCCAATCCCCCAAACCCTGGTATCCACTGGGCCGCATCCTGACCAGATGCGCCCTTTGCGTCAACCTGTACGGGCGGCAGTGGGTTTGGCCTACAATATCTTGCCAAAGCAGGCGGATTCCGCCCGTCCCTGATAGGTTCCGTAGTTAGGCACAAGCCGGTAGCCATGGCGGCGGTAGAAGGAGACGGCCCGGTCATTGGCCCAGCGGGTTTCCAGCAGCAGCCGGCGATAGCCCAGCCGCCGCGCCCCTTCCTCCAGGAAGGACAGAACCGCCGCGCCGACGCCTGCACTGCCTGGCACTGCATACATGCGCTTGATTTCCGCCACCTCCCCGTCGAAGGGGCGCACGGCGCCGCAGCCCACGGCCACACCGTCCAGACGTGCCAGGGCGAACAGGGACCGGTCCGCCACCGCGTCCCATCCCGCCAGTCCGCCGCGCCCGTCGCTGCCGAAACGGGCGGCCAGATCGGCGGACAGGGCGTCGATCAGGGGAACCGCGTCGGGGGAATCGGGGTGGCTGTGCTCAATCATCAGGCCGGCGGGTGGCGGCGGCAATTGCCGGTACATGACATGGGTCGTGTGGCTGGTGCCGTCGCCATTCAGGGCATAATCCGGGATGGTGCCGCAGCTTTGCCAGCCCAGGCGGGCATAAAGACGTTCGGCATCATCGCCTTCGCGCGTATCCAGCACCAGCAGCCGGCGGCCCTTGGACCGTGCCACCTGCTCCGCGCGTTTCAGCAGGCTGGCCGCCACCCCCTGACGCCGCGCATCGGGATGCACCAGCATCTTGGCAATCTCCGCCCGGTGGGTGCCGTTCACCTGTGGCGCCAAGGCCAGGGTGACCGTGCCGATGATGCGGCCCGTCTCTGTCACGGCCAGCAGAATATGCTTCTCCCCCGTCCGCACGGCCCCTTCCTGCCCGTGCCAGAAGGCGGCGGCAGCGTCCAGGTCCAGGGGCGGGATGAAGCCGACGGCGGCCCCATTGGCGACGCAAGCCGCCAGGACATGGGCAAGATCCGGTACTGCCGCCGCGAAATCCTCCGGGCCAGCCGTGACAATGTCGTAACGCATGGATGAACCTTCAGGGTCGGGTGATGGCGATGATGTAGCGGCTGGGCGCGTCGCCCAGTGCGTGGAAGCGCGAGGCGCCGTAAAGCCGGAAGCGCAGGACATCGCCCGGTTCCAGCACATGCGCCACGCCGTCCAGCCGGTATTCCAGCCGGCCTTCCAGCAGCCAGATATGCTGTTCCAGGCCCGGCATGGGCGGGGCGTCATAATCGATGATGGTACCGGGCGGCAGGGTGCCGTGGATCATCTCCGTCTCCAGCCCCGATGCGGGCGGCGACAGGGACCGGCGTACGAAGCCGTTGGTGGGATCGGTCCAGACGGGCTGGTCCGCCGCTCGGATCAGCAGGGCGGGTTCGGCCTCCACCTCTGCCAGAAGGCGGGACATGGGGCGGCCATGGGCGGCGCAGAGCTTGCCCAGCAGGCTGGCCGTGGGGCTGGTCTCCCCCCGTTCCAGCCGGGACAGGGTGGCCTTGGGCACGCCGCTGCGCGCCGCCAGATCGTCGAGTGACCAGCCGGCATCACGGCGCAGTTGCGCCAGACGCGCGGCCAGGCGTGTGTCAATATCTTGTTCCATAAATGAGATAAAATCTCAAATACGGAACACGATCAAGGGAAATCGGAGGACGCGACCGCGAAATTTACTTCACCCGGCGGACCTTGATGATGCCGGTGACGCCGTCGATGGTCATGGTGAAGCTGCCGAACATGCCCTTCTCGATCTTCACCAGCTTGCCCGGCTTGGCATTGGCGATGGAGCGGGCGACGACCTGGGACCAGACCTGACCATTGTCCAGGGTGAAGGTGTAGCGGTCCGTCGTCTGCTGGCTGACGCTGGTCAGCTTGGCCGTGATGCTTTCGGCTTCCTGCGCGACCGTGCCGGCGGGGGCGTCCTTGCGGTCGATACGTTCGGCACCGAAGGCCTGTTCCTTGTTCACGGGTGCGGCGACGGCGGGGGCCGCCGGGGGCACGGGGGCCGAAGGGGCGGCGGGCGGCTGCGGCGTGTGGCGCAGGGCCGGAACCGTGCGGTCGTAACAGGCCAGACGGGCGCCATTATCGACGATGCCCAGGCATTTCAGCACATCATCCTGACCCGCAGCCGATGCCGGCAGGGTCAGCGAAACAGGGGCCGCCATGACGACCAGGGTGGCGGCCAACAGGCGGGTCAGGGGACGTTCGCGCATCGTGTCAGGTTCCCAGAAGGATGTTTTCCCGAACCCTGGCCGCAAACATCCCCTCCCGACAAGCAAAAAGGGACGTCCGAAGACGTCCCTTTCCATTCGCACCGCTGCCGGTACCCACCTTGCGGCGAGCAGCAGGATCAGGCCACCAGTTCGATCGAGTAATTCTCGATGACGGTGTTGGCCAGCAGCTTGCGGCACATTTCCTCGATCTGGGCCTTGGCCTTGGCCGGGTCGGTCTCAGCGACCTCCAGCTCGATCAGCTTGCCCTGACGGACTTCGCCGACGCCATCGAAACCCAGATTGGTCAGGGCATGGCCGATGGCCTTACCCTGCGGGTCCAGCACGCCGTTCTTCAGCGTCACAACGACCTTGGCCTTCATGGGAGAACCCTTTTCAGCAATGGAAGATCAAAACTTACTGCACCAGCTTGGGTGCGGTATGGTCGCCGGGGCCGGCCTCGGGCAGGATGCCCAGGCGGCGGGCCACTTCCTGATAGGCCTCGGCAACATTGCCCAGGTCCTGACGGAAACGGTCCTTGTCCAGCTTCTCGTTGGTCTTGGCGTCCCACAGACGGCAATTGTCCGGGCTGATCTCGTCGGCCAGGATGATGCGCATCTCTTCATTTTCATAAAGCCGGCCGAACTCCACCTTGAAGTCCACCAGCTTCAGGCCGATGCCCAGGAACAGACCATTCAGATAGTCGTTGATGCGCAGGGCCAGCGAAAGCATGTCGTCCAGGTCCTGCGGAGCCGCCCAGCCAAAGGCCGTGATATGCTCTTCGGAGACCATCGGGTCGCCCAGCTCGTCGTTCTTGAAATAATATTCGACGATGGAGCGGGGCAGCGGCGTGCCTTCCGGGATACCGAAACGCTTGGTCAGAGAACCGGCAGCGATATTGCGGACCACCACCTCAATGGGGATGATCTCCACTTCACGCACCAGTTGCTCACGCATGTTCAGGCGGCGCACGAAATGGTTGGGGATGCCAATCTCGCCCAGCTTCGTCATCAGATATTCACTGATGCGGTTGTTCAGGACGCCCTTGCCCGTAATCGTGCCCTTCTTCTGGGCATTGAAGGCGGTCGCGTCGTCCTTGAAGTACTGGACCAGGGTGCCAGGCTCAGGGCCTTCATACAGAATCTTGGCCTTGCCTTCGTAGATGCGCCGGCGTCGCGTCATGGGTCTGGTGTCCAGCAATCGTTCCAGCCAAAGGGAGACGGACCCGCATGGCAAAACCAGCGGGTCCGGTGCTCAACCCTATAGCAAGCAACGCGCCCCCGCACAATGAAACCAGCGATGCGGGCGGGTCAGTGCTGGGTGGCGGTGATCAGAGGGCGACAGGCGCGAACGCCACCTGATCGGGCCGTCCGGGTGCGAACAGGAAGCGGGGCTTGGTGCCCAGCCTTTCGATAGAAGGCAGGGCGACCAGGGCGGAACTGCCCGTCTCGAATCCGCTGGGCGTCACGATGCACATGGCCCCGCGTGGCCCTGCATCCCCGTCCCAGATGCGACTGCGGAGCAGTGGCGTCCAGCCCGACCAATCGTCCAACGCCGGATCAGGCGCGGGGGCCGCCTGGAACAGCGGTCGGAAGAAGCGCAGGCGAGGATGGTCCGGGTCGTTCAGGTCAGACGCCGCGACCATGGACAGGCCCACAGGGACCGTTTCCACCCGCACCCGCCGGCTTTCCCCGGTCAGGGACAGGCAGAACGCATCGCGGTTGTCGGCCACCACAAGGTTGAAGGGCCGGTAGGCGCGGCCATCCAGGTGGGCCAGGGCGTCGGCGGCACTGGCGGCATCAGCATGGTCCAGGGCATCCAGCACCAGTTCGCCGCGTGAGCGTTTGCCAGCCATCGGCCCCAGCGTACCCTCGCGGTTCAGGACAGTCGCCACGACGCCATGGTCGTTCACACCCAGCCAGGACCCGCCCGCCGACTCATCGATGCCGGCCATCACCTCGGGCCGGTCGGGCCAGTGGCGGGCCGGCGGCTTCCAGGGCCGCCCCTTCATCTCATCCCGGTTGCCGGCCAGCAGCAGCGGCCAGTCATGGCCGGGACGGCGCAGGATCACAACGGTGCACATATCGGCGTCGACCTTCAAAAATTCCCCATGGCTCACCATCCTAAAGGTGAGGACGATGCGTCAGGTGATGGCTTATGTCACATCTGCCGTATATAAGGGCCAAGGCTCTATCGTTCGACCTGCCTGCAGAGGATTAAAAATGACGACGTTCGACGAACGCGAACAGGCCTTCGAAAACAAGTTCAAGCATGACGAAGAACTGCTGTTCCGCATCAACGCCCGCCGCGCCAAGCTGGCAGGCCTGTGGGCCGCCGGCCTGCTGGGTCTGACCGGCGACGATGCGGCCGCCTATGCCAAGCAGATCGTCACCGTCGATTTCGAGGAGCCGGGCCACAAGGACATTGTCCGCCGCATCCTGACCGATTTCCAGGCCAAGGGCGTGGATGTGTCCGAGCACCGCATCGAAAAGGAACTGGAGACGCTTCTGGAGACGGCGCGTCAGCAGATCCAGAGCGAGTAGTCTACTGGAGCGTGTTTCCGGTGACCGGAAACACGCTTAAGCCTTTCGTTTTCCTCACGCGTCGGCGCTGTTTTCGGTTGACCGAAAACAGCTCTCGTGGGGGATGGGCTATTCCTCCCCCTCCTTGTCGATCACCCGCCGCGCGGTTTCCAGGTCGAACCCGGCCCGCGCCATGGCGGCGATATCCTTATCGCGCCGCGTCCGCGCCTCGTCCTCCGACAGGCCCCGGTCGGGCCGGAAGCCGCCCAGCCGGCGGCGGCGGGCATAGGCCAGCGCCGCGTTCCATTCCGCCTCCCCTTCCTCGGCCCCTTCCAGGCTGCCCAGCGCCTTTTCGACCTGATCCCCATCCAGACCCTTGGCCATCAGCTTCTGGCGGATGACCCGCGTAGACCCGCCGCGCCGTTGCAGGCCCGACGCCTTCATTTCCGCGTAAAGCCCGTCATTCAAAAGGCCGGAGCGGAGATAGCGCGCGATCAGCGCGTCGACCCATTCCCGCCCCTCCTGCGGGTCGGTGCCGTGCGCCCTGGCCGAGGCATCGACGCGGCGCAGCAGCAGCCGGCGCAGATTGGCCGACGAACTGGCGAACCGCTCCAGATAATGCAGGGCGGCCCGGTCCAGATAGGCAGGCGTAACCCGCTTTGCCACCTTGCGCCCGTTTCCCGCCCGCCCCGTGTCGTCCGTCACTGCCAATCCCCTGCGCTTTGCACCATCATTGCCGCCAACCGGATGCCCGTATAGTGTCGGGCACTTCATTTCCGCTGCCCCGGATAGATCCCAATATCATGTCGCAACCGACCCTCCCCATGCCCCGCGCCGTTGGCGCCGTCAACTGGATCGGGCTTGCCACCCTGATCCGTAAGGAAGTGCACCGGTTCCTGAAGGTCTGGGTCCAGACCATCGCGGCCCCCGTCGTCACCACGCTGCTGTTCTACGCCGTCTTCGCGCTGGCGCTGGGCGGGGTGGTGCGGATGGTGGGGGATGTGCCCTTCCTCCTGTTCCTGGCGCCCGGCCTGATCATGATGGCCATCGCCCAGAACGCCTTTGCCAATTCCTCCTCCTCCGTCCTGGTGGCCAAGGTGCAGGGCAATATCGTCGATGTGCTGATGCCGCCCATTTCCGCGCTGGAACTGACGGCCGCCTATGTCATTGGCGGGGTGGTGCGCGGGGCCATTGTCGGGCTGGTCACGGCGCTGGCCATCGCCTTGTTCATCCCGTTGCAACTGCATTCCATCGGTTTCATCCTGTTCCACGGGGTGGCGGCGGCCTCGCTTCTGGCGCTGCTGGGCCTGATCGGCGGCATCTGGGCCGATAAGTTCGACCATATGGCCGTCGTCACGAACTTCATCGTGACCCCGCTTTCCTTCCTGTCGGGCACTTTCTATTCCATCGACAGCGTGCCGCCCGCCTTCCGCTTCATCGCGCATCTGAATCCGTTCTTCTATTTCATCGACGGTTTCCGTTATGGCTTCATCGGCCAGACGGACGGGACCCTGGTGACGGGCATCCTGGTGATGCTGGGCATCAATCTGATCCTTGGCTTTGTGGCCTGGCGGATGATCAACAAGGGTTACAAGCTGAAGGCTTGATCTGTCGATTTGGCGGCATCCCCTTCGTCATCCCGGCGCAAGCCGGGACCCAGGGGCCAGATGCCCAACCTTTACCGCTTTAATCCAGATCGCGGGCGCTGTTGATCTTGGAACCATGGATCCCGGCTTGTCGCCAGGATGACGATAGAAGCGATGTTTCGCTCAAGGTGAAGGAAAGCTGCGAATGACCATGGAACAGACGCGCGGCCCCGCCGGCGCCTTCAATCCCTTGATCCGCCGGCAGGTGCCGGGTTTCCACTGGGTGGCGTTCCTGACGCTGTGCCGGCGCGAGCTTCGGCGTATGGTGAAGATGGCGGCGGCCTTCCTGATTGCACCCGCCCTGATGGCGGGCATCTATTTCGTCTGTTTCCTGTTCGGGCTGGGGCCGCAGCGGGGCACGCCGGAAGGTGATGCGGTGCTGTCCTATCTGGTGCCGGGCCTGATCATGCTGTCGATCCTGCTGCGCTCGGCGGAGAATGGCGGCTTCATGCTGCTCTACAGCAAGATCGAGGGGCATATCATCGACGAGCTGATGGCGCCCATCGGCGCGCGTGAAGCCATCCCCGCCTATCTTCTGGCCGGCGTTGTGGCCGGCATGGGTAGCGGCATCGTGGTCTGGATCGCGTCGCTGTTCTTCTGGCCGCTGCCGGTGGCCAACCCACTGGCGGCGCTGGGCTTTGCGCTGGCCGGATCGCTGTTCATGGCGCTGTGCGGTCTGCTCTGCGGTATGGCCAGCACCAAGTGGGACCATATCTCTGCCTATTTCACGTTTCTGTTCACGCCGCTCTCCTTCCTGTCGGGCCTGTTCGCGCCCGTCGAGTCGATGCCGGAAACGCTGGCCACCATCGTGCGGCTGAACCCGATCTTCCATGCGATGGAGGGGTTCCGCCACGGTATCCTGGGCGGGGCTATGCCCTGGGGATCGGCGCTGTTCCTGTTGGTGGCCATCGTCCTGCTCTATGCGCTGGCCGCACGGCTTTATTCGGCGGGATGGCGGATGAAGAGTTAAGCGTTCGTAACAATCCGTTATCATCGGTTACCAAGGCCGGATATTTGTAAATCCCCTGCAAATGCGGCGGACAGGGGGTCAGACCAGCCGCATTATCCCAGGCGAGACACGGGTAACCGATGACGTACAGGAACCGACCCATGGATGGCGCCCTTTCCAGCACCCCGCCCAGCAGCCTTTCCAACCGCCCGCGCCTGACCCCCGGCGTGCCTGCCGGTGGCATCGCTGCCATCCTGGTGGCGATGGGCGTCATCGGCTGGGGCCTGGCCGCCGGCGACATTGACGGCCCGCAGGAGCGCCATGGGTCGCATTTCGAGATCCCCGAACCGCCGGAACCCCCGGAGCCACCCGAACCCCCAGAGCCGCCGGAACCGCCCGAGCCGCCGGATGTGCGCGTGAATGTCGATGTGAACCCGCAGATGGTGGAACGCGCCGTGCGCGAGGCCATGCGCGGCGTCGACGTCGATGCCGCCCGGATGCAGGGACTGCGGGAGGCGCAGGCCGGCCTGGCCGAGGCCCAGCGGGAGCTGGCCGCCGCGCGTGAACAGTTGCAGCGTGAAGGCAAGGATGTACCCGCCATCGCCGAGGGTGCCCTGCGCGTGGCAGAGCTGGGTGTGGCCGCCGCCGCCGGTGCCGCCAAGGGTGCCCAGGCCCAAACCCAGCAGGGCGAAGGCAGCATCATGCAGTCCTTCGATGCGCCCAAGGGCGTGCAACTGGTCAATATCGGTGGTGACATCACCATCGAACGGTCAAGCCGCGCCGACAAGGTGCGGGTAGAGATCGATAACGGCGCCAGCAATATGGACCTGGACGTCAAGGATGGCGTGCTGACGGTCAGGGGCCGCAATGATCCCCATATCGGTCGCACCGACATGCGCCTCACCATCCCGTCCGATACCGACCTGACGGTGGCGGGTCTGGCCGGTGACCTGTCCATCGGTGGCCGGTCGGATGCCAAGCTGTCGGTGCAGTTGCTGCGCGGTGACGTTTCGGCAGAACGGGTGGGTGCCTTGTCGGTCGATATCCTGGAATCGGGTTCCGTATCCGTCGAACGGGTCGAGGGGCCGCTGAATTTCCGGGTGCAGGGGGCAGGCGAACTGTCGGTGGAGCGGGCCGAAACGGCCAAGCTGGACGTGAATGGCCATGCCAATGTCTCGCTGGGGCGCGTGGAGAACGGGCTCGCCATCTCCATCGCCGGCCATTCGGAAATGGATATCGGTCGTGTTAACGGCCCCGTCCGCGTCGATTTCCCTGGTGCGGGTCGCGTCAGCATCGGCGAGGGTGAGGCGGAGCTGGAGGCACGGGTGACGGGTGCCGGCTCGCTGGAGTTCAACGGCACCGCCATCAACCCCATGGTGGTGGCGTCGGGTGCCGGCAATGTCCGCATCGCCAAGCATGAAGGTAAGGCCAATGTCCGCAATACCGGTGTCGGCAATACCTATGTCGGTGATTGAGGCCGTGCGGTGAAGCGTTCCCCACCGAAAGCGCCCACCACCAGCACCGCCCCCCAGGCGGGAGAGTTGGACGGGCGTATCCGGCAGGGGGAGATTGAGCGGCTGCGCCGTCAGGCCAGCGACAAGGGCTTCAAGGAACAGGTGCAGCGGGCGGCCAAGGCCAAGGGGGAGGACCCCTATCAGCTTCTGGCCGACGCGATCCGCAAGATGCTGCGCGGGGAGTAGGGGCGTTCATCGCCCCTTACTTCATGCCGCTGGCCGCGTTCTCGATGGCCAGGATATGGTCCAGGCCGGGCAGGATCTCTGACCGGATGAATTCAACACGCTTGTTGGGGCCGGCACCGCCCTGCGGGAAACGGGCCTTCCACAGCGCCATCTTGACCGCCAGACCGCACAGCACGCCGCCGATGGTGACATGGTGGCTTTCGATCTGATGGCGCACCGACCGGAAGCTCTCGGCGCTGATATCGTTCCAGAAATCCTTGGACCGGCGGTCAAATGCCTCGAAACGACCGGTGATGGAGGTGGTGATCGAGGTCAGTTTCGACTGCACATCCGACAGCATCTTCACAATATTGCGGTCGCGCGCGATCAGTTCCGATGCCTTCGGCTCCATCGCCCATTTCAGGAACCGCTGCACTTCCGGCACGATACCGTCCAGGCAGGAGCGGAAATAGGCCAGCGACAGGAACACGTCGCCATAATCTTCCAGGAAATCCGGAATCTCGTTCAGCTTCACCTTCAGCTTTTCCGACAAAAGCCGCAGGTTGGCCAGCGCCTCCTCCCGGTCGGGATTGGCCAGCATGGCCAGAATGTCGGCCACGTCGGTAATCTGCCGTTCATCGCTGCCATAGACCTGCTGAAGCAGGGGGCGCGTGAAATCCTTCATATAGCCGGTCAGTTCGGCGCGCTTGGCATCCGACAATTGCAGGGCCTTGGCATCGTTCACCGCGATGCCGACACGCCGCAGCTCCTTGCGCAGCGTATAGACGTCAAAGCTGTTGATGCGGACCAGCTTGCTGATCTGCACCATGTCGACGCGCAGGGTCTTGCTGTGGCTGGGAAACAGGCTGCCAAGATGGTCGGGGCTGATCTGGCCGCTGCCGGTGGACCGGTCCTGGAAGATTTCCACCACGGTTTCCAGGCGCGCATTCTTGATCAGCTTGGCACGGCGCAGGCCCGGCGTTTCCAATGGCAGCATGGCCATAGGCAGGATATGCAGCGAGTCGCGTGACGCGTCATCGAACTGGATGACCTCGGCTTCCCCTTGTTCGGGGGCGTCGGTCTGGGCGGTATCGGCCATATCGGTTCCCGGGGGCCTGAATGGCCGGAGGTTTTGTCAGCGGCAACCTAGCACGCATCGCCGTGTATGCAAGGCGTTCCCTTGTCGCGGATGCGGCATGGTGCTTGGTGAAGCGGTGGTCCGATGCTATTTAGCCGGGGTATGAACCGCTGGGCAAATGTCCATCGGGATATCCGGGACGAAACGGGAAGGTGCGGCGTGGGTGATTATTACCTGTGGATCAAGGCCCTGCATGTCATCAGCATCATCGCCTGGATGGCGGGCATGCTCTATCTGCCGCGCCTGTTCGTTTATCATTGCGCGGCCGAGCGCGGGTCGGTGCAGTCGGAAACCTTCAAGGTGATGGAACGCCGCCTGCTGAAGGCCATCATCAACCCGGCCATGGGCGGGACCTGGATTTTCGGCATCGCCCTGATCGCCATGAACCCCGATCTGATGAAGGGTCAGGGCTGGCTGCATGCGAAGCTGGCACTGGTCCTGCTGATGTCGGGCGTGCATGGGGTGCTGGGCAAATATGTGCGGCTGTTCGCCAATGATGCCAACACCAAGCCGGCCAAGTTCTTCCGCATCCTGAATGAGGTGCCGACCGTTCTGATGATCGGCATCGTCATCCTGGTGATCGTGCGCCCGTTCTAAGTTCTTCCGGCGGTTCCCTTGATCGTGACCGATCAAGGGAGATTGCACTGTTCCCTCAGTCGCCGGGCGGGCGCATCCGCGCCCTTGGCTTGCGGCGCACGAGCGCCGGGCCGGCGGTCGCCGGCCTCCAATCCACCAAAGGCCAAGCCTTCGGCGGATTGGCACCATGCAACCTTGAAGCCGCTTTTGGCTCTACCCACATGCCTCAACCCAGGCGCGGACCTGTTCAAGGGCGCGGTTGCCCTTGCCCAGGCGCTTTTCCTCCGCCACCAGGATGGTATGGAAGGCCCGCAGTTTCAGGCCGTTGATGCGCGCCTCTGACAAGGTGATGCCGCCGGCATCCACCACCAGATCGATGACGCGTTCGGCGGCGTGCAGGCGGCCCAGCAGATAGTCATGTTCGCGGTCATGGCGGCTGAAAAAGCCGCCAAAGGCGTTCATGCGGGCACTGCGCAGGTCGGTGGGCGCGCCAGACCGGCGCAGCAGGCGGGCATCGGGCGGGGCGATGCGGTCCACGCGGATGGCATGGAATTCATCCAGTTCCACCCAACCGCTGGTCGAAAAGGTCAGCACATCCCAGAAAGCAAAGCCCAGATAGGCCTCAAATATCTGCCGCCGGGCCGCGGGGCCCAGATAATTCAGGCCCATCAGGGCAAATATCTCATCAATCTCTGCCGACTGATCCTCAAGCTTCCAGACGGTGGCCAGTTGCGGCAGCACGCGGTCCAGCGTGTCGGCGGATGGTACCGGCCCGTCGGCGCGCATCAGGTTGTTGAGCGCGATCCGTTCCCCGGCATTGAACAGGCCCAACCCGTCGGTGGCCAGACCGGGCAGCCGTTCCAGCGCGCTGTAGAGGCTGGCCTTCATCTCATCCAGGTCGGGGGCGCGCGTGTCGGCATGTTCGCCTTCGCCCACCATCGGATAGATGGCGTTCAGTTCCCGGATCAGGAAGCGCAGGCGGCGGCCCCGAAAGGCGATGTCGAAATCGCGCAGGAACCGCACCCAGGCCGGCTTCTCCCCATCGGGGGGGAAATCCAGCCGGTCGGGCAGAACCCCGCGCGCCCGCGCCCAGTCATTCAATGCCGCCAGCAGGGCCGGTCTGGCCCCGGCATCGGCGCGGCCCAGACACGGGGACAGCAGCGTGGCCAGATGTTCCAGCGCCCCTTCGATCTTCAGGCGCAGATAGGCCTCGAACGCGAAACCGGCCTGCTGCGCGGCGACCGCACTGGCCTGATCGCGCCAGTGGCGGATCTGTTCAATGGTGGGGGCCGGCGGCAGCGGCCCGCCCAGCACGCGCGATACCTGTTCGGTCACGCGCGGGCGGGCGGCATCCAGCAGGCCTCTAAGCCGCTCAATACGGGCATTGCGGCCGGCAATGGCCAGCAATTCATCACGCACGGGTTCATTGCGGGGAATGTCGGAAAGGGCACCCCGGATGGTGCGGAAAAAGCCCGGCGCTTCTGGCCGTCCGCCCAGACCGACGCGGGCCGCCGGCTTGGGATCGATATAGACGATGCGGCGGTCCACCTCGCGATAGGCGGGGCGGCCCGCGATGGCCGACAGGGCGGCGGCGAACGGCTTGTTGTTCAGGACGGAGCCGTCAATGAAGCTGGCCTGTTCGGGGTCCGCCCCCTGGCGGCGATATTCGGCGAAGTTGCGTTCGAAGAACCGCGCCCGCCCCTCCCATCTTTCATCCCGCTCATTCAGCAGCCGGTCCATCTGCCGCACCTGGGCCGGGGGAAAGGCACCGGGATAGGAGGCGGATGCGCGGGCCGCGAACACCAGGCCCGGCACGTCACCATCCTTGAAATCGCTATCCAGTTCGCCTTCTGTCCGGCGGTAACGGAAGGTGAAACGGTGGCGATGCTCCCTTTCCAGAATCTCCGGCGGGTCATGGGCCGGGATACGGGTAGTGTAGCCGTGGAAATCCGTCACCGTCACATGCAGCGATAAGGGCAGGCCACGCGGCAGCAGGCTGGCCAGCGGCTTCTTCGTGCTGTCACCCATGGCATGGGCGGCATCCAGCAGAAATTCCATCAGCCGCTTGCCGTCAAAGGGCGGGCGGAACCACCGGGACCGCACGAACAGTGACAGTTTTTCCGCCACCTCCGCATCCGGGGCCAGACGTTCCAGGCGCTGGGTCATGGCCCAGACGACAGGCCGCATGAACCATTTCGACCATTTGCCGGCCCGGCTGTCAGGGGTCAGCAACTGTGTCACATCGGCATTTTCCAGCCACAGGCTGGTCAGCGGTTCCAGATCCAGATCATGGGCCAGCGCGCGGGCCAACAGCACGCCATTGATGCCGCCGGCACTGGCGCCCGCCACCACATCGATCAGCACGCGCAAGGACAGGTCGGGCAGCAGATCGCGCAGCAGGTCGAAATAGATGGATTCGGTGTCGAAGGGCCGGGGATCGCCGGCGAGCGCCGCCTGGAAACTGCCGGCATGGCCATTGCCATGCGCGTTGCGGCCCGCATGCAGGGCCTGACTGGCCCGCACCAGCTTCCACAGTTCCTTGGTCACCCCGTGCATATAGACGGCCAGGCTGACCCCACCATAACAGACCAGCGCGATGCGAAGCTCCTTCTCCTTCACCGGCTGCTCTCCCTCTGGTGGCAGCGGGCATGGTGGGGCCTGAGCGATGGTGGCGTCAACCGGACAGCAGGGGCGGACTATGGATGACCGCAATAATCGGGTGGGGCGGGAGCGGTGCCTGCGTCATTTTCTGGTTCAGGAACCGGAAAGGAACGATCATGCTGACCGCCACGCATCCCGCCGTCACCCCCTTGCGCGCCCTGACCGCCATGGATAACCCGACCGCCCCCAGCCCCGATGATCCCCGCGACCCGGTGCTGGCCGATGGTGGGGCGCGGCTGGTGGCGGGTGCGTTGCACCGGCTGGCGCGGGACTGGCAGGAACCGCCCTCGCTGGAGGAACTGGCGGCCGACGCCGGGCTGACACAATGGCATTTCCAGCGCCTGTTCAAGCGCTGGGCCGGGATCAGCCCGAAACGTTTTGCCCAGTTCGCCACGCTGGGCCATGCCCGTGCCCTGCTGCGGGGCGATGGTGGCAATGATCTGCTGGGGGCCAGCCTGGATCTGGGCCTGTCCGGCCCGTCGCGCCTGCATGACCTGTTCGTGGTGGCCGAAGGGGTAACGCCCGGTGAGTACAAGGCCGCCGGCAAGGGTATGGTCATCCGCTGGGCGGTACATCAGACCGCACTGGGTGCCGCCTTGCTGGCCGCGACCGACCGTGGGGTCTGCTGGTTCGGCTTTATCGGGGCCGATGGCGACCCGGCGGGGCAGATGGCGGAGTTGCAGCGCGACTGGCCGATGGCGACCTTTGTGGAAGACCCGGAGCCGACGCGGGCGGCGGCGGCGTCCCTGGACCCCGTATCATCGGGGCAGGGGCCCGTGACGCTGCACCTGAAAGGCACCAACTTCCAGATGCGGGTCTGGCGCGCCTTGCTGGACATTCCCTATGGCGGGGTCACTACCTATGCCGGCATCGCCGACCGGATCGGCCAACCCAGTGCCGCGCGTGCCGTGGGCAACGCCGTGGGCGCCAATAAGGTTGCCTGGCTGATCCCCTGCCACCGCGTCATCAGGGGGACGGGCGTGCTGGACAATTACCGCTGGGGCCCCGTGCAGAAACGCACGCTTCTGGCCTGGGAAGGGGCGCGGCTGGCGGGGGAGTGATGGGCAATCAGACCACCGGCGTTTGAAGAGGGGTATCAATGCCCCAAAATGCCGCTTTCGATGACGCCATCGATGATGAACTGACAGGCCAAAGCCGTTAGCAGGATGCCCAGCACGCGGTTGATCACGTTGATGCCGGTGACACCCAGAAGCTTTGACACCTCGCCCGCGAAGATCAGCACGAACAGGGTGGCCAGCAGCACGCCCGACAACACCGCCAGGACGGTCGCCTGCATCATCAGGTCGCCATCGGCACGGCCCATCAGCAGCACGACCGAGGTCATGGCGCCCGGCCCCGCGATCAGCGGGATGGCGAGCGGGAAGACGGAGATGTCTTCCTTGTGCGTCGCCTCTTCCTTTTCCTCTGCCGTGGCGGTGCGCAGGCCGCTTTCGCGGGCAAACACCATGTCGATGGCCACCAGCAGCAGCAGGATGCCGCCGGCGATGCGGAAGGCCCCGACACCGATCCCCAGCGAGGTCAGCAGCAATTCGCCGATGAAGGCAAAGCCGAACAGCAGGCCCGTGCCGATCAGCACGCCCTTCACGGCGGTGCGGCGGCGGTGGCGCGCATCCATGCCCGCCGTCAGCCCCGCAAACATGGGGCCAAGGCCGATGGGATCGATGGTCACGAAAAAGGCGATGAAAGTGGAAAGGACCAGGTCGGTCATCACGGCCACCGGGCAGGAACAGAGGATGTCGGGAATGGACATGCTCTACCCCAACCCGTGGTTACTGTAAAATGCCGGGCTGGCAGGGCTGCCTTTACACCGTGATCTCGATCAGGTTGCCGTCCGGGTCCCTCACCACTGCCTCGTAATAGCCGTCGCCGGTCCAGCGCGGGCCGCTATCCAGCAGGCCCTGGGCGGACAGGCGGGTGGCGAGGTCGTTGACCGCTGCCTCTGAGCCCAGCGACAGGGCGATATGGGCCCAGCCATAGCGTTCCCAGCCCTGCTCCCCCTCTCCTGACAGCCAGGGCGCGCTCATCAGTTCGATGACGGCCCCTTCCTTCAGCCGCAGGAAGCGGGAGGTGAAGCCCGGCCGGCGGCGGCTTTCGTAAAGATCGCCCACATCAGCCTCGAAATATGTGGCCCAGAAGGATGCAGCCGCATCCAGATCAGCGGTCCACAGGGCGACATGGGCGATCTTCACCAAGGCTCTCCGTTATTTGCCCGGCATGGTCAGGGCGAAATAGGGCAGGGTCGGCTTCTCCGTGGGGCCGAAGGGACCGGGCACAGCGCCCGATACCGGCGTCAGCGACCGCAGATAGGCGATGATGGCGCCGGCATCGGCGTCGGTCATCCGGCTATACCCCATATATGGCATTACGGGGGCCAGTTGCCGCCCGTCCGGGCGGACACCGGTGCGCAGGGCCTTCACAATTTCCGCATCGGTCCAGGCCCCCAGGCCGGTATCGCGGTCAGGCGTCAGGTTGGGGCCGACAAAGGTGCCCAGCCCCGGCACCTGCCAGCCGACATCACTGCCGCCCAGCAGACGCGCCGTATCGGGACGTCCCGCCATGGCACCCGCCGTGTGGCAGTCGCCACAGCCCAGGATGCCGACCAGATAGGCGCCGCGCGCCACCTTGTCCGGGTTTGGCCGGTCCTGCGCCTGGACGGCGCCGGTGGCAGACAAGAGGATGCAGGAAAGCAGGACGGGGCGCAGGGCCCGCCCGATCGTAGAAGACATGGACATGATCTGACCTTGAGAATCCTTGGAAGATACGGGCCCGCCCCCAGGCCCCTGAACAACCCATCGCGGTGATCATGCCGTGACCGGTGACTACACGCCACAGGTGTAACATTCGTAACATGGTGGCCGATTTGTCGCCTGTCGGACATATCAAATATGAAAATTGAATCATGTTTCATCTTATGTGGGATGGCGCATTGACACCCATGCTGCACCGCCGTACACCTCAAGAGAAAAGCCCACATAATGGAGGAGGCCGCGGGCACGCTCATGAGCAAGAAAGTCTATACCGACGCCGTATCGGCCCTGGCGGGGCTGCTGCGCGATGACATGACCGTGATGGCCGGCGGGTTCGGCCTCTGCGGCATTCCCGAAAATCTGATCGCGGCGATCAAGCTGTCGGGCGTGAAGGGCCTGACGGTCATCTCCAACAATGCGGGCGTGGATGGCTTCGGCCTGGGCCAGTTGTTGGAGACCAAGCAGATCAAGAAGATGATCAGCTCCTATGTGGGTGAGAACAAGCTGTTCGCGCAGCAGTTCCTGTCCGGCGAGCTGGAGCTTGAGTTCAACCCGCAGGGCACCCTGGCCGAGCGTATCCGCGCCGGCGGTGCGGGCATCCCCGCCTTCTTCACCAAGACAGGCGTGGGCACGCTGGTGGCGGAAGGCAAGGAACTGCGCGAGTTCGACGGCGAGACCTTTGTCATGGAACGGGGCCTGCGCGCCGATTTGGCCATCGTCAAGGCCTGGAAGGGCGATACGGAAGGCAACCTGATCTATCGCAAGACGGCCCGGAACTTTAATCCGATGATGGCCATGGCAGGCAAGGTCACGGTGGCCGAGGTGGAGCAACTGGTGAATGTCGGCACGATCGATCCCGATCATGTCCATACGCCGGGCATTTTCGTGCAGCGCATCATTGAGGGCGTGCATGAAAAACGCATCGAACAGCGTACCACCCGCAAGCGTGATTAAGGGCGAGGGGAACAAAAATGGCTTGGACCCGTGAGGAAATGGCCGCCCGCGCCGCCAAGGAGTTGCGCGACGGTTTTTATGTGAATCTGGGCATCGGCATCCCGACCCTGGTGGCGAACTTCATCCCGGACGGGATGCATGTCACCTTGCAGTCGGAAAATGGCATGCTGGGCATGGGCCCCTTCCCGTTTGAAGGGGAAGAGGATGCCGACCTGATCAATGCCGGCAAGCAGACCATCACCGAGCTGCCCTATAGCAGCTATTTCAGCAGCGCCGACAGCTTTGCCATGATCCGTGGCGGGCATATCGACCTGTCGGTGCTGGGCGCCATGCAGGTGGCCGCCAATGGCGATCTGGCCAACTGGATGATCCCCGGCAAGATGGTCAAGGGCATGGGCGGGGCCATGGACCTCGTCGCTGGCGTTAAGAAGGTCGTGGTAGTGATGGAGCATTGCGCCGTCGACAAGAAGACGGGCGCCATTGAGCCGAAGCTGCTGAAGGCCTGCACCCTGCCGCTGACCGGCACACGCGTTGTCGATCTGGTGGTGACCGACCTGGGCGTGTTCCAGGTCGACAAGCACGGCACCGGCCCCCTGACCCTGATCGAACTGGCCCCCGGCGTGACGGTCGAGGAGATCAAGTCGAAGACGGAAGCGGTGTTCGAGGTGGCGGAAGGGCTGGCGGCGTAAGCATCCAGGCTTTCGGGACATGAAAAGGGGCGGCACCGGTATCAACCGGTCCGCCCTTTTTTACGTCAGCCTGTCAGCCTCAGCGCCGGAACGGCGGGCCACCCGGACGACGGGGCGGGCCACCGGCACCGGCGGGGCGCTCGTCCTTGTGGCGATAGGTGATGCGGCCCTTGGTCAGGTCATAGGGCGTCATTTCCACGGTGACGCGGTCACCGGCCAGGGAGCGGATGCGGCTTTTGCGCATGCGACCGGCGGTATAGGCGATGATCTCGTGGCCGTTCTCCAGCTTCACGCGGAAGCGGCCATCGGGCAGCGCTTCGGCGATGATGCCGTCGAATTCAATGAATTCTTCTTTTGTCATGCTTTACCCCTGAAACAGAAAGGGCGGCGGCATGTGACCATGCCGCCGCCCCTTCAAAGCCGTTTACTGAACGTGGATTTAGGCCACGCGCAGGTTTTCAGCCGCCGTCTTGCCCTTGCGCGGATCGCGCACGGCGTCGAAGGTGACCTTCTGGCCTTCGTTCAGGCTGGACAGGCCAGCGCGCTCAACGGCGGAGATGTGCACGAAAACGTCGGCCGAGCCATCCTCGGGCTGGATGAAGCCAAAGCCCTTGGTGCCATTGAACCACTTGACGGTACCGGTAGTCATAAAAACCTCCTGGGATCGTTCCCGTTCGGAGCTGCCCGGCGCGAGAGTGCGGCACGGGCATCAAAGTCACGACAGGGAAGAACCAGCGGTAGCCGGAAGATAGCCCAGTAGCAAAGTCGACTAGACTAAGGTGGGCGCTTATCCGCCCCATAACAAGGACTATCGTCTGCCGGTACACACATGGCTGTCGCGCGTGGTCCCGTCCGGCCCCTTTCACACGCCTGACCTTTCCGTCATGCTGGCCCCCAAAGCCAGGGAGGACGCGGGCATGAGTGACGCCGCCGACTATCCGCGCACGGCGCGCGGCACCAATTTTTTTGAGACGGACACCAACCTGATCCGCCTTCTGGAACGCCGGGCGCCGCATGTGCTGGAGGCGCATGAGGGGCGGTTGTCGGAATTCGGGGCCTGGGCGGGCGACGCGCTGGACCGACAGGCCGAGTATACGGACAGGTTCGCGCCGCCGCGTCTGGACCCCTATGATGTCGATGGCAACCGCACAGGCCGCGTCGTCTTCAACCAAGATTATCTGGCCTGTCATGCCGAGGCGTACCGGCGCGGGGCGGTAGGCCTGGCCTATCAGCCAGAGGGGCAGGGGCCGACGGGCGCGCCCAGCCATGCCGCCTGTTTCACCATGGGCTATATGCTGTCGCAGGCCGATATCTCCATCCATTGCCCCGTCACCATGACGGGGGCGGTGGCGCATGTGCTGGACATGTTGGCCCCCGCCGCCGTGCGCGGGCGCTACCTGCCCGAGATGATCCGCATGGACGGCAAGGCGCTGTCGGGCGGCACCTGGGCCACCGAGCTGCATGGTGGGTCGGATGTGGGGGCGACCACGACGCGGGCCGAACAGCGCCATGATGGCCATCGCCTGCACGGGCTGAAATGGTTCACCAGCAATGCCGGGGCGGGTCTGGCCATGGCGACGGCAAGGCCGGACGGCGCGGAGCCGGGGGGCAAGGGCCTGGGCTGCTACCTTGTCCCCTCTCATCTGGAGGATGGCACGCCCAACCATCAGCGCGCCCGGCGGCTGAAGGAAAAGGCGGGGACGCGCGGGCTGGCGACCGCGGAACTGGACCTGAATGGCTGTTTCGCCGTGGAGCTGGCGCCGCCGCCGGATGGGTTGAGAGTGATGATGGCGGCGCTGGAATATAGCCGCATCCATAATGCCGTGGGATCGGCGGGTCTGCTGCGCCGCGCGTTTTTGGAAAGTGCGGGATGGGCCACGCACCGGGTCGCCTTTGGCAAGCCCATCCGCAAATACCCGATGGTGCAGGACCAGCTGCTGGACATGCAGATGGAGCTGGAGGCGTCGACGGCGCTGGCCTTCGAGTCGGTGCTGGCCTTCGATGCGCAGCTGGCTGACCCGGACATGGGCGGCGACTGGCTGCGACTGGCCACCGCGCTGGCTAAATACCGCACCGCCGAACAGGCCGTCACCGGTTGTCGGCAGGCGGTGGAGATGGTCGGCGGCAATGGTTATACTGACGAAATGGCGACCAGCCGCTTCTACCGCGACTGTCTGGTCGTGTCGGTCTGGGAAGGGCCGGCCAATATCCAGGCGCTCGAACTGCTGCGGCTGGTGACGGGCAAGCGGCCGGGGGACCAGATGTTCCTGGCCCGGGTCGGCACCATCCTGTCCGACCTGCCCACGCGGCTGCAGGAACCGGCGGTCGATGATGTGTCGGCCATTCTGGAAGGCGCGCTGGAGGAATGCCGGGCCGCCCTGTCCTTCCTGCGCCGTAACCCGGAACAGGGGCCGCGCCATGGACGGCGCCTCCTGACCCTGATGGCCGATACGTTGGCGGCGGCGCTATTGTGCGAGGAGGCGGTGGCGGAACTGAAATGGGGCGACCGGCGCAAATGGCTGGTGGCCAGCCGTTTCGTGCTGAAGGTTCTGGGCAAGGCCGACCCGATTACCGCCGATATCGACCCGGCCAATGCCGCTTTTGACGCGGTTCTGGCCTATGAGCCGGTGGAGTGGTGAGAAGGTAGGGGCTGTTGAGCTTTACCTAGCCGTGAGCCTAGCCGCCCCCTGAGAAGGCGGTGTTCTCAGTTTCAGATGAACCTTAATGTCGATGGAAAGCTTGAAGGTCTCGCTGCGGTGTTGCTGCAACCAGAATGCACGCTAATCCGGTTGATCGTGGGGGCGTATAGCCCACCGCTTGGGCCATCGAGCGGAATGATCAATGGGTTGCTTCGGGCGGGGTTGTCTCCAGTGCCAACCGGACGGTGTCGGTATACCGGCGACGCCATTTCGACACCGTGTTCGCCATGGCTCCAAGGCGCTCTGAATTGTCTGATGCTGCCGCTTTACCCATTATCGTCTCTTAAGATCACCCGCTTGATCTTAGGAATTTCGCGGTCAGGACACGAGCCACCGCGCCGTCCCGCGCGGTGCGCAAAGCGGCCGTCAGACGGCGCAGCCAGGGATCGTCGAGAGCCTGTGCTGCCGGTAATTGCCGGCGCCGCCGGGCCAGCGCCAGCCGTGCCGCGGCACATTGCACAAGAAGCCGGTCACTCCGCGCCTGTTCTGCCCAGGAACATAGGATATCATCCCCACCCGCCAAAGCCGACAACCGCGCCCGCCGCGGTGGCCGTCCATCATAGCGAGCCTGCAACACTGCCAGATCATCTTCCACTTCAGGGGGGTGAACATCATCTGGCAGGGACATGGACGCGACTCCGGCAGGAAAAAGCAACCAGAGACAGGCTATGGCAGCCTGATATCCGCCGTCAATGCTTTTATTCCTAGGACAGAAGAGTCGCAAATTCTGACTCTGTCCCTGTGCCTGCGACTCGAGTCGCCAGGACGGGAAACGAATCGGATGGACCACAAGGGTTAGGGGGTCAAAAAGCAGCCGCCTACTACTGGCTGGCCCACATGATGCGGGCAATCCAGGACACATCTGCCATGGCCAGCGACCGGTCGGGATGCGCACGGTTGAGCGAGACCAGCTCCAGTCGGTTGGCCGTCTGGCGGGCCAGTTGCTTGGCCATCACCTCACCATCCCTGGTGCGGACCACAACCCGGTCCCCTCGGCGGACGGACGCGGCGGGCGAGATGATGATGATGTCGCCGTCACGATAGACGGGTTCCATACTGTCGCCCGACACTTCCAGCGCGTAGGCATGGTCGTCGGTAACATGCGGAAATTCCAGCTCGTCCCAGCCATTGCCGGCGGGATAGCCAGCATCGTCGAAATAGCCGTCATTGCCCGCCTGGGCATAGCCGATGACCGGCACACGGCGCAGGGAGGCCGCAGCGGCCGCCGAGGGCGCGTCGCCGGAACCCGTTCCCTCCCCCGTCAGGCCCACGAAGTCGGTGAAGCTGCTGGCCGTCGCTTCCAGCACCTTGGCGATGCTTTCCGTAGAAGGCCAGCGCAGCTTGCCATCCGGCGTCATGCGCTTGGACTTGTTGAAGGTGGTCGGGTCCAAACCGCCGCGCTTGGCAAGTCCGGAAGCGGAGAGGCCATGTCGCTGCGCCAGCCGATCAATGGCCCGCCATATATCTGCATGCTTGAGCATGGGAGTCTTATCCCAGAAACCAGCAACCCTGTCCCTAGGATAATTTTCACTTATCCCTTGACATAGGAATTATAGCGTGTCGTTTTAAGGGAAATATTCCTTTATGATTCTGGAAGGTTCCCGACATGACGGCACAGCCCCTTTCCCGCAGCCCCGGCCCGCGCCCCCGTGCCATCCGGAACCTTCCGCCCCCGCCCACCACCCCATTCGACAGCGCGGAGGAGGCATGGTTCTGGTTCATCATGGCCAATGAGGCCCGACAAGCCGGTGCCCGCATCCGGGCTGGCCAGGGGCTGGTGAACCGCCCGTGCGAGCCGCTGGACATCCTACGCACGCTGGATCAGCTCTACCGCAAGCGCCGGCTGCTACGTGATCACCTGCTGGTCCTGGCCCATTATGGCCGCCGGCAATTCGCGCCCGATCCGGAATGCCGGCGGGAAATGCGCGATCACACAATCTGGTGCGAGGCCTTTGCTGTCCTGGCCCCGGTCCTGCACGAGAAGGGCATCGTGACATGAAGGGGCCAGCCCTGCTGGTTTTCTGTCATGAGACGGAGATTGCCTGGCTGCGCGGGCTGAAACCCGGCTTCCGGCATGTGTTCGTGGCACTGCCGGCCCCCGGCGGCTGGATCACCATCGATCCGCTGTCGACCCTGCTGGAGGTGGAATACCACCCGCTGCCGCCCGACACCGATCTGGCCGCCTGGTTCCGCACGCGCGGCCACCGCGTACTGGAAAGCCCGCTTCATCCGCCCCTGCCCACGCAATGGCCGTTCACGCCGCTGACCTGCGTGTCGGTGGCCAAGCGCATCCTGGGCATCTGCGCCCCGCTGATCCTGACGCCCTGGCAACTCTACTGCCATCTGGGCGGCGATCCCCCCATTCCCCGGAACATCAGGAAGGAGCCATCGATCTTGGCCCGTCTCGTCTCCACCCCCAAACCGCGCGCCGTCGCGGTCGCGGCCCCAGCCACGCCGGCGGTAACCGCCCCGACCGCCACCACGCCTGCCGCCGTCGCCACCCCGGCCAATACCGCCACCGGCCCCACAGCGGGTGAGCAGAGTTTGCTGCGCCGCGCCACGGGCCGGGCGGGCACGGTCCTGACCGGCTGGCGCGGGGTGCTGGCCCCCGGTGCGCTGGCGCCTGCCCGCAAAACCCTACTGGGGGAATGATCCATGGACAGTCCCCTGCCCCATACCGCCGACCGCCCGACATCCGATCCGCAGGCCGCCTTTCTTCTGGACCGTTACGCCCGTGCCGCCGCGCGGCGGGCTAGCTGGGAACCGCTATGGCGGGAATGTTATGAACATGCCCTGCCCCAGCATGCGGCCTTTGACAGCGGGGCCACCGCTGGCACCCGGCGCGGCGACCGCCTCTATGATGCCACCGCCGCCGATGCCGTAGATCAGCTGGCGGCCTCATTGCTGGCGCAGTTGACGCCGCCCTGGTCGCGCTGGGTGGGGCTGATGCCCGGCCCGGTGTTGGAGACCGACCTGGCCGACGCCCTGGCGCCAATGCTGCTGGAAGCGTCGGAGGCGTTCCACGCTCAGATCGACCGCTCCAACTTCGCCGTGGAGGTGCATCAGGCCTTTCTGGATGTGGTGACGGGTGGAACCGGCTGCCTGCTGGTGGAGGAATCAACGCCCGGTGCCCCATCCGCCCTGCGCTTCACCGCCGTCCCCCTGTCCGATCTGGTGTTGGAGGAGGGGGAGGAGGGACGGCTGGACCAGCTTTACCGCCGCCAGCGCCTGACCCTGGCTGAACTGGCGGCCCGCGTGCCCGTGGACCGCATCCCCGACACGGTCAAGCGTGATGGTGCCGCCGACCCCGCCCGCCGCTTTCCTATCATTGAGGCCGTGACGGCCGACGGGGCCGGCTGGCACTGGCGCATCGTACTGGAGGAAGGTGAGCCGGTGCTGCTGGCCGATGGCCGCTTTACCGAGATGCCCTTCATCGCCTTTCGCTGGCTGAAGGCACCGGGCGAAACCTATGGCCGCAGCCCCGTGATGAAGGCCCTGCCCGACATCAAGACCGCCAACAAGGTGGTCGAACTCGTCCTGAAAAACGCCTCCATCGCCGTCACCGGCATCTGGCAGGCGGATGATGACGGGGTGTTGAACCCCGGCGCCATCCGGCTGGTGCCCGGTACCATCATTCCCAAGGCCGTGGGGTCGGCGGGGCTGACGCCGCTGGCCAGCCCGGGGCGATTCGATGTCAGTCAGCTGGTGCTGGATGATCTGCGCGCCCGCATCCGCCATGCCTTGCTGGCCGACCGGCTGGCCCCCGTTGCGGGGCCGCGCATGACGGCGACAGAGGTGCTGGAGCGGGGGGCGGAGGTGGCGCGGCTGCTGGGCGCCACCTTCGGGCGGCTGCAATCGGAACTGCTGGTGCCGCTGGTGCGGCGCTGCTTATCGATCCTGCGGCGTCGGGGTCTGGTGCCCGATATCGCCGCCGATGGTCGGCAGGTGCAGATTCGCATCCTGTCGCCCCTGGCCCGTGCCCAGGCGCAGCGCGATGCGGAGGCGACGCTGCGCTGGCTGGAAACCGTATCCAGCCTGGGACCGGACGCCCTGTCCGTCGTCGATCTACCGGCCTGCGCCCGGTTCCTGGCCGATGCGGCGGGCGTACCGCCGGTCCTGATCCGGTCGCTGCCGGCGGTGGAGGCAACGAATGGCTGAACCCGGCTGGCCCTGGGCAGGCATTGATCCTGATCCCGCCCCGCAGGCGGAGGACCGATTAGCCGCGGCCTGTGCCCGGTTATTCGCCACCGCCGACGGGCATCTGCTGCTGTCGCATCTAACCCGCATCACCCTGACCACCAGCCCCGGTCCCGATGTGACGGAGGCGCGGCTGCGCCATCTGGAGGGGCAGCGGGCTCTTGTCCTCACGCTTCGCCATCTCGCCTGTCGCGGCGGGTTGGCCATGACCTGACCTCATTGTTAAAGGAACCCATCATGGACGTTACCCAGATCACCGAAACCCCGGTCCGTCCCGACCATGTGCCCGTGAAGTTCTGGGACCCGGACGCGGGCACCATCCGCGTCGATGCCCTGTTGAAATCCTATCAGGAGCTGGAACGCAAGCTTTCCACCCCGCCCGACCCGGCGGCGGAAAAGGCCAAGGCCCTATCGCTGCTGGGCGTGCCGGCCAGCGCGGATGAGTACTGCATACGCTGCGACCATGGCCTGTTCGGCCCCGATACAGAGATCAATGCCCGCCTGCATGGCGCCGGTTACACGCCCGAACAGGCACAGCTTCTCTATGATCTGGCCGCTGAGAAACTCGTGCCCCTCTTGCAGGAGATGGCGGAGGGTTATCAGGCCGAGGCAGAGCTGGAAAAGCTGATCGGCCATTTCGGGGGCGAGGAGAAGTGGCGCGACCTGTCGGGCCAGATGCTGGCCTGGGGACAGCGCAACCTGCCGGCCCCGCTTCTGTCGGCCCTGTCGGGCACAGCAGATGGGGTGATGGCGCTGCACCGGCTGATGGCCGATGGCGGTGGCGAACCCAAGGTGCTGCGCCCCGGTGCTGGTGAGGGCGATGGCGAGGGGATGGGCGACCTGAACCGCATGATCGCCGACCCCCGCTACTGGCGCGACCGCGACCCCGGTTTCATCGCCAAGGTGACCGAAGGCTTCCGCCGAACCTATGGAAGTTAGTCAAGCTTCCACGGATCATACGTTCCGAGGTGCCAGAGATGGCCTTCCGGGTCGCGCAGAGTAAAAGCGCGCGACCCGTAGGGCGTGTCAATGATCCCGCCTTCCAGCGCCTTCTCCCCCGCCGCCACGGCGCGGGCATAGGCGGCGTCGATATCGGTGAGGATGAAGCAGTTCAGCGCCGCACCCGACCCATCGGCACCGGGGGCCCGGAACCCGTACATGTCTTCCCGGTCGCTGCCCAGCATCACCATGCCCCGGCCCAGCACCAGTTGGGCATGGGTGATGCCCCCATCCTCACCCGGCACGACAAGCTGTTCGGTAAAGCCCAGAACCCGGCCCAGCCAGGCAATGGCGGCAGGCGCATCGCGATAGCGCAGACACGGGGTAACCTGACCGTTCCGGTCGTTGTCAGTCATGGGCCTGGCTCCAACGTTACCGACGTCACCTTACGTTAGGTAAACATAATGTGACGGTGAGGGCCACCCCCCCTCTTTCGCTTCGATATCTTTTCCTATATGCACCCCTGGTGAACCCGCGCCTGTGATGGCAGCGGGACTGGTACCGGTTGGTCTTTCGGAGGAAGTACGGTGAAGGCGCTGAAGCCCCTGTTCATGTCCGGCAAGGAAGTGCTGCCCCTGGTTGAAGGTGGGAAAGGCATCGCCGTATCGAATGGGCAAAGTGCGGGCGCCTGGGCGGCGGCCGGCGGTATCGGCACCTTTTCCGGCGTCAATGCCGACAGCTACGACGAGAATGGCAACCCGGTTGAACAGGTCTATCACACCCGTACGCGCCGCGAACGCCACCATGAACTGATCGCCTATGGCATCAAGGGCGGCATCACCCAGGCCCGCATCGCCCATGAAGTGTCGAACGGCAATGGCCGTCTGCATGTGAATGTGCTGTGGGAAATGGGTGGAGCCGAGGAGATTTTGGAAGGCATCCTGGAAGGGGCCAAGGGCCTGGTCCATGGCGTGACCTGCGGTGCCGGCATGCCCTACCGCGTGGCGGAAATCGCCGTGCGCCATGGCGTGCATTACTATCCCATCGTCAGCTCGGCCCGCGCCTTCCGCGCCCTGTGGCTGCGCGCCTATAACAAGTTCCCCAGCAATCTTGGCGGCGTGGTCTATGAGGACCCGTGGCTGGCCGGTGGCCATAATGGCCTGTCGAACAGCGAAGACCCGCAGAAGCCGGAAGATCCCTATCCCCGCGTCGCGGCCCTGCGCCAGATGATGAACAGTTTCGGCCTGACCCAGACGCCCATCGTCATGGCCGGCGGCGTCTGGTGGCTGGAGGAATGGGATCACTGGCTGGACAATCCCGAAATCGGCCCGATCGCATTCCAGTTCGGGACCCGCCCGCTGCTGACCAAGGAAAGCCCGATTTCGGACGCCTGGAAGCAGAAGCTTCTCACCCTGAAGGCGGGCGACGTCTATCTGAACAAGTTCTCGCCGACGGGCTTTTACTCATCCGCTGTGCGCAACCCGTTCCTGGAGGATCTGCGCCTGCGGTCCGAACGGCAGGTGGCGTTCGCGACGGAGCCGGTGGGCGAGCTGACAGAAGAATTCGCCATTGGCCCGCGTGGCCGCCCCGTCTATTTGACCGCCGCCGACAAGGCCCATGCCGAGGGTTGGGTGGCAGAGGGTTATACCCAGGCGCTGAAGACCCCGGACACGACGCTGGTCTTCGTGACGCCCGACAGTGCGCGCGCCATCCTGAAGGATCAGGTGGATTGCATGGGCTGCCTATCGGCCTGCGCCTTCTCCAACTGGTCGCAGAATGAGGAAGGGACCACGGGCCGCCGCGCCGATCCGCGTTCCTTCTGCATCCAGAAGACCTTGCAGAACATCAGCCATTCAGAGGATTGCGAGCATCAGTTGATGTTCGCCGGCCATAATGCCTACCGCTTCGCCCAGGACCCCTGGTACGCTAACGGCTTTGTACCGACGGTCAAGGAACTGGTGGACCGTATCCTGACGGGCAAGTAAGAACAGCGCTTCTGCAAAGACCCCACCGCCCAGCGGTGGGGTTTTTTGTTTCAGCCCTCGCTACCCGGCCGGCTTTTCGCGATGGCGCGGGACAGCAGGATGACCGGGATGATGCCGACGGCCACGATAGCCAGCGCCGGCGTGCTGGCCTCCGCCAGCCGTTCGTCACTGGCCAGTGTATAGACGCGCACAGCCAGCGTGTCGAAATTGAAGGGCCGCACGATCATCGTGGCCGGCAATTCCTTCATGACATCCACAAAGACCAGCAGGGCCGCTGTCAGCAGGCTGCCACGCATGATGGGCGTATGGACCTTCAGCAGGGTCTTACCCGGCGTCTGACCCAGGATACGGGCCGCCTGATCCATGGTTGGTCGGATCTTGGACAGGCTGGCCTCCACTGTGTTGAAGGACACGGCCAGAAACCGCACCAGATAGGCATAGACGATGGCCACGATGGTGCCCGACAGGATCAAGCCGGTGGACAGGCCGAAATGGCCACGCATGAACCCGTCCAGGGCATTATCGACATGCGCGGCGGGGATCAGGATACCCACGGCGATGACGCTACCCGGCACGGCATAGCCCATGGCCGCCACCCGTGCCGCCCCCTTCAGCATCGGCGTTGGCCGCAGCCGCAGCCCATAGGCGACCAGGGCGGCCAGCGCAACCGCCAGGATCGAGGTGATACCAGCCAGCACGAAGGAATTGCCTGCCAGTTGCCGGAAACTGTCGGCAAACAGGCTGTCCCCCTCCGTCACGGCCATATGGGCCAGCAGGACCACCGGTACCACAAAGCCCAGCAGCAGCGGCAGCAGGCAGGCCGCCAGCGCCGCCCCTGCCCGCACACCCCCCAGCCGGTAGGATGGCAGCACGCGATAGCGGCCCGTGGAATGAAAATAGCGCGCCCGCCCCCGGCTGGTCCGTTCCATCACGACCAGCGCCATGACAAACAGCATCAGGACAGAGGCCAACTGTGCCGCTGCCACCGGTTCCCCCATGGCGAACCAGGTGCGGTAAATGCCGGTGGTAAAGGTATCGACGGCGAAATACTGCACCGTCCCGAAATCGGCCAGCACCTCCATCATCGACAGGGCCAAGCCGGCGGCGATGGCCGGCCGGGCCAGCGGCAGGGCCACGCGCGCAAAGCTGCGCCAGGCCCCTGCACCCAGCGTGCGCGCCACCTCCAGCACACAGACCGACTGTTCCAGGAAGGCCGCGCGGGCCAGCAGATAGACATAGGGGTAAAGGACAAAGGACAGGACCGCGATGGCCCCGCCCAGCGAGCGGATGTCGGGGAACCAGTAATCAGCCCGTCGCCAGCCAAACAGGTCGCGCAGCCCCGTCTGCACCGGCCCCACAAACTGCAACAGATCGGTATAGGTATAGGCCATCACATAGGCCGGCACCGCCATGGGCAGCAGCAGGGCCCATTCCAGCCAGCGCTGCCCCGGAAACCGGCACATGGTGACCAGCCACGCCGTGCCCACCCCGATGATGGAGACCCCCACCGCCACCCCACCGGCCAGCATCAGGGTGTTGGCGATATAGGTCCACAGAACCGTATTCGCCAAATGCGTCCACACCCCGTTGGAGGACACGAAGACCCGGCTGCCCACGATCATCACCGGCAGCGCTACAGCCAGCGCAATAGCCAGGACCACCAGGGTCCAGCCGCTGGGCAGGTAGCGGCGCCAGGCAGCAGCCGGGGCGGGCAGGGTCGGGACAGGATCGGTCAAGGCATGCTGGGTCATGTGCTCTTGTCCCACCCCTGCGAACCGCTCGCAATGCCTGACGATGCAGATGCGCCTTTCCGACGCGGCATTGCAGGGTGGCTTGTCAGGGGCAAAAACATGCAGTGGTGCGCTGGTACGGATCAGGCAACCGGCCCCTCAATCGGGTTCGGCATAGAGCGCCAGACAGGCGGCAGGCGGGGGCGGTGGGGGCTTTGGTGCCGCCGGTGGGCCCGTCACGGGGGGTGGTGGCTTGAACCAACTCAGCAATTCCTCACCACAGCCGTCACCCTCGGGCGGCGGTTCCTGCACCTCGCACTGGCTGGCCCCGGCGGGACAGGCCAAGCGTACATGCAGATGGGCGGCATGGCCGAACCAGGGGCGAACCTTTTGCAGCCATTCCTTGTCGCCCGTTTCCTGCTCACACAGGGCCAGCTTGATGGCCGGGTTTACGAAGATGCGGGTGACGTTGGGGGCGGCCGCCGCCAGCTTCACCAAGCGCGCCTGGGCCGGGCCGAAATTGCTGTTCACGCGCTGGGCCTTGGCATCCACCATGGTGGCGAAATCCTCCCGCTCGCGCGCGGGAAGGGGCAGACGACCCAAATCCAGGGCAAACCAGATATCGACATCCAGCCCCATCTGGTGGCTGGCATGGCCCGTCTTCATGCGCCCGCCGCGCGGCATGGACATGTCGCCAATGGACAGGATGCCCAGCCCCTCCCGCTCCACCTCCCCGGCCAGCGCCTTCAGATAGGCTATAAGCTCGGGATGGCCGTAGTTGCGGTGGCGGGACAGGTTCAGCACCTGATAGCCGTGAACATCGCCGGGCAGCGCCTCTGCCCCGCGCACGCAGCCATTCGCGTAACCACCGATGGGTTCGGGCGGCCCCTTGGCCGGGTTGCGCAGGGTTTCCGGGGCCGGTGCGTGGCTGTGCTGATGGGTGTCGGCGGCCAAGGCCGGTGGGGTGCCGAGCAGCAGGACCAGCAGGCCCGGAACGGTGGGACGCGTCAGACGCCCCATTGCCGCACGCGGCCCGTATCGACATGCACGAAGCCGGTTTTGCTGTAGATGCCCACGCCACCCATGCGCAGGTTCAGCGCCTCCTGACGGATGCGGCTCAACTGCCGGCCCGCCATGGTGATGTCGATGGCTTTACCTTCCATATGCAGGCTCTTGGTGGCCACCCCTTCCGACTTCGACGCCAGCATGGCGTTGGTCTTGGGGCAGCGATAGCCGGAGATCACCTGGAACGGCTCATCGGTGCGCAGGCGCTGACGCAGCTGGAACAGCAGGTCCAGCAGCTTGGGATCCATATTCCCCACCTCGCCCGTGCGCCAGTCGCGCAGCATGTGGTTCACATCCTTCAGCGCCGAGCGGTCGTAGGATCCGTTATTGTAATAGGTAACTTTCAGCTTCTCGCTGGTATGCAGCGAAACGAAGGAGAGCTGGCG
Organism: Niveispirillum cyanobacteriorum; assembly: GCF_002868735.1. GTDB lineage: Bacteria > Pseudomonadota > Alphaproteobacteria > Azospirillales > Azospirillaceae > Niveispirillum > Niveispirillum cyanobacteriorum. The sequence goes on along the minus strand of NZ_CP025611.1, from coordinate 2,438,164 downwards.
GCGCGGTGCGGCGACGGAGGCGGCCTCGGCGGGATTGGTGATGATGGTGGGGGCGGCAATCGCCGCACCGGCACCCAGGAACAAGCCACCCAGCCCGCGCAGGAAGCCACGGCGGCCCGTCTCAACGCTGGTATCAAGGGCAGAACAGGGGACAGGGGCGGATTCAGGAGGGATGTCGGGCGTGATTCCAATGGTCAGGTCGGTCGTGTTCGGCCGTGCCACCATGCCCTAATCCCCCTTCAGCCCCGTCAGGCACCCCCCGCGTCCGTTGCGCCGGGGACACTCTCTTTCCTGATTTCGCCAAATGCCCCGCGCCATAAGCAGGACACAATTGCACTTCTGGCAGAACGGCATAGGTGGTGCAAGCAGAAATCCACCCTTCCGGCCTATTTCCTGTCTATCTCTTCCGTGATTGAGGCTCAGCGGTTGTTGCTGTCCGTGGCCTTGCCCGCCGCAGCCCCACCGGGGGCCAGCCTCGCCTCGGCCTCAACCGCATCCCATTTCACGCGCGATGCACGCATGGCCATGGCCAGCTTGCGGTCGCGGCCATAGATGTCTGACCGGAAATTCACCGTTCCATCATCGGCCACAAAAGACGTGACGTAGGAGATATGGATGGGGATGGGCTTTTTGAGGCGTACAACAGTACGCTGACCGCTGGCCAGCACCTCGTCCACACGGGCGCGCGGCCAGTCGGTGGTGCCGGTCAGGCGCAGGATGGTGTCGGCCACGTCGAACGGATGCTCCACCCGGATGCAGCCATGGCTGAAACTGCGGTTGGCGCGGTTGAACAGGTTCTTGGACGGCGTGTCGTGCAGATAAACGTCGAACTCGTTGGGGAACATCATCTTGATGCGGCCCAGACTGTTCTTGTCGCCGGGCACCTGACGCACACGATAGGGCAGGCGCGTCATATGGGCCCAGTCCAGGGTCTTGGGATCGACGGTCACCGCACTTTCCGACCAGTCGGACAGCAACTCATAGCCCTGCTTGGCCAGATAGGTGGGGTCCTTCTTGGCCTTCGGGAAAATCTCGTCCCGTACGATCTTGGCCGGTACATGCCAATAGGGATTGATCTCCAGATAGGACATCTTGCGGGAAAAGACGGGCGTGCGGGTTGACGTGGTCCCCACCACCACGCGTGCCTCATGCACCACATTGCCCTGATCAAAGATCGACAGGTGGAAGGCGGCCAGGTTCACCAGGATATAGGAAGGCCCCATATCAATGGGCATCCAGCGCCAGCGTTCCATATTCATGGCGATCTGGGCCACGCGCTGTTCGGCACTGATATTGAGGGCTAGCAGCGTCTGCTTGCCCAGCACCCCGTCAGGCTCCAGCCCATGCCGGCCCTGAAACTTCTTCAGGGCTTCGATGGTCGCGTCGTCAAACAGGGTCGGGTCTTCCGGTACCGGCGCATCCGCCGCCAACTCCCCCGTTACCTTCAACCGCGCGCGCAGGGCCGGCAGCCGTTCGTCATTGCCGCCGGGCTTCAGGGAGACATCGGTGACCGGCACAGGCTTCCACCCGCCCGCCGCCGCCAATTCGCGATACTGCTGCAACGCGCCTTTCAGACGCTGATACTCGGCCCGGCGCGGCGGCAGCTCGGCCAGCTCGACGCCAGGGTCGGCCAAGGTGGCCAGCCGGCTCAACAGGGTCAGGACATCGATCTCGCGCTTTTCGACATAAAGCTCGCTATCAATGCTCATGGGCGCCAGCCGGCCCGTGGCCAGATCGCGCCCATAATCCAGCGCACCATGCGAGAGCATGACCTCCAGTTCGGCCAGCGCATCCGGACTGTCGCCGCGTTCCAGCAGGGTGGCGATGCGGGCTACGCCATAGTCAGCAGGGTTCAACCCCTGCGACTGAGCCTTCTGCAGGGCCAGCAGCAGCAACCGGGCGCGGTCTGACGGCTTTCCCTGTTCGATCCAGGCCGGCGCATAATGCCGCTTCTCGTAGAACCGGCCCAGCGTCAGCAGGTCCTGGCTGTCGCGGTCGGTTTCCGGCGTGCCGATGCCGCTGGTCAGGCGGTGCTGCAGAGCGGTGGTAAAATCGGGGGCCGCCTTCGCGGCGGCGGACAGGGCCAGGAACCCGGTCAGAAGCCCCACATACAGGCTACGAAACACAACTGAACCCACCATCATCTCCGCAGCGCCACCCCGATAAGGTGCAGCGTAGCATCAGGTTCGGGGAATACGAACCCCTCCTTCAGGCAAGGCAAAGGAATGAAAAGGACTGCAAGGACGCGTCCCTCACCGCGTCGGGCGCGGGGTGGGACCGGAATAGTCGTAGAAACCGCGGCCGACCTTGCGGCCCAGCCAGCCTGCCTCGACATATTTCACCATCAGGGGGCAGGGGCGGTACTTGCTGTCGGCCAAGCCCTCATAGAGCACCTGCATGATCGACAGGCAGGTATCCAATCCGATGAAATCGGCCAGTTCCAGCGGGCCCATCGGGTGGTTGGCACCCAGCTTCATGGCTGTATCAATGGCCTCCACCCCGCCAACGCCCTCATACAGCGTATAGACCGCCTCATTGATCATGGGCAGCAGGATGCGGTTGACGATGAAGGCGGGGAAATCTTCGGCAATGGCCGCCGTCTTGCCGAGCCGGACGGTCAGGGCCTTGATAGCCTGGAACGTATGATCATCGGTGGCGATGCCCCGGATGATCTCCACCAATTGCATCACCGGCACCGGGTTCATGAAATGCATGCCGATGAATTTCTCCGGCCGGTCGGTTGCGGCGGCCAGACGGGTGATGGAGATGGAACTGGTATTGGTGGCCACCATGGCGGTGGGCGACAGGTTGGGGACCAGGGCCTTCAGGATCAGGCGCTTGACATCTTCCGACTCGGTCGCCGCCTCAATCACCAGATCGCTGTCCTTGAAGATGGACAGTTCGGTGGAGGTGCCGATCCGGGCCAGGGCCACGTCCTTTTCGGCGCCGCTCATCTTGCCTTTGGCGATCTGGCGATCATAATTCTTGGCGATACCGGCCACAGACTTGGACAGCTGTTCGGCATTGATGTCCGAGATCACCACCGACAGGCCCGCCGCCGCGCAGACCTGCGCGATGCCGCTGCCCATCTGACCCGCCCCGATAACGCCAACCTTCTCGATCATCGCTGTCCCCATTCAGGGTTGGAATTCCAACATACCCAGTCTTGCATGAAGGCACCGCCTTCGTCCCGGCGACATTTGTCGAATGCCGGGTTGGAAAAAACGCGCCGGGGATAGCCCCGGCGCGCCGTACTCATATCAACCCAGCGCCTCAGTCAGCTCCGGAACGATCTTGAACAGATCGCCGACGATGCCGTAATCGGCCACCTGGAACATGGGGGCCTCTTCGTCCTTGTTGATGGCGACGATGACCTTGCTGTCCTTCATGCCGGCCAGATGCTGGATGGCACCGCTGATGCCGACGGCGATGTACAGTTCCGGGGCCACGATCTTGCCGGTCTGGCCGACCTGATAATCGTTGGGCACGAAACCGGCATCCACCGCTGCACGGCTTGCACCCACCGCGGCACCCAGCTTGTCCGCCAGCTTGTCCAGCATCGGGAAATTGTCGCCCGACTGCATGCCGCGACCGCCCGAGACGATGACGCGGGCCGAGGTCAGTTCCGGGCGCTCCGACTTGGTCAGTTCCGCACTGACAAAGCTGGACAGCCCCGCCTCGCCCGTGGCGCTCAGCGTCTCGACCACACCGGCCCCACCGGTCTCGCCCGCCGCCTCAAACGCGGTACCGCGCACCGTGATCACCTTGATGGCGTCGCTGGACTTCACCGTCGCGATGGCATTGCCGGCATAGATCGGGCGTTCGAACGTGTCGGCATCGATGACGCCGCTGATCTCGCTGATCTGCTGCACATCCAGCAGGGCCGCCACGCGCGGGGCCAGGTTCTTGCCGAACGTGGTGGCGGTGAACAGCACATGGCTGTAGCCACCCGCCTTCACAGCGGCCACCACCAGCGGTGCGAAATTCTCAGCCAGCGGGTTGGCATATTCAGCGCCATCGGCGACCAATGCCTTGGCCACGCCGGCGGCAGAGGCGGCTTGCTTCGCAGCCTCGCCCACGCCCGAACCGGCGACCAGCACATGCGTCTCGCCGCCGATCTTAGTGGCGGCACCCAGCGTGGTCAGGGTCGGCTTCTTCACCGCACCCGTCGAGGGTTCGGCAACAACCAGAATGCTCATGTTGCGTATCCTTGGAATGCGTTGCGGATCAGATGACGCGCGCTTCGTCGCGCAGCTTGGCGACCAGCTCAGCGACCGACGCGACCTTGACGCCGCCCTTGCGCTTGGCCGGCTCCGTCACCTTCAGCGTGGTCAGGCGCGGGGTGATGTCCACGCCCAGCGCGTCCGGGGCCACCGTCTCGATCGGCTTCTTCTTCGCCTTCATGATGTTGGGCAGCGAGGCATAGCGCGGCTCGTTCAGGCGCAGGTCGGTGGTCACCACCGCCGGCAGCTTCAGCGAGACCGTCTCCAACCCGCCATCAATCTCGCGCGTCACAGCCACGGCGCCATCGCCCGGCACCACCTTGGACGCAAACGTGCCCTGGCCCCAGCCCAGCAAGGCGGCCAGCGCCTGGCCCGTCTGGTTGCTGTCATCATCAATGGCCTGCTTGCCCAGGATCACCAGATCCGGCGCTTCCTTGGCCACAACCGCCTTCAGCAGCTTGGCAACCGCCAGCGGCTGCACCTCGGCGTCGGTCTGTACCAGAACGCCGCGGTCGCCACCCATGGCCAGCGCGGTGCGGATCGTCTCCTGCGCCGCTGCCGGGCCGATCGACACGACCACGATCTCCGTCGCCTTGCCCGCTTCCTTCAACCGAACGGCTTCCTCAACCGCGATCTCGTCAAACGGGTTCATCGACATCTTAACATTCGCAAGCTCGACACCGCTCTCGTCGGGCTTAACGCGGATCTTGACGTTGTAGTCAACGACACGCTTAACGGCGACTAGGACTTTCATTGGCGATCCCCTCGCATGATAGCCGGCGGTGGATGGTCCCCGCCTGTTCACCCTGGCATTTAGCCATTCATTCGAACCTGGGCCTTAAGATTGGGCAATCAACGCCTGCCGTCCAGCCCCGTTAATCGCGGCGGACCTTAGGATTGCTGCACCGCACATGTCAATAGTGTGCGTCTGGTAAGGCCGAAACGAAATTTCGTTACCTTTGGTGCACCATTGACCGGCCAATTATCTTCCCTTTACGTAATGGGAAGATACCAGCCGCATGGCGGATTTCAAGGGGGTTTTGCGCAGGTTCACGGCATTCAGCCCGGCGTTTGCCCGCGCGTCAGGCCCGGCACCCACAGCACGTCGGCGGCACCCTTGTCATTGACCCAGCGGCCAAGAACAAACAGATGATCCGACAGGCGGTTGATATATTTCAGGGCTGGTGCCCCCACCGGTTCGGTCAGGGCCAGTTCAGTCATCTCCCGCTCTGCGCGGCGGGCCACGGTGCGGGCCTGATGCAGGTAGGCGGCGGCGGGGCGGCCACCGGGCAGGATGAAGCTGTTCAGCGGCGACAGCTCTTCGTTCATGCGGTCGATCTCGGCTTCCAGCCGATCAACCTGAACATCGACGATGCGGAGCGGCGGATAGGGCGGGTTCTCCATCTCCGGGGTGCAGAGATCGGCGCCCAGATCGAACAGATCATTCTGGATACGGCCCAGCATGGCATCGGCGTCGGCCAGGATCGGGTCATCCTTGGCCGCACCGGTATGCAAACGGGCCAGCCCCAGAATGGCGTTCGCCTCGTCCACGGTGCCATAGGCGGTGACGCGCAGCGCGTGTTTAGGCACGCGGGAACCATCGCCCAGCGATGTCTGTCCCTTGTCACCGCCACGGGTATAGATGCGGGTCAGGCGGACCATGGCACTACCTGCTGTCTGGGATGGGGTCAGGAGGCCATGAAGGCCAGGGCGAACAGAACGACAGCCGCCACCTGCAGCCGGATGCGCCACCACATCAGCTTGTTGCCATATTTGGCGTTGAATTCGCCGCCGCGCGCCATGGCGAAAAGCCCGATCACCAGCACAGCCAGCGTGGCGATCATGGCCAAGACCATGAGAAAGATCATAAAGCCGCTCATGTCCCACCATATAGCGCGGGATGGTCCCGTCGCCCAGGGGCAATCCGGAACTTCTATCATTGTTCCCTCAAACGCCGGGCGGGCGCGTCCGCGCCCTTGGCTTACGGCACCACGCGGTGCCGGGCTGGCAGTCGCCAGCCTGTTATCTACCGAGGGTCAAGCCTTCGGTAGATTGGTGTCGCGCGTCTGTTTCTGATATGAGAGCCCCCGGCACCTTAGCCGGAAGAGCTTATGTCCCTATCCTCCCCCCGCCAGGCCGGCATCCCCTTTATCATGATCACCGTCCTTCTGGACGTGTTGACCTTCAGCCTGACGATCCCTGTCTTCCCCTCCCTGGTCAGCCAGTTTGCAGCCAGCGAGGCGTCGGCGGCTTGGTGGATGGGGGCGATGATCGCCAGCTTCTCCATCATGCAGTTTCTGTTCGCGCCTGTGCTGGGCGCCCTGTCGGACCGGTTTGGGCGGCGTCCGGTCATCCTGGCCTCCATCGCGGGTATGGCCATTGACCAGTTGTTCATGGCCTTTGCACCGGGCCTGATCTGGCTGCTGGTGGGGCGTATGGCGGCGGGACTGACAGCGGCCAATATCACAGCGGCCAATGCCTATATCGCCGATATCAGCGGACCGCAGGACAGGGCCAAGAATTTCGGGAAGATGGGGGCCGCCTTCGGCATCGGCTTCATTACGGGCCCGGCCCTGGGCGGCATCCTGGGGGAGATCGACCTGCGCCTGCCCTTCATGGTGGCCGCCGGTCTGGCGGCGTTGAATTTCCTGTATGGTCTGCTGGTGCTGCCCGAGTCGCTGGCGCCTGCCAACCGCCGTGCCTTTAGTCTGGCCCGCGCCAATCCCATTGGGTCGCTGCGGGCGCTGGCCATGCATCCCGTCGTCCTGGGCCTGGCCGCCAGCCGCACCTGCATGGTGCTGGCCATGGGCGTGTTGCAGATGGTCTGGGTGCTCTACACCACCAAGCGCTTCGGATGGAGTGAGCTGGATAACGGCCTCTCGCTGGCCGCCGTGGGCCTGACCACGGTGCTGGTGCAGGGCGTGCTGATCGACCGGATTGTGAAAAAGCTGGGGGAGCCGCGCACGGCCCTTCTGGGTATCGGGCTGGAGGCCACCGCCTATGCCGGCTATGGGGCGGCGGGATCATCCACGGCTTTCGCCGCCTTCATCCCCGTCCATTCGATGAGCGGAATGAGTTCGCCTGCAATCCAGAGCATCGTATCGCGCAGCGTCGGGGCCGATGAACAGGGATCGGTCCAGGGGGCCTTTGCCAGCATGCAGAGCCTGACCTTCATCCTGGCCCCCCTGATCGGGGCGGAACTGTTCGAACATTTCACCGCAGAGGGGGCGACGATCCCCATTCCCGGCATGCCCTTCTATTTCGGGGCGGCCATGCTGGTCTTGGCCGGGCTGGTCGCCGCCTGGGCCGTGCGGCGGGTACCGGCCCCCCCACAAGCCGGACCAGTGACGGAGGGCGCCTGATGGTAGATCCTGACCTGACACAAGGCTTCCTGCGCCATATCCGGGCCTGCAACCGGCATGACCTTTCGGGCTTCCGGCCCTTCTCCATCGCCGGTGTCACGGTGGGGCAAGTGCGGATAGGGTTTATGGAACGGCTGCTGGCTCTGGGGCTGCCCTTCATCCCTGATGCAGGCGGGGTCAGCCTGCATCCTGGCCTGACCGATGCGCCGTCACGCACCCGCGCGGTGGCCGCTGCCCTTGACCGGCTGGTGGCGGACGGCACCATCCCGAAACTGCGTCGGGAGATGTACACGGTCTGTGATGGCTGGGGCCGCCCCGCCCTGATGGAGCTGGACCGCGCGGCCATCCCGTTTTTCGGGGTCACGGCCTATGGGCTGCATGTCAATGGCTTCGTGCGGAAGCCGGATGGCATCCACCTGTGGGTGGGTAAGCGCGCCATGGACCGGGGGGTGGCACCGGGCCAGTACGATAATCTGGTGGCCGGCGGACAGCCCGCAGGCCTCAGCCTTTCCGACAATCTGGTCAAGGAAGCCTGGGAAGAGGCGGGACTGCCGGCAGACATGGCGTTGCGCGCGGTGCCGGTTGGGGCCATCACCTATCTGATGGAACAGGACAAGGGGCTGAAGCCCGATGTGCTGTTCCTTTACGACCTGGAACTGCCACCCGATTTCGTCCCCCGCAATACCGATGGCGAGGTGGAACGGTTCGAGCTGTGGCCCGTCGCCCGCGTGGCTCAAAGCGTGCGCGACAGCGATGATTGGAAATTCAACGTCAACCTGACAGTGATCGATTTCCTGATCCGCCATGGCTGGCTGACCCCCGACCACCCGGAATATCTGGAACTGTGTCGGGGATTGCGGCGATAGCCCCTGTCGCATGCGGGCAAGGCCCGCATGCGACAGGCCCGATCACAGTCCCTTGGACTTCACCAGCTCAGCCAGATTGACCTCCGACCGCGCACCATAATGGGTGATGATCTCACCCGCACAGATGGCGCCCAGCCGCGCGCAATCAGACGGGCTGCGGCCCTGGGTGTAACCATAGAGGAAGCCGGCGGCGAACAGGTCGCCCGCCCCCGTCGTATCCACGACCTGGGACACTTTTTCGGCCGGAACCGAGTAGGTCTCTCCCCCCACCAGGACGGTTGCCCCCTGTTCGCCGCGCGTCAGGACGGCCACTTCCACATGGCGGCGCGCCTCGGCGGCGGCGCTGTCGAAATCGCCACCGAACAGGGCGACGATCTCGCTCTCATTCGCGAACAGGATATCGACATGGTTCTTGACCAGGTCGCGAAAGCTATCCAGGTGACGGTTGACGCAGAACGGGTCGGACAGCGACAGGGCCACCTTCTGCCCGGCCTCATGCGCCAGGGCGGCTGCCTTCAGGAAGGCCTGCTTAGCCGCCGGCGGGTCCCAGAGATAGCCTTCCATATAGGTGACCTTGGAGGACTTGATCACCGCCGGATCGATATCGTCGGGTGTCAGGTCCAGGCACGCACCCAGGAAGGTGTTCATGGTGCGGTGGCCGTCGGGCGTCACCAGGATCAGGCAGGAACCGGTCGGCTTGCCATCCGTCAGGTCGGGCGTGTCGAACACCACACCGGCGGCACGGATGTCATGGCGATAGACCTTGCCCAGCTGGTCATGGGCAACCTTGCCCACGAACACGCCCTTACCGCCCAGCGACGCCAGGGCCGCCATGGTGTTGCCGGCGGACCCGCCCGACATTTCCAGACCCGGACCCATCTTGGCGTACAGCGCATCAGCCTCTTCAGCGCTAATGAGGCGCATGGCGTTCTTCACCAGGCCATTGGCGGTCAAAAACTCTTCGTCGGCCTTCGCGATCACATCGACGATCGCGTTACCCAGACCCACCACATCATAAACAGCCGCCACGAATGGCCTCCACAAAACGATCAGAATTGGCGCGGAGTATAGGCAGACCGCGTCTTGCGGCAAGTGCCCATGCATCCCCATATGAATAGCACTGGTGCATGGGTGCCGATCCGGGCAGGGGGCCAACGCATTGATCCGCGAGTTATCACGCGCCGTTGGGCAATTGCCCGACCCCGCCTTTACCCGTGTGCTGATCTTCGCCGCACTGGGCACCATCGTACTGTTTATCGCCCTGCTGACCGGGTTCGGCTGGCTTTTGACCCATACATCCCTGTTCGATATCGGCTGGGTGGAAACGGGTATCGACCTGCTGGGCGGGGTGGCAGGACTGTTTTTGGCCTGGCTGATGTTTCCCGCGGTGATGGTCGCCGTTTCCTCCACCCTGCTGGACAGGATTGTTGATGCGGTGGAACGGCGCCATTACCCGCATCTGCCCCCGCCGCAGCGCATCCCCGTCTGGCGCTCCGTACTGGAGGGGCTGAAATTTCTGGGGCTGGTGTTACTGGCCAATCTGCTGGCCCTGCCTTTCTATTTCGTGCCCGTGGTCAACCTGTTCGTCTGGTTCCTGGTGAATGGTTACCTGATTGGGCGGGAATATTTCGAGCTGGTGGCCGTCCGCCGGCTTACCCCGATGGGGGTGAAATTTCTGCGCAGCGAGCGGCGGATGGGACTTTTTGCGGCGGGCGTCATTATCGCCTTTCTTTCGTCGCTTCCACTCGTCAATCTGCTGGTGCCCGTGCTGGCGGCGGCGTTCATGGCCCATCTTGTCGAAGGGATGCGGCGTGATCTTCCTGCTGCGGCATCTGTGTGAACCCCGCCTTTAGCCGATAAGATACAGGGGGCAAGACGACATGTTCCGACGCCAGAGACCGCCCGTGGCCCCGGCCACGCCCACCCCGCCCGAACCGCCGGTGCCGCCCGCACCGTCGGCGGATGCAGGGGGGAGCGCTGCCGGATTCCGCCCGGCAGAGCCGGCGGCGGCCACTCCTTCCGCCATTGTTGAACCCAGCACCGATACCGGTTCCGAAACCAGCCCGAGGACGACGATGAACACGCCTTTCTCCACCCCGCCCGGCGGCCCGCTTTCTTCTGCCGCCCCGTCGTTGAAGACGGAGATTCCGCGCCGCGTCGTCGATATTCCCAACAGCCCGCCCAAGCGTGTCGCCCCCACCGGCGTGGAAGGCAACAGCCCCGCCACGGCGGAGATGCGCAAGCTGATCGTGGGCCGCGATATCAGCCTGTCGGGTGAGATCGCCGCCTGTGACGTGCTGGTCGTCGAAGGCACCGTTGAGGCCAAGCTGCGCGACGGCCATGTCGTGGAGATCACCGATACCGGTCTGTTCAAGGGCTCGGTGGAGATTGACGAGGCCGATATCGGTGGCCGCTTCGAAGGCGACATCACAGTGCGCGGTACGCTGAAGGTCCGCTCCACGGGCCGCATCACGGGCAATATCCGCTACGGCACGCTGGAAGTGGAAAATGGCGGGCAACTGTCGGGCACCATCCAGGTGCTGGGCGCCGACGCCGCAGTACCAGCACCCAAGGCCGCCCCCGCCCCGCAGCCGGCCCCGGTACAGGTCGCCGCCGCCCCGGTCGCTGACACCGAGGATGAGGAAGCGGTGGGCTGATCCCTCCACCTCCCGCCCCGTTGAATAGAACCCCGCCGGTGCCGCCGGCGGGGTTTTTCATGTGGCGGGGACAATTGAAGGGCTTGGCGGAACGGGGCCGTCATTGTTCGCTGGAACAGTCATCCCTTCGGAGACCTCAGCCATGACCCCGCCCTTCCTGTTTACCCCCGCCAGTGCCATGACCGCCATCGCGGGCCGGACCGGTATTCAGCGGTTCGAATATATGATCCGCCATGGCAGCATGAAGGCCGGGCTCTATGCCCCGCAGAACCGGGACGAGCAGGGACCGCATAAACAGGATGAGCTGTATGTCGTCGTGACCGGCACCGGCACCTTCGAAAAGGCAGGTCAGACACAGACCTTTGGCCCCGGTGACCTGATCTTTGTGGAGGCGGGGGTGGAGCACCGGTTCACCGGCTTCAGCGATGATTTCACCTGCTGGGCCATTTTCTGGGGCCCCGATGGTGGTGAGGCTTGAAGCCCTTCACATGCCTGCCTTGCCCGGATCGCTGATCAAGGGGCTTGCATCCACGCCCGCTTTTGTCCATAAAGCCGCCCACCGCGACGGTCACCCAGACGCCGCGTCCAAGTTTCGGGGCCATAGCTCAGCTGGGAGAGCGCTACAATGGCATTGTAGAGGTCAGCGGTTCGATCCCGCTTGGCTCCACCAAATTCAAAGGCCCTGCCGGTGACGGCGGGGCCTTTGCCTTTTGGACCCCAATCCCCTTGCGCCCGACCTGCCCAAAAGGGAAACTGCCACCGCCTTCATAAGAATAAGCGGGGATATCTTGGCACGCAGGCGCAGTGGAAAGCGGTCGGGGTTCGGGATTGGCCGGGTGCTGAAATATGGCGTGGCGGGGATCGGCGGGGTGCTGGTGCTGGCGGCCGGGGCCTTTGCGGTCAATCTGGCTGTCTCCAAACCCACGCTGGAGGGGGCGCTGGCCCTGAAGGGCCTGATGGCGCCTGTCGCCATCACCCGCGATGCCGGCGGCGTGCCGACGCTGGAGGGGGCAAGCCGGGCCGATCTGGCCCGCGCGTTGGGTTTCCTGCATGCCCAGGAACGCTATTTCCAGATGGACCTGATCCGCCGGTCGGCATCGGGCGAGCTGTCGGGCCTGCTGGGCCCCATCGGGCCGGTACTGGAGATCGACAAGGCGCGGCGCATCCACCGGCTGCGCCACCGCGCCGGACAGGTGGTGACCAACCTGCCCGCCGATCAGAAGGCGATCATCGTCGCCTATACCGACGGCGTGAACCAGGGTCTGGCCAGCCTGACGGGCCGTCCCTTCGAATATAGCCTGCTGTTCGCCTCCCCCCTTCCCTGGGCGGCGGAGGATACGATCCTGGCCGCCTATGCCATGTATCTGGATTTACAGGATGAGGATGCGTTGACGGACCGTATCCGCGCCCAGAACCTGCAAAGGCTGGGGCCGGACATGATGGATTTCCTCTATCCCCGCGGTACAGCGCTTGACGCCGCCATCGACGGTTCGGTCACGCCCGAGCCGGCCCTGCCCAGCGCGGTCCCCATGCAGGGGCGCAAGGCGGCCCTGGTCGATCCCGATCCCGGCCCCACCATTGGCAGCAATGCCTGGGGTGTTGGCGGGGCGCTGACGGAAAATGGCGCGGCCCTGGTGGCCGACGACATGCATCTGGGCATCGCCATTCCCGGTACCTGGTATCGTGCCCGCCTGCGCATCGCCTCCGGACCTGAGGCCATGGACGCGACCGGCGTCACCCTGCCGGGCACGCCGGCCCTGGTGGCGGGCAGCAATGGCAAGGTTGCCTGGGGCTATACCAATTCCTATATCGATACGGCCGATGCCGTGATCCTGGAACCCGTGTCCGGTGCGCCGGGCCAGTATCAGACCCCGGACGGGCCCAAGGACCTGATCCGCACCACGGAAAAGATCTGCCCTGCCTGGGGCGACTGTCAGGATCTGGTGGTGGAGGACAGCATCTGGGGTCCGGTGGTCGATACGCTGTCGGACGGTACGAAGATCGCCGTCCGCTGGACCGCGCATGAGGCGGACGCCATCAATCTGACGGGCCTGCTGGGCCTGGAACGCGCCGACAGCGTGGATGCCGCCATCGCCATCGCCCACGCCGCGCGCCAGCCACAGCAGAACCTTGTCGTGGGCGATACAGCCGGCAATATCGCCTGGACCATCATCGGGTCGGTACCGGCCCGGTTCGGCACGGATGGCAGCTTGCCCAGCAGTTGGGCCGATGGCACGCGCGGCTGGAACGGCATGTTGCCGCCCGATCAGGTGCCCGTGATCCGCAATCCCGACCATCACCGCATCTGGACGGCCAATGCCCGCATCGTGGGCGGGGACGCTTATGCAAAGCTGGGCGATGGCGGCTACGACATGGGTGGACGCCAGGGGCAGATCCGCGACGGTCTTTTCGCGCGCGATCGGTTCACGCCCGCCGACATGCTGTCCATCCAGCTGGATGACCGCGCCCTGGTTCTGTCCTTCTGGCAGGAACAGATGCTGGGCGCCCTGAATGCAAGGCAGGGTGACACGCGGCTGGCCGCTCTGACGGGTCCGGTGCGCGACTGGGGCGCACGGGCGGCGGTGGACTCTGTCGGCTACCGACTGGTCCGCGCCTTCCGCCTCGCCTTCTCGCAAAAGCTCTACAGCGCCTATCTGGGGCTGGAGGGCACGCCGCCGCGCAACCGTTCGGCGGCACAGCAGGAAGGCCCCCTGCGCCGCCTGCTGACCGAAAAGCCCGAGGCCCTGGTCCCGCCTGGATACAAGGATTGGGAGGCGCTGATTGATGCCGCCCTGATCGACGTCGCCGATCAGGTGGACAAGGCCGGTGGCGCCGCCGCCTTCACCTGGGGTGCGCGCAATGTGGCGGAGGTCCGCCACCCCCTGACCCGCATCCTGCCGCCCATCGGCTGGCTGACCGATCCGCCCGAGCAGGGATTGCCCGGCGACAGCATGATGCCGCGCGTGCAGGGACCTGGCTTTGGCGCCAGCCAGCGCTTCGCCGTGTCACCGGGGCGTGAGGGCGAAGGCTATTTCCACATGCCGGGCAGCCAGAGCGGACATCCGCTGTCGCCCTACTATCTGACCGGTCATCAAGATTGGGCAGAGGGCAAGCCAACCCCGTTCCTGCCAGGGTCCGCGCGCTGGACGCTGACCCTGCAGCCGGGCGCCTGATGGAAAGTTCACTTTCCATGTAAAGCCTCCTTGACAGGCCAGTTTCCCTCCGTCATATGGAAAGCATGCTTTACATATAACGGAGGAAATCATGACCAATGCACGACGCTATGTGTTTGAATTGCTGGCCAGCATCACGGCCTATGCCATCGTTCTGATCGGGGTGAACAAGGCGGCGCAGTGGGGCTGGGTGCCGGACGCGCTGTCGGTGCCTGTTGCCTTGCTGCCCATGCTGCCGGGCGTGGCCACAGTCTGGGTGATCATGCGCCATATCCGCCGCCTGGATGAGATGCAGCGCCGCATGCAGTTCGAAGGGCTGGCTTTCGGCTTTGCCATGACGGCGCTGATCACCTTCTCCTACGGCTTCCTGGAAGGTCAGGGATGGCCGAAACTGTCAATGTTCACGGTACTGCCGCTGATGCATGTGATGTGGGTTCTGGGCTATGTCCTGGCCTGCCGCCGTTACCGCTGAACGGGGGCCGGACATGAAGAACCGATTGAAGGATCTGCGCGCCGAACGCGGCTGGTCCCAGGGTGATCTGGCAGACAAGCTGTCCGTGTCACGCCAGACGGTGAATGCCCTGGAAAATGGCCGCTACGATCCCAGCCTGCCCCTGGCCTTCGCCATCGCCCGGCTGTTTGAACAGCCGATCGAGGCGATCTTCCAGGAGGATTGAGCATACCTTGCGGGCGCAAAAAACCCCGGCGGGTTACCGCCGGGGTTTCGCTCGTCTTCGAAAGGCCGGTTACTTCGTCTTGGCCTCGGTCTTCACGTCAGCCTTCACTTCCGGCTTCGCTTCCGCCTTCACGTCGGCCTTCACCTCCGGGGCCGCCGTGGGGGCAACCGTGGGGCTGCCAGTGGGGGCGGATGCCGCCTGGCCCTTGGCGTCGGCCTTCACCTCATGCTTGTGTTCGACCGTGGCGGGCTTGGCCTTGTCGGTGGTGGCCGGGGCCGTAACCGCCGCCGGGGTGGCCGATGCCGTCGTCGCCTGTCCGGTGGTGCCGCTGGTCGCATTCTGCGCCTGGGCAGCACCCGTCAGCAGGGCGAAAGTCAGACCGGTCATCAGCATAACGGTACGCATTCGATCCTCCAGATTTTCTGTCGTTTGGGGTTCGTCGCCGTCTGGCTTCGTTGTTCCCCCGACACCTTCATAAGACTGCCGCGCGGTGGCGCCGGTGGGGCAGGTCCGGGGCGAAGCGTCGGAGTTTCAACGGCTTTTCCAGGCCGGACCCGACGCCATGCCGCCATAATCCCTGGGCTCGCGCCACGATCCCGCCATCAGCTTCATCGAGCCGCCAAATTGATATTGATTCTCACCCGCATTCTGAATATTGATGTTGAGAGTGGTTCGCAATTGCAGTTGGGAGTGTGGGATTGTGACTTGCCGGAATATGACGGCCTTGCCCCTGGTTCTGTTGGCCCTGGCCGCCCCTGTGGGTGCGCAGGATGTGCAAGTGGCTGACGCTGCGGATATGCAGGTCAGCGAGATCACGGTGATCGCCACCCGCACGCCCAAGGAAACCCTGGATGCGCCGGCAACCGTCAGCGTCATCGGGGCGGAGAAAATGAAGGACCGGCTGGTCACCGATATCAAGGACCTGATCCGCCATGAACCGGGCGTGTCCGTCCGTTCGTCGCCCACCCGTTTCACCGCCGCCGGTGCCAATACAGGGCGCGACGGCAATAGCGGGTTCAATATCAGGGGTCTGGAGGGCAACCGCGTTCTGATCCAGACCGATGGCATCCGCGCCCCCGACGCCTTTGCCTTTGGCGGGCAATCGGTGGGCCGTGGCGATTATGTCGATCTGGACCTGCTGAGATCCGTCGAAATCCTGCGCGGCCCTGCCTCTGCCCTCTATGGCTCCGACGGGCTGGCCGGTGCCGTCAGCTTCGTGACCAAGGACCCCGTCGATTTCATCCAGGGCGAGAAGGCCTATGGTGGAGAGGTGAAGGCCGGCTATAGCGAGGCGGATCGCGGCTGGGGCAAGGGCATGGTCCTGGCCGGCAAGGCGGGCGACTGGTCAGCCATGCTGGCCTATAACCGCCGCGACGCCAAGGAGACGGAGAATAAGGGCGCGATCAAGACCGCCAACATCAACCGCACCGCCGCCAACCCGCAGGACATTGCCGATAACTCGGCCCTGGCCAAGCTGGTCTGGCAGCCGACGGGCGAACATGCGCTGCGCCTGACCTATGAGCTGTTCGACCATGATATGGAGGCCGATGTCCTGACCGCCGTGGCGGTACCGCCCCTGGCATCGACCAGCGTCATCGGCCTGAAGGCGCATGATACGGTACGCCGCGACCGGGTCAGCCTGGATCACCGCTATGATCCCGCCGATGGTGGCGTGATCGACAGCCTGCACTGGACGCTCTACCGCCAGGACAGCGACACGCGGCAATATTCCGCCGAAGACCGCAATAGTGCCGCCGACCGGTTGCGGATCAATACCTTCGACAACAAGGTCACGGGCCTGAATGTCGATGCCAGCACCTCCATCAAGGGCGATGGCATCGACCATCTGCTGGTCTATGGCGGTGATTTCTCCCTGACCGAACAGCTGGGCACCCGCGACGGGACGGTACCGCCGACGGGGGAGACCTATCCCACCCGCGCCTTCCCCACCACCGACCATACGCTGGTCGGCCTGTTCATCCAGGATGAGGTGACATTGCTGGGCGGGTCCCTGTCGCTCTATCCCGCCTTGCGCTACGACTATTACAAGATCGACCCCAAGACCGACCCGCTGTTCGTGGGTACCGCCACAGGGCAGAGCGATGATCATGTCTCGCCCAAATTCGCGGCCCTTTACTGGCTGAACGATCATGCCGGCCTGTTCGCGAATTATGCGGAAGGGTTCAAGGCGCCCGCTCCGGGGCAGGTGAATAACGGCTTTGCCAACCCGATCCAGAATTACCGCTCCATCTCCAACCCCGATCTGAAGCCGGAAAGCAGCCGCACCGTCGAACTGGGCCTGCGTCTGCGCGGGGATGACTGGCAGGCGGCCGTCACCGGGTTCAAGGGCTGGTACGATGATTTCATCGAACAGGTACTGGTCTCGGGCAATTTCACGGCCGCCAGCCCCGCGACATATCAATATGTGAACCTGAACAAGGTGACGATCCACGGTCTGGAGGCCAAGGCCAACTGGGATATCGGCCAGGGCTTTGGCCTGATCGGCGGTGCCGCCTATGCCAAGGGGGATCAGGAAACGGGCGGCGTGAAACGCCCCCTGGACAGCATCGATCCGGTGAAACTGACCCTGGGCGTCAGTTGGGAAGAACCGACCGAGGGGCGGTTCGGCGGTGATATCAGCGCCATTTATTCGGCCAAGAAATCCACGTCCCGCATCGGCACCACCTGCACCGGCGGCTGTTTCGCGCCCGGCGACTTCATTGTGCTGGACGCCACCGCCCGCTGGCGCGTGACGGATTTCGCCACCCTGCGCGCCGGCCTCTTCAACATCACCAACCAGAAATACTGGTGGTGGGGTGATGTGCGCGGCCTGGCCGCCAGTTCCACCGTCCGCGACAGCTATACCCAGCCCGGCCGCAATCTCAGCGCCTCGCTCACCGTCAGCTTCTAAGGAACCCCCGATGAACATGTCCCTGAAAGCCGGTCTGACGGCCCTGGCCCTGCTGGCCGCCCTGCCCGCCACGGCCCAGGTCGATTGCGGCAAGCCCGACTGCACCGCCTTCAATGCCGACCGCGCTGCCATCCTGGCCATGGCCGGCACCTACCGGGTGAAGTTCGACTTCAAGGAGACGGTGGCCATCGCCCCTGGCTATGAGCCCATCGAGCCTAAGCGCAGCGGCGGGTTTGAGGCGGTGCGCGTGATCGAGGATACGGGCCGCACCATCCGCTTGCAGCATCTGCTGGTCGTCAAGGATGAGGAGGACAAGCCCTTCGTCATCAAGCATTGGCGCCAGGACTGGACCTATGAGCCGGAAACGGTGCTGACCTATGAAGGCCCGGACCAGTGGAAGGTCACGCCCGTGCCGGCGGCCCAGCGCACCGACGCCTGGGCCCAGACGGTCTGGCAAACCGATGACAGCCCGCGCTATGGCGGGGTCGGACAATGGAAGCATGATCGCGGCGAACATCGCTGGATCAGCGGGGAGACGGGCCGGCCCCTGGCGCGGCGCGATGCGGTACGCAAGCCGATCTATGACCGCTATTTTGGCACCAACCGCCATGCGCTGACGCATCAGGGCTGGGTGCATGAACAGGATAACGCCAAGGCCGGCATGCGCGACGGCAATCTCGCCACCATCGTGCATGAGGTGGTGTTGAACAGCTATGTCCCGTCCACGGAATTCGAAATCCAGGCGGCGGATGATTACATGGCCAAAACGGCCACCTTCTGGGCCGCCGTGCGCAAGCAATGGGACGATGTCGCGGCCCGGCATGGCGGCATCCATCTGGTGCAGGAGGCCGAAAACGGCTCCAGCACCGGCAAGCAACTCATGGAACTCGCCGGGAAGGTGGCGAAGGGAGAGATGGGGACGGCGGATGCCGTGTCCCAGGCCCGCCACCTGATCACCGGCGCCACAGGACCGGCCACCGCCATGGCCGGCGCGTCGCGGGGGTGACGCGCATCCGGGGGCTGGCGGTATTGTGCGCCGGCCCCCGGATGGAATGCGAAAGGGACGGACCAGCTTGGGTTGGTCCGTCCCTTTTCGTGTTCTTGAAGAATATTGCTTCCCCGGCCTTCGCCGGGAAGGCGGTAAAGAGGCGTGAAGCCGTTCCGGCCCGCTCTACAGCGCCAGTGCTGCTTCCTTGGCCGCGATCTGGGCAGCGTACTCGGCAGCAAGCAGCTTGCTTTGTTCCAGTTGCCCTGCACGCTGGGCGGCGGTGGGCCGCTGGCTTTCGCTTTTGAGCTGGCCACAGGCGGCCAGGATATCGTCGCCGCGCGGGCGGCGGATGGGGCTGGCATAACCGGCCGCGTTCACATAATCGCTGAACTTCTCGATCTGGTCCCAGTCGCTGCGCTCAAACGGCGAACCGGGCCAGGGATTGAACGGGATCAGGTTGATCTTGGACGGGATGTCCCGGATCAGGCGCACCAGCTCGCGGGCATCCGCCATGCTGTCATTGACGCCCTTCAACATGACATATTCCCAGGTGCAGCGCCGGGCATTGTTCAGGCCCGGATAATTGCGCACCGCATCCATCAATTCCTTGATCGGGTATTTGCGGTTGATGGGCACGATGCGGTCGCGCAGCTCATCATTCACGGCATGCAGGCTGACGGCCAGGTTCACGCCCAGCTCCTCGCCCGCCTTCTTCATCATGGGCACCACGCCGGAGGTGGACAGGGTGATGCGGCGCTTGGAGATGGAGATGCCTTCCCCATCCATGATGATCTTCAACGCCTTGGCGACGTTATCGTAATTATAAAGCGGCTCGCCCATGCCCATCATGACGATGTTGGACAGCATGCGACCGTCCGGCGGGCTGGGCCATTCTTCCAGATGGTCGCGGGCCAGCATCACCTGTCCCACAATCTCATCCGCTGTCAGGTTACGCACCAGACGCTGCGTGCCCGTGTGGCAGAAGCGGCAGGTGAGCGTGCAGCCCACCTGGGAGGAGACGCACAGCGTGCCGCGATCTTCCTCCGGGATGTGGACGGCCTCCACCTCCTGCCCGTCATGGAACCGGCACAGCCATTTGCGCGTGCCATCGACGGATTTCAGATCCTTGACCGGTGTGGGCCGGTCCACCACGAAATGCTCGGCCATTTTCTCGCGCGCCGGCTTGGCCAGCGTCGACATCAGCGCGAAATCGGTGACGCCGCGATGATAGACCCAGTGCCAGACCTGGCGCGCCCGGAACTTCTCGAATCCGGCGTCGACCAGCGTGCTTTCCAGCTCTTCGCGGGAAAGGCCGACAAGGTTGATCCGACCGTCGGTGCGGGCCGCCGGCGCGAAATTGCTGCTGTGATTTTCGATGCCCATGATCGGCTGTAGATGACTCAAGCCGGCCCCGCTGGCAAGGGGGCTTGCCGCCGGGGGTGGCTTGCAGGGGACGCAAGCAGGCCCACAACCCGACCAAACCCCGACGAATGGCCTATGTCCTTTTTGGAATAACACACACCCTTTGTTTTTGGGCGCCTGTAAATAAATTCCTCTTAGAAACAATATCGCTGATGTCGTTACCCTATGCGCAGGGTCAGCTGGACAAAGGTGAAAATCGCTCCATCTTCGGCCATGCTATGGCCATGAGCTGTTTCCAGGTTCCATTTCAGGTTTCCATACAAATGTTCCCCCGCCACATCATTCCGGTATCACTTGCCGCGATCCTTCTGCTGACCGCACCGCTTTTGGTGGCGGCCTCAGCCGTGCCGGCCAGTGGCCGCACCCTGGCCGTCCTGCTGCCGCCCTGGCAGGCGACGGATGCGCAGTTGGCCCGTTTGGCGGATACCGGCGTGACCTTGCGGGACGGCGGGCCACTGGCCGGCCTGGGGCCACAGGTCTGGCTGGTGCAGGTGCCCGACCAGGACAGTGCGGCGCGCCTGTCCCGCCTGCCGGCCCTGCTGCTGTCGGGCGCGCTGGTCAACTGCGGCGCCTGAGAAAAACCAACACGTAACAGGGAGTTCCCCACCCGATGTCCCCTATCGACCGTATCCGTTCTGCCGCATTGACCCTGTTCGTGGTCTTTCTCTGGGTGTGTGTGCCCCTGACGCTGGTCTCCCTGATCCGAGGCGAGGTGAGCTGGCTGATGCCGCTGGTCCTGTCGGCCTTGATCGCGGGCGTCGGTACCGGCGCCTATGTCACGCGTATGGCGCGCCCCGCTGTCGATTATCTGATCGCGGTGCTGGCCATCGGGCAGGTCTCGGTGGTGGTCGCGGCGTCCGCCGGGCCGTGGCAGATCGATGCACATTTCCTGTATTTCGCGGTCCTGGCCATGCTCACCGCCTTCTGTAACTGGCGCGTCATCCTGGTGGCGGCGGGGGTGACGGCGGTGCATCACCTGACCCTGTCCTTCCTGCTGCCGTCGCTGGTCTTCCCCGACGGTCAGGGTAGCCTGCTGCGCGTCATCCTGCATGCCATTGTCGTGGTGGTTGAAACGGGCGTGTTGCTCTGGCTGTCCTGGAACCTGGAGAGTTCTTTCCTCTATTCGGAAAGCGCCCGTACCAAGGCCGAAGAGGCCGTGGTGGAGACCGAACGGCTGCGTGAACAGCAGTTGCAGGCCGCCGAGACGCAGCGGTCCGAGCGCGTGGCCCTGCGCAAGGGGCTGGCCGACCGCTTCGTCGTCGACGTCGAAAGCATGACCCGTCGCCTGGACGCTGCCGTGCGCGGCCTGCGGGAAGAGGCGGACCTGCTGGGCCGGTCGGTGGCCAGCACGGGAGAGATGACGGGCGAGGCGCGGGCCGAGGCGGATGAAGCCACGGGCCACGCCGCCGCCGTCGCGGCGGCTGTGGAAGAAATGGCCGCCAGCATCGCGGAAGTGTCCCGCACCGCCAGTGGTGCCGCCGCCCAGGCGCGTGGCACGGCGCATGAGGTAGGGCGCGTGCGGGAGAAGGTGTCTGAACTGTCGGAAACTGCCGCCCGCATCGGCAGCGTGGTGCAGCTGATCGCCGACATTGCTGGGCAGACCAACCTGCTGGCCCTGAACGCCACCATTGAGGCGGCGCGCGCTGGTGAGGCTGGCAAGGGCTTTGCCGTGGTCGCGTCGGAGGTCAAGAGCCTGGCCACCCAGACCGGCCGTGCGACGGAGGATATCAGCCGTCAGGTGGCCGAGATCCAGGCCGCCACCCGCGCCGCTGTGGACGCCATTGCCAGCGTGGCCGATGCCGTGACGGCACTGGACAGCGGGGCCGGCGAAATCTCTGACGCGGTACAGCAGCAGGAAGCAACCGTGATGGAAATCAGCCGGTCCATCCAGACCGTCTCTACCCGCACGGCCTCCCTGGGCACCACCGTTTCCCGCATGGCCGACATGGCTGGCGGCATCGCCGATGCCGTGGCCAAGACCAACAGCACCGCCGAAGACGCCGAACGCCTGTCCGCCGACATGCATGACCGTCTTGAAGGCTTCATCCGCGACCTGCGCAACGCAGCTTGAGGGGCAGCAACGGTACTTAAATTTATAAATTGCCTCCCCGGCGAAGGCCGGGTCTCAGGGACCGCACCCCCAACGGCAACGCTTCTAGCAGGCGCAAGGGGAGAAGTCGGTGCTGTGGGCCCCTGGGTTCCGGCCTTCGCAGGGGGAGGGGGTGTTCTCAATTTCAGATGCTTCGCCAACAGCCCCTAATGAAAATTCCGCCCCTCGCCGAAGATATGGGCGGGGATGGCGTCGGGCAGGGCGGTATCGTTGGCGGGGCCGTCATTCAGCATGTGCAGATGCGCCGACAGATCGAACAGTTTTTCGGCCACGACATGGATGACATCGCCATCCCGCTGTAACCGCCCGCGCACCCCCATCAGGGCAGCGGTCATCAGGGTACGGCGGAACCGTTCCAGGACGGACGGCCAGACCACCAGATTGGCGATGCCCGTTTCATCCTCCAGCGTCACGAAGATGACGCCCGATGCCGTGCCGGGCCGTTGCCGCACCAGCACCAGGCCGGCGGTGCTGACGATGCTGCCCGCCTTGATATCGCCCAGCGCCTTGGTCGGCCCCATGCCCAGTCCCGTCATCGTGCCGCGCAGCAGGGCCAGCGGGTGGGCGCGCAGGCTCAACCCCTTGGTCCGGTAATCGGCCCAGACCTGTTCGCCCTGTGTCATCTGTGGCAGGTTCGCCTCCGGCTCGTCCCCCATATCGACGGGCGGGCGGTTATCGCCGATGCGGCGTGCCTGATCGGCAGCCTGGAATAGGGGCAGCGGTTTGCCGCCCAGCCGCTTCACCTCCCAGAGAGCCTGGCGCCGGTCCTGACCCAGGCTGGCAAAGACATCGGCATCAGCCAACCGGTCCAGAATGGCGACGGGCAGGCTGGTCCGCCGCCACAGGTCGCGGATCGTGTCATAGCCACCGCTGCGTTCGCGCGCGATGGTGATGGCTGCCTCCTCCCGCATGCCCTTGATCTGCCTAAATCCGAGGCGCAAGGCAGGGCCACCGCGCCCTTCCTCCAGCGTGCAATCCCATTCTGACCGGTTGATATCGACGGGTCGCACCTCTACCCGGTGTTCCACCGCATCGCGGATGATCTGGGCCGGCTGATAAAAGCCCATGGGCTGGCTGTTCAGCAGGGCGCAGGCGAAGATGGCCGGGTGGTGGCATTTCAGCCAGGAGGATTTATAGGCCAGCAGTGCGAAGCTGACGGCATGGCTTTCCGGGAACCCATAGCTGCCGAACCCCTGGATCTGCTTGAAACAGCGGGCGGCATAGTCGGGGTCGTAGCCGCGCCCGATCATGCCATCAATGAATTCCTGTTCGAACGCCCCCACCCCGCCCGTCTTCTTGAAGGTGGCCATGGCCCGGCGCAGTTGATCGGCGCGTCCGGGAGAGAAGCCGGCGGCGACAATGGCCATGCGCATGGCCTGTTCCTGGAACAGGGGTACGCCCAGCGTGCGCTTCAACACCTGTTCCAGTTCCGGTTTGGGGAACTCTACCTTCTCCTGCCCCCGGCGGCGGCGCAGATAGGGATGGACCATGTCGCCCTGGATGGGGCCGGGGCGCACGATCGCCACCTCGATCACCAGATCATAGAATTCGCGCGGGCGCAGGCGCGGCAGCATCGACATCTGCGCCCGGCTTTCGATCTGGAACACGCCGATCGTGTCGGCCCGGCAGATCATCTCATAGGTGTCGCGGTCATCATTGGGAATATCGGTCAGGCCCAGGGGGCGGCCCAGCCGCTGTCCCAGCATTTCCAGCCCGCGCCGCATGCAGGACAGCATGCCCAGCGCCAGAATGTCGATCTTCAGCAGGCCCAATGCATCGACATCATCCTTGTCCCATTCGACGACGGTGCGGTCCTCCATGGCCGCATTCTCGATGGGGACCAGTTCATCCAGGCGTGAGCGGGAAATGACGAAGCCGCCCACATGCTGTGACAGATGCCGGGGAAAGCCGCGCAAATCATAGGCCAGCTCCATACACAGGGCCAGGGTCGGGTCGGACGGGTCCAGCCCCGCCTCGCGCGCTGTGCCCTCATGTTCCACCCCATGCCGGTTCCAGCCCAGGCGCACCAGGGCGCCGACAACATCGTCGGATAGGCCCAGCACCTTGCCCACTTCCCGCAGGGCCATGCGCGAGCGGTAGCAGATGACGGTGGCCACCAGACCGGCATGGTCGCGGCCATATTTGGTGTAGATGTACTGCATCACCTCCTCGCGCCGCTCATGCTCGAAATCGACATCAATGTCTGGCGGCTCGTGCCGGTCCTCGGAGATGAAACGCTCGATCAGCAGTTCATGATCGGCAGGGTCGACGGCGGTGATGCCCAGGCAATAGCAGACGGCTGAATTGGCCGCCGATCCCCGCCCCTGGCACAGGATCTCACGCAACCGGGCGAAGCGGACAATGTCATGCACCGTCAGGAAGTAAGGTGCGTATTTCAGCCGGCCGATCAGGTCGAACTCGTACAGAAGCTGTTTGCGTACCTTTTCCGGTACGCCCTGCGGATAAAACCGTTTCGCCCCCTCCCAGGTCAGACGCTCCAGCTCCTCCTGTGGGGTGCGGCCATCCGGGATGGGATCAATGGGGTAATCGTAGCGCAGCTCATCCATGCTGAACGTACAGCGGTCGGCGATCAGGCGGCTATTGGCCAGGGCGTCGGGTCGGTCGGCGAACAGGGCGGCCATGCTGGCCGCTGGTTTGGGGTAATGGTCGGCATGGGGCGACAGGATGCGACCGGCATTGGCCAGGGTTCGGCCATGGCGGATGCAGGTCAGAATATCGAACAGGCGCTGCCGATCCGGGTGGTGATAGCGCACATCATGGGTGGCCAGCAGGCCTATGCCCTGCCGGTCGGCCAGTTCCCCCAGCCGCAGCAGGCGGGAACGATCATAGCCCTGGTAAAGCGGGGCGACGGCCAGATAAAGCCCCGCCGCCGCCAGGGCGCGGAACCGGTCCAGCTGTACCGACAGGTCGGACAGGCGGGCGGGCGTGGCCCGGCCATCGGGCGCCAACACAGCCAGTATCTGCCCCTCTGCCGCCCCCGCCAGATCGGCCAGGGCCAGGTGGCATTCGCCCTTGGCCCCGCGCCGTTTGCCCAAGGTCAGCAGCCGGGTCAGCCTTCCATAGGCGGCGCGGTCGGTGGGATAGCACAGGACCGGCGGTGCATCGGCCAGGGTCAGGCGGCACCCCACCACCAGTTGCATGCGATGCTGTTTGCAGGCCGTATGCATACGCACGGCTCCCGCCAGACTGTCATGATCGGTGATGGCGATGGCGGTGCGGCCCAAACAGGCGGCGGCCAGCACCAGCTCATGCGGGTGGGAACCCCCGCGCAGGAAGCTGAAATTGCTGGTCACCTGCAGGTCGACATAATCCCCCGGCGTCATGCGCACAGCCCGTGCAGATACCAGGCCCCCCGCTCATCCGCGGTCCGGAATAGCCAGAAACGCCGGCCATCGCTGAGTTGCGCGCGGTAATAATCCCGCGTCGGGCCTGTGCGTGCGCGCCACCAGTCGGGCCGGATACGCTCCGGCCCCTCCATCCAGTCGACGGACAGGTGCCGCCCCCGCCAGACCAGCCCCTGGCCCATCTGCACCGGTTCGGGCGGATGCAGCAGCAGCAGGGGGCGCGTCCCCTCCATCCGCCATGTCCGGGGGCGCGAAGGGGCGGGGCGCTGGGGCTGCGGTTTGGGCCAGGGTTTCGTCGAACCATCCGCCGCCGGGGTGGGGGGTGGCAAGGACGGGGTTGGCATGGCTCCGCCGTCTGGGGGGAGCAGTGCTTGCCCCATCTGCCCCTCCATCTCACCGGCCAGTTCCATTATCCGTTCCGGGCGGTGGGTGTTGCGCGGCACGGGGCGGCCCACCTGATCCTCCCCCAGCCTGTTGACCAGCCGATCCAGCAGGCCGGACAGGGCAAAGGCATCCCCGCCCCCCACGGCCAGCCCCGCCTGTTCCCCGGTAAACAGGTCCGTACCCGTCGCCGTCATCTCTATCATTTCGATACCGAAACCAGGATCAATCTGGTCAAACCGCTCCCGAAACAATTTTAGCAGTGATGGCGGATCGCGCAGGGGGCGGGCTGTGCCGATGGGCAGATCCTGGCTGCTGGCATCGGTGCGAAAACAGGTCAGGACCAGCCGCCGCGCCCCGCGCCCCGCCGCCTCCAGCCGGGCCGACAGGTCGCGCAGCAGGGACAGCACCGCCCCCTCGATGGCCTCACGCGTGGCGATGGGTTCGGCGAAGGCACGGCGTACCTGCCATTGCGGGGTGGCGGCCTGCGGGGCCACGGGATCGGCGGCGATGCCCAGCATGCGATCCAGGCGCCGCACCGGCCCCGTGCCATAGCGAGCGACCAGCCCGGCGCGCGGCTGCCGCTGCACATCACCGACCGACCGCAGGCCGACACGGGCCAGATCGGCCTGCAGGCCGGGGTCCAGGCGCAGGGAGACCAGAGGCAGGGCCAGCAGCGCCGGCCAAGCCCGTGTGCCTGTGGGCAGCCTGGGGCTGGCACCGGCAGGACGATGCCGGGCCCAGCCCCAGGCTGCCGCCGCTCCATCCGCCAGCCCCAGATGATGGGTCAGACCGGCGCGGGTCAATCGGCCCCCCAGATCGGCCAGCAGTTCGTCCTCCCCACCGCAGAGATGGGCACAGCCGGTAATGTCCAGGATCAGCCCGTCCGGCCCATCAGTGGCGGCCTGTGGCGTATAGCGCTGTGCCCAGAGCGCCAGCCGGGCAAGGGCGGCCTGATCGGCGGAGGGGTCCGCTTGCATGGCGGTCAGAGGTGGACACAGGGCGCGGGCATCGGCTAGCAGCATGCCGGGCCGAAGGCCATCGGCACTGGCCAGCGCGTCCACGGCATGCAGACGGATCCCGCCCTGTCCCGCCAGCGTCAGGGCCAGCGGGCCGGACAGGGGAGCCACCTTATTCCGCCGCCGCCACTGGTCCGTTGGCCAGCGGCTGAGCCAGACGGAGACGAAACGCCGTGTCATCCCAGATAACCTCCCACGGTCCCGACCCCGTTCCCACCCCGCCACCGCGTGCCCTCAGCAGCGATACCTGCCAGCGCGGTCTTCCTCCTTCTTCCTGCGGCGGACCATCGCGCATGGAGGTGACCCGCCAGCGCGTCAGGGCGACGGAGGGCGGGGGCCTGGCCAGGGGCGGCAGGATCAGCAGGCCCAAAGCATCCCCATCCTCCGCCGCCAGTTGCAGACGGCGCAGCGCCACCGCGCCGGGCAGCACCCCGTCTCCAACAACGGCGGCCAGGGCAGAGCATCGCAACGCCTCCTCCAGCACCCAGAGCGCGTCATCCAGACTATCGGGCCGCACCAGGATCAGACGAGAGGCATCCAGACCCAGGGCCGCCAGACCCGGCCCATAGGGCATGTCGGCGTGGCCCAGCGGATCACCCTTGTCCCGGTGTCGGCACCACAGGATAGGGCCGGGCGGCAGACCCGACAGGATGGAGGCCACAAATCCAAGTGCCCCCGCATCGGCAGGGGCCGGCAGAAATTCATGGCAACCACCCCGCACCAGCCCGCCACCGGCCAGGGCTGCATCCAGACAGGACAGGCCCAGCGACAGGGCCGTCCGCCCTTTGGGCGGGCGCACCCGGTCCATGATGGACAGCCGTTCCCGCAGGGCGGCGATGGTGGGGATAGGGTCGGTCATGGGGTTATTGTTCTTGTTTTGTTCTGTTTGGCAAGTGCTGAATCCGAAGTGCTTAGTTTGTTGGTCAGTCTCCTCGCTGCTGCTGAAAGGCCTGCATGGTTGCTGTCACCCATTCCACAAAGGCCTTCACGGGCGGGCGGCGGAAATGCGGGGCGGGGGCGACCAGATGATAGGCGTCATAGATGGCCGTTTGCGGATAGGGGCGCACCAGCCGGCCCGCCGCCACATCATCGGCGGCCAGGATCGTGTCGCCCAAGGCCAGACCCTGCCCCGCCAGGGCCGAATCGATGGCATTGCCGGCATCATAGAAGCGGGTGCCGCGCAGAGGCGCGGTCACCGCCACGCCCGCCGCCCGGAACCAGCAATGCCACGGCATGTCCATCTCCTCCAGCAGCAGGTCACCCTCCAGCAGGCGGGCCGGATCGGTGGGCAGGCGTGCGGCCAGTTGCGGGGCACAGACGGGGAAATTGACGACCACGGACAGAAGCTGGGCCTGCAACCCCGGCCAGGGGCCGCTGCCATAGCGGATGCCCAGATCGGCCCCGCCCTTGCGGAAATCGGCGGCGACGCGGGTGGCATCCACCACGACCTCCACCTCTGGATGGCGGGCGCGGAAATCGCCCAGGCGCGGGATCAACCAGCGTTGGGCAAAGGACGGCTCCACCGACAGGATCAGGCGCGACCGCCCGGCCACGGGTGGGGCCGCACGCAACAGCCCCGTCGCCCCCTCAATCAGATCGAAGGCGGCCACAGCGGCATCCCGATAGGCACGGCCCGCATCGGTCAGCATCAGGCCGCGATTATGGCGGGTGAACAGGGTACAGCCCAGCCATGCCTCCAGATCCTTGATCTGCCGCGACAGGGCTGGATGGGCCACGTTCAGTTCTTCTGCCGCCCGGCTCAGGCTTTCATGGCGGGCCGCCGCCTCAAAGGCGCGCAACTGGGTCAGGGGTGGCAGGCGGCGCATCGTGATCTTCGCATGTCAGTCGTTTACGGCGGCGACCGCCGCCGCGCGGCACGTGCCGCGAGAGCCAAGCCGCCGGATGGCGGCGCCCGGCGTTTGAGGGAACTCGTGTAACTAAAAATTACAGCGACTGTATTTGATTGATATTCGACGTCAAGCGGAGCTTCCGCGATGATGGCGCCAACGAGATTTCATTCCATCCTCAAGGATCATCGCCATGTTGCGCCGCACCTTCACCCCCGGACCGGCCAGTTGGCCCTTCGCCACGCTGTTCAGCCTTCTTTCCTGCCGTTTTTCGCCTGTTTTCCCCTGCCAGCGGCATTGACAGGGGGGGTGGTTTGCGGCAGTTGAAAGGCACCCCAGTGCCGGGCGGACGGCCGCCCAATGCCTGACAGATTGCCGGGACCGATCAAGATGACCGACGTCGCCAACGCCGACGCCCCCCAGATGCCGCTGCTGTACAAGAACCCCGTTGCCGTGAGCGCACAGCATCACGCCGACGTGAAGGTGAAGCGCAACCGCACTTTCCGCTATTGCGCCAATATCCATGCCGTTCCGGTGCTGGCCGAAGAGATGCCGCAGCTGCAGAACCATTATCCGCTGGTGTTCGGGCCCGGCCCTTCGGCCGGCGTGATGGCGCTGTTGGGCCTGCGCGCGGGCGAGAACCTGTTCATCCGCGAGGATGGCACCTGGGCCTTCAATTCGCAGATCCCCGCCTATATCGGCCGCTATCCGTTCATCCTGGTTGAGATGCCGGAAGACAAGCGCCTGGTCCTGATCATGGAAGAGGATGAGGAAATCCTGGTCCGTGGTGAGGGTTCCGAGGGTGACCTGCCGCTGTTCAAGGACGGCAAGGGCACGAAGGAAGGCGAAGACATCCTGAATTACTGCGTGGCCTTCAACCAGTCGGCCCGCCAGACGCAGCTGTTCTGCGAAGAGGTGGAGAAGCTGGGCCTGCTGGTCGATCAGCGTGCTGAGGTGGTGACACCGGAAGGCAAGCAGCTGTCGCTCTCCGGTTTCCGCGTCATCGATGAACAGAAGTTCAACGAGCTGCCGGATGAGACCTTCCTGGAATGGCGCAAGCGCAACTGGATCGGTCTGGTCTATGCGCATTTCGTGTCGCTGGGCCGCTGGCAGAACCTGATCGACCGCCTGCCCAAGGGCGTCTGATCCCCTTTGCCAAGGGATTGAGTATGAAAGCCCCGGCGGTGCAAACCGCCGGGGCTTTTCTATGCTGCTGACCCGGTTTCCTGTCCGTCAATGACCGAAAACCCATACGGAAGAAAGATGCGGGGCCTGTGGGGCCGGGCTATACTGCCGCCATCGACGCTTCCGGCGCTGGCCGGGGCAACAGGTCCGGGTCAACAGCGGCGGTGGCCACAATGAATCTTGAACTTCGCACCTTCTCCATCCGCGATGCCGCCGCCGAAGAGGATGAGCAGCGGATTGCCAGCTTCCTGCGGACGGTGGAGGTGGAGCGGATCGACACGGCCTATGCCGATGCCGGCTGGCGCGTCCTGGTCCATTACCGCGACCTGCGCCGTCGCGAAGAGCAGGCCCAGATCGAATCGGCCATCCAGGCTGCCCTCAATGGCTGGCGCGGCGATGTCGCCCGGTCGCAGGGCATCAGCCGCGATGAGGTTTTGAGCAACAACCTGCTGGCCGAGGTGGCGCGTTTCGCCCCCACGACAGAGGTGGAGCTGTCCGTCATTGCCTCCAGCCTGGGCGAAAGCAGCCATAAGCACGGGGCCGCCATCGTCGCCGTCGTCCGCCAGACGATGGAAGAGCTGACGGGTTGAGTTTGGCGTAGCGCACAACAAAAAAGGCCGCCCAATCGGGCGGCCTTTTCTGTTAGGACCGAAGATCCGATCAGACATCCAGCAGGATGCGTTCCGGATTCTCGATGCATTCCTTGACGCGCACCAGGAAGGTCACGGCCTCGCGACCATCGATGATGCGGTGGTCGTAGGACAGGGCCAGATACATCATCGGGCGCACTTCGACCTTGCCATTCACGACCACGGCGCGGTCCATGGTCTTGTGCATGCCCAGGATGCCCGACTGCGGCGTGTTCAGGATCGGGGTCGACATCAGCGAGCCATAGACACCACCGTTGGAGATGGTGAAGGTGCCGCCCGACAGGTCTTCCATCGACAGCTTGCCGTCGCGAGCCTTCTTGCCCAGTTCGCCGATGGTCTTTTCCACGCCGGCGAAGGACAGCTTGTCGGCGTCGCGGACCACCGGAACCACCAGACCCTGCGGCGTGCCGACGGCGACACCGATGTCGTAATAGTTCTTGTAGACCAGATCGGTGCCGTCGATCTCGGCGTTCACCGCCGGCAGTTCCTTCAGGGCGACCAGGCAGGCCTTCACGAAGAAGGACATGAAGCCCAGCTTCACGCCATGCTTCTTCTCGAACGCGTCCTTCAGCTGGTTGCGCATGGCGATCACGTTCGTCATGTCCACCTCGTTGAAGGTGGTCAGCATGGCGGCCGTGTTCTGCGCTTCCTTCAGACGCTCGGCGATGCGCTGACGCAGGCGGGTCATGCGCACCCGCTCCTCGCGGTCAGCCTTGGCGCGCGGACCCGACGGGGCGGGGGCGGCCTTGGGCGCCGGGGCCGGGGCGGGAACGGCGGCCTTCGGGGTGTCGATGGCGGCCAGGACATCGCCCTTGGTCACGCGGCCATCCTTGCCGGTGCCGGCAATAGCGCCGGTATCGATGCCGTTATCGGCGGCGATTTTGGCAGCGGCCGGCATGACCGGGGCCGACTGCACGGCAGCCGGGGTCGGGGCGGCAGCAGCCACGGCGGGGGCCGGGGCAGCGGCGGCAGGTGCCGGTGCTGCACCAGACCCGGCACCGATCACGCCCAGCAGGGCACCGACGGCGACATTTGCGCCCTCAGCAGCCACGATCTCGGCCAGCGTACCGGCGGCCTGAGCATTGACCTCCAGGGTGACCTTGTCGGTTTCCAGTTCCACCAGCGGATCATCAACATTGATGGCGTCGCCGACCTTCTTCAGCCAGCGGGCAACCGTCGCTTCCGTGACCGATTCGCCCAGCGTGGGCACCTTGATTTCCGTCGCCATGTTCTGTGGCCTTCGTGTTTGGATGGTCTTTGTCGAGGATGGGGAAGCCGGCGGATCAGACCGTCAGCGCTTCGTCCAGAAGCTTTGCCTGCTCCTGGTTGTGGCGCTTCAGCATGCCGGTGGCGGGGGCGGCCGAATCCGGACGACCCGCATAGATCGGACGGCCCGCCTTGTGGCCGATGCTGGTCAGCACCTTCTCGATACGGCGGTCAACGAACAGCCAGCCACCCTGATTCTCCGATTCCTCCTGACACCAGACGATATCGGCATTCGGGTACTTGGCCAGTTCCAAAGCCAGCGCATCGCCGGGGAACGGATAAAGCTGTTCCAGGCGGACGATGGCAATGTCCTTGATGCCCCGGTTCTCCCGCTCCTGATACAGGTCATAATAGACCTTGCCGGAGCAGATGACGACGCGGCGGATCTTGTCATTGGCGACCAGATCGACACCGGTTTCATAAAGAACGCGGTGGAAGGTCTGGTCGGCGGAGAACATGTCCAGCGGCGAGACGCACAGCTTGTGACGCAGCAGCGACTTCGGCGACATGACGATCAGCGGCTTGCGGAAGTCGCGACGGATCTGACGGCGCAGGGCGTGGAAATAGTTGGCCGGCGTCGTGATGTTGCAGACCTGCCAGTTATCCTCGGCCGAACCCTGCAGGAACCGCTCCAGACGGGCAGAGCTGTGCTCCGGACCCTGGCCTTCCATGCCGTGCGGCAGCAGCATGACCAGACCGGACATGCGCAGCCACTTCGATTCGGCAGAGCTGATGAACTGGTCGATAATGACCTGCGCACCATTCACGAAATCGCCAAACTGCGCTTCCCAGATGGTCAGCGCATGGGGCTCGGTCAGCGAGAACCCATACTCGAAGCCCAGGACGGCGGCTTCCGACAGTGGGCTGTCATGGACTTCGAAGCTGGCCTGGCTGCCCGGACGGACATGGTTCAGGGGCACGAACTTGTTCTCGTTCACCTGATCGACCAGCACGCAATGGCGGTGCGAGAAGGTGCCGCGACCGACATCCTGACCCGACAGACGGACCGGGTTGCCTTCGATCAGCAGGGTGCCGAAAGCCAGCGCCTCTGCGGTGGCCCAATCGATGCCCTCGCCAGACAGGATGGCTTCCTGCTTGGCCTTCAACTGACGCGCGACCTTGGAATTGACATTGAAGTCATCCGGCGTCTTGCACAGCGCCAGACCCACTTCCTTCAGCACATCCAGGCCAACGGCGGTGGTGCCACGGGCAACATCGGCGGGCGCCGGGGTCAGGCCCGACCACTTGCCCTCCAGCCAGTCGGCCTTGTTGGGCTTGTAGGAGGTGGCGGCCTGGAATTCCTGCTCCATCTGGGCATTGAATTCGGCGACATAGCCCTCGCCCTCGGCCTGGGTGATCACGCCTTCATTCACCAGCTGCTGCGCATAGAGCGCGCGGGTGGTGGTCTGCTTGGCGATGGTCTTGTACATCAGCGGCTGGGTGAATGCCGGCTCGTCGCCTTCATTATGGCCCTGGCGGCGATAGCAGACGATATCGACCACGACATCCTTCAGGAACTTCTGACGGAATTCGATGGCGATGCGGCTGACATGAATGACGGCTTCGGGATCGTCGCCATTGACGTGGAAGATCGGGGCCTGGATCGACTTGGCGACTTCCGTCGGGTACGGGCCGGAACGGCTGTACTGCGGGGCGGTGGTGAAACCGATCTGGTTGTTGATGATGAAGTGGATGATGCCGCCGGTACGGTACCCCTTCAGTTCCGACAGAAGCAGCGTTTCCGGCACCAGACCCTGGCCGGCAAAGGCCGCGTCGCCATGCAGCAGCACGCCCAGTACGTTGGAACGGCTTTCGTCCGACGGCGGCACCTGACCGGAGATCTGGCACTGCTTGGCGCGCACGCGGCCACAGACGACCGGGTTCACGACTTCCAGATGCGACGGGTTGGGCGACAGGGACAGGTGGATGGTGTTGCCATCAAAGTCACGGTCGCTGGAGGTACCCATATGGTACTTCACGTCGCCGGAGCCCTGCACGTCCTCGGGGTTGGCCGGATTGCCCTGGAATTCGCTGAAGATGGCCTTGAAAGGCTTGCCCATGACATTGGCCAGCACGTTCAGGCGACCGCGATGGGCCATGCCCAGCACGATCTCCTTCAGGCCCATCTGGCCACCGCGCTTCATCACCTGCTCGATGGCCGGAACCAGCACTTCGCCGCCTTCCAGGCCGAAACGCTTGGTGCCCGTCCACTTCACCTGACAGAAGCGCTCAAACCCTTCCGCAGCCGTCAGGCGCTGCAGGATGGCCTTCTTGCCATTGACCGTGAAGTCGGTCTGGTTGCGGATACCCTCGATGCGCTCCTGGATCCAGGCCTTCTGCTCCGGGTCCTGGATATGCATGAACTCCACGCCGATGGAGCCGCAATAGGTGCGCTGCACCGCGTCCACGATCTGGCGCAGGGTGGCGGTTTCCATCCCCAGCACATTGTTGATGAAGATCGGGCGGTCCAGATCGGCCTCGGTGAAGCCGTAATGGCGGTAATCCAGTTCCGCATGCTCGGCCCGCTTGTCCATGCCCAGCGGGTCCAGCTTGGCCAGCAAATGGCCACGCACGCGGTAGTTCCGGATCAGCATCAGGGCGCGCAGGCTGTCCAGCTGGGCAGCGCGCACCTGTTCGGCGGTGAAGCCCTGTACCACGGGCGCCGCAGCGGCCGGGGTCGGGGCGGCCTTGTCACCCTTGCCGGGCTTTGCCGGGGGCGGGGCATCCGGGTCGGCGGCCCCAATCACCTTGGCGGTGGCTTTCGCCCATGACGCGCCGTTCAGTTCGGCCAGGATGGCGTGACCATCATCGCCCATTTCGGCGAAGAAGGACTGCCAGCTGGCATCGACCGAATTCGGGTCCTGCCGGTAACGGGCGTAAAGTTCCGCGATGAAGGTGCCGTTGGCGCCGAAGAGGAAGGACAGGCGCTCGCTCGGGGCTTGATCGTAGGGGGCCATTTGGGGTTCCGGTCGGAAAGGCCGCGACGTTGGATCGCCGGGGCCGGGTGCAAAGGCTTGATAATCCGCGACGGTTTTACGTCAGTGCATCGGTGTCATCAACATGCAGGTCTGCCGTGGCAGCCTTTTGCCGTGAGCACGGGTAGCATGACCATCCAGACAAAGGTCGATTGAAAACAGACCATTCGTGCTAAAGATAGTGTGAGCGCGTGTCAAATCCAGGGAAAGTCAGGGAAATTTCGCCCATGAGCCGTCAGCCCCGTGCCGAACTCGCCAAAGCCGTCCTGCATGAGGCGCGCAAGCTGGTCGCCGATCATGGGCTCTCCGCCCTGACCGCACGCACCCTGGCACAGGCCGTAGGTTGCTCGGTTGGCACATTGTACAACCTCTATCCCAATCTGGACACGGTCCGCCTGCACCTGAATGCCGAGTTGCTGGACCGTTTGCAGGTGGTGATGGCGGCGGCGGACGAGGCGGTGGCCGCGGACGCAGCGGTTGAGACGCGGCTGCTGGCGCTCGCCAAGGCCTATCTCAGCTTCGCCCGCTCCAACCTGAATCTGTTCCAGACCCTGATCGACAATCGCCCGCCGGTCCTGACCGAACCGCTGCCCGACTGGCTGCTGGAGCGCATCGTACGCCTGCGCCGGGGGATCGAGATGGCGGTGGCCCCCCTGATCCCCAATGCCAGTCCCGACCGGCTGGAACGCGCCGCCGCCACTACCTGGGCCGCCGTGAACGGCCTGGTGGAAGGGATCGTGTCCGGCAACCTGGCCCCGGTCAGCAGTGCCGATCCGGAAGTGATGATGGCCGAACTGGTGGAAACGCTGGCCGCAGGGCTGCGCGTACGGGGCTGATGCCGCGGCCGTGTGGTGGCGGCCACAATTCCGGCCATCTTGGGTGCCATTGTCCGATGGTTGCCCCATGGTCCCCGCCGGATCAGGAACCGCCTATGACCATCGCCTATGCCCCCCTGCTGGCCGTTGGCCTGCTGGTACTGTCCCTGCCCGCCCTGGCACAACCGGATGCGCAGACCAATGCGCAGACGACCATCCGGGAGGAACAGGTGGTACAGGTCGATGGTAGGGCAGAAGTCTGGCGCCTGTCCTGGATCGGCCCCGTCAAACCTTTCTGCGGTCCGGATGCGGGCGACGATGCCATCACCGTGCCCTGCAGCGGCTTTGCCTATGGCGAACAGGGGCAGTTGATCCTATCGCGGACGCTGCCGGGTGGTCAGTTGGATGATCGGCTGGACCTGTCCCCCCTGTTCGCCGGTAGTGATCTGACCGACCACGAAGGCAATTCGGTGCTGCCCCGCTGGCCCATCCTCGAAGAAGATACGAAACGGCTGGTCGAAGACGATGCCACGCTGGCGGGGGAAATCCGGGCCCGCCCGCCCGTGCCGGTCATCAAGCCTGTCGACTACAACCGCGACGGCAAGGCCCAGGAATTCCTGATCCAGACGGATGTGCAGCCGGGCGGCAAGCGCTTCTACGTGGCCGTGGGCGTGAACCGGACCACGGGCAGGCTGGACTGGCTGCGCTCTGTCGCCCGCCCCGACCGT
Source organism: Niveispirillum cyanobacteriorum (assembly GCF_002868735.1). Classification (GTDB taxonomy): domain Bacteria; phylum Pseudomonadota; class Alphaproteobacteria; order Azospirillales; family Azospirillaceae; genus Niveispirillum; species Niveispirillum cyanobacteriorum. The sequence continues at coordinate 2,401,544 of NZ_CP025611.1, read as the reverse complement.
CCCCTGGTCCTGAACTGGGCCGCGTGGCAGGCGCTGGCCAAGGGAGCGCAGAATATTGATGTGGTACGCTGGGATTGCGGCGATCATGGCAGCGAGGTTTTGGAAACCTATCGCCTGTCGGGTAAGGCCGGGCGCGTTGATGTCCGTCTGCGCACCTTCGCCTGTGCCGATGCGGGTGGAATCGGCGACCTACAGCAGGAGGAACCCTATTGAGTCTGGCCCACCCAATGGCGGCAGCCCTGCTGCTTGCCCTTTCCCTGGTTCCGCCGGCCCTGGCGGCCAACACCTCCCCCGATCCGGCCGCTCTGCTGGAAAGCCGGCTGTGCGGGTCGTTGACGGTGGCCATCGACTCGGTGCCTGGTAAGGGTCCGGCTTTCTTGCGCAGTTTCGACCACCCCTCCGGTGCCGGGGCGCCGGCGGAGGATGCGCTGAAGAATGCCGCCTTCACCTATGACAACGCGCTGGCCGCCATCGCCCTGGTCGCCTGTGGCCGGGCCGGCAAGGCAAGGCGGATTGGTGATGCGCTGCTGTCGGCGGTCGATAGCGACCGGGCGGGGCCGCAGGGCCGGTTACGCACCACCTATCGCGCCGGGCCGCAACAGGAGTTTCCCATCCCGCCCAATGGCTGGTGGAACCAGAAGGCACAGCGCTGGGAGGAGGATGCCTATCAGGTCGGCACCGCCACCGGTAATGTCGCCTGGGCGGGGCTGGCGCTGCTGACGCTCGCCGATGCGCTGAATGAACCGAAATACCGGGCGGGTGCGGCCAAACTGGGCGCCTGGGTTCTGGCCCATACGCGCGATGCCAGGGGGCCGGGCGGCTTCACGGGCGGCGTACATGGCGACGGGGCGGGGACACAGGCCCTGACCTGGAAGTCCGTTGAGCATAATACCGACCTTGTTGCCCTGTTCGGCTGGCTGGAGCGCGCGGGCGTGCCCGGTGGTGACTGGGCGGCGGGCAAGGCGGCGGCTTTGAGCTTCCTGAATGCGCTCTGGCGGGCCGACGCGGGTTATTTCCCCACGGGCACCCTGCCTGATGGCGTGACCGTCAATGACGGTAATTCCGGCCTTGATGCCTTGCTCTGGCCCCTGCTGCTGCCCGAGTCGCCACGCGACTGGGACCGGGCGCTGGACCGGGCAGACACGCTGCATGGGGTGACCGGCGGCTATGATTTCAATGGTGACCGTGATGGCGTCTGGGTGGAGGGCACGGCGCAGGCGGCCCTGTCCTGGGCGTCCGTTGGGGATCGGGAGCGGGCGGAAAAACTGCTGGCCAGCCTAATCGGTGACATCAGCCCCGGTGGTTACCTGTGGGCCACGCGCGGGGACAAGGTGTCCACCGGTTTTGCCATCGGACCCGACAGCAAGAACGCCGATTTCTTCTATTACCGGCAGCCGCATCTGGGGGCCACGTCCTGGGCCGTGCTGGCGGCCAAGGGCTGGAACCCGTTTACGGGGAAAATGATCAAGGCACCCTGAATGGATGCAGTTACACCTGAGAGTTTTGCTGCTCTCGTTAAGCACTATTTTCAGTTTTTGATTGATGCTGGTTTTGAAGAGACCGGTTGCCAGAGGTTCAGTGTCAGCTTTTGCAAAGCCGAGGTCACGGTTTTCATTTTCCGTGAAACACGATCATATGAAATTGACGCGGTCATCGCGTTGCCGGGTGGCCAATTCGGGATTGAGGATGTCATCCGACACAACGGCCCCCCAAACGGTGAACCCTATCGAGCTTATGCTGCATTAACGGAGCCAGCGATAGCCAATGGTCTGGAAAGATTGGCTAAATTGCTGAAAACGCATGGTGCCCCGGCCCTGGAGGGTGACAAGCTATGCTTTGACAGGATGGCGCAACTCCGTGATGAAGCATCAGCAGCATATGCGCTGAATGCACTGCTCTCCCATGTACGGCCCAAGGCCGAGATTGCATTTAAGGTTCGTGATTACGCCAAGGCAGCAAAGCTTTACCGCCAGATCCGGCAGCATCTGAGCCCAGCAGAAGTGAAGAAGCTGGCCTATGCCGAGGCACATCTGGGAACGATGACCTAGGCAGTGCTGGCAGCCACGGGCTGGAACCCGTTCAACAGCAAAGCCGTCGAACCGTAATCGGATTTGCAAAAGAGGCGTTTTCTGGCATGGCACCGACAGATCAGCGTCCGATCAAACTGCGGATCATCATCGAACAGCCGGTTGTCGGCGTGCGGTACAGCCTGCAGGCTAAAGATGACCAGCCTTTGGACCCGAAAAGCTTGCAAACCGGCTAACCATTGGCCTTCGACTTCGCCATCCGCGTGGCACCCGGCCCCAAATTTTTCGGCGATCAGGTGCGACGGGAGGGGCCGGAGCGGCGATTCGTCTATGTCCGGATTGGCCAGATGGCCGGTGATCCCGCCTCCCCCTGGTCGCGGCGCATGAAGATCGACATCCACGATATCGACCCGGACCTGCTGGATCGCGCCGCCCGCCATGGTGGGGTGATTGAAACGACAATCATCGGGACAGGTGCCGACGGTACGCCCGCCTGCGCCACCCTTCGTCCAATAGGACGACGCCTCGCCGAATGCTGACTGCAAGCCAGAGCATCACCTTGAGGGGGGCTTCGACTTCTGGGATGCTGCTGCCATCGGCAATTCAATCCAAGAAGAAGCCCCCATGCGCCTGACCCTGCTTGCCACCGCCGCCCTTCTGGCCCTGTCCCTGACTGCTACTGCCCAGGAGGCGCCCAAGCGGGCGACCCCGGCAGAGGTGCTGGCGGCGTCACCCGCCAGTGACTGGCGGGCACCGGTGCCGGAGAACACGTTCTACATGGACCTGCCCGGCGGGCGCGTGGTCATCGAACTGGCCCCTGCCTTTGCCCCGGTGCATGTGGAGAACATGCGTAAGCTGGCGCGGGAGAACTGGTACGAGGGGACGTTCATCGTCCGTGTGCAGGACAACTACGTCACCCAATGGGGCATGCCGGACGAAACGCCCAAGCCGATGAAGACGGCCCTGGACAAGCTGGCGCCCGAATTCACCGTCAAGGACGGGGCCAAGACCTTGCCCTTTGCCAAGCTGCCCGACCCGGACGCCTATGCGCCGGAGGTCGGCATTTCCGACATATTCCCCGCTGCGCGTGATCCCAAGACGGGGGAAGCCTGGATGACCCATTGCTATGGTATCGTGGGTGTCGGGCGCGGCATGCCGCTGGACAGCGGCAGCGGGGCGGAACTTTACACGGTCATCGGCCATTCCCCGCGCCCGCTGGACAAGGTCATCACCCTGGTGGGCCGTGTCCTGAAGGGCATGGAGCTGCTGACGGCCCTGCCGCGTGGCACGGGCACGCTGGGCTTCTATGAGAAGGTCGAACAGCGCGTGCCCATCACCGCCGTGCGTCTGGCCGCCGATGTACCGGAAGCGGAGCGGGAAAAGATCGAGGTCCTGTCCGGCCAGAGCGAGACCTACACCAAATGGCGCGATGCCCGCCGCTTCCGCCAGGACGATTTCTTCATCCGCGCGTCGGGCCATATCGATGTCTGTAACGCCATGCCGCCGGTCCGCGCGGTAAAGGGCTGAACGGGGTGGCCCAACACATGCCCCTGTCGGCAGGGGCGTGTGTTGGGGATCATAATTGCTGGGGTGCTTTCAGGCCCCGCTTCTTCAGCGCTTCAACGAATTTACCGGTGGCACGCTGGGCAACAGCCTGACCCCAGGCCTGACCCACAGCCATGGATTGCTGGGTCAGGGTCGGCAGGCTGTTCAGCATCTTGATGCCAACGGGTGTCTTGTAGAAATCGATGACTGCATCCATTTCTGCGACAGTGAAATTGGTGGCGTAGATGCCGGCTATGGCCTCCATGAATTCCGGTGCTGATGCCCTGACTTCGGGCAGGAAATATTCCTCCAGCATCTCTTTCACTTCTGCTTCATGGCCGGGATTGAGTTTGTTCACCATCTGACCGATCTGGCCGACCATGGCCGTGGTGATCTGATCACTTAGCTTGGCCATGCCCGTTATGGCGATCAATTCCCTGGCTTTACCCACGCGTGCGTCATACTCCGCCTTGTCAGGTGCCGCCCAGGCCGGTGCGCACAACAGCGACAGCGCCAGTGACAAGGCAACAAGCAGGGAACGAACGACCATTGCAACCTCGATCGGAACGGTTTGACACTCCCGTCAGCCTATCCAATGTCTATCCAAACTGCCAGCATCGGCTGTCTATATCATAAGAGTATCGCGTACTGATTTCGTGTCTCACAACCGCTTCGGCAGCGACAGGCCGCGTTCGCGGGCGGCCTTGGCGAAACTATCCCAGGCCTTGTCGGACACACCCTCTGCCCAGGCCTGACCCAGGGCCATGCTCTGCTGGATGATTGTGGGCGACATCGTCACCAGCTTGCGGCCTACGGGCGACTTGTAGAACCCGATCATCTGATCCAGCTCCGCCGCCGTGAAATGGGCTGCGTACAGGCCCGTGATACCGCGTGACAGTTCCGGCAGGGCGGCCCGCGCCTTGGGCAGGAAATGATCGCGCACCAGGGCCGTCACCTCCGCCTCCCGCCCTGGATTTTCATGGGCCAACAGTTCCTCGGCTTGGCGTGTGACACTGACCAGGGTCTGGTCGGCAAGACCGGCGGCACCGGCCAGTTCCATCAGGGTACGGGCCTTCTCGATCCGGGCCCCATCATCCCCCTTGGCGATGGCATGGGCGGGCAGCAGCAGGGACATCAGCAGCGGGGCAAGCAGCAGGATACGCACGGCACGGCACCTTTGGCGGCGGAACTCTCACGCCAAGCCTACCCGCCCCGCATCAAACCGTCAGCACCGATCCAACGTGCAGGTCATAGCGTCCCTGGTGCTGGCGCAGACGGTTGAAATCGATCCGGGTCCAGCCATCCTTACCGAAACGGGCCAGATAGGGGCCGACCTGATCACGGGTCAGCGGCGCCAGGGCCAGATACTGCTCCGTCCCGCCAGCGTTTGCGAAATCCAGCCCCTCTGCATGGTCGCGCAGCCAGGCCAGGGCCCAGGCCCCCAGCAGGAAATGACCGCCCATGGACAGCACCATCCGTCCCGCCGCCACTTCGCGCAGGGCATCCTCCTGCCAGTTCAGGCCGATGATGGACAGGTCCTGTCCCGGTGTGCGGCCAATCGTGATGGCGGCATCCATGGCGCCCAGGGCCATATCGTCATTGGCGCACCAGATGCCCTGGGTCTGCGGTTGCCGGCGCAGTAGCGACAGGGTGCGGTCGCGGGCCTCCTCCCGGCTCCAGTTGACGGCAACCTGATCTAGAAGCCGTGCATCACCATCCGCCGCCAGAACCCGGTGCAGGCCATCCAGCCGTTCCTGTGCCGCCGGTGTCGCGGCGATACCGCCCAGCGCCAGCAGGGGCACCGGGCCGGTCCTGCCCGCCCGGCGCCGGCAATCGGCCACAAGCGCCTCTGCCATGGCGGCCCCGGCCCGGGCATTATCGGCCAGCAGGCTGCCCAGGAACAGGGGGCTGCGTTCACGCGGTCGGCCCAGCAGGGCGACATCGTCCGCCGTCAGTCCGCTGAACGCCAGAAGGACGGGCACACCCGCCGCCTGTGCCGCCGCCATCAAGGGAGCTGCGGTCCGGTGTTCATTGACGATGATCATGTAATCCGGCTGCTGCGCCAGAATCTCATGCCCCAGTGACAGCATGCGCTGGCGGTCCCGCTCCGCGTAACCGGTCAGCAAGGTAATCTGGAACTGTTTCGCCGCTTCCTGCATGGCAAGGTCGGACATCTGCCAGAACCGGTCACTGGCCCGGCCTGGATTAACAAACCCCACACGTAGATGACGCCCCCCGTGATGCGCACGCACCGGTAGCGCCAGCCCGGAGAGGACGGCGGCGGCCAGCAGCAGGCGGCGTGACGGGTGAATGGTCACGGAACTCACACCTTCAGCGTTGGGATGCAGGACAGGAGCGGATTATAACCTATCTGGTGCCATTGCACACAGGGGAATGTCATTCGGGATGAACCAGTCCCGCCACATACGAAGTCATGTTGCAGGGGTGACACCCCTGCATCCCTAATGTCCGGGACGGGAGAATCCCGCAGCGTTCTGGGGGAAACAGATGGATATGCGTGCGGACCGGCGGTTCGACCGACCGGAGCTTGATGTTCTGCGCTTCCTGGCCTTCATCGGCGTTTTTGGTTTTCATTACATCGATTACGCGCCATTCGACCGTGATGCGCATCCGGTGTTCATGGCCTTCTGCACCATCGGTGCCTTTGGCGTCTCGATCTTTTTCCTGCTGTCGGCCTATCTGATCACCGAGCTTCTATATCGGGAGCGGGCGGCGATGGGGCGTATCGATGTAAAGCGGTTCTTCATTCGCCGTATCCTGCGCATCTGGCCACTTTACTTCACCATGCTGTTCGGCTTGCTGGCGCTGGGCCAGGTAGTGCCGAAGGTGGCGCCGGACAATTTGCTGGCTGTGCTGTCCTTCATCACCTTCACCGGCAATTGGTACGTTATGGACCAGGGCTGGATTGCCGGCTCTTTCGACCCGCTTTGGAGCATTTCGGTGGAGGAGCAGTTTTATCTGCTGATCCCCTTCGCCATTGCGTCGCTGCTGCCGGGGCGGATCATTGCCATCTGTCTGGGCGTCATCGCCGTCTCCTATGCCACCATCTGGCATTACGCCACGCATCCGGTGACGGGCGATAATGGCATGTGGACCAACAGCCTTGTGCAGTTTCAGTTCTTTGCCGCTGGCACCTTGCTGTCCATCGTCCTGCGCGGTCGGGCACCGGCCTGGGGCATGGCACTGCGCCTTGTCGTCTTTGCCGCCGGCCTGGGCTGTTGGTTCTGGGCGTTGTTCGGTTTCGGGGTGAAAAGCTGGGACGCCCATCCAACGCCGGTGGGGGCCCTGATCGGTTGGGGGCTGGTGCTGCTGGGGGCCGTCCTTTGTTTCCTGGCGCTGCTGGGCATGGATCGGCGCTGGGCGCCCCGCTGGCTGACCTATTGGGGCAAGGTCTCTTACGGACTCTACCTGTTCCACTCCCTGGTTCTTTACCTCACCTTCGGCCTGCTGCTGGGCTGGTTCGGCGGGCCGCAATTTCTGCCGCGCGATCCGGGTGGGCCGGCCTTATGGCTGGGTACGGTTCTGTCCCTGCTGGCCCTTTTCGGTCTGGCACATCTGTCTTACCGCTGGCTGGAAATGCCGTTTCTACGGTTGAAGGACCGTTACGCCTTGGTGGGAAGATAGGATAGGGCAACCCGGCAAAAAGCGCCGGGTTCCTTGCAGGGGGCAAGGGGATATTGCGGAATGCAAGGCATCGCCTTTTCCCAACCCCTTGGAATCATTGAAACGCGTCGAACTGGCCCAGAGATTGCTTCGTTCCCGCCGTCACCAACCGACGGGGTCCATCATGGACGGCGGCACGCATCTTCACCTTCTTCCTTCCCAGGACAGCCAGACGGAGGCCGAGGGCAGTTTTGCCCAGCTATACCGTCAGGCGCATGGCAAGGCGGGCCTGTCGCGGCTGGGTGTGGGGGCGATCCTGGACTGGCTTACCCGCCGGGGTGGGGATGCGCAGGGCATTGATACGCTGCTGGAAGATGGGCTGCCGCTGACGTCGGACAATCGCGACCGGGTGAAGGGCAATCTTTTCCTCTCATACCTGTTCCATGATCTGCGCGACAAGCTGCGCACCCATATGGAGGCGGCGCGGGATGCCGGCGACGGCCCCTTTGCCCCCCTGCCCAACGGCCTGACCCAGCAGCAGAAACTGAACTGGCTGCGCGCCCAGGCCTGTATCAGTCTTAATCTGGTGCTGGATGAATGGGCCGCCGACCTGGCGGGCAAGCCGGCACCCGCTTGCCCCTTCGCCCGCATGGCCCGTTTCGCGCAAGGTTTCTTCAAGGGTTCTGCCCTTTATGCCCGCGCCGACCATGACATGGTCTCCATCTCCAAGACCGGTAGCAATACCGCCCTGCATATGTGCTTCAGCCTGGTGGAGGCGTCGCTGCATCTGGGCCTGGACATGGCGGTACCGGCCTGGCGCGATGCCATGTGGCGCAGCCGCAAGGAACTGAAGACGCTCGCCGCCGGCAGCCTGGGCATGATCGTCACCTTCCTGCACACCTCCAAGCTGGAGCCGGAGGGCGAAAGTGCCGTGAACCCGACCACGGGTGAGGCCTGCGCCTTTAAGGTGGAGCATGCGGCCGATGGTGTGCGCCTGCGCCTGGATGCCCGGTCCATCACGCCGTTCAGCACGGGTAATGATCGGATCTATACCGGCTGCCCCGCCTTTCATGTCTCTGGCATGATCGAGATGTATCTGGATTGGGTGCTGGATCTGGCCATCCATCATGGCCTGCACCAGCCTGAACGCCCCGTCATCGACCGCCCCTGGCCGCAGCGCTGGCACCATGGGATGGCGGCGGAGTAACTATGACGCCCAACGAAAAAGGGGGGATGCGGTGACGCATCCCCCCTTTTTCGTTCAGCACAATCGTGATCAGGCCCGCATCAGCGGGTTCAGCCAGCGCAGGAACCGGCCCGTCAGGCGCAGGGGGGCATCGGTGAAAGCGATGCAGATGCAGTCGCCATCATCATCGGCAACAGGCCGGTGATCGACGCTGGGATCGGTCGCTGCGAAATCGCCGCGCAGATAATGGCCGGTATCGTCGGAAAAGCCGCCAGCCAGCACCAGGGTGAATTCATCGCCGCGATGGGTATGCTGCGGCATGCCCATGCCGGACCGGATCCGCATCATCCGCACAGATCCACCCGCACATTTCACATCGGCTTCATGCAGGCCAGGGATCGTGCGGCGCCAGCGGATACGGTCGATATCGCCGCCAATATAGGATCGCAGCGGTTCCGGCAGCACAGGTGTCGGCCCGACCGGGGCCTTGCGCCGACGCGGTGCCTCTGCTGGCGGCGGGCCGTCCAGACGGGACAGAACATCGGACAGAAGAGCGTCGCTAACCGCTGTACCTGCATCCGCCGACAGCAGAGCGCCGCCAATCGCCTCCATCCCGGCCACTTCTGACCGGCAATGCGGACATAGGGCCAAGTGCGTGGCAATGACCAGGGATGGCGCCTCCGCCAGGGTACCAGCGGCATAGGCCAGCAGCAGGTCGCTGTCGGGATGGTGATGTGGGGTGTGGGTCATACCGTTTCCCCTTCCAGGCTGCCGGCCATCAACTTGCGCAAACGGGCCACCGCCAGACGCAGCCGTGACTTCACGGTGCCCAGGGGCAGTTGCCGTTCAGCGGCGATGGCGCTGTGCGCCTTATCCTCGAAATAGGCCATCCTTAACAAATCCGCCTGTTCGGGTGGCAACTCCCGGATTGCCCGGTGAAGCTCTGCCGCCCTTTCTTCCACCAGCATCGTTTCCATCGATCCATCCGCCTCATCCGGCACCAGGGCCGGGTCGTTCGGGTCGATGGTTGGTCGCCTGTCGCGTCGCAGCCGGTCGATACGCCGGTTGCGGGCAATAGCGAAAATCCAGGTGCTGACCGCTGCCTGCGCCGGGTCGAAACTTTCGGCCCGGTGCCAGACCGTGACCATCACGTCCTGGATCGTTTCCTCCGCCGCCCCTGCCTCCATCCCTGCACGCAACAGGAACGATTTCAGCCGGGGGGCAAAATGCTGGAACAAAGCGACGAATGCCTGCCGGTCTCGCTGACGCGCGACGCGCGACATTAGATCGTTCAGCCGGTCAATCTCGGCCTGGTCGGTCTTTTGCGCGGTCATGTCCGGCTGCGGCATCCTGCGGGCAACAAGAAGAGTGTCCGCAACGGCCAACCCGTCACGTCTGAACCTTCCCTTGGTGCCCGGACTATAGAAGCCGCTGTGTCCCATGCCAATCTTTACGAAGGATGGGCTGGAATGGATCACAGGCAAGTCTGTGCCATCGCAAATTTATTTGTGGGACACTTGCTCCAGTTCCCGCAGGTCGCGTCCCCGCGTTTCCCGCCCCAGCACGGCGATCAGGGCCAGGGCCCCCAGGGTCGGTACCGCAATCAGGGCGGCGGCAATGCCGAAGGCCGGAACGGCGGCGGCCACGGACAATCCCTGCGCCATCAACCCGCCCAGCTTGCTGCACCCCGCCACCCACCCGGTGGCCCGCGCCCGCACCCGCAGCGGATAATTCTCCGCCGTGTAGGGCAGCAGGATGGAGATAACGCCCGACGATCCGACAATGACGAAGGTCAGCGCCAGAAGCGGGCTTTCACCCGGCGTGCGCAGCAGAAACAGCAGCAGCCCGCCGGCCATCATGGCCACCATCAGCACCAGCGACCATTTCGAGCTCCACCGCGCATAAAGGAAGGTGGCCACGGCGACGACAGGGATGGAGATGAGGGTGGATTTGGCGATCAGGCCGCTGGCCGCTGCCACGCTCAACCCTTCCTCCACCAGCGTGCCGGGCAGCCAGAGCAGCAGGCCGAAATTTACCAGCCCCCAGGCCAGCGCACCCAGGGTGAGGGCCGCCGTCAGGCCCAGGTACCGGCCCTGCGCGGGCGGGGTATGGGTGTGATCCTCTGCCGCTGCCACTTCCTCTTCCGTGGCCTTGTGGGCTACGGCACCGAACCGGGCCAGCATGGCGCGCGCTTCCGCCCCCCGGCCCATCTGCTGCAGGAACCGCGCACTTTCCGGCAGAAGCGGGCTCATCGCCACCAGTAGAAGGCCGGTGGGCAGGTTCAGGAACCACATGATCCGCCAGCTATAGACCGGTTGCAGCAGTTCCGACAGGAAGGAGGCCGCGAAATAGCCGCCGACAGCGCCGATGCCGCCGATCAGCACCAGCATCCAGCCGCGATGGCGCGTGGGCATGATCTCGGCCAGCAACGCATAGGCCACGGGCAGCATGCCGCCGGCGCCGGCCCCCATCAGCAGGCACATGAAGACGTTCCACCAGAAATCCGGCATGGCCCCGCAGATGGACGTGCCGATGAAGACGATGGAGGACAGAAGGATGGCGGCCCGCCGCCCGTAAATATCGGCCAGCGCCCCCCAGATGAAGGAGCCGATGACGGTGCCCGTCAATGCCGCCAGCGGCAGCCAGGCCACCATAGCGCGGTCCACCTGATACTCGGCCCGCATGCCGGGCGTGACGAAGCCCAGGCTGGCCGGCTTCATGATGTCGATGATCAGGGCCAGGGCCAGCAGGCCCGCCATGCCCCAATGCGCCCGCGTCAATGGGGCGTCTTCGGGTGGGGCGATGGTTTCGATGATGCGTTGATGCCGGGGCAGTTGCTTGGGCAGAAGGCCGAAGGCCGCCAGCCCGATCCCCACCACGATCAGGGCCATGCCCCAGTACATCTCCGCATCCATGGGCATGCCGACCAGGACATAGCCCATGTCGGCACCCATCAGATACATGGGGATGTGCAGCACGACGCCGGCCGTCACCACGGCGCAGCCCAACCAGAAAACCAGCGCGTTGCGCCGGCCGCCGACGGCGGAAAGGGTCGTGGACAATTGATTTCCCCCAATATCCGGCAAAACCCGGCCCCCGCCGGTCCCGCCCCATATCCCAGGCCGATATAGGGCAGGTTTCCAATCGGCGAAAGCGGAATCGTTGATACCGCTTTATCGGCGCTGATGGGGGCTGGGGGACATGCGTTCAAGACGGAGGTGCGGATGGCCGCCATCAATCAACTGCATGGCTTCTGTGATGAATCGCACATCGAACGTCGTTCAAAATCCGCTACACAGTCCTCACCGCGATGATGAATGACGGTTTCGAACAAGAAATCGCCACAATCGCAATAACGAGTGAGCCAAATGGTCCTCAAGGAAGCGCTAAACATTGGCGCCACAGATGAACTGTGCCTTGTGGTACCACATATGGAGAGAAAAATGTCGCGTATTGCTTCTGCCCTGCTTGGTGGTGTTGCACTGGTCGCCGTTGGCGCCGCTCCGTCGCTGGCGCAGTCGCCCTTCGACGGTGCCTATGTCGGTGCCTTCACCGGCTACACGGACAATAATGCTTCCGCTGCTTCCGGTGCCGCCCGCGCCGATATCGACAGTGACGGCTGGCTGTATGGTGCCTATGCCGGCTACGGCAAGACCTTCGATCAGTTCTACTTCGGTGCCGAAGCCGAAATCGGCTCGGCCAGCCTGTCGGGCAATGCCGGCACGGTCGCCGGTCTGCCGACCAAGCTGGACGCCAATGAGAGCTGGGGTCTGTCGGCCCGTGCCGGTTACCTGCTGAATGACAGCACCCTGCTCTATGCCCGCGCCGGCTGGCAGCGCACCAATTACGACGTCACCGTCGGCACCGGTGCGACCCAGGTGAAGGCCAGCGATAACCTGGACGGCTATCGTCTGGGCGGCGGTCTGGAATATGCCGTGACCGACAATGTCCTGGTCCGGACCGAATACAACTACGTCAACTACGACAACACCAACTTCCGTGAGAACCAGGTGCGCGTGGGCGTTGCCTACCGCTTCTAAGGTTTTCAGGAAGCGCTTCCCCCATCCCGGTCCGCAGCCCCACAGCGGCCGGGATGGTTGGCGGGCCTGAATCCGCCCTCATGACAGGCCCGCCCTCGTCGCCCCCGGCACCGCCCCAACGGTGCCGGGGGCTTCGCGTTTCGGGGTCTGGTTTATCTTTTTTGAGCAGAGTTCAAAAACTTTCTCGACTGTGATAAAAATCACTTTGAACATCGTTCAGGTCGCGCTAAAGGTGCTGTCAGGAGCAGCCAGCAGAGGTGCCGCACCGGCCCGGACCCAGCTCGATTTTGACAGGGGGTAAGGGATGATCGGATGTGGGGCCGCGTTCTGTCTATCGAACTGCTTCTGACCTTTTCCCCCCGGCTGGCGGCCCCACGACAGCCGGGATGGGTGCGGGCCTGTCGCCCTCATGCGGGCCTGCTTGTCCCCCCGGCATTGTCCCCACAATGCCGGGGGTTCCTTTTCAGCGCTTTCCGGCCACGGCGCGGTCACCGACATAGGGATTGCTCTGCCGCTCACGACCAAAGGTGGACAGGCCGCCATGGCCTGGCAGGAAGGTGATGTCGTCACCCAAGGGGAACAGCTTTTCCCGGCAGGACCGCACCAGATCCTCCAGATTACCGCCGGGAAAGTCGGTGCGTCCGATCGATCCTTCAAAAATCACGTCGCCGACAATGGCGAATCGCGACGGTTCGTGGAAGAACACGACATGGCCCGGCGTGTGGCCGGGGCAATGCAGCACCTGCAGGGTCAGGTCACCGACCGTGACCGTGTCGCCATCGACCAGCCAACGGTCGGGCGTGAAGGGCCGGGAATAGGGCATGCCGTAACCGGCCCCATGTTCCCTCAACGCGATGATCCAGTAATTATCCTCAATGGCCGGGCCTTCCACCGGGACCTTCAGCAGGTCCTTCAGGTCGGCCACGGCGGCGGCATGGTCGACATGGCCGTGGGTCACCAGGATGCGTTCGACCGTCAGCCCGTTTTGCGCCACGGCCTTACGGATTTCCTCCACCCCGCCGCCGGGATCGATCACGGCGGCGCGCAGGGTCTTGGTGCACCAGATGATGGAGCAATTCTGCTGGAACGGCGTGACCGGGATGATCACAGCCTTCATAGGGGGTGTCGCACTCATCCCTGTCTCACGCCTTCCGTCGCACGAATTTCAATGCCGTATGCGTGGGTGACACCGCACATACCTTGTTGTCAACCAGCCCGGCACCGCGCCCGGCGGTGAACACATCCTCCTGGGTCATGTCGCGCCGCCCCTTGGGATAGATGATCCACAAGCCGGATTTGAGACCCAAGCCGGGGGCAATGGCAGACACCGCGTCAAGATCAGCGACGGCATCGGCCACCAGCAGGATCAGGTCGGCATCATCACCGGCATCGCCCGTCACCCCACCGCGCGACAGTTCAGCGGCCAGAACGGGGTCGGGCGGCTGTCCGCGCAGGGCGATACGCTGCCCGGCCTTGACGCCCAATTTGTCCAGCACAGTCTTGGGATTTTGGATACGGTGCAGCCAATCGGCGGCCTTGGCCGCACCCAGCGCCAGGGACAGGGTGCCATCGGGCGTGGTCAGCACCAGATCATCGCCGGCAACATTGGCCCCCGTCAGGTCGGCCAGCATCAGTTTCACCCGTGTCTCACCCCGCAGCAGCAGGTGGTCGCCTTCCAGCATGGCCTTGCCATGACTGGTGGTACCGTTCCAGGTGGCGGTGATGGTGGCCTCTTGTCCCATGGCTTTACACCCTTGCTGCCAGTTCACCCAAACCCCGGTCGCGGATGCCCAGTTCGGCCAGATGGTCGATCAGGCTGGTCAGGTAATCGACATTACGGCCCGACTGCCCCACCCCCTGACGGATCAGGGCGGCGGTGCCATCCAGACCCAGGCTGCCACAATATTGCGGGTGGTCGGGATCGGCGGTGAAGGTCAGGGCCTGCACATCGCCCTCCGCCGTCTTCACCCGCAGCCGGCGCGGGATATAGACGCGGTAGGCCATTTCCCGTTGCCAGAGATAATCCAGCACGCCGGGCACCGCATCGGCAGCGACCCGATAGACGCGGCCCCGGCAGGACCCGCCCCGGTCCAGACCCAGCACGGCACCGGGCCGTTCGGGCGTGCCCCGATGTTGATGGCTGTAGATGCAGAAGCCACGATGGTAGCCACGCAGCAGCGCTTCACGCTGTTCCACAAAGGCGAATCCCGGATTCCACATCAGCGAACCATAGGCAAAGACCCACAGGTCGGTGCCGGGCGGGTGGTCGAAATCGGGGACGGGGGCGCTGTCGCTCATTCCTGGTTGCCGGCTCCATCTCGCAATCGCAAAATGGTAACGCAAGCCCGCCCCCCGTGCCAACGCGGATATCCCCATGCTGCATCGTTACCGCGCCCTGTTCCTGGCCCTTTCCGTCGCCATCCTGCTGCTGCTGGCCTATACGGCCTGGTGGTCGACGCTGGCCTGGCGGGTACGCACGGCCCTGGCCGACGCCCCGGCCAAGGCGATGGCGGAAAAGGGGGTGATGCTGGACCTGCGTGATGCGGTGGTGGGAGGTTTCCCGCTGACGCTCACCGTGGAGCTATCTGGTGCGCGGGCGCAATGGCCCAGCGGGACTGTGCTGGAAACCGGCGCGGTGACAGCCAGCGCCTTTGCCTGGGCACCTATGGATGTCACCCTGTCCTCCACGGCACCGGTACGCCTCAATCTGGCGGGATCGGCCCGGCATGATCCTATGACCGGCAGCGCTGGCCGTATGGTGGTGGAGGCCAGCCTGGGCCTGAATGGCAAGCCCAAGCAGGTGAAGGCGACGTTTCTGTCGGTGATGGCTGGATTGGAAGGCGGGAACAGCCCGTTGAAGGCCGATGACCTGACCCTGACCTGGACCGCCCCGTCCCAGCCGCCCACCGGACCCACCGACAGCCAGGGTCAGACCAGTCTGGTCATCTCCGGCCTGGACCTGCCCGGCGCGGTGCCAGCGCCTTTGCAGCAGCGTATTGATCAGGTGGCCCTGTCTTATGAACCGCGCGGTCCCTTGCCCACCAAACCCAGCGTGGAGGGGATGACGGCGTGGCGTGATGGCGGCGGCACCCTGGATATCCGGTCCTTCCGCGTGCTGTGGAGCGGGATGGATTTGCGCGCCAACGCCACCCTGGCGCTGGACCGTGACATGCAGCCGGAAGGGGCGGGCACGGCGGAACTGTCGGGGGCGGATGCCCTGATCGACGTCATGGGTGCGCGTGGCAACATCCCGGCGGACCGGCTGGCCGTGATGAAACAGGGCCTGAAAGGCCTGACACGGCGCAGCGATGATGGGCGCGACGTCCTGTCGGTGCCCATCACCCTGCAGAACCGGCAGCTTTCCGTTGGCCCCATCGTGGTGGGGGTGATGCCGGTGGTGCCATGGAATTGAAGGGGGGATTACCCCCGCACCAGTTCCGCCGGGCTGCGGAACAGCAGGTCGCGGGGGCTGACGCGGGCGATGAAGGCGGCAAAGTCGCGGTCTTCGCCGTGCACGGCATCGTGATAGGCGTCGAACAGGTCTTCGTAGAGCTGCAATTCCTTTAGCAGGGCCGTCTTCTGCTGCAAGGACGCCTGTTCCATCAGGTCGGTATGCAGCATGGCCAGCCCCGCCACGCGCCAGTCGGCACCGGCAAAGAACGGGATCAGCACCAGATTCTCATCGGCCTTGTTCCCGGCAGAAAAGATGATGCGGCCCAGGCGAAGGGCGCGGCGCTTGCTGCCCGTGGCAGCGCGACCGCCATCATAGCCTGATGCCTTGCCCTCCGACACGCCGATGCGTGTGGTGGCGGCCAGGACCGGCACCCCGTCCTTGCCCTCACCCTTCAGGCCGTAAAGGATGCCGCCAGCAACATTGGTCAGGACCGACGAGAAGGCGATCAGGGTTTGGCGGTCTGCTTCGGCAAGCGCCTCATGCGAGACGCCCAGCGAGGTCAGCGCCGTCAGGATGGTGGGCGCAACTTCACGGGCCGGGCGGGAAATGCCGACGGTCACCGTCTTGGCTTGATGGCGGATGGTATCGACGGGACGGCTGGTTTCTTCAAACAGCTTGCGCATCAGCTCCACCCCGCCCGACAGCAGGGCGGTGCGGTTGGATGCATCGGCAGTGGCAAGCGACACCGACAGCGCCGCCAGTTGCGCCACGGCGCGCGGCGGCAGGGCCGCGTCTTGTTCGCCATCGGCCACACGGCGCAGTTCCACGGCGATGGCGTCGATGATGGGGGCCAGCGGACGGTCGCTTTCCACCAACGCCTGTTCGATGGCCACACCCAGAGCGCGGAAACCCTGTGACCGGCGGTCGATGGCGCGGGCGGCGTGGAAGCCCCAGAGATGGCCGACGACGGTCGCCAGCACGAAATCCAGCCCCGCCCCTGCGGACGGCACGCGGATCACCGCCTCGGCATAGGCATCAAAGCAGGTCTCGCCCTTGGCGGCCACCACCAGCGGCTTGCCAGCATGGGCCTTGAAGATCGCCACTTCCTTGGCGGTGTCCTGGGCCAGCAAGGGTGGCAGGTCATTGGCAATGACCAGGGTCAGCGGCTCTGTCGACAGGTCGATATGCTTCTTGTCTTCGGTGAAATCGACAGGGATCGACTTGTAGCAAAGCTCCGACAGCTTGATGCGGATCTCTTCCGCCGCGATCTTGTTGGGGCCGTTGCCGACGACCGCCCAATAGCGGTTCTGCGGCGCATAGCGTTCCGCACAGGCCGCGATCAGGTCTTCTTCGTCCAGAACTTCCTGAATGCGCGACGGCAGGCCTTCCAGGGCTACCAACTCATCATGGATCTGCGTGAGCGACAGGGTGCCCAGCGTATCGGCGATGCAGAGTGCCGTCAGCTTGCCGGCGGCCACCTGGCTGTAAAAGGCCTTGGTGCTGGCGACCGCCATTTCGATATCGCGCCCGTCGCTGGTGAACAGATGGCTGTCGGACTTGCGGACCAAGGGGCTGTTTCGGCGGTTGACGATGGCGTGAATCCAGGCGCCCGACGCGCGGGCCAGATCGACGGTGCGGTTAGTATCGGTGGTGGTGCCGGACTGGCTGATGGCAATGACGATGGCGTCGTCCAGGCGCACACCATCCAGGTCGGAGGACAGTTCCGACGCCTTGGCCGCTTCCACATGGATCGACGTGCCGGGCAGGGCCTGGCGCAGCAGATGGGCGACACCCATGCCGGCGATAGCGGCGGTGCCCTGACCGGTCACGAAAATGCGGCGGATGGCGGGTTTTGCCGGGTCGGCCAGACGGCGGCGCAATCCGGCCCAGATGCCATCGGGGCCAAGATCAAAGCTGGCGGCGCGTCCCTGGCGGGTATAGCGGCCCACCAGCGTCTTGCGCACCGAGGTAGCGCTTTCATGCACTTCCTTTTCGAAGAAATGCGCGAAATCGCCCCGGAAAATGTCGCGGCTGAAAATCTCGATGGTTTCGGGCTTAAGCTCAGTATCCACACCATCATCGATGGTGCGGGCCGTGATCGCCGGTTCGCCATCCAGGGTGGAGAGCGTCACCTGCAACCCGCCCTTTTCCACCTTGGCCATGGCGATGGAGGCGCGGGCGCGGGGGGCTAGGCCGTAATTTTCCGACGCGATGATCAGACCGTCGCGCACCTGCGCCAGGAACAGCGACTGGCCGCTGCCCTTCTGCCCGAAATAAAGCCGCTGCGGCTCCGTCGGGTGCAGCAGGCCGATGGCGACGGAGCCTTCAAATTGCCGCAGCGCCGACAGGAAACGGTCGGGCGTGTTGTTACCCGGCGTCAGGCGGAAAGCGACGGGGATGATCTTTGCATCCGTGGTCACCTGGGCCGGAACCTCATGTCCCGCCCCGCGCACCAGACCGTCCTTCAGGCCCCGGTAATTATCAATATCGCCGTTCAGCACGCACATCGTGTCGGCATCGGGTACAAGGGTCGGGGCATTGTCGCCCGCCAGCCACCCCGATTGCGGGTGGCAGTTGGGCAGGTTGATGGCCCCGTGCGAGGCCCAGCGCGTATGGGCCAGGATCGCCACCTGATCGGCCTGCAAAGCGATGGACCACAGCAAGGCGTCGGCCCGCACCTTGGCCCGCAGGGTGGCCCCGTTATCGCCCAGCTGCCCGATCAGTTGTGCGACCTTGTAAGTAAAGCGGGCGGTGGCCCCACCATCGGGCAAGGCATGGATGGTGACGGCACCATCGGCATCGAACCTATCGCGCCCGGTGGATGCCGCCAGACGGCGCCAATCCGCCATTTGTCCGTCCGAGACGGGACCGGGCAGGCGCAGTTGAACCGCCACGCCGGCACTGTCGCGCCCGCGCACCTCCAGCCGGTCCAGGTTCTCCAGAACCTGTTCGATGGACCAAGCGGTGAAATGCTGAGCCCGGGCCGGGGTCGGCACGCCCCCGATCAGCGACAGGGTGCGGTCGATATTGGCCAGCACCTCGTTGCGCAGCTGCCAGCCATAATCGCGCAGGCGCTCGGCGGTGCGTTCGGCGGCGGGGTCGCGGGCGATGGGGCTGGCCTTCAACTCGGCCTCCAGCCCCTCAACCCGGCTGGCGGCCTGGGTCAGGCGGTCGCGCAGGTCGGCGCGTTCGACCAGGGCCAGATGCGTGGCAAAGGCCATCAGGTCGTCAAATCGGGCATGCAACTGGTCCAGCACGGCATCAATGCCGGCCAAGTGGCCGATCCCGGCATCGCGCAGCGCATCGGCCAGCAAGGCGATCCAGGAAACGTCGTTATCCCGATGCCAGGTCAGGTTCGACAGGAAACCCGCAATGCCGCACATGTCCAAAATCCCTTTGTAAAGATACGCCGCCTTGATACCCCGAGGCCCCCGCCCGGTGCAAATAATGTGCATGAACTTTGAAAGGGGCGGAATTGCGGTGGTGAAGATACCGGGGGTCGGAAAGCGGATAGTGCGCGTGGCCTTAACGCAGTTGAAGCAGGTCCCACTTGTTCCCATAAAGATCCCGGAACACGGCGACGCTGCCATAGGCCTCGTGTCGCGGTTCCTCCAGGAACTCTACCCCCGCCGCCACCATCGCTTCATGGTCGCGGGCGAAATTGTCGGTATGCAGGAACAGGAAGACGCGCCCGCCGGCCTGATGGCCGACCTGCGCCTCCTGTTCCGGCCCCACCGCCTGGGCCAGCAGCAGACGGGTTTCCATGGCCCCCTTGGGTGCCATCAAAACCCAGCGTTTGCCGCCGCCAAGGTCGGTATCGCTGATCAGTGTGAACCCCGCCCGGTCTCGGTACCAGGCGATGGCTTCGTCATAATCCCGCACCAGCAGGGTCAGGGCGCCGATGGCGGGCATCTGATCAGTCGCGCAGAAGGTCGTTGATGGAGGTCTTGGACCGGGTCTGCGCATCCACGCGCTTCACGATCACGGCGCAGGACAGCGACGGGCCGGGGCTGCCGTCGGGCAGCGCCTTGCCCGGCAGGCTGCCGGGGACGACGACGGAATAGGCAGGCACGCGGCCCACGAACACCTCGCCCGTGGTGCGGTCGATGATCTTAGTGGTGGCGCTGATGAACACGCCCATGGACAGGACCGCACCCTGTTCCACGATCACGCCTTCCACCACTTCCGACCGGGCGCCGATGAAGCAATCATCCTCGATGATGACAGGGCCGGCCTGCAGCGGCTCCAGCACGCCGCCGATGCCGACGCCGCCCGACAGGTGCACGTTCTTGCCAATCTGGGCGCAGGAACCAACCGTGGCCCAGGTGTCGACCATGGTGCCCTTATCGACAAAGGCGCCGACATTGACGAAGCTGGGCATCAGCACCACGCCGGGGGCGATATAGGCACTGCGGCGCACCACACTGCCCGGCACGGCGCGGAAACCGGCCTGACGCCAGCCCGCCTCGTCCCAGCCATCGAACTTCGACGGGACCTTGTCCCACCAGCTGGCCCCGCCCGGCGCGCCCGAGATCATGGCATTGTCATTCAGGCGGAAGGACAGCAGCACGGCCTTCTTCAGCCACTGGTTCACGACCCAGGACCCGTCCAGCTTTTCCGCCACCCGCGCCTCACCGCCATCTAGCAGCGACAGGGCCTTGTTGACGGCGTCGCGCACGTCACCGGTGGTGGAAAAACCCAGGTTGGCACGGTCTTCCCAGGCCTGGTCGATGGTGCGGGCGAGATCGGCGAAGCTGCTCATCGCTGGTGGTCCTGATGTTCAGTTTAGGAAGGATCGGCGGGGACTTTGGGGGTGGGCACAGTGGGTGTCAACGAAGCCTCAAGCAAGGCGCCCATGCCCGCACGATCGTTCGCGAAAACACCCTTACCGCAGATGCGCCGTGATCTCGGCCAGCCATGCCTCCACATCGGCGATGACATGGTGCACATGGTCGCCGGGATGGGCATGGGCGCTGGGATCGGGGTGGGAATATTCGCTGTCGGTGCGCACCCAAACGGTCGTCATGCCGGCGGCGGCGGCCGGCAGCAGATTGCGGTGCAGATCTTCCACCATGGCGGCACGGGCGGGATTGATCCCGAAGCGCCGGATCATGGTGGCATAGGGGGCCGGGTCTGGCTTGGGCACGTAATCGGCGGCCACGATGTCGAAGATGCCATCGAAATGGTCCGCCACACCCAGCCTTGCCATCACATTCTCGGCATGGCGCACCGACCCGTTGGTGAAGATCACCTTGCGACCCGGCAGCGCCTTCAACGCGTCAGCCAGCAAGGGCGATGGGGCCACGGGCGTCACGTCGATATCATGGACATAGGCCAGGAACGGTGCCGGGTCCATGCCATGGTCGATCATCATCCCGCGCAGTGAGGTGCCGTGCAGCCGGTAATATTCCTTCTGCTTCAACCGCGCTGCCTCCCGCTCCATGCCCAACGCCTGGGCGATGTAATCGGTGATGCGCACATCGACCTGGGCGAACAGGTTGCAATGGGCCGGGTACAGCGTGTTGTCCAGGTCGAAGACCCAATGGTCGACATGGCCAAAACGGTCGGCAAGGGGAGCAGCCAGCGGGGTGGTGGCGGTCTGATAAGCGTTTGTCATGATTGTAACATGATCAACCGCTGATCTGACCGCAAGGGCAATGGACCGCAAGGCTCCGGTGCGTTACCACTGGATCAGCGAGAATTGGTTACCACGGGAGCGCCCCGGCCTTGTCATCCACCCCCGGCCCTGCCGATGCCATTGATATTGTGGCCCTGCCTGCCCTGCTGGAGGGCTGGCCCGGTCCCGGCCTGACGCTGGACGGGCAGGGGCAACCCCTGGCGTTGAATGCCGGTGCACGGCAGTTGGCAGACCGGCATGATGGCTGGCTGATTGAATTGGGCCGATGGGCAGCGTCCGGCGGGCCCTTGTCGGAACCGCACCGGTCGGTGCCAGTGGAAACGGGCAGCGGGCCGGGTGTTGTGGAATTCACCACCGTCCTTTTGTCCGATGGCGGCGTGCTGTGCCTGGGCCGCGAAGTGACGCTGGAACGCCGCCTGCGCCACGCCCTGACCGAAAGCCGGCAGCGTTACAAGGATCTGGTTGATATCTCGTCCGACTTCGCCTGGGAAGTGGGGCCGGACGGGCGGTTTGTCTTCGTGTCGGCGGCAGGCGCCATCGGCTATCACCCCGATGATCTGATTGGGCGGCACCCGTCGGAATTCGTGCTGGGCGATTTCGCGGATCAGCCGCTGCCCTTCGATACCGCTGTCGGGATTGAACGGACCGAGGTCTGGCTGCGGGCCAAGGATGGGGAGGCGGCTTGCCTCATCTCCTCTGCCGTGCCCCTGGTCGGGCCGCAGGGGGACTGGATCGGCGCGCGCGGTGCCTGCCGCGACATTACCGAGGCGCGGGTGAAGGGCATGGAGCTGGCCCAGGTCCGTCTGCGTGAAAAATATCTGGGCTATATCGTCTCCTCCACCCGCGACGACGTGGACCCGGGCAAGACGCTGGAGATCGCGGTCGGCGTGGCCGTTAACGCGACCGGGGCCGGCGGCGCGCGGCTGTACGCCCGCACCGGTGACGCCTTCGCGGAGGCTGCGGCGCAATTGGCCATGGCACCCGATATTGTGGAGGCCATCCCCCCCTTCCTGGAGCAGGTGGCCGAACAGGCTGAACCGATCACGGCATCGGTGAATGGCTATCGCTTGCTGGCCACCCGCACCCTGTTCCGGCACGAGGTGAATGGCGCCATCCTGGTCTGGCGCGGTGATGGGCTGGACTGGAGCGAGGATGATTTCTCGATGATCCAGGCCATCGCCGACCAGGTGGGTGTGGCCGTGGCCCAGGCCCGCTACCAGGAACGGTTGAAGACCCTGTCGGAGCGCGATGGACTTACCGGCCTTTACAATCGTCGTACTTTCATGGAGCTGCTGGAAAGCCGTCTGGACAAGCAGACAGGGGGCGGGTCTGCCCTGCTTTACTTCGATCTCGACAATTTCAAGGCTGTGAACGACAAGCTGGGCCATGGGGCGGGCGATGATGTGCTGCGCGCCGTGGGTGAGTTGCTGGGCACGCTGGCCCGGCCCAGCGACCTTTGCGGTCGTCTCGGCGGGGATGAATTCGTGCTGTGGATCGACCGCGTGGACGAAGCACAATCCGTCGCCGTGGCCGATCGCCTGCTGCGCGAAGCCGCGGAATTCCTGCGTCCCCTGTCGGCCTCACCCGAAAAGCCCCTCGGCGTCTCGGTGGGGGTCGCGGTCTATCGCGGTGGCTCGGGCGAGCTGGCACAGGGCCTTGTCGACCGGGGTGACCAGGGTATGTATGCTGCCAAACGCATGGGCAAGGGCCATCGCGCCCTGTCCCCGGCCTTCACGGCTGATTGAGAACGGGATACGGTTCTTAAATGAAAGGTTCCACCCCCACCTCGCCGCTGGATTACGATACCGCCAAAAAGCTGGCGGCCAGCGATGACGCCGGACAGCGCCGGATGGTGGCGTCACGCGCCGATACCAAGCCGGAACTCCTGTTCTATCTGGCCAATGACGAAAGTGCCGAGGTGCGGCGCGAGATTGCGCGCAACAATGCCACGCCGCGTCAGGCCGACCTGCTGCTTTGCGGCGACCCGGACGAGGAGGTGCGGTCGGGTCTGGCGCGCAAGATCGCGCTGCTGGTGCCCACCCTGCCCGCCGACCGGGTGGGACAGCTTGAACGCATGACTATGGACATTGTGGAGGCATTGGCCAAGGACCAGGCCTCCGCCGTGCGCCGCGTCGTGGCCGAAACCCTGAAGGATCAGCCGGGCGCGCCGCCGCACCTGATCCAGCAACTGGCCCGCGACCTGGAACTGTCGGTATCGGGTCCCGTTCTGCGCTTCTCGCCCTTGCTGACCGATGACGACCTGCTGTCGATCATCGGCAGCCAGCCCATGGATGGCAAGCTGGTGGCGATTGCCCAGCGTGCCGGCCTGTCGGGCGGCGTGTCGGAGGCCGTGGCCCGCACACAGTCGGAAGCGGCAGTGGCGGCCTTGCTGGGCAACGAGTCGGCCCAGATCCGGGAAGAGACACTGGACCGTATCATCGACATGGCGCCCCGGTTCGAACCCTGGCACGGCCCGCTGGTCCGCCGCCCGGCCCTGCCACCCAAGGCGGCGGCCCGTATCGTGGGCTTCGTCAGCGAACAGCTGATGCGCGTGCTGGAAAACCGCACCGACCTGCCGCCTGATGTGCGGGCGGCCGTGCGCAGCGCGGTGCAGGAACGCGCCCGCAACGCCAATAAAGGCGGTGGGGCGGAACCGCTGGGCATTGGCGATGACGCGCCGGAGGAAGCGCCCAAGGAGCGCCCCATGGACCGGGCGCGCAAGGCCCATGCCGCCGGTAAGCTGGACGAGGATATGGTGGCCGCTGCCCTGACCCAGGGCGACCGCGCCTTCGTCCTGGCCTCGCTGTCGGTGCGCGGTAATGTGCCCATCGACGCGGTGGACAAGATTATCGGCGGACAGAGCGCGCGCGGTGTGACGGCTTTGTGCTGGCGGGCCAAGCTGTCCATGCGCCTGTGCCGGCAAATACAGCTGCGGGTGGCAAACATTCCGCCGACATCGGTGTTGAATGCACGGGAAGGCACCCATTACCCGATGTCGGACAGCGAGATGAACTGGCAGCTTGAATTCTTCGGACTGAAGGCATGAGGCCATGAACGCCGCCGCTGACCCGGATACGGCCCCGCCGACCCATCCCGGCCCCGTCGGCCTGATGTCGGGTACGGCGGCCCGCCGGGTCATGCAGTCGCTGATGCGTACGGGGCAGGAGGCGCGGTTCATTGGCGGCTGCGTGCGGGATGCGTTCCTGGGTATCCAGGCCGCCGATATCGACATCGCCACACCGCTTGTGCCGGAAGAAGTGACGCGCCGCCTGCGCCAGGACGGTATCCGCGTCATCCCCACCGGCATTGAGCATGGCACCGTCACCGCCCTGACGGAGGGATCGTCGTTCGAGATCACGACGCTGCGCCGTGATGTCGAAACCGATGGGCGGCGCGCGGTCGTGTCCTTCACCGATGACTGGCTGGAAGATGCCAGCCGCCGCGATTTCACCTTCAACGCCATGTCGCTGACCCCGGAGGGGGAGCTTTACGATCCGTTCGACGGGGTGCGCGACCTGAAGGCCGGCCGCGTGCGCTTCATTGGTCAGGCGCGGGAACGGATTGCCGAGGATGTGCTACGCATCCTGCGCTTCTTCCGTTTTCATGCCCGGTTCGGCCAGGGGCGGCCCGACCCCGATGCCCTGGCCGCCTGTGCCACCCTGGCGCCGCTGCTGCCATCCCTGTCGGGCGAACGGGTGCAGCAAGAGGTGATGCGTATCCTGGCCCAGGACCGGATGGTGGAGGTCTGGCGCCTGATGATCGATTGCGGGGTAGTGGCGCAGACCCTGCCGCATGCCACCAATGTCACGCGGCTGGCCGCACTCGACCGGCTGGAATGGCTGGTGGGAGAGGCGCATCCCATGGCGCATCTGGCGGCCTTGCTGCCATCGGGCCTGTCGGCGGCGGCGGACACGGCGGAACGGATGCGCCTGTCGAATGCCAACCGTGACTATCTCCTGTCGCTCTGCGCCCCGCCAGTCGATGTGCATCCCGACCTGACGGTCACCAGCCGCCGCCATGCCTTGCAGAAACTGGGGCCGGAAACCTACCGCGACCTGTTGCTGCTGGCCGCCGCGACGCGGGGAACACCTGCTGTGGAGCTGCTGGAGGCACTGGCGGAGGCGGCGACCTGGATCGTGGTGCCCTTCCCCCTGAAGGGCCGCGACCTGCTGGAAATGGGCGTGCCGCCCGGACCGGAGGTGGGGGTGATGCTGGCATCGCTGGAAGGGTGGTGGGCGGCCCGTGATTATCGTCCGACGCGAGAGGATTGCCTGACCGAATTGTCACGCCGTCTGGCCGACCGGCAGCGCGATCAAGCGTCGCCTGCAAAACCATAAGGTAATCTAACCCTTTGGTAGCAAGCCGGACCTCCCCATCCAGGCTATAAGTTCAAAGGGCCGGCGGAAACCGCCGGATCGGGGACTGGGGGCAGTGATGAAATTGTCGATCAAGGCGACCTTGCTGGCCGTGCTGGCCATGCTGGGTTTGTTGATGCTGGCCAATGGCTTTGTTTCCTGGCGTGCACTGAACGTGTCCCAGGCTGATCTTCAGGAAATTTATAATGGCCGCGTGGTGCCGCAGCGGGAGTTGAAGATCATTGCCGACGCCTATGCCGTTTCCATTGTCGATGCCTCGCATAAGGTGCGAAACGGCAATGTCGGTTGGGATGAAGGCTTGGCATCCGTTCGTAAGGCGCAGGCCGATATTGCCACCGCCTGGAAAGGGTTCAGCGCTGTTCCCCACCCGGACCCCAAGGAAACCGCCCAGATCAAGTCCGCGCATGAGGCGCTGACCAGGGCTGACAAGGTGGTGGGCGACCTGATCACCATCCTGGCGGCAAAAGATGCGGCGGCCCTGGACCAGTTCGTGAAGGAACGGCTTTATCAGAGCATCGATCCCGTGTCCGGTGACATCTCAAACCTGATCGACACCGGCGTGGGCAAGGCCGGCGGTCTTTATGACCATGCGGATGCCGCTGCGGACCGTGCCGTGCTGCTGGCTGAACTGATGCTTCTCCTGGGTGCCGCGTCCATTGTGCTGGGCGTCTGGTCGGTGCTGAACCGGGTGGTCCGGCCCATGGCGGGGCTGACTGCGACGCTGGAGGTGCTGGCGCGGGAGGATTTCACGCCGGTGGTTCCCTTCGCCGACAAGCATGACGAGATCGGGACCATGGCCCGTGCCGTGGACGTGTTGAAGCAGGGCGGGGCGGAGGCCCAGCGGCTGCGTGCCGATCAGGAACGCCAGCGGACCGAGGCCGAGCGGCAGAAGCGCGAGGCGCTGGAAGCCATGGCCCAAAAGGTGGAGGGGGAAACCCGTGCTGCCGTGGACCGGGTGGCGGGCCGCACCGGCGAAATGGATACCCATGCCAGCGCCATGGCGCAGTCGGCGGAAATGGTGTCCAACAACAGCCAGAATGTGGCCGCCGCCGCCGAACAGGCCCTGCACAATGCCGAAACCGTGGCGTCCGCCGCCGAGGAACTGTCCGCCTCCATCCGGGAGATCAGCGCCCAGGTGGCCCACAGTGCTGAGGTCAGCAAGCAGGCCGTGGAAAAGGGCAACGAGACCCAGACCACTATCGCCACCCTGTCCGATGCCGTGGCCCGGATCGGCGCCGTGGCCGGCATGATCCAGGAGATCGCGGCCCAGACCAACCTCCTGGCGCTCAACGCCACCATCGAGGCGGCGCGCGCGGGCGAGGCGGGCAAGGGCTTTGCCGTTGTGGCATCGGAGGTGAAGAATCTGGCCACCCAGACGGCCCGCGCCACGGAGGATATTGCCCAGCAGATCGCCGAGATCAACAGCGTCACCAGCCGTTCCGTCGATGCCGTGCGCGAAATCGGCCGTACCATCGAGGAAATGGACGGTATCTCCGGTGCCATCGCCGCCGCCATCGAGGAACAGGGGGCGGCGACTCAGGAGATCAGCCGTAATGTTCTGCAGGCCGCCGATGCAGCGCGTGAGGTGGCGGCCCGTATCGCCGATGTCTCCAACGAAGCGGCGGCCACGGGAGACCGGGCAGGCACCGTCCGGGTCACGGCGGCCGATGTCGCCCATTCCGTCACGGACCTGCGGTCGGTGCTGGTCCGCGTCGTCCGCACCTCCATGGCCGAGGTGGACCGCCGTCTGACGCAGCGGTTCAAGGTGGATGCGGTTGGTACTATCACCATTGATGGCAGGCGGCATGAGGTCACCGTGCGCGACCTGTCAAACGGTGGGGCGCTGCTGTCGCCGGTGGCCGGTATCAGCCGTTCGGCGCGTGGAAAGCTGTCGGTTCCGTCGCTCTCTCTCGAAATCGGTTTCCAAACCCTGGACACGGGCGAGGAAGGGCTGCATCTCTTGTTCACGATCCAGGGCGATGAACAAGCCGCCCTCGCCCAGGCGCTGCGCCGTCTGGGGGCGGCGGCGTGACGGGAGGGGCCGATGCGGGCCAGTGACATCGACGGCGTGCTGGCTTTCTGGTTCCAGGAGGCGGGACCCGCCAAATGGTTTGGTGGCGGGCCGGATTTTGATGTGCTGGTGACGCACCGGCTTCTGCCTGCGCATCTGGCCGCCGGCAATGGCGATCTGGCCGATTGGACGGAGAGCCCGGAAGGGGTGCTGGCCCTGTGCATCCTGCTGGATCAGGCACCGCGCAACATGTTCCGCGGAACGGCGCGGGCCTTTGCCACCGACCCGGTGGCCCTGGCCATCGCCACCGATGCCATTGCCCGCGAACAGGACCTGATGCTGCCAGAGGATCAGCGCCTGTTCATCTATCTGCCGTTTGAACATTCCGAACGGATCGAGGATCAGCGGCTGGCCGTGCGCCTGTTCGCCAACCGCACCCGTGACCCGGCCCTGCTGGACTATGCCTGCCGTCATCTGGCCGTGATCGCCCAATATGGCCGCTTCCCCCACCGCAACGCCATCCTGGAGCGGGAAAGCACGGAGGCGGAGCTGGCCTATCTGGCCATGCCGGGATCGGGGTTCTGAAGCCGCCCGATCCCATGACCCATGATCAGGCCGCCGCCTTGCGGGTATCGATCCAGCCCTGAACCACTTCCTCCAGGATGGGCAGGGTGACGGCACCATTCGTCAGGACGGCGTCGTGGAAGCCGCGGATGTCGAATTTCGGGCCGAGTTCCGCCTTGGCCTTTTCCCGCAGGTCCAGGATCTTGTTCATCCCGATCTTGTAACCCAGCGCCTGCCCCGGCCAGACGAAGTAGCGGTCGATCTCCGTCCGGTTGTCTGCGATAGGGTTGGCGGTGTTCTCGTCCATCCAGGCAACGGCCTGTTCGCGGGTCCAGCGTTTGTGATGGATGCCGGTATCCAGGACCAGACGGCCCGCGCGGAACAGTTCGGAGATGATGCGCCCCGCCTCCGACAGCGGTTCCTTGTAGAAGCCGTAATCCTTGGCCATGCGTTCAGTATACATGGCCCAGCCTTCGCCATAGGCGGTGTCCCAGGCATATTTACGGAAGGTGGGCAGGCCCTGCACCTCCTGCGCGATGGCGATCTGCATATGGTGGCCTGGCAGTCCCTCATGATGGCACAAAGCCTCCAGATCGTGGCGCGTCTGCACCGACATGTCGTAGAGGTTGGCGTAGAAGACGCCGGGGCGCGTGCCATCGGGGGATGAGGGTTCGTAGAAGGCGCTGGGCGTGGCCTTCTCCCGATACGCCTCCACCGGCTTTACCACCACCTTGGCCTTGGGCAGGGTGCCGAACATTTCCGGCAGGCGGGCCGCCATGTCATCGATATAGCGGGTGGCCGTCGCCAGATATTCCTGGCGGCCGGCATCGGTATCGGGGAAGCGGACCGACGGGTCGGTGCGCACGAAATTGAAGAAATCCTGCACGCTGCCCTTGAAGCCCAGCTTGGACATGGCCTCGCGCAACTCCCCATGCAGGCGGGCGGTTTCGGCCAGACCCAGGGCATGGATCTGGTCGGCATCCATGTCCAGACCGGTATGCAGCTTGATCTGGGCCTTATAGAAATCGGCCCCCTGCGGCAGGGCCCAGACGCCATTGCTGTCCTTCTGCTGTGCTGCCAGTTCGGCGACGGTGGCCAGGAACCGCTCATAGGCGGGCTTCACGCCCTGGATCAGGGCCTTGGTGCCGGCGGCGATCAGAGCCTTCTTCTCA
Source organism: Niveispirillum cyanobacteriorum (assembly GCF_002868735.1). Classification (GTDB taxonomy): domain Bacteria; phylum Pseudomonadota; class Alphaproteobacteria; order Azospirillales; family Azospirillaceae; genus Niveispirillum; species Niveispirillum cyanobacteriorum. The sequence goes on along the minus strand of NZ_CP025611.1, from coordinate 2,371,967 downwards.
CCTGCCGGGATGGTGAGCTTGCCCACCTTCTCCTTCAGGTCGGCCAGCAGCGGGCTGTCTTCCTTGGCGCCCTTCTCAAACGGCGCACCGGAAATGACGTTGCGCGCGGCCTCACTGATGCGGCCAAAGCTGAAGGCGGGGGGCAGGACACCAGCCTTGGCCTCCCGCCGCATATTCTCCGCCGCGATATCGATGACGGCGGCAATGCCCTCCAGCCGCTTCACATAATCGCGGGCATCACCGGGATTGCTGACGGCGTGATAGCCGATCAGGAAGGAGGGGATGTCGGTATGGGCGCCCTGAAGGTGGCTGACGGCATAGCCATGGTGGCGCCAGCGATAGGTGTCGAGTGCCCGCTGCAACTGCCCTTCAAACAGCTTGTACGAAACCCGGGCCGTGGGCGACAGGGCGTTGAGGTCAAAGGCGCGCAGGGCCTTCAGCTGGTCGGCGGTGATTGACAGGTTCAGCTGCCGAAATGCTTCATCCGCCAGGGTCCAGCTGTCATGCGGACCCGGCAGCCCCATGCGCGTGCGCTGTTCCGGGCTGCGGCTCAGTTCATCCTGCCAGCACTTTTCCAGAAAGTCGTTCAGCGCCTTGTCGGCGGGGCTGTCCTGCCCGGCCAGGGCCAGACGGGGCATGATCCCTTCCAGCGCCAGGGCGGTGGCGGACAGGGCGAACAGGCCAGAAAGGGCGGTGCGGCGGGTGACGGCGGGCATAATGGCTCCGGTTATCGGGCTGGATTGCTGACCGCCATCCTACCTTTTCACGCCATCGGGCCAAGACATGCATTGTAAACAGGCTGTAACGATCCGCAGCGTCGTTCAGTTGGGGCGACTGGGGCGGCCCTGGACCGTATCGCTGCTGGGGCTACGCATCACGCTTTTGCCGCCGTCAGGATTGGGTGTGTCGGTCATGCGGTCCAGGCGGCGGTTAGGGGCATCTGGATCGCCGAAAATCTTGCGCAGGCGATCATATTCCTTACGGTGATTTTCCCATTCTTCCTGAAAGCTGGGTTCATTGCGCCGGCCATTGACGATGATCTCCTCCTCCATGGGAGGTTGCTCTTTGGCTTGAGCCGGCTGTGGCTGTGCGGTTTGTGCCTTTACGGCAATCGCCGTCATCAGCAGGAACAGCACGGCGCACAGCGCCAACAGCCCCGCCTCCAGCATGATCCGCATGGTATCCCGCCCCTGATCAACCACCCTGCGGTGCAGCATGTCACAGACCTGTTTGTATGAACATAGTTCAAAAGCAATAGGGGGGATCAATTCGCGGCCAGCGGTTCGTACCAATCCGATGGCAGCCCGGCCAGATCGCGTGACATTCCGTTGAAGGGGCGTTTCAACTCGCCCTTGAAATGGGTGCGGACCAGATGCTGCCACCAGGGGCCGGCCTCCTGCCCCATGGTCTGTGCTGCCACCTGGAACCAGCGGCGGCCCGTGGCGACATGCCCAACCTCATCGCGCAGAATGATGTGCAGCACGGCCACGCTTTCGGCGTCGCCAGCTTTGGTCAGGCTGTCGATGATAGCGGGCGTGACGTCCAGGCCACGTGCCTCCAGCACCATTGGCACCACGGCCAGCCGAGCTGCCAGATCATGCGCCGTCGCTTCCGATGCCTGCCACAGCCCATCATGGGCCGGCAGGTCGCCGTAAGCAGCGCCCAAGCTGGCCAGACGGTCGGCCACCAGGGTGAAATGCAACGCCTCCTCATCCGCGACACGCAGCCAATCGGTGTGGAAGTCGATGGGTAGGGGCGTGCCGTCGGGCAGATGCTGAAACCGGGCCAGGATGTCCCAGGCCAGATCAATGGCATTCAGTTCGATATGGGCAATGGCATGCAGCAGGGCGATGCGGTTGGCGGCCGATTGGCCCTTGCCACGCTTGGGCATGTCCTTGGGGTGACACAGTGCCGGCTTGGCCGGGCGGGCGGGCCGGGCGGGCGGGGTTGCGTGGCCCAGCTCGGTGATAGTGCCCTCGCGCCACGCGGCAGCGAAAGCGCGGGACAGCCGGGCTTTTTCGAGTGCGTCGGCGGTCGTCAGAACGGTGACCGCGGCGGCGGACAGGGTGGGGGGAAGCATGGGATCAAATCCATCGGACCCTTTACGCGTCATCCCGGCGAAAGCCGGGACCCAGGGGCCACAAGATCAAATGTCGGGGCAGCGCCCAGAAGCGCAGTTGAAAGGTCGGGCGCTTGGCCCCTGGGTCCCGGCTTTCGCCGGGATGACGAACGGGGGGACTTCCCTTACACCGAAAAACTCTCCCCACAGCCGCACCGCGCCTTCTCGTTGGGGTTCTTGAAGGTGAAGCCGGACTGGAACTTGTCTTCGGCATAGTCCATTTCACTGCCGATCAGGAACATGGTGGCGGCGGGGTCGATCAGGATGGTGACGCCCTTATCCTCCACCACCTCTTCGAACTTCTTCTTTTCCTCGGCATACTCCACGAAGTAGGACATGCCGGAACAGCCGCGCGTCTTCACGCCCACGCGCAGGCCGATGATGGGCTTGTCCGACCGGGACATCAGTTCCTTGACGCGCTCGGCCGCCGCGTCGGTCAGGGTCAGGGCCTTGGGCAATGCACGGGCCATCTGCGCCTCCTCTTAAAACATGTTGAGCGCAATGCGGGCATCGTCGCTCATGCGGGATGGGTCCCAGGCGGGTTCCCAGATCAGTTCGACATGGACGCTGGCCACGCCTTCGACGGCGGCCACCACCTGCTGCACCTGGCCCGGCATCTCACCGGCCACCGGGCAAGCAGGGGCCGTCAGGGTCATGTCGATTTCGACATCGCCGTCACCATCGACGTCGCAGCGGTAGATCAGCCCCAACTCATAGATGTTCACCGGAATTTCCGGGTCATAGACGGTGCGCAACGCCTCCACCACCCGATCATAAAGCGGGGCGTCGGCGGGCAGCTTTTCATCCGCCGGGATGTCCACAGGGCTGCCCATGGAGACGTCGGGGGCGATGGGGCGGTGGCTCATGATCAATGTCCGCTCAGAAGGACGCGTTTTCGGTGGAAGTCGTCGCCTCGCCATGCAGCGCGGCATTCATCGTGTGCCAGGCCAGCGTGGCGCATTTCACCCGCATGGGGAATTCGCGCACGCCCGACAGGACGGCCAGCTTGTCCGTGGCATCCTCGTCCAGGGTGCCATGGTCGCCCTGCTCATCCTCATCCTTGGTGCACATGTCGTGGAAATAGCCGAACAGGGCCTCGGCCTCTTTCATCGACTTGCCACGCAGGATCTCGGTCATCAGGCTGGCGCTGGCCTGACTGATGGCGCAACCGCGCCCGTCGAAATGCAGGTCCTGGATGGTGCCATCGTCGCCGACGGTCAGGTAAATGGCGATCTTGTCCCCGCACATGGGGTTATCCCCGCGTGCCTGACGGTTAAAGGCGTCGGGCCTGCCGAAGTTCCTTGGGTTCTTGCCATGGTCCAGGATCACTTCCTGGTACAGGTCACGAAGGTCATCAAACATCTTTTGCCGCCTTACCCAAAGAACGCTTTGCAGGCCTGGACCGCCTCTACCAGCGCATCGACCTCCGCCTCGGTATTATACAGGCCAAAGCTGGCCCGCGCCGTGGCCCCCACCCCGAACCGGTCCATCAGCGGTTCGGCGCAATGCCTTCCCACCCGGACCGCCACCCCGCCGCGGTCCAGCAGGGTGCCGATATCGTGGGGATGGATGCCGTCCATGGTGAAGCTGATGATGGCCGCCTTGTCAGGTGCCGTGCCGATGATGCGCAGGCCGTCGATCTCCGACAGCTTGTGCGTGGCATAGGCCAGCAGACGTTGTTCATGGGCCTGAATGGCGCTCATGCCCAGGGCCGAGACATAATCAATGGCGGCCCCCAGACCGATCCCTTCCACGATGGCAGGCGTTCCAGCCTCGAACCGGTACGGCGCCTCGCGATAGGTGGTGTTCTCGAAGCTGACGGTGCTGATCATGTCGCCGCCGCCCTGCCAGGGGGGCATCTTGTCCAGCAGTTCCTTGCGCCCATACAGCACGCCGATGCCGGTGGGGCCGTAGAGCTTATGGCCCGTGAAGACATAGAAATCGGCGTCGATGGCCTGCACATCCACGGGCTGATGTACGGCGGCCTGGCTGCCGTCAAATGCGACCAGGATGCCCTTGGCATGGGCCAGCCGGGCGATGCGGGCGGCGGGGTTGACGGTACCCAGCACATTGCTGGCATGGGCGATGGAGACCAGCCTCACCTCTGGCGTCAGCATCGCTTCATAAGCGGCCATGTCGAGCGAGCCATCATCCAGCACCGGCACGACCTTGATCGTAATGCCGATACGGTCGCGCAGAAGCTGCCAAGGCACGATATTGGCGTGATGTTCCATCCAGGAGATGATGACGGCATCACCTGCCTTCAGGAACCGCCCGCCCCAGCTGTTGGCCAGCAGGTTGAACGCCTCTGTGGCGTTGCGGGTGAAGACGATGTTCTCCCGGCTTGGCGCGTTCAGGAACTTCGCCACCTTGTCGCGCACTGCCTCATACAGGTCGGTGGAACGCTGGGACAGGAAATGCACGCCGCGATGCACGTTGGCGTAGTCGTTTTCCAGCAGGTGCGACATGGCGTCGATCACGGTGCGCGGCTTCTGCGCGGACGCACCATTATCCAGATAGACCAGGGGCTTGCCGGCACGGCCCTTTTTCTCATGCACCAGACGGGTCAGGATCGGGAAATCCTGCCGCACGCGCATGACGTCATAGGGGGCATTGCCCAGAGTCGGGTTCAACAGATCAGACATTATTCATCCCCGATGGCCCGCCGCAACCAGTCGCGGCCCTGGCCCAGAAGGTAATTTTCCACCCGCATGCGGCGGGCGTAACCAAGGTGCAGGAAAAAGCCCGGGCATTGGTAATCCATGGGCATCACCGTGGCCCAGCGGCACCCGGCCTCTGCCCCCAGCCGTTCCAGCTCCATCAGCACCTGTCGCCCCACGCCCTTGCCGCGCCAGAGCGGCACCACGGCCAGATCGACCAGGGTCAGATAGGCCCCATCCAGCACGGCCAGCCCCGCCGCCACCCGCACCCCACCGCCATCCACGGCTTCCACCGTCAGTTCGGTATAGGGGTCGGGGATGGTCAGGTACCAATGCGCGTCCAGGCCGTTTTCCACAGCCTGAACGTCCGCCGGATCGGGCGATTCAGCCCGGTGCAGATACAGCCCCGCCGGCAGCGGCAATGCCGGGGCGGTGGACAGCCGCATCTTGCTGAAATAATGCCGGTCATGGCCCCAGGTGAAATCGGCGAAAACGCCCTGGCTTTCAAAGCCGTAGCGCGGATAGAAGTCCGGCCCCTGGAAACCCATGGTCGATAGGTAAAGCCGGCTGGCACCCGCCGCGACCGCCGCGTTTTCCGCCGCGCGCAGCAAGGCTGCCCCCAGCCCCTGCCCGCGCCAGGGCGCGTCCACCCACAGCACATGCATATAGGCATCAGGTCCATAGAGCCAGACAACGGCCCCCGCCTGAATCACCCCACCCATATCGCGGATGAACAGGCCTAGCGGCTTGCGATCCATGCCCAGCGCCGCGCGTTCCGCGACCATCGCCCGCTCATGCAGCCAGGCCATGACATCTGCATCCGCCGGGTGGCGGCGATACAAAGTCAGGGTCTGGCGGCGGGACAGGCTGTCGGGCATCAGATCAGCGGGCCCCCATCCAGGCTTCGGCACGGGCACGGAAATATGCCCGCACCGTCTCGTCGATGATCTCTTCCAGAGCCTCGTCCAGGAAGGCGCCGATCAGCAGTACGCGGGCTGCATCGCGGGAAATGCCACGGGCGCGCAGATAGAACATCTGGTTCTCGTCCAGTTCCCCGGCGGTCGCGCCGTGGCTGCACTTCACGTCGTCGGCGTAAATCTCCAGTTCCGGCTTGGAATTGATCTCCGCATTGTCGGACAGCAGCAGGGCGCGGTTCAACTGATAGCCGTCGGTCTTCTGCGCGTCGGGACGCACCACGATCTTGCCCTGGAAGACCGCGCGGGCCGACCCGTCGATCACGCCCTTCACCACCTCACGGCTGGTGCAGTGGGGCTTGGCATGGTCGATCAGGGTGGTGATGTCGCTGACCTGATTGCCGGTGATGGCATAGGCGCCGGAGACCCGCGCCTCGATCCCCGTACCGTCCAGCACCTGCCGCGCCTCATGCCGGGCCAGCCGCGCGCCAAGGTTCAGGACGAACGTGTCATAGACGGCATCCTGGGCCAGATGGGTGGACACGTTGGCCAGATGCCAGGCCTCCAGCCCTTCGGCCTGCAATTTGTAATGATGCAGGCGGGCACTGGCACCCACGCTGACATCGGCCACGATATTACTGATATAGGCGCCGGCATTGGCGCCGACATGATGTTCCACCACCGTCGCCTCGGCCCCGTCGGCAATGTCGATGGTAATGCGAGGGTTCCACAGGGCGGCCTTGTCCCCGCTGGTCGCGGCGATGAAGACCAGTTCCACGGGGCTGGCCAGCGTCACACCGGCAGCCACGCGCAGGGCCGCACCGTGGGATGACAGGGCGCTGTTCAGGGCGCGGAAGGGGCCGTCGCCGGCCACGGGCGCGGTTTCACCCGTCAGCGCTGTCAGCACCACACCGTCAGGCAGGTCGCCCACGCGCGACAGGTCGGCCCGGTACTGCCCGGCCACAAACACCAGACGCGGGGCCGGGGTGTCCAGGGCGGTCGGGATGGCATCCACGGTTACGGTCGCGGCATCCGGGGCGGGGCCCAGGGTGAGCTTGTCCAGACCGCGCAGGTTGGTGAATTTCCAGGCTTCAGCCCGTGTGCTGGGCAGGCCCGCCTTGGCGAACCGGTCCAGGCCATCGGCGCGCGGGCCGACCAGGGCGGGGGCCAGTGCCACCACCTGTTCCACGAAATTCCGGGCCGTCTGGTTCTGTTCGTCGCGCATGGTTCAAAGCTTCATGTCGTAGAAGTTCATGTTCAGGCCCGGCACGTCATATTCGGCAAGGCCGAAACGCTGGAACCCGTGCAGCGGATAGAATTGGGGCGCCTGGCAATCCATCGTTTCCACCGCCGCCCGCGTGCAGCCCAGCCTGCGCCCCTCATCCAGGGCGGCGGCCAGCATGGCGTAACCAGTGCCGGTCCCGCGCAGGCTGTCCTCCAGCCAGACCATGTCGACCATGAAGTCGCTATCCACGGCATAGCAAAGGGCGGCCCCGCGCGGGGCGTTGGTCACGATATCGCGGACGTAAGCCGCCACCAGTTTCACGGGCGAGCCCAGCAGGCCCTGCCGGCGGGCATCGGTGATGCGCCAGATTTCCTTGGCCAGATGGCGGGGCGGCGGTTCGTGGATGGCCAGGGCAAATCCGGCGGGCGTGGTCGCCTCCCCCTTGCTGATCCGCCTTTCCAGGATGGTGAAGACACCCCCCCGAATATGCGGACCGATCACTTGGCGTACCGCATAACCGGCGGCCAGATAGGGTGCGGTGTCATCATGCGCGCGCACGATCATGATGAAACGGTCGACATCCCGGCGGGCCAGTTCAGCCTCTGTCCGCGCCAGCACGGCGGCGATGGCCGGGCCGGGATCGATGCCGGGAACGGTCCAGACACCCCAGAAGCAATAGGCGTCGCGTCCCCATTGGGTCAGCGACAGGCCCGCCTGCGGCGCCCCCGTCTCTCCATCGCCCGCCACCGTGACGAACCGGCCCTGGGCCGGCGGCAGGGTCGCGGCGTTGTAGGCCATCAGCCCGCCCAGCACGATATCCGCGTCCGGTCCCGTGACCGGCACGTCATATTCGATGCTGATGCGCACAGCGGGGGCGGTCATGGATCAGGCTGCCTCGGTTACGCCAAACTCGGCATAGCCCTTGGCTTCCAGCTCTAGCGCCAGATCCTTGCCCCCCGACTTCACGATGCGGCCATTGGCCAGCACATGCACCACGTCGGGTACGATGTAGTCCAGCAGACGCTGATAGTGGGTGATGACCAGCATGCCGCGTTCAGGCCCGCGCAGACGGTTCACGCCTTCGGCCACGATCTTCAGCGCATCGATATCCAGACCGCTGTCGGTCTCGTCCAGGATGGCCAGCTTCGGCTGAAGCACGGCCATTTGCAGCGCTTCGTTGCGCTTCTTCTCGCCCCCGGAGAAGCCGACATTGACGGCGCGCTTGATCATGTCGTCGTTCATCGACAGATCCTTGGCCTTGGCCCGGATCAGCTTCAGGAACTGCATGGCGTCCAGCGGCGTCTCCCCGCGCGTCTTGCGGATGGCATTCAACGCTTCCTTCAGGAAGGTGGTGTTGGACACGCCGGGAATTTCGACCGGGTATTGGAAGGCTAGGAACAGGCCGGCTGCGGCCCGCTCCTCAATCTCCATGGACAGCAGGTCCTGGCCGTTGAAGGTGACGGACCCCTCGGTGATCTCATAGCCTTCACGGCCCGCCAGCACATAGGACAGCGTGCTCTTGCCCGCGCCATTGGGGCCCATGATGGCATGCACCTCACCGGCATTGATGGTCAGATCGATCCCCTTCAGGATCGCCTTGCCATCCACAGTGGCGTGCAGGTTCTTGATTTCGATCAGGGACATTTGCTGCTCCAACTCAAATCTCATCGCGGAAGGGCTGGGCCTTCCCGCGTCATCTCTTCATCCGGGGCTTAGCCCACCGAGCCCTCAAGGCTGATCGCCACCAGCTTCTGGGCTTCCACGGCGAATTCCATGGGCAGTTCCTTCAGCACTTCCTTACAGAAGCCGTTCACGATCAGGCCGACCGCGTCTTCTTCTTTCAGGCCGCGCTGTTGGCAGTAGAACAGCTGGTCTTCGGAGATCTTGGCCGTCGTCGCCTCATGCTCCACCCGCGCGGTGCGATTGCGGCTTTCGATATAAGGCACGGTATGCGCCCCGCACTTGTCGCCGATCAGCAGGCTGTCGCACTGGGTGAAGTTACGGGCGTTCTGGGCCTTGGGCAGGATGCGGACCAGGCCGCGATAGGTGTTTTGGGCGCGGCCGGCGGAGATACCTTTGGAGATGATGGTTGACCGGGTGTTCTTCCCGATATGGATCATCTTAGTGCCGGTATCAGCCTGCTGCATATTGTTGGTGATGGCGACGGAATAGAACTCGCCCACCGAATTGTCACCCTGCAGGATGCAGCTCGGGTATTTCCAGGTGATGGCCGAACCGGTCTCAACTTGAGTCCAGCTTACCTTGGAATTACGACCGCGGCAGGCGGCGCGTTTGGTCACGAAATTATAGATACCGCCCTTGCCATTCTCATCGCCCGGATACCAGTTCTGGACGGTGCTGTACTTGATGGTCGCGTCATCCAGGGCCACCAGCTCCACCACGGCGGCATGCAACTGGTTCTCGTCCCGCTGCGGGGCTGTGCAGCCCTCAAGGTAAGAAACGTAGCTGCCTTCGTCGGCGATGATCAGCGTGCGCTCGAACTGTCCTGTATTCTTCGCGTTGATGCGGAAATAGGTGGACAGTTCCATGGGGCAGCGAACGCCCTTGGGGATATAGACGAAGCTGCCATCGGTGAAGACGGCGCAGTTCAGGGTCGCGAAGTAATTGTCGGAATAGGGGACCACGGTACCCAGATACTGGCGCACCAGATCGGGATGGGTCTTCACCGCCTCCGAGATGGAACAGAAGACGATGCCCTTTTCCTCCAGCTTTTTCTTGAAGGTGGTGGCCACGGAGACCGAATCGAACACGGCATCGACCGCGATGGACGGGCTGTCGCCCGCGCCTTCAACGCCCGCCAGGATAGCCTGTTCCTTCAGCGGAATGCCCAGCTTCTCATAGGTCTTCAGCAGCTCGGGATCGACCTCGTCCAGCGACTTCGGCCCTGCCGTCGTCTTGGGCGCTGAGTAGTAATAGCTGTCCTGATAATCGATGGGCGGGTAGTGCAGCTTAGCCCAGTCCGGCTCTTCCATGGTCAGCCAGTGGCGATAGGCCTTGAGGCGCCATTCCAGAAGCCATTCCGGCTCCCCTTTCTTAGCGGAGATGAAACGGACGATGTCTTCGGACAGGCCCTTGGGCGCGGTTTCCGACTCGATATCGGTGAAGAAGCCGTATTTGTACTTCCCCTCCGCCAGGTTTTTGACCTGTTCGATCGTCTGTTCAGTGGCGGCCATATCCGTCGCTCCCCTTCAAACCCCTCAACCCCAGCCCGTTCAACCGGCCAGCACAGCGCGGGGCGCCGGCTCACGCTCGAAATCGAACAAAGCGGGGGTGGCCATGTCGGCCAACGTCACATCCTCCAGCGCGCGGCGCACGGCGCTGTTCACCTTTTCCCAATGGTTCTTGCGGGAGCACAGGCTCTGCACCCCGCAACCGCCGGAACCACCATCGACACAGTCGGTGAGCGCAATCGGCCCCTCGATCGCTTCGATGATATGCACCACATTGATCCGGTCCGGCATGCGCGACAGGCTGTAGCCGCCCGCCGCCCCTCGGTGCGATTGCAGAAGGTCACCCCGCGCCAGCAGCTTCAACAGCTTCTGCACCGTCGGCATGGGCAGGCCCGTGCGGTCGGCCAGGGAATTGGCCGTGTGCAGCGCGCTGTCGGCATGCGCCAGGGTGGTCAGGACCACCACGGCGTAATCCGTCATCTTGCTGAGCCGCAGCATGGGCGTTGCGAACCTTTCTCAATACAGGACCAATTTAGTACCGATTAAGTGAGCCGGTCGGGGTCGGGTGTCAAGCATTCCGCCCCCACCCCTCGGCACGGGTGGCATGCATCCGTTAAGATAGCCATGCGGTGAGCGGGATTTTACCGCCCCGCACCATGCCCCATTGGGCGTTGTCACCCTCGTCCGACGGGCGCACCATTCTTTTCATGACGGGGGCATTAAGGACCAATCCCCGCCAAAACCGACCGACCCGGGCGACGGGCGGCCGGAAAATCGGCCGGATTTATCGCGGCGAAGCCCCCGCCCTTGTGCGGTTTTATGTGGCTTGTGCCCATCCGGCTGAAGCCGAGAGGCTATCGAGAAATGGCGGACCGTCTCCTGGTTGGGACGGCCCGCCATTTTCGCATTGGGGGGAAGTTTGCAGTTTGCATCCCCTATCGTCATCCCGGCGAAAGCCGGGACCCAGGGGCCTCAAGCTCAACCCTGTCCTCCTGCTCCGCGTGCCGCGGCACAGCCGTCGGGCGCTTGGCCCTTGGGTCCCGGCTTTCGCCGGGATGACGACGAAGAGCGGGAGTAGCTGATCAACGCTCCCGCCCTGCGCCCCACGCACATCGCCCCCGGTGGCAAAGAGGTTTTCTGTCTACCCGCCTGCTTGGTAGGGTCGCCGCCTGTTCTGTGCGGTCTGGCAAGGGGGATGCGATGGTGACGGCGACGGGCGTGGCGGCAGTAACGGTCATTCCGCCGACCCATCCCCTGACAGGCCGCGTGGTGCCGCCGGGATCGAAATCCATCACCAACCGCGCCCTGCTGCTGGCGGCCCTCGCAAAGGGTACCAGCCGCCTGACCGGCGCGCTGAAAAGCGATGACACCCGGCACATGGCCAATGCCCTGCGGCATATGGGTGTCACCGTCGATGAACCCGACGCCACGACCTTCATCGTGACCAGCAGCGGGCGGCTGGCGGCCCCCGCTGGGCCGTTGTTCCTGGGCAATGCCGGCACGGCCACCCGTTTCCTGACCGCCGCTGTCGCCACGGTCGATGGCACCGTGGTGGTGGACGGGGATGAGCATATGCGCAAGCGGCCCATCGCCCCGCTGGTCAAGGCGCTGACGGCGCTGGGCGTCGATCTGGAGGCGCCAACTGGCTGCCCCCCCGTTACCGTGCGCGGCAAGGGCGCGCTGGCGCCGGGGCGGGTCGAGATCGATGCCGGCCTGTCCAGCCAATATGTCAGCGCCATCCTGATGGCGGCGGCCTGTTCCAGTGGCCCCATCGACATCGCCCTGACGGGCAGTGACATCGGCGCGCGCGGCTATATCGACCTGACTTTGGCGGCCATGCGCGCCTTTGGCGCCGTAGTGGAACAGCAGGATGCCGCCACTTGGCGCGTGCTGCCCACCGGGTACAAGGCCGCCGATTACGTCATCGAACCCGATGCGTCAGCGGCGACTTACCTTTGGGCGGCAGAGGTGTTGACGGGGGGGCGTATCGACCTGGGTGTGCCGTCGGATGCCTTCACGCAGCCCGACGCCTGTGCCCAAGCCGTGATCGCGCAGTTCCCCAATATGCCGGCGGTCATTGACGGGTCACAGATGCAGGATGCCGTGCCGACCCTGGCGGTATTGGCTGCGTTCAACAATCATCCGGTACGCTTTGTCGGCATCGCCAATCTACGCGTCAAGGAATGTGACCGCACCCGCGCACTCTCCACCGAACTGGCCAAGATCCGCCCGGGTCTTGCCTGGGAGGAAGGCGATGATCTGATCGTGGCTGCCGATCCGGCCCTGGCCGGCCAGACCCTGGCCACCGATATCCACACCTATGCCGACCACCGCATCGCCATGTCCTTTGCGCTGGCCGGGCTGAAGATCCATGGTATCACCATCCTGGACCCCGGCTGTGTCGCCAAGACCTATCCCGGCTATTGGGATGCGCTACGGTCGCTGGGCATGGAACTGGTGGCAAGGGCCTGATCAACCCATCCCCTGCAACGGCCCCGGCTCGGCCAGCAGGCGGACAAGGCGTTCGGGTTCGGACGCGAACCAGACATGGCTGCCCCAGGCCAGGGAGGGCAGGGCCTTCTTCACCTCTGCCCGGTCGCGGTCCAGGAAGGCGGTGACGCAGGCCACGCGCGACGGGTCAAAGCCACCCTCGGCGGCTATACCCAGGAAGGCTTGCGCCCGCTGTTCGGTGACGGGCCCGTCGGTTGCCACCACCTCCACGAAGACCAGCTTCAGGTCGGCGGCGCTGTGCCCCCGGTCCAGCAGGATAATGTCGGGCAGGGTGCGGTCGGGCGTGATGCGCAGGCGCAGCCGCTTGATCCAGCCCTCATCGCGCGCCGCCACCTTGGCCGCACTTTCCGACAGCCACAGCACCACGGGATCGGTCAGGAACCGGGGCGCGAACTGTTCTACCACGGACTGCGCGATACGGCTGCTGGGACCCGGCGCCAGCAACCGCGTCTCCCCATTGGGAAAGCGCACTAGGATATCGCCCCCGTCCCGGTCGGTGGAGCCGCGCAAGGACACGATGCGGGCCAGCGCCATGGGGTTCAAGGTCGCATCGGCCCACCCCTTGGCCGCTCTCACCAGCGCCTCACCCTGCAAACCGGGATCGAACAGGGCGGCGAAGGGGGCGGCCAGGGCATAGCGCGGCTTGGACGATGTCGTGGGCACACCCGCCCGTTCGATGACGGCACCATTGGGGATCAGTCCCTGGCGTATAACCTCGTCCCGCACCTGTTCGCGGCTGTTATCCTGATACCAGCGCTCACCGGTCGCGCGCGGGGCCTTGGCATAATCGGCGCGGGATGTGGGGTCGGCGTTGAACAGCATGCGCGTATCGCCCAGCCGCACCACATGCACCGGGTTCAGCCAGATATCCGCCCCCTCCACCGCGCCGATATAGAGAAAGGCCGCGACAGTGGCGGCTGCCGCGTCGCGCACGCATTTATCCCGCTCCGGCGTGCCTTCCGGGAAAATCAGGCGCAGGCGGCGGGCCACCTCCGCCCTCTCCAGCAACGGCGGCAAGGGATGCATCAGGAAATCCCGTACAGGCGATCAGCGGCCTGATCCAGCCGCTCACGCGTAGCACCCGCCGCCACCAGTGCTGTCAGTTCCTTCAATGCCGCCGGGTGCGGCAGGGGCATGGCCTCCAACTCATAGGCCGATACGGCGACAGAGCCGGAGATGCAGCGGAAGGCCCGGTCGGCGGCACGGCTGTTCAGGAAGGCGGCCAGAACGGCGGGCGGCACGATGGGCGGGGTGTCATCCAGCGGCAGCAGCATGTTCAGGTGGTTTTCCACCGTCACGCCACGCGGATGTTTGGCCAGGAAGGAGAGGGGCATTTCGGCGGCGATCAGGCGGCGTGCCTGTTCCTTGGCCGTCGTCCGCTGTAACAGCACGCAGGGCCGGCGGGTCAGCAGCCAGTCATCGCCCTTTACCGCCGGATGGAACCAGGGTTTATGATTGGACTTCTCACAGCGATAGGTGAAGCGGCCATCGGGCGTGACGGATTCGGCCCAGACCAGGGGCACGGCACCCTTGCCCGGCTTGTCGGCGATCTGAGGCTTGTACCGGTTCCAGACCAGGGGGCCGGTGGCGACACGGTAACCCCAGTCGCGCAGCCGGCTATCCAGGCTGCGCAACCGGGTCGCCAACCCCGTCTCACTGGCATGACGCGGCAGGATCCAGGGGGCGGTCGGTTCATCGGGCAGGGTGAAGGAACCTGACGGCAGGATGGTCAGGCCATCGCCGCCACTGCCGGCCCGGATCATGTTGACCAAGGCGCGGTCGGGCCGCTTCTTCTTCGGCCCCATCCGGCGGTATGTCGCCAGCACCGTCTCTTGCAGGACATTGTCGAACACGCCCTTGCGTTCATCGACGAAGTCCAGCGACAGGGGCGGGGCCAGATCGGACAGGGTGCGGCGCAGATGCTTGAAATAATCCCCGGCCAGGAAGGAGGAGGGGGTCAGGAAGGCGATCAGCCCGCCCGGCACGGTCCAGCGCACAGCCTGATCCATGAACAGGGCATAGAGATTGGCATGGCCATACAGGCTGCGCGCGAACCGCGCGCGCAAATCCGGGGCCAGGGTCAGGCGACCATAGGGCGGGTTGCCGATTACCAGATCAAACTCTGCCGCCGCTGACACCGACAGCGCATCGGCATGCCGACAGGGCGACAGACGCTTGCCCCCCGCCCGGATCAGGGGGGCCAGGGCCGCCTCCACCATCACACAGGATATCCAGGCGGCGACAGGGTCCAGTTCCAGCCCACGCAGGCGGTTAGCGATGGAACGCAGGGCCAGCGCCGGCTCCACGCCCTTCAGGGCCTTGGCCATGCGCAGAGCAATAGGTACCAGGAAGGCACCGCAGCCAGCGGCAGGGTCCAGCACGCGGGCGTCGGCCCAATTGACCCTACCGCCATCGGCCAGATCGACAAGACGGGCGGCCAGGGCAGGCGGCGTGTAATAAACACCGTGGCGTGCCCGTTCGTCGGACGGCATCAGGCCGGCATGTAAAGCACCGATCCGGTCCGCGACATCCGCCACGGGTAGCGGTGCCAGGCTTTCGCCATAGGCCCGGGCGGCGGCAGCAACGTCCGCCCCCAGGCTGGGCGGGGTCTTGGTGACGGGGGGCGGGGAAAGGTCCAAGCCCGTCTCCAGCGCCTGCCACCAGCCGCGCACCACCAGCTGCACCAGGGCCGCCTCCTGGCGGCGCTGCTGCGCCGACAGCGACGCGACGGCAGCCAACAGCAACGCCCCCGGTTCGGGGGCGTCGGTGGGGGCCGGCTTCATCGCGGCGGGCGGGGTCGGGCGGCGGGACAAGGGGGCGTTGGGGACGGTTCAGGTTCCAGATGTTCCATGATCGTTCAGGGTCCGGACGGACGCAAGCGCGATCCCGTCAGGACGGCCCGTTGCCAGGCCTGCCCACATTCAGCCACAGGGTCGGGTCCGACAGCGGTGTGGCTGGCGGTAGGTTGGGATTGGGCAGATGGATGATGGTTGCCTCATTGAACCGTTCCAGCGGGAAAGCGCCGCGCGTGGACGGATGGGTGGACAGCATGCGCTTCAACTCACCATTGGCCAGCAGGGTGCGCAACCCTTCCTCCAGCCGGCGGGCCAGATTGTCCATGCCCGGCGCCACATAGAAATAGACCGGCATGGGATAGGCGATGATCAGCCTGTCGAAGACCATCAGGTCCGACCCGCCATAGGTCTCATACTCCTCCGCCACCTCGGCCAGGCCGCGTGCGAAATAGTCACAGCGACCGGCCCGCAGCATGGAATAAAGCTGGTCGAAATGCACATTGGTCACCTGGGGCAAGCCACTGGCGGCCAGCACGTCGAAATCCGGCCATTGCGCGCCCTGACAGGCCGTGAAGCGCTTCAGGTCTTCCACCCCGCGCACGGCAGCAAAGGCGGCGGCATCACGCGCCCGGATGATGGGTACGCGCTGCCCGATAAGCCCCATATCGATGGGGATGCGGATGGGGTTGCCCTGCTTTTCCCGCTCGATATTGGTGCCGGTCCAGGTGACATCGATGCGCCCGGCCTTCAGCTCGGCCAGCAGGCGACCCTGGCTGAATTTCTCTCGCACGCGTTCGATGCGGACGGGGCCATATCGCGGCGTCGTCTCGTCGATCAGGCGGCGGAACAGGTCATGGAAATAATCAACCCGCGTCTCCTCGCCCTGCGACTGCCAGTCGGAGACGCGGACGATGGTGAGTTCGGTGGTTTCGGCGCAGAGAGAGGGGACGGCCATGAATAAGACCGCCAGCAGCAATGCCACCCAACGGCCCCTGCGTCCCCGCATCATGCGCTCTCCCGGCATCCGCCCCGTCGCGATTCCTTCAGGGAAACATCCGGGGGCGGGGGAAGGCAAGGGGACACAGAGGTGGGCTGACTCTTCTCACCCCTCCAGCATGCGGCGCAGCAGTTCGACATCTTCGGCGAAGGCCGGGTCGGTGCCGCAGAGTTCGTCCACTTTGCGGACGGCATGCATGACGGTGGTGTGGTCGCGGTCGCCGAATTTGCGACCGATTTCCGGCAGGGACCGCTGGGTCAGTTGCTTGGCCAGATACATGGCCACCTGACGTGGGCGGGCCACAGCGCGGGCGCGGCGCGCGCTGCTCATGTCGGCCAAGCGGATGTTGAAATGCTCCGCGACCTTCTTCTGGATCTCTTCGATGGTCACGCGGCGGTTGCTGGCGCGCAGTAGGTCGTGCAGCACATCCTGCGCCGATTCGAGCGTGATGGCGCGGCCCACCAGTTCAGCATGAGCGACGATGCGGTTCAGCGCCCCTTCCAGCTCACGCACATTGCTGGTGATCTTGTGGGCCAGGAATTCCAGGACCTTGGGCGGCACCTTGGCGCCGATGCGGTCGGCCTTCTGGCCCAGGATGCCCAGGCGCAGTTCGTAAGTGGTCGGGTGGATATCGGCCACGAGGCCCCAGCCCAAACGCGAGCGCAGCCGCTCCTCCATGCCTTCCAGGTCCGACGGGCTTTTGTCGGCACTGATGATGACCTGGCGGTTCTGATCCACCAGGGCATTGAAAGTATGGAAGAATTCTTCCTGGGTGCTGTCCTTGCCGCTGATGAACTGCACATCGTCGATCATCAGCACGTCAACCGACCGGAACTGCTCCTTGAAGGCCATCGTGTCCTTGAAGCGCAGCGCCCGGATGAACTGGTACATGAATTTTTCGGCCGACAGATAGATGACGCGGCGCGACGGGTCCTTTTTGCGGATGGCCCAGGCGATGGCGTGCATCAGGTGCGTCTTACCCAGACCCACGCCGCCATAGAGGAACAGCGGGTTGAAGGGCACGGCCTGCGCATCGGCCACGCGGCGTGCGGCGGCGAAAGCCAGCTCGTTCGGCTTGCCCACCACAAAATTCTCAAACGTGAAGCGCGGGTCCAGCGGGGCCGACATTTCGTCGGTGCGGTCTTCAACCACCACCAGCGCTGGGCTGGGTTCGATCACCAATTCGGTAACGGGTTCTGGCTTGGCGGCGGGCGGTGCGGCGGGCGCGTCATTGGCGGGGGTGACGGTTAGATCGGGCTTGGCCGCACTGGCCACCACGATCTCCACCGACTGCACGCCCGGATTCTCGCCCGAGAACAGGGCGCGGATACGGTCGGCGTAATGGGTGCGAATCCAGTCGCGCAT
Source organism: Niveispirillum cyanobacteriorum (assembly GCF_002868735.1). Taxonomy (GTDB): domain Bacteria; phylum Pseudomonadota; class Alphaproteobacteria; order Azospirillales; family Azospirillaceae; genus Niveispirillum; species Niveispirillum cyanobacteriorum. The sequence continues at coordinate 2,354,190 of NZ_CP025611.1, read as the reverse complement.
GAAGCGGGTCGGCACCAGGATGCGCAGTTGCCCGCCATCCAGCGAACCGACGGTCAGCGGCTTCAGCCAGGACCGATAGGCGGTTTCGCCCACCTCGTCCTTCAAGCGGCCCCGTACCCGCGCCCACTGTTGGTCCAGCGAACCCTGCACTGACATTCGACCGTTGCTCCCCGCCCCAAGGCTCAACTTCACCGCAGCGCGCCCGCCATCGCAGCGCGCGTCATCCGCAACCAGGATTGAAATATCCAGGGCAGCAAAAGCCACCCCTGTGCAGGCACCATGTCCCGCGATCACCCGGCCAATCATCAACGCCCCGGCGTCATGATCAGCCACACCCTTGTCTTCGGAGCCAATGTCGCCATTGGCACCGCCCCACCCGGTACCCGCCCCGCCCCATCCTTCTTCGGTTCACCCTTATTGTGGGTAATGAAGATGGTGGCGGAAACACAAAACCGTAACAACGGACGTTCCCTTGCGGAATACCCCCTTCGTACAGGTCTTGTTTTTCAAGAAATGGCAGGCGATCGCCGGGGGTCTGGACTTGGGATGTGATACACATCCATTATCCGCACGCCACTTTGGATTACAATCCAAAGACGTCATGCACCCGTCTGCATCGCTTCCATTGCACTGCCGAACAGCAGTCGAGGGATGCTAGAGGGGTGGCGGAAGAGTCGCAACGGGACCGAAAAGGGAACGCCGAAAAAAGCAAAAATCGTTCGCCACGGATTCAATAAGCCCAGGCCGCAAACCTTTGAAAAGGATGTGGGGTGGGACGTGAACCCGGTTTCGTGACGCCATAAGAAAACCGCGCGGGCGATAGGCACCGCGCGGGTTCCTCTACGGCTAGCGAAGGATCAGGCCAGAGCCTTGATACGGCTGGACAGCCGCGACAGCTTGCGCGAGACGGTGTTGGCGTGCAGGACGCCCTTGCTCACGCCGCGCATCAGCTCGGGCTGGGCTTCCTTAAAAGCCTCGCCAGCGGCGGCCTTGTTACCGGAGGAGATAGCGGTCTCGACCTTCTTCAGGAAGGTGCGGATGCGGCTGACGCGGGCGCGGTTGACCTCAGTCCGGGTGGCGGTCTGACGGATGCGCTTCTCAGCGGACTTATGATTGGCCATAGGAAACCTTTACGCGGGACATGGATGTGCCGTAGGAAGCGGCGCTTATACAAGGGGTCCGGCGCCCCGTCAAGCGGGTGCGGGCAGGGTCCCCATACGAAACTTGCTGGTCTGACAGTCGCCTTTTGGGCTGCGCCAGAGTCGAGCCTCGAGTCGAGACACGCCCGTCACAAGACAGTCAGCAGTAATGCGATGTATATAGGGAGCGGCTTCACTTGAACACCCCATAGGTTGTTCAGGCAGGTTTGCGCGCCGAGAACATCACGCCTGTTCCGTCAATGCCCCGCGGGCGACAGCTGAAACCGCACCGTCAGGCGGCGGCTGGCCGCGTCCATGGCGATGGCGATATCCAGCACCTCGTCCCCGCGTGCCCAGCGCCCATCCTTGCCCCGGCTCCAGCCCAGTTGCGGCAGGGTTTCGGCATAGAAGCGAGTGATGGCGTCGGCATCGCTGACGCCGGTCGCGGTTGCCTGAATGATGCGGCCGGTGGGATTGTCGAAGACCAGGGCGTCATCGGCACTGGCCGTTAGACCCGGCGCCAGGGGCACATCTTCCGTTCCCGGCACAAAAGCGGCCAGTCCGGCCCCCGGCAGAAGTACCGTGGTGAGCAGGATCAGCGCGGCGGCGGCACGGGCGCGAAGGCCCCGGATCAGGTGCGGCATGATCTATCCTCGATACCTCAACGCTGATGGCGCGCACAGAAGAAAGTGGAGCGGCCGGCCTGGGTGATGCGCGCCACCCCGCCAGTCTTTGCAATGTCGCAGTCACAGTGTCCGCAGGCGTCGCCCTCTCGGCCATAGACCTTGAAGCTATGCTGGAAATAGCCCAGTTCCCCGTCGGACTGCACGAAGTCGCGTAGGGTGGAGCCGCCGGCGGCAATCGCCTCACTCAGAACGTCGCGGATGATGGGGACAAGCCGTTCGGCATCGGCCCCGGCCACGCTGTCGCCGCTGCGTGTCGGGTCGATGCCGGCCCGGAACAAGGCCTCGCAGACATAGATATTGCCCAGGCCTGACACGACCTTCTGGTCCAGCAGCATGGATTTGATGGGGGCAGCCCGCCCGCGCAGCTTGGCCGACAGCCCCTGCGCATGGAAGCCATTGCCCAACGGTTCGGGGCCGAGCGCCGCCAGCATGGGATGGGCCTCTATCCCGGCCTCTTCGAACAGGTCCATGAAGCCGAAGCGGCGGACGTCATTATAGGTGACGACCCAACCATCATCGGTATGGAAGACCAGATGGTCATGGGTGGTGGGGGCGGGGGCCGGGCCGGGTTTCACCACCATGCTGCCCGACATGCCCAGATGGATCATCCAGACCAGCCCGCCTTCAACCCGGATCAGGATATATTTGGCCCGCCGGTCCAGTGACAGGACCTGCCGCCCTGTCAGGCGTTTGGCGAAATCGACGGGCAGGGGGAAACGCAGGTCGGGCCGGTGCTGATCCACCCTTATCAGCCGCCGTCCCTCCAGCTTCAGGGCCAGACCGCGTCGGACGGTTTCAACCTCGGGCAATTCGGGCATGGGTGGGGACTCTGATCACACGAAAAGGACCCGGCCGTGATAGCACGGCCGGGTCCCCATCGCGAAGGCCGGGTTTCAGGCGCGGGCTGCCGACAGGCCGCCATCGACAAGACTGGCCGTACCGGTGACAAAGCTGCTGTCGTCGGACGCCAGGAACAGCACCGCCTTGGCCAGTTCATCCGGCTGCCCTGCGCGCTTCAATGCGTGAAGATTATTAATGAAGGCCTGCTTGTCGGTGGTGTCGTTGGCGGCGCGATACATTTCCGTCTCTACGGCACCCGGCAGGACGGCGTTCACCCGTACACCCTTCGGTCCATATTCGGTAGCCAGCGCCTGGGTCAGGCCGATCAGGCCGGCCTTGCTGGCGGCATAGGCGGCCATGCCGGGGAAGGCACCAGTATAGCCAACAAAGGTGGAGGTGAAGATCACCGAGCCGCCATTACCCATGGCCGGGATCTGGTATTTGGCGCCGAGGAAGGCGCTGGTCAGGTTAATGGCCAGCGTCTGGTTCCAGCCATCGGCATCAATGCTGTCGGTCGGGCCCATGGCGCCCAGCGTGCCGGCATTGTTGAAGGCGATATCCAGCTTGCCAAAGCGGCTGATGGCCAGATCGACCAGAGCCTTGGCAAAGCTCTCCGACTGTACATCGCCGGCCAGCGCCACGGCCTGCCCACCGGCGGCTTCGATTTCGGCGACCAAGCTGTCCAGTTCGGCCTGACGGCGGGCGGCGACAACCAGTTTGGCGCCTTCGGCAGCGAACAGGCGGGCGGTGGCGCGGCCGATACCGGCGCTGGCACCGGTGATGATGGCGACCTTGTTCTGCAAGCGGTTCATGATCAGGGTCCTTTCGGTTTGGGTAGGCGCCGTCAGCGGCGCCGTTGATGATTGGACCCTACGCCTCATGATTACTTTCATCGATGGGATGAAAATGGTTAGATCATTTAGTTTTAATGAATGATCGAGGGTCGCCATGGACCGGCTGCGCGCCTTTGAGGTTTTTGTGGCGGTGGTGGGCAAGGGCGGGTTTGCGAAGGCGGCGGATGCGCTGAACACCTCGCCGGCCAATGTCACCCGCTATGTCGCGGAACTGGAGGCGCATCTGGGCACGCGGCTGCTGAACCGCACGTCGCGCCGCCTGTCACTGACAGAGGCGGGCCAGACCTTGTTCGACCGGGGTCGCCTGATCCTGGATGAGGTGGCGGAACTGGAGGCGCTGGCCGGTGCCGCTGCGGTAAAGCCACGCGGACGGCTGCGCATCAATGCGCCTGTCAGCTTCGGCATCCGCCACATGGCCCCGCTTTGGCCGCGTTTCATGGCGTTGCATCCAGACGTGTGGCTGGATATCGCGCTGATCGACCGGGTCGTGGATATTGTGGAAGAAGGCTATGACATGGCCATCCGCATCTCCCGCGCCGGGTCGCAAAGCCATGTGGCGCGGCGGTTGGCCGTTTCGCGCAATCTGGTCTGCGCGTCGCCTTCCTATATCGCCCGATATGGTCAGCCGGAAAGCCCAGAGGATCTGGCCGCCAACCATCGCTGCATCCTGTATTCCCACGCCGTCGCGCCTGACGAATGGTCATTGACCGATGAAGCGGGGCGGGAACAGCTGGTGCGGGTGCAGGAGGTGATGTCCAGCAATAATGGTGATACGGCCCGCATGGCGGCGCTGGACGGGATCGGCATCATCCGGCAGCCGACCTTTCTGGTGGGCGATGATCTGAGGGCGGGACGGCTGGTCCCGCTGCTACCGGGCTACCGGTCACCCGATATCGACATTCTGGCGCTCTACCCCTCCCGCCGGCACCTGTCGGCCAAGGTGCGGGTGATGGTTGATTTCCTGGCAGAGGCGTTCCAGGGCACCCCACCCTGGGATCGGGGGCTTTAGGGTCCTGCCGCCCGGCTCATGTCGTCTCTTTCCATTGCGCGCTGTCCCACGGCACATCCAGCGCGGGTTTGGCCGGTGCCTCAATATGGAACCGGTTCAACCACAGGCGCACCGTGCCCAGGCCCGCCTGATCGATATGGTAGAGGCGGCGTGTGCCCGCGCTCTGATCGCGGACCAGCCCCGCCCCCTTCAAGACCTTCAGATGCTGTGACACGGCGGGCCGGCTGATGGGCAGACCGGCGGCAACGGTGCCCACCGACAGGGGACCTTCCGCGATCCGTTCAAAGATCATTCGGCGGGTGGGGTCGGAAAGGGCCGCAAGAATGCTTGCTATGTCAGTCATGGCTTACGGTAAGTTTTTACTTACCCAGCGTCAATATCTGTTAATCCCCTGCAGATCGGCTATCATCAGTTCCTGCTCTACCCGACTGGAATCCTGCATCATGACGCTGTCCATCCCCCGCCTGATCGGCCATCGCGGTGCTGCCCGCCACGCGCCGGAGAATACGCTGTCCGGCATGCGGACCGGTGCCTTGCAGGGTGCGCTGTGGGTGGAGGTGGATGTGAAGATCACACGCGATGGCGTGCCGATCCTGATGCATGATGATGATGTCGACCGGACCAGCGACGGCCATGGGCTGGTCGCTGATATGGATTTCGCTGATATCCGCCGCCTGGATGCCGGCTCCTGGTTCGGGCCGGACTTCAAGGGGGAGCCGGTGCCCACCCTGGCGGAGGCGATCCAGGCGGCCACCCTGCTGGACATCAACCTCAATCTGGAGATCAAGCCCTGTCCGGGCCGGGATGAGCAGACGGCGGGCATCGCGCTGTCCATGGCGCTGAACCTGTGGCCCGCGAACCGGCCACCGCCCCTGATCTCCAGCTTCTCCATCGAGTCTCTGGCCATGGCCAAGGTGGTGGCCCCGCACTGGCCGCGCGGATATCTGATGGATGAGGAACCGGCAGATTGGGAAGCCATCGCCGACCGGCTGGGGGCCGCCACCATCAATGTGGATGCCAAAAAACAAAGCGCAGAAAGCGTCGCCGCCTTCCGCGCTTCTGGTCGGCCTGTGCTGGCCTGGACCGTCAATGACCCCGAACAGGCGCGCCGCCTGTTCCAGTGGGGCGTGGCGGGGGTCTTCACCGACACGCCCCAGGGGCTTTACCAGGGGCTGACGGGCAAAGGCTGATTTGCTCTTGCCCGCCCCTAGATGAGATGATCAGGCGGTGCCCTGCGCGTCGCCCATTTCGGCCTGCTGGGACAGAACCTGACGGCGATAGAGATCGACGAAGTCCAGCGGCTGCAGCAGCAACGGCGGGAAGCCGCCCTGGGCCGTGACGTCGGCGATGATCTGGCGGGCGAACGGGAACAGCAGGCGCGGCCCCTCGATCAGCAGCACGGCGCGCTGCGTCTCTGCCGGCATCGGCGGCAGGGTGAAGACACCGGCATAAACCAGTTCGGCGATGAAGGCCGTCGCGTCACCCACCGTGGCTTCGGCGCGCAGGCGGATCTGCACTTCGGCGACATTATCGGCCAGGCCCTGCGCCTGCAGGTCGACCTGCAGGTCGATCTTCGGCTGTTCGGACGCGCTGGCCAGGATGCGCGGCGCGTTGGGATTCTCGAAGGACAGGTCCTTCACATACTGCATATTGACGACGAGCGGCGGCACCGGCCGTGCGGACTGGGCTTCCTCGGCGGCATCTTCGGCCTGGTTGATCGTCTCGTCGGACATCGGATACTCCGGTTTAAAAAGGTGTGAAAGGTTTGGGCGGGACCTAGCACGGAACGCCACCTGTCGGCAACCGGGCCTGTGCCGCCATGCACAGCCCGTGTCTTGACAAGCTGGCGGCGGCGGGATTTAACAATCCTCACGTGGTGATTTGGTGACCGGATTGCAGGCCACGTTTTAATGAAGCTGCTAAAAGGTCGAAGCCATGGATCGGACGCCGCATAAGGGCGCTGAACCGGGCCTCGATCGAACGGTCGAGGCTTGTTAAGGACCATGGCGATGAGCGACCTGCCCGATGATCTGAACCCCGCCACCCTACTGGTGCATGGTGGGACCCGCCGTTCCCAGTTCGAAGAGACGAGCGAGGCGATCTACCTAACCTCCGGTTTCGTTTATGGGAGTGCGGAAGCGGCGGAGGCCGCCTTCGTCAATGACGGCTCGCGCTTTGTCTATTCCCGGTTCCGCAACCCGACCGTCGCCATGTTCGAGGATCGGCTGGCGCAGTACGAAGGGTACCCCCGCTGCTTTGCCACGGCGTCGGGCATGGCCGCGGTTCATGCCGCCGTCTTCGGCCTGCTGAAGGCCGGCGACCGGCTGGTGGCCAGCCGCGCTCTGTTCGGCTCCTGCCTTTATATCGTCAGCGATCTGGCCAAGCGTTTCGGCATCGAAAGCGTGATCATCGACGGTACCAAGAATGAGGAATGGGAAAAGGCCCTGTCGGTGCCCACCAATCTCGTCTTCCTGGAAACGCCCAGCAATCCCTGCCTGGAAGTGGTCGATCTGGAACATGTGGTGCCGCTGGCCCACAAGGCCGGGGCGAAGGTGGTGGTGGACAATGTCTTTGCCACGCCGGTGCTACAGAAGCCGCGTCAGTATGGCGTCGATGTCGTCGTCTATTCCGCGACCAAGCATATCGATGGCCAGGGCCGTTGCCTGGGTGGTGCCATCCTGTGCGATGACGAGGTGGCGGCCACGCTGGCCCCGTTCCTGCGCCATACCGGGCCGGCGCTGAGCCCGTTCAATGCCTGGACCTTGCTGAAGGGTCTGGAGACGCTGGAGCTGCGCGTTAAGGCGCAATCGGCATCGGCGCTGAAGGTCGCGACCTTCCTGGAGAACCATCCGGCGGTGGAGCGTGTGCTCTATGCCGGGCTGGAAAGCCATCCGCAATATGCCCTGCTGAAGCGGCAGATGAAGGCTGGCAGCAACCTGATCTGCCTGCATATCAAGCCCGTGAACGGCGATGCCAAGCAGGCGGCCTTCACCGTGTTGAACAATCTGCGCATCGCCAAGATCTCCAACAATCTGGGCGACTCGAAGACGCTGGCGACCCATCCCGCCACCACCACGCATCAGCGTCTGTCGGTGGAGGAGAAGGCGATCCTGGGTATCGGACCGGGCACCATCCGCGTGTCGGTGGGGCTGGAAGACGCCGACGACATCATCGCCGATTTCAAGCGCGGTCTGGATAGCCTGATTGCCTGATCCTGACACCTTGGGTGTTTCGGCACCCAAGGTCTGTTTCAACTGTTTCCCGCCTGCCCCTGTGGACACGGCCGACATGGCGGTTCGACCACAGGTGGCAGGAAAAATCCCAGAATCCACAGCACCTGCCCCCGAACGTAATTGCCCCCCGCCCGGCAGTTGCGTAGCATTTGATTGAAATGCTGCCCGCAAGCCTGTGGGCCGGCGGTCGGACTTGGGCGGTCCATGGCGGATAGTGTGGTGGAAACGGGTGATGATCTGGTCGCGGTCGGCGGATTGCCGGCCCTGACGGATTTCGACCCGCCGCCGGATACCCCCATCCATCCCGACTGTCCCACACTTCCCGGTTCCTCCCTGGTCGGGCCGCTGGACCTGTATGGTCTGGCCGAACAGGTGCTGTCGGCTGAACATCATCTGACCAATGCCCAGGACCCGGTGCAGCGTTTGCTGCTGCTGACCACACTCGCTTGGTACAACCGCCAGCGGGACACGCGTGCGGCACTCGACATGGTAACCGAAGCCATGGGGCTCCTGCCCTATGCCACTGGCGCCAATGAGCGGGAGTTGCGCCGCCTGACGGCCCGGCTGCTGCTGATCAAGGCGGAAGCCAAGGCCCTGTTCGCCGAACTGGATCAGGCCGAGGCGTTGCTGGAGAGCGCGCGGGCCACGTTCCGGCAGATCGGCGATGTGCTGGGCGAGGGTGATACCTCCATGACGGAGGCGCTGCTGGCGCTCGACCGGGGGCAGACGCGCCGCCGCATCCAGGTCCACCGCAACGCCCATAGCCTGTACCTGCGGGCGGGCGACGCCATGCGACAGCAGATCGCCCAGGCCTGGATGGCGCGCGACGCCCTGTTCGGGGATGCCGCCGCCGCAGAGGCGGAATGGGGGCGCGTGCTGCCCGAAGGCCCCTTGCTGGAACATCCCGGCCTGGACGCGGTCGCCGCCTATTTCCATGGCGGGGTCTGTTTTGCGCATGGCGATTTCATGAAGGCGCTCCGCCATTATCAGCGCGGCTGTGATCAGGCGGTGCTGGCGGGGCAGATGCGGTTGGCCGTCCTGCTGGCCGGCAATGTCGGTGCCGCGCATGCCAACGTGAATGATTATGTCAGCGAGTTTCTGTGGCGGGAGCGGGCGCATGGTCTGGCCCGTGCCACGGGCTGGCCGGCGGCGGTGGGCCAGTGCCTTCGCGGCATGGGCGACACCCTGCGCCGGTTGCAGCAGACCGGTCGTGCCCGGCACCTGCTGCTGGAATCGCTGGAATGGCTGGCGCCGTTCGGTCGGTCGCGCAACCACGCCATCGCGTGTCAGTATCTGGGCGATCTGGAACTGGATGTTGGCGATGCGACGGCGGCCCTGCGCTGGTTCGATGATCTGCTGGATGTCGGCACCGACCTGGAACAGAGCGATCTGCAGGCGGAGGCGCAGTGTGGCCGTGCCCGCGCCCTGACGGTACTGGACCGCTGCGCGGATGCCGTAACGGCGGCGGATGCAGCACTGGACCTTGTGCGTGCCCGGTCCGACCGCTGGCGGGAAATTGATGTGCTGCGCGCCAAGGCGGCCATCCATCAGCGCTTCACCGACCTGCCGCCGCCACCCGACATGGAACCGGGGGACACGGCTTCCATCCATTATCTGCGCCGCGCGCTGGACCTGGCCGAATCGATCCAGGGCTATACGGCGTCCGCCGATCTGCTATCGGCCCTGGCCTCGGCCTATGAAGCGGCGGGCGACATGGGGGCGGCCCTGCGCTGGGAACGGCGGGCCGGACAGGCGCGCGGCATCATCCACAGCCGGGAGGTCAGCGATCGGCTGCTGGCCATGCAGGCGGGGTTTGAAACCGAACGGTTGAAGGCGGAAGGTGAGTATCACCGCCAATTGGCCGCCGCCGAGGCCTCGCGTGCCGCCGCCTTGCATGAGGCGACGCAGACCTTGGAGATGCTGGGCCGTATCGGGCAGCAGATCACGGCGACTTTGGATGCCGAGGCGATATTCCACGCCCTGCACCGTCATGTCGGCACCATGATGGAACTGGATGCCTTCTCCGTTTATGTCGTGGAAGAAAGCGGGGAACAGTTGGAACTGCGCTACGGGCTGGAAGGCGGGCGGCCCCTGCCCACCATCTGGCGGCGTGTGTCCGATCCCGTATCACTGGTGGCCCGCTGCGCGCGGGAACGGCAGGAAATGCTGATCTTGCGTGGTCAGCATGAACAATCCTCCCCCTCCCACATTCCTGGCACGCGCTTCATGCGTACCCTGCTGCTGGCCCCGCTGATCGTGGGCACGCGCCTTTGGGGCGTGATGACGGCGCAGGCGGCGGCGGACAATGCCTATGGAGAGCGGGAGAAGCTGATCTTCCGCACGCTGTGTGCCTATGGCGCCATCGCGCTGTCCAATGCCGCCGCCTATGCCAAGGTGGACAGCACCCTGTCGGAACTGCGCGCGACCCAGGGCAGGCTGGTACAGCAGGAAAAGCATGCCTCGTTGGGCCAATTGGTGGCCGGCGTGGCGCATGAGATCAACACGCCGCTGGGCGTGGCCTTCACCATGGCGACGCATCTGCAGGTGGAGCGGGACGAGATCGCCCAGGCCTTCAACAGCAACCAGTTGAAGCGGCTGGCCATGGAGCAGTTTCTGGACAAGCTGCATGAGGGCCTGCGCATCTTGACCGGCAATCTGGAACGCGCCGCCGACCTGATCCGCAGTTTCAAGCAGGTTTCCGCCGATCGCAGCAGCGAGGCCCTGCGCACCGTCGATCTGGGTGCCTATGTCGGGGATGTCCTGAAAAGCCTGGACCCGATGATCCGGCAACGACGCGTGGCCGTCAGCATCGATGGCCCGCCGGGTCTGGCCATCACGACCCTGCCGGGCCTGCTGGCGCAGGTCGTGTCCAATCTGGTGCAGAACGCCATCGTCCATGGCTTTGCCGGCGTGGAGAAGCCGGAAATCCTGATCGCCATCGGCCGTGCCGGCAACGACCGCGTGGCCATCGCCATCACCGACAATGGCAATGGCATGCCACCGGACGTGCAGGCCAAGGCTTTCGATCCGTTCTTCACCACCAAGCGCGACAGCGGCGGCACCGGCCTGGGCCTGCATATCGTGCATAATCTGGTGACGGGACCATTGCAGGGCACCATCGATCTGGCCAGCGTGCCGGGGCATGGGACGCGGTTTATGATCACTCTGCCGGTGGATGTGGCGGGGCGGTAGGGGTCTTCTTTAGGCCTCTCCTTTTTCACGCCCTTCCCGTCATCCCGGCGAAAGCCGGGACCCAGGGGCCACAGGAACAAGCCTATTAGTTGCGCCGATCAACGCAGTGTGAAGGTCGGGCGCTTGGCCCTGGGTCCTGGCTTTCGCCGGGATGACGGGAAGACGCTGCGGTAGGGGAGAGAACTTCCCTCCCCCATACTTCACGCCTTCGCCAGCACCAGCGACACCGACGTGCCCGACAGGTCCACCGACACTGCGCCGTCGGGCAATGTTTCCGGGTTCACCGTCAGCGACAAGGCCAGCGTCTCACGCTTGATCGTCTCGGCATGGGTGGTCAGGGCGCCAGCGATGGCGTCCGGTACCTGAGCCGTGATGGTAATCCGGTCCGTTACCTGGAAGCCCGAATCCTTACGCGTGGACTGCACCGCGCGCACAAAGTCACGGGCCCAGCCTTCGGCCTCCAGCTCTGCATCCACAGTCACGTCCAGCATGACGACACCCTTGCCGCCGGCAAAGCGGGCGGCGTGGGTGCCTTCCTTGGCCTGGATGCGGATGTCGAAATCACCGGCTTCCAGGACAACGCCGGCCAGTTCAACCGTACCGTCGCCCTTGTCGGTCCAGTTGCCCTGCTTGCTGGCGGCCATCACTTCCTTCATCTTTGGCCCCACCTTGGGCCCGACGATGGCGGCATTGACGGCCAACTGACGGGTGCCGACCAGGCTGATGTCGGACGACACCACCACCTGCTTCACATTCACCTCGTCCGCGACCAAGGCACCCAGCACCGTGTCGAACTGATCCTTCAGCCGGTCGGCATCGGGATGGACGATGGTCAGCGTGCGAAGCGGCAGGCGGATACGCAGCTTCTTGGCCTCGCGCAGCGACATGGCGGACGCGCAGATCTCCCGGACAAGGTCGATCTGGCTGGTCAGCTCATGGTCGGACGGCAGGTAGGACACATCCGGCCAATCGGCCAGATGCACCGATGCCTCACCGGTCAATGCGGTATAAATCCGCTCCGTCACATGCGGCAGCAGCGGGGCCAGCGCCTTGGTCGCCGTCACCAGACAGGTGTACAGCGTGTCATAGGCATCGCGCTTGTCCTGGCCATCGCCCTCCCCGGCCTCCCGCCAGAAGCGCGAACGGGAACGGCGGATGAACCAGTTGTTCAGCGCGTCATAATAGCCGGTGATGATGGCATAGGCGCCGGGCAGGTCGTACCCGTCCAGGCGGGATTCAATGCCTTCCACCAGTTCGCGGGTCTTGGCCAGGATATAGCGGTCCAGCAGACCCTTCTGATCGGCGCGGATCGTGCCCTTCACTTGATCGATGTTCGCATAGAGCGTGAAGAAGCTGTAGGCGTTCCACAGCGGCAGCACGCCCTGGCGCAGCGACTGCGCGATACCGCGCGCATCCTTGGGCATGGCCAGATCGCCGCCCACCATCAGGGGGCTGGACACCAGATACCAGCGCAGCGCGTCGGCACCCTGGTTGTTCAGCACCTCCACCGGGTCGGGATAGTTGCGCAGACGCTTGGACAGCTTCTGCTTATCCTCGTCCAGAACCACGCCGTGGCAGATGACATTCTTGAACGGCGCGCAGTCGAACAGGGCCGTGGACAGCACCATCAGCGTGTAGAACCAGCCACGGGTCTGGGCCACATATTCGACGATGAAATCGGCGGGGAAGGCGGCTTCAAACCGTTCCTTGTTCTCAAACGGGTAATGCTGCTGCGCAAACGGCATGGAGCCCGATTCGAACCAGCAATCCAGCACGTCTTCCACGCGGCGCATCATCGACTGGCCGGTCGGATCATCGGGATTCGGGCGGACCAGATGGTCGATGGCGGGGCGGTGCAGGTCGGTGACCTTCACCCCGAAGTCCCGCTCCAGCTCGGCGATGGAGCCATAGACATCGATGCGCGGATAGCGCGGATCATCACTGCGCCAGACCGGGATCGGCGAGCCCCAGAAGCGGTTACGGGAGATGTTCCAGTCGCGGGCATTGGCCAGCCAGTTGCCGAAGGACCCATCCTTCACATGGCCGGGCACCCAGTTGATCTGCTGTTGGTTCAGCTCGACCATGCGGTCCTTGAACTTGGACACTTCCACGTACCAGCTATTCACCGCCTTGTAGATCAGCGGCTGATCGGTGCGCCAGCAATGCGGGTAGTTGTGCAGGTACGTCTCGTGCCGCAGCACGACGCCGCGCGCCTTCAAATCCTGGATGATGGGCTTGTTGGCCTCGATCACGTTCAGGCCGACATAGTCGGACACTTCGGCGGTAAAATTGCCGGCCACATCCACCGGCACCTTGACCGGCAGGCCATGCGCCTTGCAGACGGCCAAGTCATCCTCACCGAAGCCGGGGGCCATGTGGACGATGCCGACGCCGTCGCCGGTGGTGACGAAGTCCGCCACCAGGATCTGGTGCGCCTTTTCCAGCCCCTTGAAATAGGGGAAGATTGGCTCGTACGTACGGCCACGCAAATCTTCCGCAGAGAGGGTGCTCTCCTGCTCGTAGCCTTCCAGCTCCTTGGCATATTTGCCGATGGCGCTGCTGGCCAGGATCAGGCGGTCATCGCCCTTGCGCATGACGGCGTATTCGATCTCCGGCCCAACGGCGAGCGCCAGGTTGGACGGCAGGGTCCAGGGCGTGGTCGTCCAGGCCAGGATGTCCAGGGGCCCTGCATCACCATCCCGCGCATCCAGGCGGAAGCGTACCGTCAGGGCCGGGTCCTGCCGCTCACGGTAGGAATTGTCCAGGCGGGTCTCAAAGTTGGACAGCGGCGATTCCACGGCCCAGCTATAGGGCACGACGCGGTAGCCCTCATAGACCAGCCCCTTGTCCCAGAGCTGCTTGAAGGCCCACATCACGCTTTCCATGAACGTGATGTCCATGGTCTTGTAATCATTCTGGAAATCGACCCAGCGGCCCTGGCGCGTGACGTAATATTCCCATTCCTGGGTGAAACGCAGCACCGACACCTGGCAGTGGGCGTTGAACTTGTCGATCCCGTATTTCAGGATGTCGTGACGCCCCGAAACGCCCAGTTCCTTTTCGGACTGAAGCTCGGCGGGCAGGCCGTGGCAGTCCCAGCCGAAGCGGCGTTCGACCTTGCGGCCCTTCATGGTCTGATACCGCGGCACCAGATCCTTCACGAAGCCCGTGACCAGATGGCCATAATGCGGAAGGCCGTTGGCGAACGGCGGGCCGTCATAGAAGACGAACTCGTTATGCTTGCCGTCCTTTTCCAGCGGGCGGAAATCCACCGACTGCTGGAAAACCGCGTTCTCCTTCCAAATCCGCTGCACCTCTTCCTCAATCCGGGGAAAGTCCGGGTTGGGTTCGGCGGCGGGATAGGGCTGGAAGGTCTCATTGGACGCGGTCATGGGACACCATCTCGTTGGCAATGCCCGCACGGGACGCGGATTTAGAATCCGCGCCTGTGGGAAACTCTCATGTAACCATCGGGGCGGGCGCTGTCCAGAACGGGCGGGCGCAAGGCACGCCTGCCCCTTTCCCATAAGGGTGCTTGCGACACTCCCCTGATCATCTTATTAGTATTACTAATTGTTCGTTCAGCGTGATGGGCAATAACAGCCTGGGGAGGCGGCGATGGCAAAGGAACAGTCCGGACAACCGAACCGGGGAGTGCCGGGCGTGTCACGCCGTCATGTTCTGGCGGGGGCGGGTGGTACGGTCTTGCTGCCCCTGCTGGATCGGGTACAGGCAGCCGAAGCATCCGTCGATCTGGCACAGGCCGCGATCCCCAGCAGCAGCCGTCTGTCGGAAGTGTCCGATCTGGAGGCCCTGTTGCGCCCCACGGTCCCCACGGGGTCAAAGGACGGGGCCAGCGGCATGTGGGAGGTCTGGGAAACCGGGCCGGAACCGCATTGGATCGACCTGACCTGGGCGGAACCGGTCACCACGGACCGGGTGGAGATTTACTGGGGCGGGAATACACCGCCTCGCACGGCGCGGCTGCTCTACTGGGACAAGGACCGGTTCGTGCCGGTGGTGGCACCGGCTGCCCTGGGCCGGGAGCCGGACCGGTTCAACATTCACAGTTTCGCGCCTGTGCGAACCGACCGTCTGCGTCTGGAGATTGAGGGGGAGGCGCGCAAGGCCGTGGGCGTCCGGCGCTGGCGCGTGCCCAATGCCGGGCCGGTGCCCAGCCTGCCACCGGCGGTGGAGGCGGGGGTCGACCGGACGGTCGTCATGGGTGGGGCGACATATCTGGCGGCCCGCGCCGGCTGGTTGCGCCGGGGGCCGGGCGATGATCTGCGCTGGAGCAAGGTCAGCGGGCCGGGAGAGGTGAGTTTTGCCGACCTTACGGCAGCGGAGACCACGGCCCGCTTTTCTGAGATCGGTGATTACACGCTGCGCCTGACCGGCACCGCCGCTGGGCGTGTGGCATCTGATGAATTGCGCGTTCGGGTCGTGCCGCCGCCGCCGGCCAAACGGCTGGATGTCGTCTATACGACGCCCTATGCCCTGACCAGCCCGTTCTGGCGGGCGCGGGCGCGTTCCCTGATCGTCAACTGGATCCCGCACTGCATCGCCTATTGCGAACGCACCGACCTGCCCACGGGCCAGGGCGGCATCGATAATTTCGTGGAGGCCGCCAAGGCCCTTCGCGGGGAGCCGCACGGTCCCCATCTGGGCTATGTCTTCTCCAACGCCTGGGTCCATCAGACGGTGGAGTCCATCTGTCTGGCCCTAATGGTCGATTCAGAGGGCGATGAGGGCATGTTGGCGGCACAGGCGCAGATGCGCGCCACCCTAGAACGCTGGATCCCCATCATCCTGGCGGCACAGGAACCGGACGGGTATTTACAGACCGCCTATACCCTGGCTGATCGTGCCAAGTGGGCCGAACGCTGGTCGCCGCGCAACCGTGCCGACCATGAAGGCTATGTCGCGGGGTACTTCATCGAATCGGCCATCAACCATTACACCCTGACCGGTGGGCGCGACCGCCGCCTGTATGATGCGGCCAAAAAGCTGTCAGATTGCTGGGTGGCCAATATCGGGCCGGACAAGAAGCCCTGGTATGACGGGCACCAGCAGATGGAACAGGCGCTGGTCCGGTTCGGTCGCTTTGTTAACGATGTGGAGGGCGGGGGACGCGGCGATGCCTATGTGGCGCTGGCCCGCTTCCTGACCGATCAGCGCCGGGGCGGTGCCCGCTATGACCAGAGCCACCTGCCCGCTGTGAAACAGTATGAGGCCGTGGGCCATGCCGTCCGCGCCGTCTACTTCTATTCCGGGATGGCCGATATCGCGGCAGAGACGGGTGACGTGGACTATCAGAGTGCTGTCGCCTCGCTCTGGGACAATATGGTCAACCGCAAATACTACGTCACGGGCGGGGTCGGCAGCGGCGATACGGCGGAAGGGTTCGGCGCCGATTACGGCATGCGCCACGATGCCTATTGCGAAAGCTGTTCTTCCTGCGGGCTGGTCTTCTTTCAGTACAAAATGAACCTGGCCTATCACGATGCCCGCTATGCCGATCTCTATGAGGAGACGATGTATAATGCCCTGCTGGGCGGCGTGGATCTGGAGGGGAAAAGCTTCTGCTACACCAACCCGCTAGCAGGTACAGAGCGGGCGAAATGGCATGTCTGCCCCTGCTGTGTGGGCAACATCCCCCGTACCCTGCTGATGATGCCCACCTGGGCCTATGCGAAACAGGCGGACGCGCTGTACCTCAACCTGTTCGTGGGTAGCCGCATCAATGTGGGCAAAGTTGCCGGCACCGAGGTGGAGATGGTGCAGGACACGGATTACCCCTGGGCCGGGGCCGTGGCGGTCACCGTCAATCCCGCCCGCAAGGCCCGCTTCGCCCTCTATGTCCGCGTGCCCGACCGGGCGACCAGCACGCTCTATAGCGCAAGCCCCGAGATCAGCGGCCTGTCGGCGCTGACCGTCAATGGCAAGCCCGTGACGCCCGCCAACCGCAATGGCTATGCCGTGATTGAACGGGAATGGAAGCGCGGGGACAAGGTGACGTTTGAGCTTCCCCTGGCGGTGCAACGGGTGACGGCGCGGGCGGAGGTGGAGGCGACGCGGGGGCAGGTGGCCCTGCGCTATGGCCCCCTGGTCTATTCCGTCGAAACCGCCGATCAGCCGTCAATCGCCGGCCCCATCGGCGCTGCGCCGCTGTCTGCGGTGTGGCGGGGTGATCTGCTGGGGGGTGTCATGGCCATTGAAGGGACGTGGCGTGACGGCAATACCCTGCGCGCCGTGCCCTATTATGCCCGCATGAACCGCACCGGTGAACCCGTGCGGGAGTTTCCCACCGCCGATGGCGGGATGCCACAGGTGGAAGAGGCCGAGCGGAAGGCGCGGGCGCAGGCGTCAAAAGTCTGGATCGGGGTGTAGGGGGGCGGGGGCTTACCGCCCCAACCCCTTGGCGGCCAGCGCATCCAGATAGGATTGCCATAGCGCTTCACGGTCCCGGCCCAGGCGGTGCAGCAGGGTCCAGCTATAGATACCGCTGTCATGCCCGTCGTCAAAGGTCAGGCGGACGGCGTAATTGCCCACGGGGTCGACGCGGGTGATGGCGACGTGGCGTTTACCTGTCACCAACTGTTTTTGCGCCGGCGTGTGGCCTTGCACCTCCGCTGACGGGCTTTCCACGCGCAGGAATTCCGCCGGAAGGTCGAAGCGGCTGCCATCATCGAAGCTGACGGACAGGACCCGTTCCGCCCGGTTCAGGCGCAGTTCGGTTGGCCAATGGCTGCTGCCGCCGGCCTCGCTGGCGAAACGTTCCTCGCTCATTCAGACGGCGTCGTCCAGGCGCCGCGCCTCATCCACCAGCATGATGGGAATGCCGTCGCGGATGGGATAGGCCAGCTTGGCCTGCTCAGAGATCAGTTCCTGGGCGGCGGCGTCATAGCGCAGTGGCGCCTTGGTCAACGGGCAGACCAGGATCTCCAGCAGGCGCGGATCGACGCGGGCGCTGTCGGTCTGATTGGGGGCGTCGGTCATCGCGGGTACTCCGGGTTTGAGGCAAGCCTCAAGGTCAAAAAGATCAGTGGCGGGCGCCGCCACCTTCATTGTCGCCGCCCTGATGGACGGCCATTTCCACCAGCGCCAGCAACAGCTTCGCACGGGCGTTCAGGTCCGGGCTTTCCAGCAGGGCCTGCTTTTCCGGTGCATCGAAGGGGCAAATCATGGCCAGCGACGTGATCAGCCGGTCCAACGGCGCCTGGGCGATGCTGTCCCAATTGGCGCTGATTCCCTGCTGCTTGAAATAGGCACGCAGCGTGCCGTCTAGGCTGGCGCGGTCCAGATCACAGGGGGCATCTTCATCCAGGTCAGCGGCGAAGGTCGACCAATCGGCGATGATGCGGCGATATCCGCGCGTGGTCGGCACTTCACCCGCGATGCGGAACCGGC
Organism: Niveispirillum cyanobacteriorum; assembly: GCF_002868735.1. Classification (GTDB taxonomy): domain Bacteria; phylum Pseudomonadota; class Alphaproteobacteria; order Azospirillales; family Azospirillaceae; genus Niveispirillum; species Niveispirillum cyanobacteriorum. The sequence goes on along the minus strand of NZ_CP025611.1, from coordinate 2,335,827 downwards.
TAATCCCCGTCAGGGTAATCAGGAAGCGGCCATCCTCGGTCTCGCTGAAGCTGGTGATGCGTCCGACGCAGCCGATATCATAGAGGGGCGGGTGGTTACCCATCCCGCCATCACGCGGCTGGATCATGCCGATCAGCCGGTTCGAGGCCAGCGCGTCCTGCACCATGTTCAGATAGCGCGGCTCAAAGATATTGAGCGGCAGCTTGCCACGCGGCAGCAGAAGCACCCCCGTCAACGGAAAGACGGGGATGGTGTCCGGCAACTGATCATGGGGCAGGTCGAACGGGTTCTGGCTCATGCGAACAGCAGCGACGACAGTTTACGGCGGGCCTGGATGACCAGCTTGTCCATGGGGCCCAGCACCTCGAACATCTTCAGAAGCTGGGTGCGGGCCGCCTTGTCGTTCCATTCCCGGTCGCGCTTTACGATCTCCAGCAGGGCTTCCACCGCGTCCTCGTTACGGCCGGCAGCGAAGAGCGCCACTGCGTAATCGTAACGCGCCTGATGGTTGGCCGGGTCGGCGGTGACAGCAGCCTTCAGATCGTCCAGGGGACCTGCCTTGGCAGCCTGTTCGGACAGTTCGATCTGCGACTTCACGGCGGCCAGGTCGGCGGACTTGGCGATAACAGCGGGGGCGTCGGCGATCATGCCCTTGGCGGCGTCAGCCTCGCCAACGGCCAGCAGGCAGCGGATGACACCGGCATAAGCGGCGGCATTTTCCGGCTCCTCGGCCAGCACTTCCTGATAGACAGCGGCGGCCCCCTGGGCATCACCGGCATCCAGCAGGCCTTTGGCCTCGGCCAGGATGGCGGCGATGTCGATGGCACCGGTGCCGCCCGACAGCTTTACCAGGCGCTCAATGAAGGCCTTGATCTGGCTTTCCGGTAAGGCGCCCTGGAACCCGTCCACGGGGCGGCCCTGGAAAAAGGCATAGACGGTGGGGATCGACTGTACCCGCAACTGGCCCGCCACGGCGGGATGCTTGTCGGTGTCAATCTTCACCAGCTTCACCGCGCCCTTGGCGGCGGTAACGGCCTTTTCCAGAATGGGGCCCAGCGTCTTGCAGGGGCCGCACCAGGTGGCCCAGAAATCGACGATAACGGGCACTTCCTGCGACGCCTCGATGACATCGGCCATGAAACCGGCGTCGCTGCCATCCTTGATCAGGTCGGTGGCGGCGGGCTTTGGCTGGGGCGAAGGCGTGGGCGAGAACATGGGTTCTTGTTCCTGGATCGGGTGATCATGGATGGCCCCGCGATGCGGGGATCGTCATGGGCTTATATAGAGCGGCCATGGCCCGGCGGCAAACCTCCCGATGAGGTGCCATGCATCAAGGATGGGGGGCTTTCGCGGAAAACTGTACAGGCATGGAAAAAAAGTCCTTGCATGGCAAAGTTTGATGGCTATATTCCGCGCTCACCGCCGGGGACGACCCGGACGGACATCGGAAATGGGCGGGCGTAGCTCAGGGGTAGAGCACAACCTTGCCAAGGTTGGGGTCGAGGGTTCGAATCCCTTCGCCCGCTCCAGTTCCGATAACCCACTGCCGCAAGGCAGGCCTGTCTGGTAATGCGGGCGTAGCTCAGGGGTAGAGCACAACCTTGCCAAGGTTGGGGTCGAGGGTTCGAATCCCTTCGCCCGCTCCAGACAAGACTATGATAATGCACCAAAGGCCGCCTCCGGGCGGCCTTTTGCATTAGGGGCTTCGGCCATCCCGTGACAATCCCTAAGACTAACGCGGCGGTAGAGTCGGGCCTGGTGGCGTCCGTCGCGCGGATTACGCGTCGCCAGTGCGGATATGCACTGACCGAAATCGCCTCTTCCTTCGTCATCCCGGTGGAAGCCGGGACCCAGGGGGCCCGCGACCAACCTTTCAGCGGCGATGATCGAAGCTGCGTCCAGGTCTTTCGTGTGCCCCTGGGTCCCGGCTTCCGCCGGGATGACGAAGAGTGGCGCTTCAATCAATACCTCACAGGCCCTGATCCGCGCTTCAAATGCCAATGCCCAAAAGCAAAACCCCCGCCGGGCGAACCAGCGGGGGTTTTGCTTCGTCAGGGCCGTGGCCCCGATCCAAAAGAGAATCATCCCAGACGGGAGATCACTTCATCTTGGATTCCTTGAAGGCGACGTGCTTGCGAGCAACCGGATCATACTTGTTGAATTCCAGCTTCTCGGTCGTCTTACGGGGGTTCTTCTTCTTCACATAGAAGTAGCCCGTGTCCGCGGTGCTAACCAGCTTGATCAGCACGGTGTTCTGCTTAGCCATGATACCCTACCTGCGTCTGACTTGCGGCCACCGCAAGGACGCGCGGCCGATGAATATAAACCAAGTCCACCGGAGGAAGACCCCCGGCGGCACAGCGGCGGAATCTACGCATCCGCCCCCGTCTGTCAAGGACAAAGACCTTACCTCTCCGCAACGTTGATGTGCCGGGATGCGAGGGCTTGGCGGTAAAGCCCCACATCCTCCACCAGGGCACGGGCCAGCGATACCGTTACGGCGGCGGATGCCACACTGTCGGCGGGCTTCGGCGGACAGGTGGCGCGCAGTTGCGCCAGCGCCTCGGCATCGTCGGGGGCCGCCAGCCGCTGACGCGACCGTGTGGCCTGTTCACCCCGGTCGCCCTGCGCGGCGGCGGCTAGCAAGGACTGCACATTCACGCCCGCCTGCGATGTGCAGAGGCTGGGCAGCACGCCTTGGCCGTCAAAGCTGTACCCGCTGGGCGCGTAAATCCGGCTCCAGGTGATGAACAGTTCCCCGCCATTGGGCAACTGCGTTACATGCTGCACGCTGCCCTTGCCATAGGAGGAGGAGCCGACGATCAGGGCGCGGCCCGCATCCTGCAGTGCCGCCGCCACAATCTCCGCCGATGACGCCGTCTGCCCGTCGATCAGCACGACCAGTGGCAGATCGGGAAACAGGGTGGTCGGCTTCTGCGCCTCAAACCACTGGATGGAGCTGGGGTTGCGGCCTCGCGTGGTGATGATGCGGCCCTGTGGCACGAACAGGTTCACCACGCCCACCGCCTGCACCATCACCCCGCCGGGATTGCCGCGCAGATCCATGACCACGCCGCGCACCGGCCCCCGGTCCAGATAGCGCTGGATGGCCTGACGCACATTATCCTGGGTGGCATTGTTGAACCGCTCGACCCGCACGGTCACGACGCCATCATTGATGGCGGCCTGAACCGTGTTGGGCACCAGATGCCGGCGGCGGATGGTGACATTACGCGGGCGCTGTTCGCTGGGGCCCAGTTTCATTTCCACCCAGCTGCCCTCCGGCCCCTGGATCAGGGCTGAAAGCCTTTCATAGGGCAGGCCAAGGGTACGGGTGCCCGCCACCTCGAATATCCGGTCGCCGACCTTCACCCCGGCTGCCGCTGCCGGGCCGTCGGGCACCATGTCGGAAATCTCGTAAAAGCCATCGACGCTGCGGATCCCGACGCCGATCCCGTCATACCCCTCGCGCTGGGTGCGCTCCCCCTGCGCCCGGTTGGGCTCGGCATAGCGGGAATAGGGGTCCAGATCGGTCATCATGCCGTCGAACATGTCGCGCCAGACCTGCTCCCGGTCCTTGGCGGCGATGGCGGGGGAGGCGGCGGCAATGGCGCGCAGCATTTCCGCCGTCGCATTGGCCCAGCGTTCGGGGATCATGTCGGACGGCAGCACCACGCGCGCCAGTTCCACCCCCTCGCGCGTCAGCAGCAGATGGCCCGGCACAGATACAATGCCCAACGTCCGGTCCTGTGCCGCCACACGGCGCAGCCCATCACCCAGCAGGGCCGGCATGTTGGGCTGTTTCAGGGCATTGTCGATGATGGGGCGGAAGGCGACAGAGAAAAGCTGTTCGGCGGTCAGGTTGGCGGCGGCGGGCAATATCTGCTGTTCGGCCTGCGCGGTGACAGCACCACCCAGAAGACCCAGGACCAGCAGCATCGAGCCAAGCCGTGATGCCATGCGCGTTTCCCCCGATGGGCATCGTCTCAATGGCGATGCTTCCCTATGGACAGAGTGCCGCAGCCAAGGGGGGGCGTAAAGGCCGTGCATATCCCAAAAGGCTAGTTCCACCCCGGAATCCGGGACGTCGGCCTCATAATCACCCCTGTCGGCTGTTTACAGCACCCACTTCCTGGCGCATGGGTTGTATCGACCTGAAACGCAATAGCTGGGTGGGACGATGGCTGACGAACCGGTGAAGGGCCCCGCATCCTATTTTCCGTCGATCGAGAAGAAATATGGCCGCCCCATCGGGGAGTGGCTGGAACTGGTCAAACAGCGTCTGCCCGCCAAACATATGGAACTGGTCGCCATGCTGAAGGCTGACCACGGCATGGGGCATGGTCATGCCAACGCCATCGTGGCCTATGTGCTGGCCGCCCCGCCTGTCCAAAAGGAATGAATCCGTGGGGCAACAGGCGGAACGAATCGACCTGCCATCACCAGGGCGCATTTGACAGGCAGGCTGGAAAGGCGTGAATAAGCCCAAACTTGGTAGGGCGCCTGTGCCATGTCCCCCAGATATTGGTTAATTCCGCTGTTGGCGGTGCCGTTGGTCGCACTGGTGGCCCTGGGCCGGGCGCCGGCGGGTGTGGATGCGTCCGCGCGCTATCTGCGCATTGCGGCAGATCCGTCGGGGGAACGTGGGTTCGATGTGGGTTCTGCCCTGGCCTCCATCCTGTCGCGCCCGCCGGGCATGCCGGCCTGCCGGGATGATGACCGCGCCTGTGGTGTGCAGGGGCTGGTGGCCCTGGCGCAGAGCCTGCCCGACCGTCGTGACATTGTGGAGGCGGTGGCATCAGGTGCCGTTGAAACGGGGCTGGCCCCGGCTGACCGCATCTATGCCGCCCGCTGCTTTCCCGCCCCCGGTGCCAAGCCGGCGGACCTGACCATCCTGGGCGAGATCTATAACGAATCGCTGCATGTGCTGGTCCGTGCCGAAACCGGCCTCACCGATATCGCACAACTGAAGGGCCGTCGCGTCGCCATCGGCGTGGCGGGCAGCGATGAACGCCGTCTGGCCGAACGCATCCTCTCCGCCTATGGTCTGCGCCGGCAGCAGGTACGGGCGGTGGAGATTGGTGGCGAACAGGCGGTCCTGGCCCTGGCTGACGGGCGTGTCGATGCGCTGTTCCGAATCGCGGCCGCTCCTGACCCGGTAGCGGCCATGGCCATCACGGCGGGCGCCCGGCTGCTGCCTGTCACGGGCGATGCGGCGGGCCGCCTGTCCGGCCTGCACCCGTTCGGTGCGCCCGGCGCCATTGCCGCCGGCACCTATGGCCCCGATCAAGGTGAGGTGGCGACCATGATGCAGCCCGTGGCCTGGATCGCAGGCCCGTCCCTGGAACCCAAGCTGGCCGCACAGCTGACGGCGGCATTGGCCAGCCGTGCGAATCGGGAGGCGCTGCACCGGCAGGATCCGGATATGGTGCTGCTACGCCCTGCGGCATTTCGCATGTCGGCCCCCCTGCACCCGGCGGCGGGAACACGCTATGGTGTGGATCCCATTGCCATGGCCTGCCCCGGCCAAAAGCCCCGGTGAGTATCCGCGCCCATGTTCCTGCCGCAGGAGATTATCCGCCGCAAACGTGACGGGCACGCCCTGTCGGCGGACGATATTGCTGCCTTCATCGCGGGCCTGACCGACGGATCGGTGTCGGAAGGCCAGGCGGCAGCCTTTGCCATGGCGGTCTGGTTCCAGGGCATGGATGCCGGCGAACGCGTGGCCCTGCTGCGGGCCATGACCGGGTCGGGTACTATTCTTGACTGGGCGCGCGAAGGGCTGGGCGGCCCTGTCCTGGACAAGCATTCGACGGGCGGGGTCGGGGACAAGGTCAGCCTGCTGTTAGCCCCCATCATAGCGGCCTGCGGTGGCTATGTGCCCATGATCTCGGGTCGCGGGCTGGGCCATACGGGCGGCACGCTCGACAAGATGGAAGCCATCCAAGGTTATGATGCGCAACCTGATTTGCACCGGCTGAAAACCGTCGTGCGGCGGGTCGGCTGCGCCATTGTCGGTGCCACGGATGAAATCGCCCCTGCCGACCGCCGACTTTATGCGATTCGCGATGTCACGGCGACGGTGGAAAGCATCCATCTGATCACCGCTTCCATCCTGTCCAAGAAACTGGCCGCTGGCCTGAACGCCCTGGTCCTGGATGTGAAGTTCGGATCGGGTGCCTTCATGGAAGGCCGGGAGGCGGCCACCGGACTGGCGGAAATGCTGGTCCGCACCGCCGGCGATGCCGGCCTGCCCACCCGTGCTCTGCTGACCGATATGGGACAAGTGCTGGGTCACAGCGCTGGCAACACCCTGGAACTGCGCGAATGCCTGTCGGTCCTGGCCGGTGGGGCGGCGGAAACGCGCCTTTGGCGGGTGACACGGGCTTTGTGTGTGGAACTGCTGATCCTGTCGGGGCTGGCCACCGATGCCGTGAATGCCGGGAAGCTGGTGGATCAGGCCATTGCCACGGGTGCTGCGGCAGACCGGTTTGCCCGCATGGTGGCGGTGCTAGGTGGGCCACCCGACCTGATTGAGCGGCCCGACCGGCATCTGGTGTCGGCCCCTGTCGTGGTGCCGGTCTTCGCCGACCGGCCCGGCATTGTCGCGGGCCAGGATGTGCGGGCGCTGGGCCTGGCCGTGGTGGCGCTGGGCGGGGGGCGGACCAGACCAGAGGACCGCGTCGATCCGCGCGTCGGCCTGGATCAGGTGGCGCCCATCGGGGCGGCGGCGGGGCCGGATCAGCCGCTCTGCTTCGTGCATGCGGCGGACAGGGCTGCGGCGGATGCGGTGGTATGCAGCGTCAGGAACGCTTATGTGATTGGCGAAACCGCCGACGCGGCCGCCGATCCGGTGGCCGGAATGATCGGCGGGTCCTGAGGATCGTGCCAAACCGACCGGAGCAGCCCCTTATGATCAAGATTGTCCGCGCCAAGTTCCACGGCATCCGCGTCACCGGCGCTGATCTGGATTATCACGGGTCCATCACGCTCGACCCCGAACAATGTGCGCTGGCCGGTATCTACCCACTGGAATTTGTGGAAATCTGGAACAAAAGCAGCGGTGCGCGGATTTCCACCTATGTGATCTTTGGCGAGCCGGGGTCCAAGGCCTGCATCCTGAACGGTGCCGCCGCCCGCACCTGCCAGAAGGGGGATGAGGTGATCATCGCCGCATCCGCCAGCATCACCCCGGACCAGCTTTATTCGATCAAGCCGAAGGTCCTGACCTTCAAGTCCGACAATTCCGTGGACCGCGTCCTGGAATATGATGTGTTCAAGGGGCCGGAGCGGGATTTCGACTTCCGTACCCTGGACATCACCGATGGGCGCGACGCGGCGGTGGAATTGTCGGTGCCGGTTAAGGTTTGACGGGGGGCTGGATGCGGGCCTGAACCCGCATCCGATATCCGCCCTCAGAACGCTGCGTAAACCTCGTCCAGTTCAGTGTCGTTGAAGCTGTAGGTGGCGTTGCAGAACTCGCACGTCACCGCGACAAGCCCATCCACGCGCAGTTCGTCCAGGTCGCCCCGATCCAGGCTGCGCAGCACGTCCGTCACCCGCTCGCGGGAGCAGCGGCAGCCGGGGCGCAGTTCCCGGCGTTCGTAGATGCGCGGGCTTTCCTCGTGGAACAGGCGGTAGATCAGATCATTCACCGACAGGGCCGGGTCCAGCAGCTCATGCGCCGTCACCGTCTCCAGCATGACGCCAGCGCGATGCCAGTCTTCTTCACGCACACCGGCCTGATGTTCGCTGAACACACCGGCATTTTCCGGTGGCAGGGCCTGCAGCATGATGGCACCGCCGACCCATCTGCCATCCGCATCCTTGGATACGAAGCTCTTGATGGACGCCGCCAACTGCTCCGACTGCCGGAAGTAATGACGCACGGCGTCGGCCAGCGTGGCCCCACGCAGTTCCACGATGCCCTGGTAACGCTCCGTATGCTCGCCCTGGTCGACCGTGAAGGCGACATAGCCGGAACCCAGCATCGCGCCCAGATCGGGCTGGAAGCCCTTATGCCGGCGCTGTTCGGCCAGACGGTCGGCGTCAAAGCGGGCATAGCCGCGCAGATCGCCGACCGAGGTGACGTCCGACACCGTATAGGCGACGGGGCCGTCGCCTTTGGTCTGCAACGTGAAGATACCGTCATACTTCAAGGACGAGGCCAGCGTGGCGGCCAGCAGGATGGTATCGGCCAGCAGGGGTGCCAGCTCGTCCGGGTAATCATGCCGCCTGATGATCTCGTCCAGGGCCGGGCCCAGTCGGATCAGCCGCCCCCGGAAGGAGCTGCTGTCCAGCTGGAACGGCTGGCAGATATCGAATTCGGCCGTTACGGCATCGGTATCGTGGCGGGGCTGGCCCGCCACGGGAGGAACGGAATTCATCGGTTCAGGCACCAGGTCAGAATGCCCTTCTGGGCGTGCATACGGTTTTCTGCCTCATCCCACACAGCCGACTGCGGACCATCGATGACGCTAGACGTCACCTCTTCCTCACGGTGTGCGGGCAGACAATGCATGAATATGGCGTCTTTTTTCGCCAGACCCATGATCCGATCGTTTACCTGATATGGCTTCAGCAGATTGTGGCGGCGATGCGCGTCCTTATTGTGCATCGACACCCAGGTGTCGGTCACCAGAGCATCGGCCCCCGTCGCCGCCTCTTCCACATCGCGATGGACCGTCACGCGGCCCTTGTTGGCCTTGATCCATTCCAAGGTCTGGTGGGAGGGCGACAGCTCCGGCGGGCAGGCGATGCGCAGTTCGAAATCGAACGCTACCGAAGCGTGGATGAAGCTTTCGCAGACATTGTTGGCGTCGCCGGTCCAGCAGAAGACGGCATCCTTAATGGGGCCCTTGCGTTCCTCATAGGTCAGGATGTCGGCCATGATCTGGACCGGGTGAGAGCTGTCGGTCAGGCCGTTGATGACGGGGACGGTCGCCGCCTCCGCCATCTCCTGCAGCTTCGTCTCATGGTCGGTACGCAGCATGATGATGTCGACATAGCGCGACAGGACGCGTGCCGTGTCGCCGATGGTCTCGCCATGGCCCAGCTGGATTTCCTTGCCGGTCAGGCAGATGACTTCGCCACCCAGCTGACGCATGCCCACCTCAAAGGACACGCGGGTACGCGTGCTGGGCTTTTCGAAGATCAGGGCCAGCGTCTTGCCCAGCAGGGGGCGCTCGGCCCCCTGTCCACGCTTCATGAAGGCGGCGCGTGACAGCATCTCGCGCAGTTCATCGATGGAGTGGTTGTGGATATCCAGGAAATGGCGGGGGGACTTCTGAATGGTCATTGCGCCAGCTCCTGGCAGGTCTTGTCGATGATCGAAACGGCTTCGGCGATTTCGGCGTCGCCAATGGTCAGGGGTGGCAGAATGCGGATGACATTCTCCGCCGCCGGAACGGTCAGCAGGCCGTTCTCACGCAGGCGGGTCACTACTTCGCCATTCGGCTTCACGCATTTCAGGCCCAGCATGAGGCCTTTGCCGCGCGCCTCGGCCAGGATGGTCGGGTACTTGGCAACCAGGGCCTCCAGTTCCGCCTTCAGTTTGTCGCCCGTGACGGTCACCTGCTCCAGGAAGCCGGGGGCCGTGATGACATCCAGAACGGCATTGGCGACGGCCATGGCCAGCGGGTTGCCGCCGAATGTCGAACCGTGCGTGCCCGGCACCATGCCCTTGGCTGCCTTCTCGCTGACCAGGCAGGCGCCGACGGGGAAGCCGCCGCCGATACCCTTGGCGATGGGCATGACGTCCGGGGTAACGCCGGCCCATTCATGGGCAAACATCTTGCCGGTACGGCCCACGCCCGTCTGGATCTCATCGAACACCAGCAGCAGGCCAAACTCATCCGCCGTATCGCGCAGGGCCTTCAGATACTCGTCGCTGCCCACCACGATCCCGCCTTCGCCCAGGATGGGTTCCACCACGATGGCGGCGGTTTGCGGGGTGATGGCGGCGCGCAGCTCGTTCATGTTGCCGAACGGCACCTGATCAAACGCGTCCAGCAGGGGGCCGAATCCGCCCACCATCTTCTCTGACTTGGCGGCGGCGATGGCCGTCGTCGAACGGCCATGGAAGGCCCCACCGACCACGATGAAGCGGGTCTTTTCCGGGTGGCCGATATCATGCTGATACTTGCGCACCGTCTTGACCGCGCATTCAAACGCTTCCACGCCCGAATTCGTGAAGAACATCGTGTCGGCGAAGGTCAGGTCGCACAGCCGCTTGGCCAGCTGTTCCTGACCCGCAACCCGGAACAGGTTGGACGTGTGCCAGAGCTTGCCCGCCTGCTCGGTCAGCTTTTCCACCAGATAGGGGTGCGCGTGACCAAGGGCGTTCACCGCGATGCCGGCGGTGAAATCCAGGAATCGTCGGCCTGTCGTGTCCCAGATATGGGCGCCTTCACCCCGCTCGAACACGATGTCGATGCGGGAATAGGTGGGCATTACAACAGGGATCACGGCTGCAACTCCATGGAGCCATCGTCCAAAGCGCCACGAACCCGATGTCCGGGCGCCGGAACCGGGGACTATTGGGCCCCTGGTTCCCCCTGTCAACGCACCCCCATGCATCCCTAACGTGACATGGGCAAGAAGCGTTGCGGATTTAACCCTTTCAGCTTATGAATGAAACCGAAATGACGGGCCGTTTCCTTTAGGGTCCGTTCGACGATTGCGACCGTCCCCCGGTCCTCTGGCGGAGTTGTTCAACCGATGCCCAACGATATCCTGGACCCGCGCAGTTTCCAGCGTCCCGGCCTGCATGGCATTGCCGAAGCGGCGGTTGAAAGCGGGCCCGTCACCGGGGGCATCACCACCATCTCTGCCGAGGCGCGGATCGAAGGCGCCAAGATTTCGCACTGCCACACGCTGCATGTGGCGGGTCGTCTGGTCGATGTCACCCTGAATGAGATCAAGATCCTGGAAATCGCCGAGGGCGGGCATTTCGAAGGTGTGGCCAAGGTCGAACAGATGCGCGTCAATGGCCGCGCGACCGGCACCATCGAAGTGACCGGCATCCTGTCGGTGGGTGAGACGGGTCAGGTTGACGGCACCATCCGGTATGGCCGTATCAACATCGCCGACGGCGGCAGCGTCACCGGCACCCTGCAGACGGGCAAGGCGCCGTAAACAACCTTTGTGTGGCGCGGATTAGCGAAAGCATAATCCCCGCTACGAGCGTTTTACCGCGAATTCCGGCCATTCCCGTGCCACGACCTCTCCGTCCGTGGCCCAGATATGGCATGTATCCAGCATCGGTGGGCGGCGGCGCGGGGGCGGCGTTTCGCCGCGCTCGACCATGGCGGCACGGGCCTTCTTGTCCAGGTCTTCCAGGTACGGGGCGATGGTCTGGAACGCCGTTGTGGCGACGGGACCTAGCAATTCCACCAGATGGGTGCAGCCCTCCACCCCGCCCAGCCGTTCCTTGACGGCGGCGGTCCAGCCGCTGGCGATGGACAGGCCCACCAGCCGCTGAAAATTCTCCGTGATTGACGGGCACATCCGATAGGGGGCGGCGTCCGTCACAGCGGCGACCGCCTTCACCGTCAGCCGGTTATCCAGCGTCAGGCGTATCCACATCTCATGGATGGGGTCGCCGCTGGGCACGGTCCGGCCATCGCGCTGAAAATCATAGGATTTGCGGTCTGTAATGTGGCCTTCGATATCCCACAGCCCATCGGCCCGACGATAGCCTTTGCAGGTGACCTGACGCGTATGCAACGGCTCCCGCGCGGCGTCCGGGGGTGGCAGGGGCATGGCAGGCTCCGTGGGTTAGGGCGGTAGGCTGCATCTTGTGCGGGCTGCTGCCACGGGTCAAGGGTCGGGCTTACGTTTTGGGAAGGGGTGGCGCCCGGCATGGAAGGGCTTCCGCATCGTCCCTTCGCGCCGACGCCGTTCCGCGTTAAACCTGCCCACAGATCTTTCCATCTGGAGCCCTGAACCATGCGCCCCACCGACCGTGTTTTCGTCGCCCTGGACATGCCGGAGATTGAGGGGGCGAAGGCCATGGCAGCGCAGGTTGCGGGCTTGGTCGGCGGCGTGAAGCTGGGTCTGGAATTTTTCATGGCGCAGGGTCCTGCCGGCATCCGCGATGTCATTGCGGCGGGCGATCTGCCCCTGTTTCTGGACCTGAAGCTGCACGATATCCCCAATACGGTGGCTGGTGCCGTGCGGTCCGTCGCCCCGCTGGCCCCGAAGTTTCTGACCATCCATGCCGGTGGTGGCCCCGCCATGATCCGTGCGGCCGCTGATGCCGCGCGGGAGGAGGCGGAACGGTTGGGGGTGCCCCGCATGCGCATCCTGGCCGTGACGGTCCTGACCAGCCTGTCGGATGAAGACTTGGCCGCCGTGGGGCAGGCAGTGCCGGCTGCGGATCAGGTGCGCCGTCTGGCCCAGGTGGCCCATGCCAATGGTGCTGATGGCATTGTCTGTTCGCCCGCCGAAGTGGCGTTGCTGCGCCGCGACCTGCCCGCCGATTTCACGCTGATGGTGCCCGGCATCCGCCCCACCTGGGCGGCGGCCAATGACCAGAAGCGGGTGATGGGGCCGCGCGATGCGGTCGCCGCCGGGGCAGACCATCTGGTCATCGGGCGTCCCATCACGGCGGATGCCGACCCTGCCGCCGCCGCCCGCCGCATCGCAGAGGAACTGGGCGCATGAGTGCGGTGAAAGCCAAGATCTGCGGGATCAGCACGCCGGAGACCATGCAGGCGGCCCTGGATGCCGGGGCGCGCTGGGTCGGGCTGGTCTTCTTTCCAAAATCGCCTCGCAATGTCTCCATCGCCACCGCCGCCGAACTGTCGCGCATGGTGGGGACGGGCACCCGCGTCGTGGGCCTGTTCGTGGACCCGACGGATGACCTGTTGGACGATGTCACGGGTCAGGTGCCGCTGGACCTGATCCAGCTTCACGGATCGGAGACGCCGGAACGGGTGGCCGCCATCCGCGCGCGTTTCAATCTGCCCGTCATGAAGGCGCTAAAGGTGGGGGAGGCGGCGGACCTGGATGCGGCGACGGCCTATGAGTCTGTGGTCGATATGCTGCTCTTCGATGCCAAGCCGCCCAAGGGTGCCATTCTGCCCGGTGGTAATGGGGTTGCCTTCGACTGGTCCTTGCTGACGGGCCGTGACTGGCAGAAACCCTGGATGCTATCGGGTGGGTTGGACCCCGCCAATGTCGCCGACGCCATCCGGGCCACGGGCGCCAAGGCCGTCGATGTCTCATCGGGGGTGGAGGATGCACCGGGACGCAAAAGCCCGGACCTGATCCGGGCTTTCCTGTCAGCGGTGACCTCAACGGGAGCGTAAATCATGAGCCAGCCCGCCTTCACGCCACCGCCCGGCGGCACCGCCGCCGCCTTTGGCCCGCCGGGCCTGTGGCTGCGGGCGCGGCAGTTGGATGATGCGGCGGCGATGGCGGCCATGGCGTCGATGCCGAAGTTCCGCCATGGCACCCTGCGCCCGCCTTTCCCCAGTGTGGAGGGGACGCGGGCCTGGATGGAAAAGGGTGGAGCCGACGATTTGCAGGTGGTGGCGATTCTGGAGGGCAAGCTGGTCGGGTCTGCCGGCCTGTTCCGCCTGGGAGGACGGCGCCGGCACGTGGCCGATCTGGCCATCGGTGTACATGACGATGCCCAGGGTATGGGTGTCGGTAAATCCCTGATGCATGCCCTGATCGATGCCGCCGACCGCTGGCTGGACCTGCACCGCGTCGAGCTGACGGTGTTTGCCGATAATGACGGGGCCATCCGCCTGTATCGGCATTTCGGCTTTGTCGAAGAGGGGCGCCTGCGCGATTACGCCTTCCGCGACGGGGTTTATATCGACGCGCTGGCGATGGGGCGACTCCGGCCAAAGCGGGTTTGATGCCCAAAAGAAAAACCCCGCCGGTTGCCCAGCGGGGTTTTTCATAAGCATGCCCGAAAGCCGGCAGGACGATTACTCGTCGTCGCCTTCCTCGGCATCGGCTTCGATCTGGTCGGCCAGATCACGCAGCATGTCGGCAACGTCGGTGTGGCTGGTCTCTTCCACGGCCTGGTTGACGGCGGCTTCGATCATGGCGATGGCGACATAACCGGAAAGGGCGCCGCCCTCCTTCATGGCTGCTTCCAGGTGCTTTTCGGCCACGTCGAGGGCCTTCTCGAAAAGCTGCTCGGCAGCGCTGGTATTGGGTTCGGACATGGGTTCGGCTCCCTTCCGGGCAAGAATAGATGATGCCCACCTTCTAGCATCCTTTCGCGTACACTTCTTGCCAAATCCGCACGGCCCCCCTATGCCCTGATAAGGATTGATCCAGGCCAGGGACGCCCCATGGCGGCCTTTTATTTCGTAATCGAAATAAAACCGGCCAGATTATAATATTTCGGAACCGTATCAATGCCGCCCCGCAGACAAGCCCCCCGCCGCCCCGCCCAGCGCCCCGCCCCCGAACCGCCGACGCGCGGCCCTGTGGAGGTCTCCATCACCCGTGTCGGCGGGCGCGGGGATGGGCTGGCGGAATGGCAGGGCCATCGGCTTTATGTGCCGCAAACGCTGGTCGGTGACCGGCTGATGGTGAAGTTCGGGGCCCATCGCGGCGATGGCTGGGAAGGGGTTCCCGTCTCCCTGCTGGAGGAAGGCAAAGGCCGCACCGATCCGGCCTGCACCCATTTCGGCAGCTGCGGCGGCTGTGTCGCACAGCATATGGATGATGCGACCTATGAGAAATGGAAGCTGGAGGCGCTGACCACCGTCCTGTCGCGCAGCGGCCTGCTGGGCGATGGCGTCACCCTGCATCCGGTGGCCCGCACGCCCGTGGGCAGCCGGCGGCGCGCCGTCATGAACGCCGTGCGCCGGGGCAACCGGGTGTGGCTGGGCTTTAACGAGGCGCATTCACACCGGCTGATCGATCTCACGGACTGTACCGTCTTGGCCCCGCCGCTGTTGGCGCTGGTTGCCCCGCTGCGTGATGCGCTGGCCCCGCTGCTGGCCGATGGTCAGTCGATCGATGTGGCGCTGACCCTTCTGGATGACGGGGTGGATCTGGTGCTGGAGGGGCTGTCGCGGCCCGACCTGCGCACCCTGGAACATCTGACGGACTTCGCGGCTTCCCAGGATTTGGCCCGCTTGTCCTGGCGCGCACGGGAGGGCCAGCCGGCCGAGCCTATTGCGTTCCGCCGTACGGGTCTGCTGGGCTTTGGCGCCGTCAGCGTTTCCCCCGCCCCCGGCGCCTTTTTGCAGGCCAGCAAGCAGGGCGAACAGGCCCTGGTCGCGGCCACCCTGGCCGGCGTGGGCGAAGCAGAAATGATCGCCGACCTGTTCGCGGGCAGCGGCACCTTCACCTTCCCCCTGGCCGCCAAGGCCAAGGTGCATGCGGTCGAAGGCGATCCGACCGCCTATAACAGCCTGATGGGCGGTGCCCGGCAACTGGGTGGCAAGGTGACGGCGGAAAAGCGCGACCTGTTCCGCGATCCCCTGACGCCTTATGACCTGAACCGGTTCCAGGCCGTCGTGTTCGATCCGCCGCGCGCCGGCGCGCAGGCGCAGGCGACGGAGATTGCGGCCTCCACCGTCGCCGCCGTGGTGGGTGTGTCCTGCAACCCGGTCAGCTTCGCCCGCGACGCCGAACTGCTGATCCAGGGTGGCTACCGCCTGACCGATATCTGGCCCGTGGATCAGTTCCTGTGGTCGGCGCATATGGAACTGGTGGGCTGGTTCCGGCGGTAGAGCGTGTTCGCCTCAATCGCCGGCGCTGCATCCGCAGCTTGGCTTACGCGGCATGGGCCGCGCGGCGGCGGTCGCCGCCGGAGCCGTTTTCAGTCAGATGAAAACTGCTCTAGTCCCAAACAACCACACCCCGGTCCCTATGACGGGCCGGGGTGTGGGCACAGGCGGTGCGTCCGGTCGGGGGACCCTTACGCCGCCTTGTGGCCTTCACCCTGGGTGCCCAGGGTGAAGACGCGGTCAGTGGGTAGGACCTCTGTCGGGCTGATGGGCGGCAGGGTTCGCAGCCGGGCGTAAAGCGGGGTGAAATCCACCGCCGTGGCATTCATCAACTGTTCGTAGTTATCGAGCACGAAATAGGTCTGCTGATAATCGTCGATCCGGTACTGGGTACGCATCACGCGTTCCAGATCGAATCCGATGCGATTGGGCGACGGGCTTTCGATGCAGAACTGTGTTTCCCCGCGCGATGACAACATGCCGGCACCATAGGCGCGCAAACCGTCCTTGGTGTTGATCAGCCCGAACTCGACCATGTACCAGTAGAGCCGGGCCAGATGTTCCTGGCCGTTCAGGGCAATGGCCTTGGCCCCGCCGATACCATAGGCCTGAAGATAATCGGCAAAGACCGGATGGGTCAGCAGCGGCACATGGCCGAAGAAATCATGGAACACATCCGGTTCGACCAGATAATCCATCTCTTCGGGCTTGCGGATCCAGTTGGTGACGGGGAAGCGCCGGGCGGCCAGATGTTCAAAGAACTCCCGCTCCGGGATCAGGCCGGGCACGGCCACCAGCGTCCAGCCTGTGGCCTTGTCTAGAACCTCTGACGCGCGGCGGAAATCCGGGATACCGTCACGCACATCCAGGCGGGTCAAGCCTTCCAGGAATTCCGGGGCGGCATAGCGCGGCAACAGGGCCGATTGCCGGTCATAGAGCGTGCGCCACATCGCATGGTCGGCGCTGGTGTAATGGTCCCAGCCTTGGTCGATGGTGAAGTCGGGCTGTACATGGCTGTAATCGCCGCGCAGGGCCGTGTCGGTCTTGCCGCTATCGGTGACGCGCGTGGCAAAGTCGCTGGCGGGCGCGTTCGTCTGGTTCATGGCTTCGTCCCCAAATCATGTGGGAATTGTTGGAAACCATGATAGCGCCAGGGGCGGGGCATTTCCTTGCGGATGTGCCGGGGTAGTGGGGGTCTTGCGCAATTCCTCCCTTAGATCAGGTTCACTTTACGCCATATTCTGCCTTGATCAGGTTGGTTTCGGCAATGGCACGGCGGTGGAGTGCTTCACCACATCCAGCACGAAGCTGGACCGCACCTCCTTCACCCCCTTGATCGACAGCAGCTTGCGCATCGACAGGTCAGCGAAACTGTCCAGATCCTCCACGATCACCTGCAACAGGTAATCCATGGTGCCCGTCATCACGAAGCAGGAGATCACCTCCGGCAGCAGAAGGATGCCGCGCCGGAAATCGGCGTCGCCTTCGGCATTCTGGTCGATCTTCACCTCGACAAAGGCGACGACACCCATGCCCAGCTTCTTGCGGTCCAGGATGGCGGTATAGCCCTGGATATAGCCCTGTTCCTCCAGGTCGCGCACCCGGCGCAAGCAGGGGCTGGGCGACAATCCCACCTGATCGGCCAGATCGACATTGGATAGGCGGCCATTGCGCTGCAATGCAGCAAGTATGCGGATATCTGCCGCGTCTAAACCAATGCTACCCATATTCTGCCCCTGATTAGTGTATTGGCGCAATTTATCACCCAACACTGCCAGAATCCGGGGGCAGTTCGCAAGGACATGCCCCGGCCTTCGGCCCTATCATGACAACAATTCCCCAACCGATAGATTTTCACAGGAGATCAAGATGGCGGACGGCGGCACGGCGCGCGTGGAAAACGGCCAGATCGTGGGCGATCTGTGGGACAATCCCATGGGCACCGATGGCTTTGAATTCGTGGAATACACGGCTGAGGATACGGCGGCGCTGGACAGCCTGTTCACCGTTCTGGGCTTCACCAAGGTCGCCCGCCACCGGTCCAAGAATGTGACCCTGTACCGCCAGGGTGGCATCAACTTCATCGTCAATGGCGAGAAGGACAGCATGGCGCAGCAGTTTGCGCGCGACCATGGGCCCAGCGCCTGTGCCATGGCCTTCCGCGTGAAGGATGCCGCGTTTGCCCATCGCCGCGCCCTGGAACTGGGCGCCAAGGATGTGAAGGGTTCTGTCGGCCCGATGGAACTGAACATCCCCGCCATCGAAGGCATCGGCGGCAGCCTGATTTATCTGGTGGACCGCCACCGGTCCGCCGCCTCCATCTATGATATCGACTTCGTGCCAGTGGACGGTGTGGATCAGAACCCGGTCGGCTGTGGCCTGGTTGAGGTTGATCACCTGACCCACAATGTCCATCGCGGCCGCATGGATCATTGGTACGACTTCTACGCCAAGCTGTTCAATTTCCGGCAGATCCGCTACTTCGACATCGAAGGCAAGCTGACGGGCCTGAAAAGCCGGGCGCTGACGGCACCGTGCGGCAAGATTCGTATCCCGATCAATGAGAGTGCGGGCGTCGAAGGCCGCGTCGACCAGATCGAGGAATATCTGCGCGAATATAAGGGCGAGGGCATCCAGCACATCGCCCTGTCGACCAACGACATCATCAAGACCTTCGACGCGCTGAAGGCCAACGGCGTCACCTTCATGACCCCGCCGCCCGGCACCTATTATGACATGCTGGAAGAGCGTCTGCCCGGCCATGGCCAGCCGACGGAAGAGCTGCGGGCGCGCGGCATCCTGCTGGATGGTGCGCCCGGCGGCGGCCTGCTGCTGCAGATCTTCACCAGCACGGTGATTGGCCCGATCTTCTTTGAGATCATTCAGCGCAAGGGCGATGACGGCTTCGGCGAGGGCAATTTCCGCGCCCTGTTCGAAAGCATCGAGCGCGATCAGGTGGAACGCGGCGTACTGTCTGCCGATTAATCGGGCGTCATATAGAAGGTGCGGGACAAGGGGCGGCCTTCAGAGGGCCGCCCCTTGTTCATTTCTGCGGCCCCCTCAATCAAAGGCGAACGCATCCATGGCCAGGATGGCGCGGTCGGTACTGCTGTGCAGCAGGCGGGCTGGCGTGTCCGGTGTGGCGGCGCCCAGCGCGCTGTAGAGCGGCCAGAGATGTTCGGGCGTGGGGTGGTTGCGTCGGGCCTCCGGTGCCAGTTGGTCCCAGGCAAGAAGATCGTCGTGGCGGCCTTCCAGCAGCGCCTGACGCATCCAGTCGGCAAAGACCGTCACCCAGGCGGGAGACGGCGCATCGGGGTCCTGGCCCCTGAACTCCATCAGATTATGGCTGAAGCTGCCGGACCCCAGGATCAGCACCCCTTCGTCCCGCAGGGGGCGCAGGGCCGCGCCCACGGTGGCGTGGTGGGCGGCGGACAGGTGCGGCTGTACCGACAATTGTGTGACGGGGATATCCGCATCGGGCCACGCGAGGCTGAGCGGCGTCCAGGCGCCATGGTCCAGCCCACGGTCGGCTACCAGGGCCGGATCAAGCCCCTGTGCCGCCAGCAGGCCCGCCGCGCGTTCCGCCAGAGCCGGTGCCCCGGGGGCGGGGTACTGCATGGCATAGAGGGCGGGCGGGAAGCCCCGGAAGTCATGGATGGTCGCCGGACGGGGTGACAGGGACAGGGCGGGCCGTGTTGTCTCCCAATGCGCCGAAACGGCCAGGATTGCCTTTGGCCGTTCCACCATGCCGCCCAGCCCCTTCAGAAAGCGGTGGGCAGGGGCGTCGGGTTCCAGGGCCAGCATGGGCGAACCATGGGAGATGAAGATGGAAGGCAATCGGGCCATCGGGCCACCTGTCTGTCGTGATTGATCGATTGCCCTTCACATGGGCATGGCGGTGGCGGCGGGGAAGCCCGACCTTCGCCGGTGGCGGCGGGTGATGCCGCAGGCCAGAAATGCGAAAGGCCGGCTTAGCAGCCGGCCCTTGTCGCATCAACGATTTCACATCCGGGAGGGGATGGTGGGCGCGGGTGGAATCGAACCACCGACCTCTCGCTTATCAGGCGAGTGCTCTAACCCCTGAGCTACGCGCCCCTCTCGTGGAGCGCGGTGATAGAGAGCTGCGGGCCGGGTGTCAAGCGCTTTCGTTCGAAAAAAAATCATCGGCCCGTATGTGCTGCCCATCAGGTGGCGGAGAGCCTGCGGAAATCAAGTGTCTTGCCCGGTAGCTGCGTTGCCCCTGCCCCGCACTTGGTGTTACCACTGATGCGATAGTTCGCCGGAGGCCGCAAATGCCTTTCCGGCCATGGGTTTCGGCCTGTGCGGGCGATAATCGGACCAGGGGCGGTGCAGGTGGCGGGGAAGGGCTGGCGAACGGCATTGTCGGGGGCGGCGCATGCGGACCGCATGCTGATTCTTGCCCTGTTGGCCGGCGTCCTGCTCGGGGCCGTCCTGTTATGGTCACATGCCAGCGAGCGTGTCCGTGCCTTTGAGATGGCGATGAATAGCCAGATCCGCACCCGCGCCGGTTCGCTGGATATGCAGATGCGCGTGGCGGTCGGCCATCTGGAGGCACTGCGTCAGCGCGCTGAGTTCTTCTATGCCGAATATCCTGCACCCGAAGATGTGCCCGCCAGCAGCCTTCTGACCGCGTTCCTGGCCAGCAATCCGCGTGGCGATGCCAGACAGGGCTATTCCCTGGACCGGCTACCCCCACCCTATCTGGTGGATCAGATCGGGAATATCGCGGCCCTCCCGTCCGGCGATATTCCCGCCAATCCCGTACTGTCCCGCCCAGATGAGGCCGGATGGCGGCAGGAGGCGGCCATGGCGGTGCAGCTTCTGCCGCTGATGGCTGTCACCCAGAAGGTGGTGCCGGAGGCGCGGCGGCTGGTCTATGCCTCCCTGTCGGGCATGCTGGCCATCCATCCCTGGGTGGAAAGCCGTCAGGCCGATCTGCTGTCGCAGGTGGGCACGCTGCCGGCCTTCGTGAATGCCGCCCCCGCCGCCAACCCCATGGCCGGGCCTGTCTGGACCTTGTCGGGCCGTGAAGGCGATTTCCCCGACAGCGCCATGCTAGCTCTGCCCTTGACGCTGCAAGGGCGTTATGCGGGGGCATTGGGCATCGACATCCCTGTTGCCGGCCTGCGTGATGCGCTGGGCGCCGTGCAGCGGGTGGAAAGCATGCTGCTGCTGGTGGATCAGGCGGGCAATGTCATCACCGGTTCTTCCCGAAATCAGGAAAAACCGCTGCCCCGCAGCATCACCGACATCCTGCCGCCCGGCGCCAGCTTGGTGGCCGGGCCTGATGGGATGATCAGCCACGGCTTCTTCAATAGCCATATTGTGGCCATCCCGTTGAAGCAGGCGCCCTGGCGCGTTGTCTATGTAGCCCCTCCCGGTGCCTCCCTACTGCCGATCCTGACGGATGTACTGATCTCTGTCGCAGGCTTCGTGGCGGCGGTTCTGGTGGTGGTGTTCGTGGCGCGGCGTCTGATGCTGCGGGCCCTGGCCGTTCGCGATACGGCCGCCATGGCGGAACGCGAGGCGCGCGCAGAAGCCGAACGCGCCTTGGCCGACCTGCGCGCCGCCCATGATGAACTGGATTTCCTGAACAGGGAGAAGACGCGCTTCTTCTCCTTGATCTCCCATGATCTGCGCGGGCCGTTCAATTCCATGCTGGGCATGACCCAGGAACTGGCCGATCACGCGCCCAAGATGAAGCCGGAAGAGGTGGCGGATTTCGCCCGCACCGTCCATGAAATGGCGCGCAAGGTGTTCGAGTTGCTGGAAAACCTGCTGCAATGGTCACGGGTGCAGATGTCGGGCACGCCGTTTGCCCCTACCATCTTCCCCATGCGCGAGGTGGTGAGCGATTCCATTCGCGATGTGGCGTCTGCCGCCCAGGCCAAGGAGATTACCATCCTGGATGCCGCCGGTGACCGCTGGGTCTTGGCCGACCGCACCATGATCCTGGCGGTGCTGCGCAATCTGATGATGAATGCCGTGAAGTTCAGTCACCAGGGCGGCGTGGTGCATGTGACCAGCCGCGCGCTGGGTGACCGTCTGGAGGTGGCTGTCACCGACAAGGGTGTCGGCATGGAGCCGGCGCAGCTTGAACTGGCCTTGCGCGGCGGTCCTAAAGCCAGCCGGCCGGGAACGCAGGGCGAAACCGGTACCGGTCTGGGCCTGACGCTGGTCCGCGATCTGGTTCTGCGCCATGGCGGCGAACTGAAGCTGGAAAGCAATCCTGGCCGCGGCACCATCGCCAGCTTCACCATCCCGCTTTCCACCGACCCGGCAGAGACACGGCGCCTGATGCAGCGCGCGGCGGATTAACCCCTATCGCTCAAACGCTGACATCCAGCTTGTCGCCGCGTCCGCGCGGGCGCTGCTGGTTCGTGCGGGCCTCCACCGCGGCGGCTTCATTGTCGAAGGCGCGACCGACAAAGCTGCTGCCGGTGCCTTCGCGTGCCGCCTCACCCCGCGCCACGGCGGTGGCGGCGCGGCGGGTCTGGGTCTCGGTGGGCTTGGCCACCTTCTGTGCCAACAGACCAGCCGACGCCAACGCCACATTGTTCTGTGGGTTGGTCGGGGCCGGCTGCGTGGCGGGCAGCGGCGGTGCTGGCTGCGATGGGATGATCATGGTTTATCAGATCGCCGCTCCGCCGCCGGAGTCAAGAGGCAAGCACTGAATTTTCCTTAATGGAAATGATCAGCATCGTGTCCAGGGTAAAGCTGCCGTCCGGCTGGATGGCGAAATGCTCCTTCACCTCCGTCGCCGCCCCTGCCTGTAAGGACAGAAGGGCCGGACGATGGAGGGTCGGGGTGTTGATCCGGTCCACCCACGACTGGAAACCCAGCGGCAGACGGAAGGTCTGCGGCGCCTGCGGCGTCAGGCCGGCGGCGGACAGCAGGGATCGCCATTCGGCTAGGCTGTAATTGCGCACATGGCTGGGGTCGCGCACCATTTCGATGGTCTGGAGGTAGGTGTCCAGCAAGGGATCGGCAGGCGCATAGACATCCATCATCACGCAGATGCCGCCGGGCCGCAGCACGCGTGCCGCCTCTTCCATGGCGGGGGCGACATGGCGCCAGTGATGGGCGCTGTAACGGCTGACCACCATGTCGAAGCTGGCATCAGCGAAGGGCAGAACCTCCGCCCGGCCCTGTCGCGTGGTGATGTTGGCAAGCCCGCGCTGCCCGGCACCCGCCGCCACCGCTGCCAGCATCGCATCTGACAGATCATAAGCCGTGACTCGTTCCGCGAAGGGGGCAGCATGGAAGCTGACATGCCCGCCGCCGCAGCCAAGATCCAGAAAATCCGCCACGGGTGCCCCCCGCAGCAGCGATTGCAGCGCCGTCAGGTCGGGGCCGGCGGCGTGGGTGGGGCTATTGACATAGGCGTCGGCGCGGGGACCGAACTGCTGTGTAACAAGGTCGTGCTGGCTGTCGGACTGGGCATTCATGGCCGTGGTTTCCTGTCGTCGGGTGGGTTCCTCTTGATTACGCCCCACCAAAGGGGGGTACAAGATAAGCACTTATACTGGTATGAATACCCCTATGAAGCTGCCTGTCCCGCCCTTTGAGGATCCCGCCGCCGACCAGCGCCACCTGCTGGGTGCCTTTCTGCGCGACCGGCGCGGGCGGCTGGACCCGGTGGTGCTGGGGCTGGCCGTGACGGGGCGGCGGCGCACCGCCGGCCTGCGGCGAGAGGAAGTGGCCGCGGATGCCGGGATCAGCGCCACCTGGCTGACCTGGCTGGAACAGGGCCGTGATATCCAGGCCTCGCCCCAGGCGCTGGACCGACTGGCCCGCACCCTGCGCCTGACGGGGGCGGAACGGGCCTATCTGTTCCAGCTGTCGGGCCGCCGCGACCCACGGCAGCCCGACCCCGGACAGGATGATGGCGGGGCCTGTGCCCGGCTGCGCGATGCGGTGGCGGCCATCACGGTGCCGGCCTATGCGCTGGATCACCGCCTGGACCTGTTGGCCTGGAACGGTGCGGCGGCGGACCTGTTTGCAGGCTGGCTGGATGAGCCGGGTCCGCATAATCTGCTGCGCTACCTGTTCCTGGACCCGGCGGCGAAGAAGCTGCTGGTGGATTGGCCGGGGCGCGCAGCCCGCGTGCTGGCCGAATTCCGGGTCGATCATGGCCGGCATTTGGCGGATACGGGGCTGACCGCCCTGATTGCGGAACTGCGCGCCGGCAGTGCCGAATTCGCCGCCCGCTGGGCCGGGGCCGATATCAGGGGGCGGGAAGGGGGCGAACGGCTGTTCCAGCATCCCGTCCATGGCCTTCGGCGCTATCGTCAGATGACTCTGTCGGTGGAAACCAGACCCGACCTGCGTCTGGTCATGCTGCTGCCGGATTAACTTCAGCCCCTGAAATGATAATTATCGAAGCGCTCTCCCTTCACGGCAGCGCGCAATCATCCAGCCCGTCGCGGCGTACAATCTCCATCCGTTGCTGCAATGTGCCGGCACGACCCGCGACATAGCGGCCGGGTGGGTTTGCCTTCCATTTCAGGGGGCTTGGCAGGATGGCGGCCAGAAGGGCGGCCTCACGCGGGGTCAAGGCCTCTGCCCCCTTGCCGAACCAGTATCGTGATGCCGCCTCCGCGCCATAGGCGCCGGGGGCCCATTCCACGATGTTGAGATAGACCTCCAGGATGCGGCGCTTGGACCAGAAGGTCTCCACCAGCATGGTGAACCAGAGTTCCACGCCCTTGCGCAGCCAGGACCGGTCGGGCCACAGAAAGGCGTTCTTGGCCACCTGCTGGCTGATGGTGCTGCCGCCACGCACACGCTGATGGGTCTGGTTGCGCTCCAGCGCCTTTTCGACCGCATCCAGGTCCACGCCCATATGGTCGCAGAAGCGGCTATCCTCCGCCCCGATAACGGCGCGGGCCAGATGTGGGCTGATCCGGTCCATGGACCGCCAGGAATGGTTCCAGTCGGCCCCGCCCAGGGTGCGGATCACCATCAGCGGCGTGGCCGGCACAGGCAGCAGGGCATAGGCCAGGACCCACAGGATGGAAAAGCCGATGAGCCCGGCGAGGCCGAAGGCCGCCACCCGCACGATGTGCCGCATATTCCATCGCTTGTCCTGGGCCATCCGGGCCAGATCTCCTTGTCCTTTTCCGTCCGCATCTTGGCGCAGACAGGTGGGATAAAGCACCGTAAAAAGACGGGCTCCCGCTTCCTCAGCCAAGGATGACCCGCGATGTACAGGCTTTATGGCAATTCCGGCATGGCCAACCTTGCCCCGCACATGGCACTGGAAACCATTGGCGCGCCATACGAGATGGTGCGGGTGGACACCGCCTCGAAGGAACATCAGGGGGCGACTTATCTGCGCCTGAACCCCACGGGACGCGTGCCGGTGCTGGTGGATGGGGAACAGCCCATCTTTGAAACGGCAGCCATCCTGCTGCATCTGGCCGACCGCCATCCCGACGCGGGCCTGATGCCGCCCGTGGGTACGGTGGAACGTGGGCTGGCCTATCAATGGCTGATCCACCTGACAAACTCGGTTCAGGTCGCCTATCTGGCCTATTATTACCCCGAGCGGCAGGTCGCGGACGCGGCCCTTGCCGACAGCGTGAGGCAGGCGGCGGAGGTGCGGGCTGGGGAATTGTTCGATCTGCTAGACAAGGCGCTGGCGGGGCGGGACTGGCTGACGGCCGACAGGCCGGGTATCGTGGATTTCATGCTGCTGATGCTGACGCGCTGGGGCCGCAATTTTGCGGGGCGTCCGCCGCGCCTGCTGCCCAATATCGGCACCCATGCCGCGCGTACCGCCGCCTTGCCTGCCGTCATCCGGGCGTTTGAACAGGAGGGGTTGACCCAACCCTGGTACTGACCCCGCAGGGCGTCTCCGCCCCCTTTGTGTACGCTCGTCCCCTACCGATTCGCCGCCTCCACCACCCTTGGATGGCAGGATTGTCTGAAATGCGGATTGACGTTGCGGGCGCGAAGGGCCAATTAGCGCCCCATGCATGAAAAGACGTAACCCGCCCCCGGGTCCCGTGCGGGAACCCAGGGGGGCCAAAGCCCGACCGAACCCGCGATGACGGGTTGGCGCGGATGGCTTGTGGCGTACCTGGGCCCTGTGGCCACCGGTGCCTGGCGCACCATGGCCCAAACCGCACACGGGGGACACCGGGATCGAGCGCCGCTTTCAGCATGGAATTCCCGAACGTTCCGGCCCGGCCGGCGCGTTCACCGCCTATCGGATCGCATTGGCCCGGCCAGTGCCGTACGGGGCGTACCAACCAGAAGGAGACGAGACCTTGACTGAACAACTGCTTGCCGGAAAGAACATCGCCATTCTCGTGGCCAATGGCTTCGAAGAGCTGGAGATGACCGAGCCGCAGCGCGCCCTGCTGAAGGCCGGCGCCAAGCCGAAGGTGATTTCGCCCGAACAGGGCTTGGTGAATGGCTGGCACGGCGCCGCCTGGGGCCATTACTTCCCGACCGACCGTCATGTCGGTGAAGTGCTGGCCGCCGATTTCGACCTGCTGGTCCTGCCGGGTGGCGACCGTTCGGTGGCCAAGCTGGCGACCAACCCGCATACTCGCCGCATCATTGGCAGCTTCGTCGACAGCGGCAAGGGCATCGTTGCCTTCGGCAAGGGCGTTGAGCTGCTGGCCTTGGTGGAGCGTATCAAGGGCCGTACCGTGACCGGCGCCGACAGCGCCCGCGCCGCCCTGGAAGCCGCTGGCGCCAAGTGGTCGGACGACGAGATCGTCCAGGACCGCTTCCTGCTGACGGCCAAGAGCAATGAGGACATGTCGGGCCTGATCGATGCCATGCTGCGGAACTTCACCGCCGCCGTCGAACAGCGCAAGGTGGCCGCCTGATATTTCAGGCAGGCTTGTCCCTGTGACGAAAAACCCCGCTGTCCTGCTGGACAGCGGGGTTTTTGTTTGTGCGAAACCCGCGCCGACTCTCAGTGGGCGTTGGCCTGCAGGAACGCGGCCTTCTGTTCGGCGGTGGCTTCACGCTGGTGCTTGGCCTTCCATTCATCGTAGGGCATGCCATAGACATGCTCGCGCGCCTCGGCATCGCTGACGGCCACGCCCTTTTCATCGGCGGCGGCGCGGTACCATTTCGACAGGCAGTTCCGGCAGAAACCCGCCAGATTCATCAGATCGATATTCTGAACATCGGTGCGGGTCTGCAAATGTGCCAGCAAACGGCGGAAAGCTGCGGCTTCAAGCTCGATACGGGTCTGGTCGTCCATGGTCAGGCTTCCCTGGGATTGATTGGTCGAACGTGTCGACGCAAATGGTGTATCCCGACCCGATTTTAAAGGAAACCACCTAAAATTTTAACCTATTACTGGGCGTTACTTTTGTGATTGATACAATCGTCAAGCCGTGTATCAATGGGGTCAAGACAAGAATATATAACCAAAAGTATCGGACTCAGCTCTTGCAGGGGGACCCAAATGGTCATCGATATGCGCACCCGTCTGCCCCACGGTCACATCGCCACCCACGCCGCCAATATCAGCTTCCATGCGCAGCAGTTGCGCCGTTGCGCCGACGATCTGAGCCAGGCGCTGGCCGCCTTGCAGGCGCTGGATGTCGGTGCCCTGCTGGAAGAGTTTGAAGCCGCGCGCTGATCCCGGCTGTCAGCACCCAGCGGCCGCGATGACGCCCGGCAGCAGGCGGGCTAGCCGTTCCGCCCAGGCATCGGCACCGCCTGCATCCGCGATCAGGTCCTGACGGATTTCCAGCATCAGCACGGGCAGGTTCGCCGCCTCTCCATGGTGGATGATGGTGAAATCAGTGCCGGTGCGGGCGCTGTAGGGTTCATTGTCGCCGACGGTCAGGTCGCCCTCGGCCCGAAATGCCGCCAGCATGGGCAAGGCCAGCCGCCCGTCGCGGTTCCACAATACGCCCACCTGCCAAGGCCGCTGGAATCCGTTCATCTGCGGCGTGAAGCTGTGGATGGAGATCAGGACGGGTACCTGCCCCTGTGCCTGGATGCGCGCGCGTTCCGCCGTGATGGCGTCATGATAGGGTTGGTACAGGGCCTCCATGCGCAGGGCGCGGGCCGTGTCTGACAGATCCTGGTTGGCGGGGACCGGCGTGCCATCGCTGATGGCGGGCATCAGGGTCGGGCTGTCGGGCCAGCGGTTGCAATCCACGACCAGCCGGGAATAGACCGACAGCACCGCCCGCGCGTCCAGACGTCGGGCTAGACCCTCTGTCACCGCCGCCGCACCGATATCCCAGCCGATATGCCGGTCCAGTTCCGCATCATGCACCCCCAGCCCATGCAGGGCCGCTGGCACCGCCTTGCCGGCATGGTCACAGACCAGCAGCAGGGGGCTGGATGCGTTCTGGTTCAGGATGCGGACGGGCGCCGGATCGGCGGCGGTCAACAAGGTGGGGGAGGCGATATCCATGTCTTCCTGATTATCGCAATCCCGGTTCCGGCGAAAGCGGTCACCGGATCAGCCAGCGCAGGATCCGGTCGATCCGGTCGCCATAGGGGGGGCGGATCAGGCGGGCGGCACTGAACCGGCTGGCCCTGAAAACGGGCTGTTCATGGCTGAAGGTCCGGAAACCGGCCTCCCCATGATAAGCGCCCATGCCGCTTTCCCCAATGCCGCCAAAGGGCAACGCATCCTGGGCCGCGTGGAGCAACGTGTCGTTTAACGTAACGCCGCCGGCCCGTGTGCGGGCCAGCACGAAATCCACATCCAGTTTGCGATGGCTGAACAGGTAGAGCGCCAGGGGGCGTGGACGGCTGTTCACGATGCCCACCGTCTCCTCTAGCGCCGTATAGGGCAGGATGGGCAGGACGGGTCCGAAAATCTCCTGCCGCAGGATGTCAGCATCTTCCGGTACCTGCCACAGCAGGGTCGGGGCCAGCTTGCGCCGCGCCGGTTCCAGCGCTTCGCCTGCCGGATTGATGAAGCGCGCATGGGCACCCCGCCGTCTGGCATCGTCAATCAGGCCCAGCAAGCGCTCATACTGTACGTCGCTGATGATGGATGTGTAATCCGGGTTGTCGCCTAGCCGTGGGTAAAGCCGCGTCACCGCGCGCTCAAAATGCTCCACGAACTCCAGTTCCCGCCCGTGCGGCACCAGTACGTAATCGGGTGCGATACAGGTCTGGCCGGCATTCAGCAGCTTGCCGACAGCAATGCGTCCCGCCGCCTGTTCCAGATCATAGCCGGGGCCGATGATGGCCGGCGATTTGCCGCCCAGTTCCAGGGTGATGGGGACCAGTGCATCGGACGCCGCCCGCATCACCTGCCGTCCTGCCCCGGTGGATCCGGTGAATAGCAGATGGTCCAGGGGCAGGTGGGTGATCGCCTGCGCCATGTCCACATCCCCCGTCACCACCGCCACCTCCGACGGGTCGAATACTTCTGCCAGCAGCCGTTCCAGCAGGCTGCTGGTGCGCGGGGTGCGTTCCGACGGCTTCAGCAGTACGCGGTTACCGGCGGCAATGGCGGCGACCAGCGGCACCAGGGCCAGTTGGATGGGGTAGTTCCAGGGACTGATGATCCCCACCACGCCTAGGGGCATCGGCTGTACCCGTGCGCGGCCCGGCAGGAAGGGCAGGGCCACGCCCACGCGGCGGGGCCGCATCCAGCGATGAAAATGCCGGTGGGCGAAGCGGATGGCCGACAGGCTGGCATGGATATCGGCAAGCCGCGTCTCGTGCGGGGACCGGCTGCCGAAATCCTGCGACACGGCCTCCACCAGGGCTGCCTGATATTTCACCAAGGCGCGGCCCAGATGGTCCAGCGCCTCATCACGCCGTTCGGGCGACAGGCCGGCATCGCGGCGCCAGCCGGCGCGCAACTGGGCAAAGGCGGCGTGCAGGCGCTTGTCGGCAGCGCCCGATAGACGCTGACGCACCTGCCCTGTCGGGAACTCGATGACCGCATCGGCCATGACGCCTCCCTCCCCGTCCGGCGTTGGGTGGCGTCATCTCCCAAGGATAAGGATTGACGTCAGGCGCGCCGGAACCGTTCAACCTTCATGATCCGATATCCCATCGAGGGCAGGAATTTCGGTTCCGCCCGGAACTTGGCATCGCGATCGGTCGTTCCTGGTACAATATAGGTGCGGCCATTGGCCCATTCCACGGCCTGATCGCCCGCCACGCTGCTTTCGTTGCCGCCGGCATTGGTGATCAGCACTTCCCACAATTTGCCATGGCCGATGGTTCCCTTGTCGAACATGTAGAGCCGCTGTTTGGGCGCTTCCGACAGGGCGTTGATCTCCGCCTCCAGCTGGGCGCGGGCGTCCGTCACTTCCGTGATGTCGGCGCGCAGCTTCGCCATTTCCTCGCCCACCTGATTGCACAGGCCGCGCAGGGTGTTGCACGCCACTTCCAGCTTGTGCTGGTCCTCCTCCACGGCGCGCAGATCGCGCTGATACTGCACGACATCGGATTCGATGCGGCGCATGACCGCCGCAGCATAGGCGATGGAGACCAGAACGACGAGGATGACACCAACCTGGATCAGCATGGGCCTTACTCCGCCGCGATGGCGGCCGGACTGGCCGGCACGGCCTTGGACAGGATGAAGCCATTGTCCGGCGGAAAGTTGGTGCGGGCGATGCGGTTGGCATCGTCGGCATTGTCGGCCCAGATTTCGATAAAATGCTTCACGTTGCGGAACTTGCAGTCCTTCACGATGTTCTGGCCTAGCGTCAGGCTGCTGCCCAGTGTCATGGCCACCACGAATAGGCGGCGCGAACCCGTCTGCTCATTCACCTCGTGGATGATGACGTAATTGTCTTCCTTGGCGATCTTCAGGCGGCGCTGGGCATCAAGCAACTGCGTGGCGGCGGCCTTGCGTTCCACCTCCGCCTGACGCACGCTTTCCTGCCCATCGCGATAGGTCTTGGTCAGTTCTTCCTGCTTGCGGTGCAGTTCGCGGTTCTGCTCCGTCACGCGGGTGATGTGGGCGCGGCGGGAGTAATAGAGGACCTGACGCACAAGCGCGATGCTAACCGCCCCAATGGCGGCCAATATGCCGATCACAAAAAGAACGGTATTCATTTCCAATGTGGCAATCCCGCGCTGCCGGTCAAACGCTGATTCGCGACCGTATTGAAACCAGCGAATCGTACAAGATCGTACCACCGTTGGGCGCGCTTGTCGCGGGCCTGAACCTATCCGAAAGCCATAAGATGACGTTATCCAAGCCGCAGCCCGGCTCGAAATAGCGCGGCTGGCCATTCTTGCCCGGCAAGGTAAGACATTTCCGCCTGCCGCGCGGCTACGACCGGGTCCAATGCGGCCAGTTCCGCATCGGGCAGGGCAGGGTGAACCATCACAAGTGCACCAGCCGGCAATTCGAAAAGGAAACGCTCCATCAAGGCGGGAAGGTTGCCCTCAAACCCATAAATGCCGCTGAAACCGGCATTGGTGGGAATGGCATGGGAGGCCGCCCGCCGGGCTAGCCCGCGCGACAGAAACGCAATGAACAGGGCTTTGCCGACGGTCACGCCGCGCCGAACAATGCGTCCCGCCGGTTCCGCACAATCGCGCAGCCAGACGGAACCGGGCGGATAGCGGCGGGCGATGGCATTCAGCAGCAGGGGCCGGATACCGGGCAGAAGATGCAGATGCTGATGCCCGTCCACGAAGTGAGGGGCCCGGCCCATCGCCCCTTCGAACGCATCCAGCTGTCGCGCGATCTCTGCCGACAGGTCCTGTTGCGCCGACCCCGACGACAGCAGCCCGGCATGGGCCATGGCCAGCCACCGACCCAAACTCGGGAACCGCCCATCGGGGCAAAGCGCCGGCATTGGCCCCAGGGGCGACAGGCCACCCGTCAGGGTCAGATGCACACCCGTCTGGAACCCAGCGGGCGTGTCCAGCAGGCGTCTGGCATCCTCGCGCCAGCGCGGACCCGGCACCATGGCACCGGTCCCCGACAGGCGCCCGGCCCGCGCCAACACCAGGATGCCTTCTGAAACGCCCGGTGACAGGGCGTAATCATCAGCAATGACGCGGATGGTGCGGGGCTGCATGCAGGCAACCTCAGGCGGCGGGCGCGCGGGTCATTTCCAGGAACACATCCTCCAGGTCGCTTTCGACCATGGACAGGTCCTTCACGGCCAGCCCCGCCGCCGCCATGGCACCCAGCAGGTCGGCGACGCGGGTCTGGCTGGGCTTGTAATGGATGGCCAGACGGCGGGGACCGTCCAGCTTGGCGTCGAAACCCCGGAAGGCCTCCGGCACTTCCGTCAGGTCGGCATCCAGGGTGACCACCATTTCCTTGCTGTCGATACGGCCCAGCAGCTTTTCGGTCGACTCGCAGGCTACGACCTGGCCATGGTTCACGATGGCGATGGTGTCACACAGTTCCTGCGCTTCTTCCAGGTAATGGGTGGTCAGGACGATGGTGGTGCCGGCCTTGTTCAATTCGCGCACATGCGCCCACAGGCTTTGCCGCAGTTCCACGTCCACGCCGGCCGTCGGTTCGTCCAGAACAAGGACCGGCGGGGCATGCACCATGGCCTTGGCCACCATCAGACGGCGGCGCATGCCGCCCGACAAGGTGCGGGCATAGGCATTGGCCTTGTCCTTCAGGCCCACCGCCTCCAGCAGCGCATCGGTCTGACGTTCCGACTTGGGCACGCCGTACAGGCCAGCCTGCAAATCCAGGATCTCACGCGGGGTGAAGAACGGGTCCAGGTTCAGTTCCTGCGGCACCACGCCGATGGCGGCACGGGCCGACCGGGGCTGCTCATCGATATCGATGCCCCAGATGCTGGCCTTGCCGCTGGTCTTGTTCACCAGACCGGCCAGGATGTTGATCGTGGTACTTTTGCCTGCCCCATTGGGGCCTAGCAGGCCATAGATCGACCCGCGCGGAATGGTCAGCGAGATGCCCTTCAACGCCTCCTTGGGCGGGGACTTGGGCGTGCCGCGGTAGGTCTTGCGCAGATCCTTGATCTCCACAGCGGCGGCGGGGGCGTTGCCGGTGGCTTTGGTATCGGCGGGGCGGTTCAGGCTGTCAGGCATGGGGGATGGGTTCCCGAAGGGTGAGCGACATTGTTTGTCGCGGGACATGGGTCTGGCGTACACCCACCGCCGCCGCCGGTCAATTTGCCGAAGGGCAGGGGCCGGACAGGGGCGGGGCTGGCTCTCTTGCGCAAACCGCGCGCCGGAGTATGATGCGCCGCACCCCGGATATCGGGACCCGAACAGTAAGCTTCAAGGAACGACAGACATGCAGCCGGCCGAGACCATCTATATCGACGAAGACACCGTCGGCTGCGATGGCGGCGGCGGCGCGCTGGGCCATCCGCTGGTCTATCTGACCCTGTCGCCCAAGGGCAGCGTCGATTGCCCCTATTGCGGCCGCCATTATGTGCAGACCGAGGCCGGCAAGGCCGCCGGTGGCGGCCACGGGCATTGAATTTTTGTATGTTCCCTCAGGCGCCGGGCGGGTGCATTCGCGCCCTTGGCTCACGTCGCACGAGCGGCGGGCCGGCGGTCGCCGGCCTGTTGAGATCTTAAGCGATCAGTAGTATCGGCCCTGGATGGATGGTGAATTTCGCCGTTCGGGCCGTCATTTCCTGCGTGCGCGCGAAGAAGCTGCGGTGCGGTCCTGTGCGGGCCGGTGCCGTGGCTGATCCTGGCCGCATGAAATCCTCTGCCGCCACCTCACGGTCCATGGGCACCAGCGCCATGCCGCTGAAGGTCCCCTCGGCGGCCTGCTGACTGCCGGCGGGAAGGGGCTTGCCGGGGGACAGGCGCATGGGCATCGCCTCCACCAGCAATGCGGCGCGTTCGGCGAACAGCTGCACCAGGAAGAACCCCTCCCGTCCCGCCGCCGCGCCGCATCCGGCATGGGTCCAGCGAGGGTCCAGGATGTTGGCCCGGTGACCTGGCGATTGCATCAGATTATCCACGGCCAGCCGTCCCGCCGCCTCTGCCCGGTCGGGATCGAAGACGCTGTTGGTGAACAGGTTTTCGGCATTCACCCCCACCATGCGCCGGTGCAGCAGGGCGATGCGGTCACCGGGATGGCGTCCGCCCGCATCCTCATGCGCGAACGGGGCACCCGCCGCCAGCTGTGCGGCATAATGGCGCGCGATCCAGCTTAATTCCGCGTCATCACGCAGGAAGGAGGCGCCTTCCGCCAGACGGATGGCGCCCGTCGCCCGCGCCGCCGCCATTTCCGCCTGGAATAACGGGTCGCCGGTGATAGGTGCGCCAGATTCCCGCTGGAAATCCTGGAAGCGGTCAAGATAGGCGGCCATCTCCGCGCCGGGCAGGCTGTTGGTCTTCACCAATGTTGCCGCATCGGCAACGGTGGCGCGGGCCAGAGGCGCCAACAGCAGGGTAAATGCCCCCGCCAGAAGGGAGCGCCGCGTCACCCCACCCGTTCGGACATAACCATCCGCACATGTGACAAGTGGATGGTCATCCCGTAACCTGAACAGGCGTTGCATCCCGATTCCTACCGTATATAGTAGTTAATAGTCGTTTCTTGCCAATTACTTGTAAACGGCAGTTTAACAGAGTCCAACCCCACCCGCATCCCCTCAATCCGTTGTCGCACCATGTCGAAACCGGCCCAGCAGAACGCGAATTATCAACATACGGCGCACCGTCTGCCGGTGACCAAGCTGCCGTTCGTGGGCGAACGGGCCGATGGGCGTTTCGGCTATTGGGTTCTTGCCGATCTGGGCGATGATCAGGACCCGCGCATTGCCGGTCGAACCTTCGCCGCCTGGTATTTGCTTTATGCGGAGTATAATGGCCCCATGGCAGCAGAAGACCTGATGGACCGGATCGAACGGGAAATGCCGTCGCGTTATCCCGCTGTTGACCGTGCTTTCCTGGCAGAGGTCATGTCGCGGCGTTCCCAGAATAGCAGCGCTGCCTGATAGACGAGTTGGTCTGGTTTTTCCCGTATCCATATCTCTGTTGCCGGGCCCCCTCTGAGCGCCCTGCTGTGGATAAGTGGGTTTCACACTGCTCCGAACGCCGGTTTCAGGCACCGGACTAACCGGCCGGTCTCACCGTTCACAGGCAGCTTCCCCGCTGTTTTTGCATGGCTTTTCCTTCAAATGTAAAAGTTTGTCCCCTACCGCCGCCGGTTACAGTTGCGTAACAATTGGGGGGTTGGAGGATCGGGCCGTCCGCTCTAGTTGAATTGTGTCGGTATCCTGACCGGGGTTTGCCGCCGAAAGTCGTCTTTACGGACGTCTGCGGATGCCTGACAAAAACAATTAACGAAGCTTGCTGTCTCCACTGTGGGATAGAATGGCTTTTCAATGACATGGACCGGTAGCGCCGCACCCTTTGCGGCGGCACCGACAAGATCGGACAGGAAAATGCGCCTGCCAATTCAGATTGCCACGGCTGTTGCCATCGTCGCCATTGGCGGCGGCGTCTGGTACATGACCGGGCGCGACGGCGCCAAACCCGCCGCACAGCAGCAGGCGGGCGCCCGGCCCGTGAATGTCGTCGCCACCCATGTGACGCGGGGTGATATCGCCGTCACCTTTGACGCCGTGGGTACATTGCGCGCGAATGAGGCGGTGACCGTGACGGCCAAGACAGCCGGTCTCGTCAAGTCTATCAATTTCACCGAAGGCCAACTGGTCCAGGCCGGTGCCGTCCTGATCGAACTGGACGACCGCGAGGTTCGGGCCAATCTGGCGGTGGCCGAAGCCGGGCGCCGCAATGCGGCCCAGTTGCTGGACCGCGCCCGCGCCCTTCTGGTGAAGCAGAATGTGGCCCAGGCCCGCGTTGATGAACTGGCGCTGCAACTGGCCGGTAATGATGCGGAAGTGCGGGCGGTGCAGGCGCGTCTGGCCGACCTGACCATCCGGGCGCCGTTTACCGGCTATACCGGCCTGCGGCAAGTCAGTCCCGGCGCCCTGGTCCGTCCGGCGGACCCGGTGACCACGCTGGACGATACCCGCACTGTGAAGCTGGAATTCACGGTGCCTGAATCCTCCCTGCGCTATCTGCGCGACGGGATGGAAATCGCGGCACAGACCACGCTGTATCCCGACCAGTCCTTCCTGGGCAAGGTGTCGGCCATCGATACCCGTATCGATCCCGTCACCCGCACCGTCGCCGCCGTAGCAAAGATCGACAATGAAGACGGGCGTCTACGCCCTGGCCTGTTCATGACGGTCCGCCTGACGCTGGATAACCGCGTCAATGTCGTGCTGGTGCCGGAGGAATCGCTGGTGCCGGTCGGTGACCGGCAGTTCGTGTTCCTGGTGGCCTCGGGCAGGGTGGAACGCCGCCCGGTCACCATCGGCGCCCGGTCGCGCGGCGTGGTGGAAGTGGCGGATGGTTTGACCGGCGGTGAACTGGTCATCACACGCGGCGTGCAGAAGGTGCGTGATGGCGTGCCTGTGCAGGCCGAAATCGTCAGTGCGCCTGCCGCCACCGGCACGCAATCCGCCGCCCGGCCCGCGCCCTGACGGCGAATTGACGGTGACCGTTCGCGGTCGCCCCTCTGCCGCCCCGATCATCCGGTCCGCCGGGGCGGCATCGACATGGACATGACAGCGACACGCCTGGGAACCTCACCATGGTGATCTCCGACATTTCGATCCAGCGTCCTGTGCTCGCCTTCGTGATCAGCGCCATGCTGGTCGTGTTTGGTGTCCTGGGATATGAAAAGCTGCCGGTGCGCGAGCTGCCGAAGATCGATTATCCCATCGTGTCGATCAGCACCACCTATCCCGGCGCCAGCGCCGAGGTGGTAGATAACGAGATTACCGAACGGATCGAAGGCGTCATCAACGGCATCGAGGGCGTGAAGACCATCCGCTCCCGCTCCCGCGAAGGCAGCTCATCCGTGTCGGTTGAGTTCGAGATCGACCGCGATATCGACGCCGCCAGCAATGATGTGCGCGACCGTGTGGGCCGCATCAGCGACAGCCTGCCCGAAGAAGCCGAACTGCCGGAAATCAGCAAGGTCGATGCAGACAGCAACCCCATCATGTGGATCACGCTGTCGTCCGACCGTATGAACCAGTTGGAACTGACCGATTTCGTGCGCCGCTATTACCTTGACGCGCTGGGCACGGTGCCGGGCGTGGCCTCGGTGCGCATCGGCGGGCGGCGTGACTTTGCCATGCGCGTCTGGCTGGACCGCAACGCCATGGCGGCGCGCCGGGTGACGGTGCAGGATATCGAAGCGTCGATCCGGCGTGAAAATGCCGAACTGCCTGCCGGTCGTATCGAAAGCAGCCAGCGTGAATTCACGGTGCGGACCGACACGCGTCTGAACCGCCCCGAACAATTCTCCTCCATCCTGGTCCGTCAGGACGGGGCCAACTGGATCCGCCTGGGCGATGTGGCCCGGGTAGAGGTTGCGGCCCGCGATGACCGTGGTGATTTCCGAATCAATGGCGGCAGCGCCATTGGCTTGGGCATCATCCGCCAATCGACCGCCAATACGATGGAAGTGTCCGAAGGCGTGCGCAAGCTGCTGGGCGAATTCCGTCAGAACCTGTCGCCGGGGATGAAGCTGGAGGTTCGCCAGGACGACGCGACCTTCGTCAGCCAGTCTGTCTATGAAGTGTTCCACGCCATCGCGGTTGCCATCGGGCTGGTGGTGCTGGTGGTCTGGGTGTTCCTACGCACCTTCCGCGCCACCCTGATCCCCGTCATCGCCATTCCGGTGTCGTTGGTCGCGGCCTTCGGGGTGATGGCGGCGCTGGGTTTCTCCATCAACGTGCTGACACTGCTGGCCTTTGTGCTGGCCGTCGGCTTGGTCGTGGATGATGCCATCATCGTGGTGGAAAACATCTCCCGCCGGATTGAGGAGGGGGAACCACCGCTGCTGGCCGCCTATCGCGGGGCGCGACAGATCGGCTTTGCCGTGATCGCCACCACCGCCGTGTTGATTGCCGTGATCGCGCCCTTGTCCATGCTGCCTGGTGATCAGGGCCGCCTGTTCCGGGAATTTGCCATCGCGCTGATGGCATCCATCGCTTTCTCCTGCATCGTGGCGCTGACCCTGTCGCCCATGCTGTCGTCAAAGCTGCTGCGCGGGCATCAGGAAGCGCGTGGCCTTTTCCGCCTGTCCGAGGCATTCCTGGACATGCTGACCCGTGGCTATACGGCCTTGCTGCGTCAGGCCCTGTCGGCCCGCATGCTGGTAATGGCCTTGATGGCGGGTGCCTTGGTCCTGACGGCGGTGCTGGGCCGCACCCTGCCCAGCGAGCTGGCACCTGTGGAAGACCGTGGCGTGGCTCGCATCTCCATCACCGGGCCGGAAGGTGCCAGCATGGATTACACCATGCAGGAGGTGGCACGGGTGGAAGGGCTGTTGCAGCCCTATCTGCAGTCGGGCGAGGTGGACAGCATCCTGACCATCGTCAATCCCGGCTTTGGCGGCAGCTCTGGTGTGAACCGCGCCATGGTCGTATTCCGTACCGTACCCTGGGCCGAACGCGTCAGCGACCGTACCGTGCCGGAAATGGTTAATGAACTGCGCCCGAAACTGTCGGCCATGCCCGGTTCCCGCATCGTGCCCATCCTGCCCTCGGGTCTGGGCGGTGGTGCCTCGGCCAACCAGCTGCAGGTCGTGATCGGCGGCAACACGTTCGAGGAGCTGGCCGAATGGCGCGATGCCCTGATCGCCCGGTTGCAGCAATATCCGGGTCTCACCGGCTTCTCCGCCGATTATGATGAAACCAAGCCGCAGCTTTATGTGACGGTGGACCGTAACCGCGCCGCCGACCTGGGCGTGCCCGTCACCACCATCGGCACCACCCTGGAAACCATGCTGGGTGAAAAGCTGGTGACCCGTTACCTGGACCGGGGTGAGGAGTATGACGTAGTGCTGCGGGCAGAGGCGCAGGACCGTGCCAATCCGCGCGACCTGTCCAACATCTTCGTCCGTTCCACGACGGGCACCACCACGGGGCAGCTGATCCCGCTGGCGAACCTGATCCAGGTGCGCGACGTGGCCGGTGCCACCGAACTGAACCGGTATAACCGCCTGCGCTCCATCACCATCACGGCCAACCTGACCGAGGGTGCCGTGATGGGTGACGCCATCCGCGAAGTGCGGCAGGCTGCCGCCGAGGTGTTGCCGGCAGAGGCGCGGATCAATTTCGAAGGCGCGGCGCGGTTGCAGCTGGAAGCCAGCAGCGCCATCTGGTTCGCCTTCGGCATGGCCATGTTGGTGGCTTTCCTGGTGCTGGCGGCACAGTTTGAGAATTTCCGCCTGCCGGCCATGATCCTGGGGTCGGTGCTGCCGGCGGGCCTGGGGGGCATCCTGGCCATCAGCCTGACGGGCATGTCGCTGAACACCTATACGCAGATCGGTCTGATCATGCTGATCGGCCTGATTGCCAAGAACGCTATCATGATCGTGGAGTTCGCCAATCAGCTGCGCGAGGAAGGGCATGACTTGATGGATGCGGTGGTGGAGGCCTCGCGTCTGCGCCTGCGCCCCATCTTGATGACCTCCATCGCGACTGTGTTCGGTGCGCTGCCGCTGGCCCTGGCGCATGGGGCCGGTGCCGAAAGCCGCATGGCCATCGGCTGGGTCATCGTGGGTGGTGTGACGGTGGGTACGGCCCTGTCCTTGTTCATCACGCCCGTGCTGTACAGCATGTTCGCCAGGGGTGTGCAGCCCATCGGCATCATCCGCCGCAAGATCGAAGAGGAAGAACGCCTGCACAATGCACCGCCGCAGGTGCCGGCGGAGTGAGGTGAGGGAGCGACGCCATTTCCCGCAGACAACAAAAAGGGGAGCGGAAATCCGCTCCCCTTTTTCTTTCGCCGGTATCGCTTGATCAGCCCATATCCACCGGGATGGTCAGGAAGGCCGTCGTCTCGCCACGGCGGACCTGCACCAGGGCGTTCTTGCGCCCGGCCTTGGAGGCGGCCTTTACCTGGGCTGCCACATCGGCGGGGCTGGCGACGGCGCTGTTATTGACCGAGGTGATCAGGTCGCCGGGGCGCAGGCCCTCCACCCCGTCACCCACATCCAGCACCACGACACCGGCGGCATCGCCGGGCAGGCGCAGACGCTGACGCCACTGGTCGGTCAGGC
The DNA here is from genome assembly GCF_002868735.1 of Niveispirillum cyanobacteriorum. Lineage (GTDB taxonomy): Bacteria > Pseudomonadota > Alphaproteobacteria > Azospirillales > Azospirillaceae > Niveispirillum > Niveispirillum cyanobacteriorum. The sequence goes on along the minus strand of NZ_CP025611.1, from coordinate 2,296,077 downwards.
CGGACAGTTTCAGGCCCGCCACTTCCTCGCCATCCTGCTTCTGCGCCTCAGCCTTGGCCAGACGCTGCTGCGGCTGGCCGGGAGCCTGCTCGACGGTGACGGCGATGGTCTTTTCCTTGCCGTCGCGCCACAGTGCCATGTCCAGCTTGGTGCCGGGCTTCACCATGCCCACCTGACGGGCCAGATCGCGGGTATCCTTGATGGGCTTGCCGCCGGCCGACAGGACGACGTCGCCGGGCTTCAACCCAGCCTTCTCAGCCGGGCTTTTCGGTTCGACCGCCGCGATCAGAGCACCGCCCTCCTTCGACAGGCCCAGACCATCGGCCAGTTCCTTGGTCACGCCCTGCAAGTTGACGCCCAGCCAGCCGCGTTCCACCTTGCCGTCGCGCTTCAGCGCCTCGACCACCGGTTTGGCCAGATTGGACGGGATGGCAAAGCCGATGCCGACGGAGCCGCCATTGGGTGTGAAGATGGCGGTGTTGATGCCGATCACATCACCGGCCATGTTGAAGGTCGGGCCGCCGGAATTACCGGAATTGATGGAGGCATCGAGCTGCAAATAATCGTCATAAGGACCCGACCCGATATCGCGGCTTCTGGCCGATACGATGCCGGCGGTGACGGTGCCACCCAAGCCGAACGGGTTGCCGACGGCCACCGCCACATCACCGACGCGGACCTTATCGCTGTCGGCGAATTTCAGGGCGGGCAGGGGCTTGTCGGTCTTGACCTTGAGGACGGCCAGATCGGTGCGCTCATCCTCGCCGATCACTTCTGCTTCGCGCTCCGTCCCGTCGCTGAAGGCCACGGTCACCTGATCGGCGTCGGCAATGACATGCCGGTTGGTGACGACATAACCGGACGCGTCGAACACGAAGCCGGAACCCAACGCGCGGGCAACCGGTGCGCCACGACCCTGGCCGCCGCCACCCTGGCCCGGCAGACCCGGCACGCCGAAGCGGCGCAGGAATTCCTCGAACCCCGGCGGCAGGTCGCGGGCGGCGGTGCGGGCGGGGGCCGTCTGGGCGGCGGTGATGGTTACGACGGCGGGCGACACACGCTCCACCAGATCGGCGACACCGCCATTGGCCAGCACTTCGGCAGGGGCCGCAGCGGCGGTCTGGATGGTCGCCGGGGCCAGCAGGGCGGTGCCGGCAAGCAGGGCCATGGCCAGGTTGCGGCGGAATTTCCGTGCGGTGGCAAGCGACATCATGGTCTCCATTGTCTTTCTTCTGCCTTGGCCGCCGTTCGGTCCGGCGGCGCTTTCGATGGTCACAGCTTGACCGGGGGCTGCCCACAGGCAACTGACAGGCGGATGAAAATTCTGTCATCCATGCCGGTTGCTGACGGTGGGTCCGGCAAGCCCCGGTTTCAAGCGCTGCCAGATGAAACTTTGTTCATCTTCCCGAAAGGTACCTGTCAGCGGGCCTGGATTAGGGTGCAGACATGGATCGACGGGGCACCGAGCCCCACACCCCCCCCCGCCCCGCCGGTCCATTATGAGAGGTCGGCGGGGACCGCTTCCCCACTCTCCGGTCCCCGCCGCCACCCTCTCTCCCTCGGTTAGTACATCGTAGTCTCTCTCGTCCCCTGTGGCCGGGCGGCCCCCACCGCCCGGCCATATCTTTTTGTGTTTGTTTTTGTTGCTCCCTCAGGCGCCGGGCGGGCGCATCCGCGCCCTTGGCTTGCGCGCCATAGGGCGCGGGCCGGCAGTCGCCGGCCTGCAGCGGCTGTGCCGCTGCCTGTGCTTTATCGGGAGCGTTGTTTGGCGAGTTCCCAAGCGAGCCCGTCCAGGTTTAGGATACGTTCATCATGAAGATCCTTGTCATCGAAGACGACCGCGCCACTGCTGATTACCTGGTCAAGGGCCTCAAAGAGGCCGGCCATGTGGTCGATCACGCCGATAATGGCCGCGACGGGCTGTTTCTGGCGGCATCCGAACCCTACGATGGCTTGATCGTCGACCGGATGCTGCCGGGCCGGGACGGGTTGTCGCTGCTAGAGGTGCTGCGTACCACGGGCAACGACACGCCAGCACTGGTGCTGTCGGCCCTGGGAAGCGTCGATGACCGCGTAAAGGGTCTGCGCGCCGGGGCCGATGATTACCTGACCAAGCCCTTTGCCTTTGCCGAACTGCTGGCCAGGCTGGAGGTGATGCAGCGCCGGGCCAGGGGCGGCGGATCGGCGCCGGTGACCCGGTTGCAGATTGCAGATCTGGAGATGGACCTGCTGGCCCGGACCGTGAAGCGGGCCGGAAAGCCGGTCGATCTGCTGCCGCGTGAGTTCCAGTTACTGGAATATCTGATCCGCAATGCCGGCAATGTCGTGACGCGCACCATGCTGCTGGAAAATGTCTGGGATTATCATTTCGATCCGCAGACCAATGTCATCGACGTGCATATCGCCCGCCTGCGCCAGAAGATCGACAAGGATCATCCGGTGGCCCTGATCCATACGGTACGCGGGGCGGGCTATGTCATCCGTGAGCCGGTTTAATCTCAATTTCCTGCGCACCACCAGCTTTCGGCTGGCGGCGTTCCATCTGGGCCTGTTCACCTTGTCGGTGATGGTGGTGCTGGGCGTCGTCTATTGGTTCACCGCCGGCTTCATCAACCGCCACACGGAAGAAACCGTGCTGCGGGAGGTGGAGGAACTGAGCAATGTCCTGAATGAGCGGGGGCGAATCGGCCTGCTGCGGGTCATCTCCGAACGTGCGTCGGACGGGCGCACGGACATGATCTATGCCCTGACCACGCCCGCCCGCGACATCATCGCCGGTAATCTGGCCAGCTGGCCGTCGGGTGATCCGGGTTCCGGCTGGGTGGAATTCGACATCAAGTCGCGCAAAGACCCGGGCCGTAAGCGCCAAGCCGTGGCCGTTATCCTACCGATTGAGGGGATCGGCTGGCTGCTGGTCGGGCATGATATGACCGACCGCTATCTGCTGCGCGGGCAATTGCTCACGGGCCTGATCTGGGCCGTGTCGCTGGCCTTCGCGGTGGGCATGGCGGGCGCCATCTATATGAGCCGGCGTGTGGCCGAGCGTATCGAGAGTATCAACCGCACCATCGACCGGATCACCGCCGGGGCGTTTGCCGACCGTATGCAGGTGACGGGGTCGGGTGATGAGATTGACCGGCTGGTCACCAAGCTGAACCGCATGCTGGATGAGATCGGGCGCCTGATGCTGGGCATGCGGCAGGTCACCGACAATGTCGCGCATGATCTGCGCACGCCCCTGTCGCGCCTGCGCGCCCGGTTGGAACTGGCGCAACGTGATGAAACCCTGTCGGACGCGCAGTTCACCACCCTGGAACAGGCCATTGCCGAGATTGACCGGCTGCTGGGCGTATTCAATGCCATCCTGACCATCGCGGCGGCGGAAACGGGCCGGGCGCGGACGGATTTCGAGCCGGTTGATCTGGCGGCATTGGCGGCGGAGGTGGCGGAGCTTTACACCCCTCTGGCCGAGGAACGCGGCCTGTCCATGGATGTGGCGGCGCCGGAGCCGGTGATGGTCAGCGGCAGCCGGCAGTTGCTGGCGCAACTGATCAGCAACCTGATCGAGAACGCCGTGAAATACAGCCCCGAACAGGGCCACATCGGGGTGATGGCCGGTGCCGATGCGGGCCGGCCCCTCCTGTCGGTGGCCGACCAGGGGCCGGGCATTCCTGCCGGTCAGCGCGAGAAGGTCCTGGAGCGATTTGTCCGGTTGGAGGCGCATCGCGGCACGCCGGGCCATGGTCTGGGCCTGTCCCTGGTTGCCGCCGTGGCCCGCCTGCATGATGCCGCCCTGGCCCTGTCCGATGCGCGTGAGGATACCGCCACGCCGGGCCTGAAGGTGGAACTGCGCTTTCCAGCCTGAAAGACGAATCCAGTCTATATCGCATCAATAGATAATAATGCACTAGTATTCATGTGGAATTTGTATTGACGGGTTGTGGATTTTAGTCCTATAACTCACTCCACCAAGGCCCGAACTCCATCCCGGCTGATCTGCCTGGCGCGGGCCTTGCGCATCGTCCCCCTCCCATGGCCTGAACACGGGTCCCGTTGTCGGTAACCTTTGCTTTGCAAGGGTCGGCGCGGGGCCTGTGTCTTTTTGTGCCTTCCCCCATCGCTGCCCGACATGCGGCCGGACCCTGATCCGGCAACCGCGACGGCTGCCATCATGACAGGAATGAGGTCCCAGGATGTCCACCGACATCGAGAAATCGTTCGTGAAGCAGTACGAACGCGAGGTGCATGAGGCCTATCAGCGCTTAGGCTCGAAGCTGCGCGCCACCGTGCGCTCCAAGAATAATGTGAAGGGCGCCAGCACCGTCTTTCAGAAGGTCGGCAAGGGTGTCGCCAGCACCAAGTCGCGCCATGGCAATGTCCCGGTCATGAACCTGGACCATGGCACGGTCGAATGCACGCTGGCGGATTATTACGCCGGCGATTGGGTCGACAAGCTGGATGAGCTGAAGACCAATATCGATGAACGCAGCGTCATCGCCAATGCCGGTGCCTATGCGCTGGGCCGCAAGACGGATGAGCTGATCATCGGTCGGCTGGATACCAGTGCGCGTTATGCCGGTGCCGACACGGACGGCCTGACCAAGGACAAGGTCCTGGCGGCGTTCGAGATGATGGGTGCCGTCGATGTGCCCGATGATGGGCAGCGCTATGCCATCGTCGGCTGGAAGCAGTGGAGCCAGCTGCTGGGCATCGAGGAATTTGCCAATTCCGACTATGTCGGCGATGGCGAGTTGCCCTGGCGCGGGACCCAGGCCAAGCGCTGGCTGGGCACGCTGTGGATGCCGCATTCGGGCCTGACCTTGGGGTCCGGCAATGTCCGCCTCTGCCACTGGTACCACAAGACCGCCGTGGGTCATGCCAGCGGGGCCGATGTGACCAGTGACATCACCTGGCACGGCGACCGCGCCGCCCATTTCGTCAACAACATGATGTCGCAGGGGGCCGCCCTGATCGACGCCACCGGCGTCGTCACCCTGCGCTGCAAGGAGTAACCGCCATGGCCTTTCAGCCCCGCGACCTGTCGGTCCTTGCCTATGCCAATGGCTTCACGCTCTGGCATTACGCCACGCCCGATGCTCATACCGCCGTGCGTGTCACCGGCTATTTCAATCCGGCCAGCCACATGATGCGTCTGGGCGACATGGTCCTTGCCAATACCGGTGTGGGCACCACGCCCGTGTCCGGCATCCTGCTGGTCAATGCCAATAGCGGCGGCGTGATCGACACCGCCGACCTGACGGTGGTGGGTGCGGCGGACACGGATTGATCCATCGGCCCGGCGAACTTCTTCGTCATCCCGGCGACAAGCCGGGACCCAGGGGCCCAGAGCCCAACCTGTCGGCAGCGTACAGCCACGCTGCGTAGACCGTTATTCCTGTGGCCCCTGGGTCCCTGCTTGTCGCCGGGATGACGGGAAAGGGGCGGGAAAGCGGGCCGTCCAATGGAGTTCCCCCCATGGCCTATTCCGCTGTCGGGCTGTGCGCCCGCGCATTGTTGAAGATCGGGGCGAACCCGGTCACGTCGTTTCAGGACGGCACCGCCGAAGCGGAACTGGCCGCCGCCCTGTATGCGCCTACCCGTGACGCGTTGCTGGCCGCTCATGGCTGGAGCTTTGCCACAAAGCAAGCCCTGCTGGTCCGGCGGGCCGATCCGCCGCCCGCCGATTTCGCCCATGGCTTCGTCCTACCGGATGATTTCCTGCGGGCCTTGTCACTGGGCACCGGCGGGCGGGGTCGGGGCCTGTCTTACCGTATTCAGGGCAAGGACCTGCTGGCCGATGCCGAAAGCGTCACCCTGACCTATGTGGCCCGCGTCGCGGAGGGCGGGTTTCCCGCCTTCTTCGATGCGGCCCTTATCGCCCGGCTGGCGGCGGAATTCTGTGTGCCGCTGACCGAGAATACCTCGCGCGCCGAGGTTTTGCAGAAGCAGGCCGAAGCTGAGTTCCGTCGCGCCCGCCTGACCGATACGTCGCAGGACAGCCAGGACGGGTTCACCGATTTCACCCTGATCGAGGCCCGTCTGTCATGACCCGTCTGAAATCTGTGAAGACCAGCTTCACCGGCGGCTGCGTCAGCCCCGACCTGCTGGGCCGGGGGGACCTCGCCGCCTTTGAAAACGGGGCGTTGACCCTGACCAACGTCCTGATCGAACCGACGGGCGGCATCCGGCGCCGGCCCGGTACGGGTTTCATCGCGATCGTGCCGGGGCGGGGCCGTCTGATCCCCTTTACCTTCAGCAGCGAGCAGACCCACCTGCTGGTCCTGACCGACCGGCAGGTGTCAGTGTTCGGCGATGATGCCCTGCAGGCGACATTGCCCAGCCCCTGGACCCTGGCACAGATTGCCAACCTGACCTGGGCGCAAAGCGGGGATGTGCTGCTGGTCTGCCATCCCGATGTCGAACCGCGTCGCATCAGCCGGCGTGGGCCCGGCCAATGGACGGTCGAGCCCTGGGTATTTGCCGAGGAGGAGGGGCGGCCCCGCATCCCCTTTTTCCGCTTTGCCGATGCCGCCATCACCCTGACCCCGTCCGGCCTGACGGGAAGGGTGCGGCTGCGTGCTTCTGCGCCCGTCTTTATGCCAGAACATGAGGGGGCACCCTGGCGCATCCACCGCAAGCCGGGGCGCATCGCGGCGGTGCGGTCGGCGATTGAGGCGGAGATCGACCTGGCCGACAGCCTACCCCACACCAACCCCACCGCGGATTGGGACGAGGCGGCGTTCAGCCCGCAGCGCGGTTGGCCCCTCTCCGTTGCCTTTCACCAGGACCGATTGGTCATCGGCGGGTCGCGCGACCTGCCCAACCGGCTCTGGCTGTCGAAATCGGGCGATCTGTTCAATTTTGACCTGGGCGAGGGGGAGGATGACAGCGCCATCGAATTTGCCATCCTGTCGGATGAGGTGAACCCCATCCGTGCCGTCTATTCCGGGCGGCATTTGCAGGTCTTTACCACGGGCGGTGAATGGGCCGTCACGGGGGTTCCTCTGACCCCGTCGGCCATCCGCCTGGACCGGCAGACCCGCATCGGCAGCCCGTCCGACCGCAGCATCCCGCCGCAGGAGATCGAGGGCGGGACCCTGTTCGCGGCGGGCGACGGGTCGATTCGCGATTTCCTGTGGACCGATCTGGAACAATCCTATTCCGCCGCCGACCTGACCTTGACCACGCGGCCCATCCTGCCCGGCACCGTCGATATGGAATATGACCGCCGCCGCCGGCTGCTGCTGGCGGTGCAGTCGGACGGGACCCTGGCGGTGCTGACGCTGTACCGCAATGAACAGATACGCGCCTGGGTGCGGCTGGTCACAGCGGGCCGCATCCTGTCCACGGCCCTGGTGGGGCGCCATCTCTACTGGCTGGTGGACCGTGATGGCCGTGTGGCGGTGGAGGTCTGGGACGATGCCCTGCATGTCGATGCCGGGCTGGCTGGTTCGGTGGACAGCCCCACGGCCCGCTGGGCCGGGCTGGACCACCTGAACGGGCGGGATGTGGCCGTACTTGCCGATGGGGCTGTTGTCACGGTGGCCCCTGTCGCGGCGGGCCGCATCCGCCTGCCCCGCCCGGCCACGCAGGTCCAGGCGGGGTTGCCCTTTACCCATGAGATTGAACCCATGCCGCCTAACCTGCTGGCGGCAGAAGGACAGGGACGGCGTGCGCGTCTGCTGGCGGTGACCTTCCGATTGAAGGATACGCCCGCGCTGCGCGCCGACCTGGGGCGGGGGCCGGTGGAGGTGCCATTACGGCGCGCCGCCGGCCCCGCGCTGGCCATGGAACCGGCCCCGGCCTTCACCGGCGACCGCCGGTTGACAGCCACCGGCTGGCAGACCAGCCGCGCCACGCCCCCCTGGCGCATCGTGGAGGAAAGGCCGCTGCCCTTCACCCTCCTGTCCGTAACCCATGAGCTGAAGGTGAATGAATAATGGGCGGCATCACCACCCCGGCCCTGATGGTTCTGAGCCATTCCGGCGTCGGCAACAGCCTGATCAGTTCGGCGGACAGGCTGGTCGGCACCACCAACACGGCCAAGGACCTGCTGGGCATCACCAAATCCAAACGCCGGAAGAAGGAACGCCAGGTGCTGGAGGCTGAACAGGCCGCCGACAGCGCCGATCTGGCCGCCCGGCAAACGGCGGATATAGAAGATCTGCAACAGCGCAATACCCTGGCGGCACAGCGTATCCAGGCCGAAAGCGAGATCGATGATCGCCGTCGCCGCCGCGACCTGCGCCAGGAAACGGGCAGCCTGCGCGCAGCCCTGGGCGCGCAGGGCATCAGCAGTGCCGACGGATCGGGCGAGGCCTTGATCCTGGGCCGTGAACGCGCCGCCGCCGAGGCGCGCAACGATGCCGCCCGTCTGGACGCCCTGAAACTGGCGGGCCTGTCAGAGGAGGAGACGGCGCTCAAACGCCGTAACCTTCTGGACCTGACGCGTCAGCAGGAGCGCCAGCGCCTGGAGCGCCTGGCGCGGGGCCTCTGACGGCCTTTCCCTTCTCACATCACGAGGCCCCCCCATGCCCACCGCCCCGATCCCGGCGGCCAGCCCTGTCGCGCAATTTGTCGCCGACGGGTTGGTCAGCCGTTTTACTTTCACCTTCCCGATTTACGCCCCCTCCGACCTGTCGCTCTATCTGGATGCTGCCCCCTGGACCAGCGGTTACACGCTGGAAGGGCTGGGTGATCCGGCGGGTGGGGCGGTGCAGATGGATGCGGCCCCACCCGCGGGCACCCTGGTCACCATTGAGCGCCGGGTCGTGCTGGACCGGCAGACGGATTTCCTGGAAAGCGGGCCATTGGCGGCCCGTAGCCTGAATGAGCAGCTGAACCGTCTGACATCCATGGTGCAGCAACTGGCCGCCGATCAGGCCCGCATGCTGCGCGCGGCCCCCACCGATCTGCCGGCCTCTTCCCTGCTGCCTGACCGGGCCGTACGGGCGGGGGCGGCGCTGGGCTTTGATGCGTCGGGCAATCCCATGGCGCTGCCGCTGGAAAGCCTGCCCACTGCCGGCACCATTGCCGCCCACGGGGCCGGGGCCGTCACCCGGGCCGTGGCGGACAAGCTGCGTGATGTGGTCACGGCCAAGGATTTCGGTGCCGTTGGCGACGGGGTCAGCGATGATACTGCCGCTATCCTGTCGGCACTCGCGGCCCACCGGTCAGTGTTCCTGCCCGCCGGCACCTACCGCACCAGCGCGCCCATTGTGCTGGGGTACGGACAGACCCTCTATGGGGAAGGCGAAGGCAGCGTGATCCAGGCCCGCGCCGCCGCCTACGACCCCGTCAACCTGCCCACATATCCCAGTGGCTTCAACGCGGTGGAGATGGTGGACGGCTATGCAGCCTTGCGCGACCTGCGCATTGTCGGTGGGGCCACGGGCGTCAAGCTCTATGGCCGCGATGGGCCATGTGTGAAGAATGTCGTGGAGAATCTGTCCATCTGGGACAGCATCAACGGCATCGTGCTGGATGGCTATCACGACACCAACCGGCCCTGTTACTGGAACCATGTGGCCCGCGTCCTGATTGCGCGGCCCCAGGCCCACGGCGTCCTGCTGACGGTGGAGGGGGATGGCGACACGCCCAATGCCAACAAGTTTCAGGATGTGCGCGTCTATTCCCTGTCCGCCCCCATCAGCGGCTGCGGTTTCTTCATTTCCGCCGGGCGATTCAATAACAGCTTCACCGATTGCGAGGCCAATCTGCACCCCGGTGGACAGGCCTGCCTGCGTTTAGGTGCCGCCACAGATCAGAACCTGATCGTGAATTTCTACGCCGAAAGCCTGGGCGCCCTGCCCGGCATCCGCATCGACAACGGGTCCCAGAATACCAGCATCGTCAACCTGTTCAGCGCGACCGGCGGCCAGCCGATTTGGGACACTTCATCCAACCGCGCCTATACCGCCATCAATGCCGGCTACCCGTTGCGCAACCTGTTGAAGGAGACGCATGTCACCGACCTGCGGGTCGAAGGTTTCAGCGTCGATACCAACTATGTCGAACCGGCCAGCGGCGGGCTGGTCAATGCCGATCTGACCTCCATCACGCATCTGGTCTCGGCCTTTGGCGGAGGTGTGGAGTTCCGTTTGCCCAAGGCGGACACGGCCAATGGCCGCATCCTGACCATCAAGAAGACCGACAGTTCCGCCAATCCTGTTACCGTCACCGAACTGGGTGGGCCGGGGCCGGATGGCCGGCCCGTGATCCTGTCGTCGCGCTATGACCATGTCAGCGTCGTGTCCAACGGGGCGGGATGGTGGGTGACGGCGCGCACCGGACAGCCGGGCAATGCCGAATTCCGTGACACTGCCGGCCTGTTCGAACCCGACCTGATGAAGGATCTTTATCTGGTCAGTGGGGGCGCCGGCGCGGTTGAGGTGCGTCTGCCCAACCCATCGGCCACACAGGCCGTTGGAAGGCGCATTACGATCAAGAAATCCGACACATCCGATGGCATGGTCAGCGTCACGGCGGCCACCGGCACCGGCCCCGATGGCCGGGTGTGGAAACTGGCCCGGCAGTTCGAACAGGTGACGGTGTTTTCCAACGGCGCCGCCTGGTGGGTGACATCGGCCAGCCGCATGCCAGCCACGGTACATTTCCACGAGGCGGCAGGCCTGTTCCAGCCCGACCTGGGCGCCGAACACTATCTCGTCTCCGCCTTTGCCGGCGTGGTGGAACTGCGCCTGCCGGCCCCGGATGCAGCCAATAGCGGCACACGCCTGACCGTGAAGAAGACCGATCCGTCCACCAACATCGTGAACGTGACCAGCGGCGATGGCAGCGGTGGCCCCGATGGTGGACCCAAGGCCCTGACCGCGCAGTTCGATGGCATGACCCTGCTGTCCAACGGGGCCGCCTGGCACATTCTCGGTCGAACGTGATGGGGGCCGCGGATGGTGACAAGGAAGGTTTCATCGGCTTTCTGGATCGCTGGAACCTTGAGCAGGGCATGACCACCCCCGCCCTGCACGCCGATATGGCTGGCTGGCTGGAAGGCCGCTGGCGGGCGGGGTCGAAGGAACTGCTGCTGCTGGCCTTTCGCGACAGCGGCAAATCCACCCTGATCGGGCTGTTCTGTGCCTGGCTTCTCTATCTGGATGCCAATCGCCGCGTCATGGTGCTGGCCGCCGATACGCATCTGGCCAAGAAGATGGTGCGCACGGTCAAGCGCATCGTGGAACGCCATCCGCTGTGCCAGGGGATGAAGCCCGCGAAACCTGAGTTGTGGGGTGCCGAAGAATTCGCCATCTCCCGCGACAAGGTGGGGCGCGACCCGTCCATGGTGGCCAAGGGCATCACCGCCAATGTCACGGGCAGCCATGCCGACATCGTGGTCTGTGACGATGTGGAGGTGCCCAACACCTGTGGCACGGCGGAAAAACGCCTGGAGTTGCGGCAACGGCTGGGTGAGATCGCCTATGTCCTGTCGCCGGGCGGAACCCAGCTCTATATCGGCACACCGCATTCGTTTCAGTCGATCTACAGCCGCCGCGCTTGCGTGGAGGAGGGGGAGGAGGTGCCCTTCCTGGACGGGTTCGACCGGCTGGAGAAGCCGATCTTCACCGGGGACGGTGACAGCGCCTGGCCCGAACGCTTCCCGCCCGAGGCCATTGAGCGCATCCGTCGGCGCAGCAGTGTCAATAAATTCGCCAGCCAGATGCTGCTGAAGCCGGTCTCGTTGGAGGATGGGCGGTTGGATGCCGACCGGCTGATCCCCTATGACTGGGTCCTGGAACCGCCGATGCTGGCAAGGCCCAGCTTTCGTCTGGGCCCCTACCGGCTGCGATCCCTGCGCATCTGGTGGGACCCGGCCCTGGGCCTGCGCGACAAGAAGCGGCGCAAGGCGGGGGACGGTTCCGTCGCCGTCCTGCTGGGGGAGGATGGGGAGGGGCGGTTCTTCATCCACCGCGCCCTCTACCTGACCGTGCCGTCGGGATCGGAGGAAGAGGCAGGCGCCGCGCAATGCCGCGAACTGGCGACCTTGGTGGCCGAAACCGGCGTGCGCATGATCCATCTGGAGGTAAACGGCGTCGGTGCCTTCCTGCCCGAAACCCTGCGCCGCACCTTGCGTGAACAGGGGCTGAGCACGGTGTCAGTGCGGGAGGAACGGTCTGTTCGTGCCAAGGTCGACCGTATCCTGGGCAGCATCGACGGCCCGCTGCACGCCAACCTGCTCTACGCCCATGACAGCGTCATCGCCGGCCCCCTGGGAAGGGAGATGCGGGAATGGCGGCCGCGCGGGCGGTCCCATGATGATGGTCTGGATGCCCTGGCCGGCGCCATCGCCGCTTGCGCCCGCCAACGCCCCGACCATACCCGCCGGACCGGGCCGATCCAGGCCCAGACCGATTTCGATCTGTAGTTCCAAGACAGGAGAGGATGATGACACGACCGCAATTGACCCCGGTATCCGACCGCGCACCCGCCGGTCCCGATGCCGCCTTGGATACGCTGGCCCGGGCCATTTGGGCCCATGGGCGCGACCGGGGTATTCGTGCCATGGAGGCGCTGGCCGCCACCGCCGTCAATCGCCGCTACCGCACGCCCGGCCGGACATTAGCCGATCTGGTGCAGGACCCGGACCTGTTCGCGGCCTGGGATCCCGATGATCCGCGCCATGCGGAGATGCTGGCTGCTGATAGCCGCGACCCCGCTTTCGCCGCTGCCCTGCGCGTGGCACGTCGGGCTATGGCCGGGGTGGATGGGATTGTCGGCGGGGCCGATCATTTCGTGGATGATGCCGACCCGCTGCCCGACTGGGCATCATCCCTGACGCCGACGGCAAGTCTTGCGGGGTTCAGCTTTTACCGGGCCTGAAAAAGAAATGCCGTCCCTTCACGGAGAAGAAGGGACGGCCTCAGTTTTCCTCTGGGAACAAAAAAAGAGATACGAAGAAGCAGAAAGCAGAAGTAAAGGCCGTTCAGTCAGCGGCGCGCAGCATGGCTGTATAGACAGCCATCACCGTCTCGATACTGATACTCCCGGCACGGGCACCGGCCGTCAGCATCTCCTGCGTCGGCTTCACGGGTACGGCGGTCAGGCCGCGAATTCCCATCTGTTCCACTTCATTCAAAGCGAAACGCATCCGTTCACTGAGCATGCTTTCATTGACGTCCTGGAACATGCGGGCCGCGTCCTTCATGGCGGTTACTCCTGACCCTGGTGGGGTGGGCCGCTGGTCGCAACATCGGCCCGCCCTGTGGATGTTCAAATACTGGCGCAGCTTCCGGCCCGGTACCACTGTTCAGACGTATAGTTTGGGGTATTCATCCAATACATAACCTTTCGCGCGGTCTTTCGCGCCGATGGCATTGCTGGCACGGATCGTGGCCGTGCTGGCAGTCGCCCCGCTTTCAGATTAGGGTGGCGTCCATCCTTTTGTCTTTTGAACGAAAACCATGGCATCCCCCATCTTCCATATGTGCCGCGCCGATGAATGGCAGACGGCCCAGGCCCTTGGCCGTTATGACGGATCGTCCCAGGACAAGGCCGATGGCTTCATCCATTTCTCCACGGGCGCGCAATTGCCGGAAAGTGCCGCCAAGCACCGGACGGGGCAGACGGGCCTGCTGCTGCTGACCGTCGATCCCGATGCCTGCGGTGTGGCGTTGAAGTGGGAAGCCTCGCGCGGCGGGCAGCTGTTCCCCCATCTCTATGGCCCGCTGCTGCCCCATGCCGTCATTCGCGTCGATCCGCTGCCGCTAGGTGACGATGGCTTGCATATTATGCCGACGCATGTGGCCGGCGGGGGGCTTTGATGGTCGATCTCTATCCCCTGGCCCGCCCGTTCCTGATGGCGATGGATGCCGAACAGGCCCATAACCTGACCATCGCGGCCCTGAAAACGGGTCTGGTCCCTGGCGGGTCACGGCGTGACCCGGACGTGCTGGCCGCCCGCGTCTTTGGCCTGGATTTTTCCAATCCCATCGGCCTTGCCGCCGGCTTCGACAAGAATGCCGAGGTGCCGGACGCCATGCTGAAACTGGGCTTCGGCTTCGTCGAATGCGGCACGGTCACCCCGCGCCCACAGGATGGCAATCCCAAGCCGCGCCTGTTCCGCGTGCCCACCGCCCAGGCCGTGATCAACCGTTTCGGCTTCAATAACCAGGGTCTGGATGCCTATGCTGCCCGGCTGTCGGCGCGGGCCGGACGGCCCGGCATCGTGGGTGCCAATGTCGGCAAGAACAAGGATACGGTGGACGCGGCCAGCGACTATACCGCCTGCATCCGCCGCGTGGCGCATCTGGCCAAATATCTGGTCGTCAATGTCTCCTCCCCCAACACGCCGGGCCTGCGCACCCTGCAATCACGCGACGCGCTGGCCGATCTGCTAGGCCAGTGCCTCGCCGCACGGACAGAGACGGGGGCCACGCCACCCCTGCTGCTGAAAGTGGCCCCCGATCTTACGGACGAGGATAAGGCCGATATCGCCGCCGTCGTTCTGGACAGTGGTATTGACGGCCTGATCGTCTCCAACACCACACTGGCCCGCCCGGCGGCTATCCCGCCCGCCCTGGCGGCAGAGGCCGGTGGCCTGTCGGGCCGGCCCTTGCTGGAACCGTCCACCAAGGTGCTGGGTGAGTTCTACCAACTGCTTGGCGGCAAGCTGCCATTGGTCGGTGTAGGTGGTGTCTCGTCGGGTGCCGACGCCTATGCCAAGATCCGGTCGGGCGCCAGTCTGGTGCAGCTCTATTCCGCCATGGCCTATCAGGGGCCGGCTCTGGTGGGCCGGATCAAGGCGGAACTGGCGCAGCGCCTGACTGATGATGGCTATGCTCACGTTGCCGACGCGGTTGGGGCCGCGCATCGCAAAGGCTGACCAAAGGCCTGCGACGGAGGGAACGGTTTAGGGAGGTGTGTGCATGAACTGGTTCCGCCATCTGGTGTTTGCCGCCGTCTATGTCGCCCTGGCCCTGGTCGTGGCATTGACCCTTCCCTTGTCGGTCGGGGGGATGGATGGGCACACCGCCCTGCTGTTCGGCATTGCCATCCTGACCTTCGGCGGGCTGCTGCATGAATTCTGGGCGCGTCAGGATGAACGCAGCCGCCTGGAATCCCGCATCTGGGACCTGGAGGCGGCGGCGGAGGAAATGCGTCTGGAACTGGACGCGCAGCGCGGCCATTCCGGCGCCCTGCCCGCCGACCCGCCAGAGGTGGCGGCGGTATTGTCCGAAGCGCGCGTGCTGGAACGGCTGGCCCACCGCCTGCCCGCATCCGGCCCGCGCCCGGCCGCCGGACCGGATGCGGGCCCCCTGTTCGCGCCGCAACCCCTGCCGGCTGATCCCGATGCTGTTCTGGACCATGTCCGCACGGCCTTGCGCACCGATCATGTGGATATCTTCCTGCAGCCCGTTGTCAGCCTGCCTCAGCGCAAGCATCGTTATTATGAGCTGTTTTCCCGCATCCGGGCCGGGATGGATGGCGATGGCAAGCCGCGCTACATGCTGCCCGAACAATATCTGGGCGTGGCGGCGGAGGCGGGGCTGATCGCGACCATCGACAATCTGCTGCTGTTCCGCTGTATTCAGCTGCTGCGGGAGACGGAGAAGCGGCACCAGAATGTCGGCTTCTTCTGCAACATCTCCGCTGCCACCCTGAACGATGCCGCCTTCATGCGGGAATTCGTCACCTATATGGGGCAAAGCCCGAACCTGGCGACCAAGCTGGTGTTCGAACTGTCACAGGATGATCTGATGCAGGGCGGCCTGTTCGCCACCGGCTTCCTGGACGGGTTGCGGCGGCTGGGCTTTCACTTTTCCATGGATCAGGTGGTCAGCCTGGATCTGGATTGGAACGAGCTGGCCCGCCACGAAATCCGCTTTGTGAAGCTGGACGCCGCCCGCCTGCTCGACCCTGACAGCCGCTTTGCCGATCCGCGCGCCGTGCGCGAACTGCGTCAGCAACTGGACCGCAACAACATCGACCTGATCGTGGAAAAGGTAGAGACGGAGGCGCAGCTTCTGGAACTGCTCGACCTCTATATCGATTTCGGCCAGGGGTATTTGTTCGGTGAACCCAGGCTGGCGAAGAAGCAGACGGCGGGCTGATCGTTCATGGGGGTGATGAAACACCCTATGAAAAACTGTTTCACCTTGTTGCACGGGGCGCGAAATCGGGACTGATGGTCTGGCCCGTGCCTACCCCCGCCCCTCCCGCCGCCAGGCCAGCACCAGCATACCCATGGCCAGCAGTAGCACCGGCAACGCCGGCAGCAGCGGGGTCTGCGTCACGCCCGTCACGACATGATCGCCATTGCCGCGCAGGCCCAGCCAGCCGGAACCGGCGGCATCGCGGTCGGGGCGGACGCGGCGGATGACGGGCACGGACGACCCGTCCCCTTCCAGCCAATAATGCCCGCCACCGGTCGCCTTCAGCGCTGGTTGCAACGGGTCGGGGGTAGAACGGACATCGGCCAGTTCCGGCGGGTTCACGGCGCCCACGACCGCTACCGCTGACTTCTCCCCATCGCTCACCCGCCAGATGCCGGGTTCGGATGCGATCAGGGTGCCTACGGACTGCCCCGTTCCGCTATCCCGCATCTCCACCTGCGTCGCCTGATCGGCGGGGGAGGTGACGGTGACGGGGCGTGTGTCGGGTTCCAGCGACCGGCGGGTGATGGTGATACGGCTGCCATCCACGGCGGTGCGCAGGTCGTTTTCCTCCAGCTCCGGCTCCTTCATCAGCCAGTGGGCCAGACGGCGAAGCAGTTCGGCCTGCGGCCCCCCACCCTCGTAGCCGCGTGACCAAAGCCAGAAATGGTCCGACGCCAGTTGCGCCACGCGACCCTGGCCCACCCGATTCAGGATCAACAGGGGCCGGCCTTCGGCCCCCGACATGACGGTCGCCCCCTTGTCGGCGGTCACGTCGATCTGCCGCATCCAGCGGCCCCAGGGACCGACCCCGTCAACGGCGTCCGTCAGGCCGGCCGTCACGGGGTGACGCTTGCCCACTTCCGTGACCGTCGGCTTGAACGGCTCCTCAAGCACGCGGCCGGTGGGTTCGGCGGGCAGGATGGTGCCGATGGGGGAGCGGTAGAGCGACATGGGCGTTGCGAAGGTCGGGCCACTGGCCTCCAGAAACGCGCCGCCACGCTCCACATACTCGGCGATATTGGCCAGATACATGTTGTTGATGACGCCGCGTTTCTTGTAGCGGTCGAAGATAATCAGGTCGAATTCTGACAGCTTCATCTCAAACAGCTCGCGGATCGGAAAGGCGATCAGCGACAATTCGCGGATGGGCGTGCCGTCATTCTTTTCCGGTGGCCGCAGAATGGTGAAATGCACCAGATCGACCGCGGGATCGGCCTTCAGCAGGTTGCGCCAAGTGCGTTCCCCCGCATGCGGTTCGCCCGACACCAGCAGCACGCGCAGCCGGTCGCGCACGCCATTGACCACCACAGCGGCGCGGTTGTTGGCCAGCGTCAGTTCGCGTCGCCCTGCCTCTGCCGTTAGTTCAACGATATTCAGCCCGCCATGGTTCAGGGGCAGGGTGATCGGCACCTCCTGTCCCACAGGCACGGCCATGCCGATCGGGTCCTGCCCGTCCTGGCGCAGGGTGACCGACGCCACCTCGCCGGCGGCAGCGGCGGGCAGGTCATCGATGCGGATGGTGAAGGTGATATCCTTGCCGACAATGCCGAAGCTGGGGGCCTGCACGATGGTCAGGCGGCGGTCGCCCTCGTCTTTCTCCCCCGTCAGCAGGGCATGAACCGGCCCGAAATCGGCCAGCGAGGGCAGGGTGGATGCCACATCATGCACCTGTCCATCGGTGATCAGGATGGCCCCGGCCAGCCGGCCGCGCGGTACGTCCGACACGGCGCGGGTCATGGCCTCCATCAGGCGGGTTTCCTCCACCTCCGCGTCGCCGGCGGTCCCGCCCCCGGCGCGCACCACCCGCACCTCCAGATCGGCAAAGCGGGACAGCTTCTCCTGGATCGCGGCGGCTGCCTTCTCGGTGCGGGCCGTGCGGTCGCCGATCTTCTGGCTGGGCGACTGGTCGATGACGACCACGGCCACATCCTTGATCGGCTCCCGCTTCTCGGTCACCAGCGACGGGTTGGACAGCGCCAGGATCAGAACCAGCAGCCCGCCCAGGCGCCACCAGCCACCGCGCGCCCGACGATACAGCCCGTAACCGGCAATCAGTACCGCCAGCAAGGCCAGCGGCATCAGGGCGTGCCAGGGGATCAGTGGGGCAAAGGCAATGTCCTGCCCGATCATTGGCCCAGCCTTTCCAGAATGGCGGGCACATGCACCTGATCGGCCTTATAATTGCCGGTCAGGGCATACATGACCATATTGATACCGACACGATAGGCAATCTCCCTCTGTCGTTCCGGTCCCGGAACAACGGGATAGAGGGGGCGGCCCCGTTCATCCATGGCCCAGGCGGCGGCCCAGTCATTGGACCCGATCAGAACGGCGGAGACGCCGTCATTGCTGGCATTATCCTCCCGCGCTTCGGCCCACAGCTCCCCGCCGGCATAGCGTCCGGGGAACTCCCCCAGCAGGTAGAAGGCCTTGGTCAGCACATGTTCGGGGCCGACAGGGGCCAGTGGTGGGATATCCAGCCCGCGCAGCAGCGCCTCCAGCCCCGGTCCGCCCGGCCCATCGCCGGCAGCGCTGGGCGTGCGGGTATCGATCAGGACCATGCCGCCCTGGCGCATATAGGCGTTCAGGCGGTTGCGCGCCGCTTCCGACAGGCTGGTCTGCCCCTCGGTCACGGGCCAGTAGATCAGGGGGAAGAAGGACAGTTCGTCATTGTCCAGATCGACAGGCATGGCACCCGCCACCTCCACCGCCGTACGGTCGGCCAGCACCCGCCCCAGCCCTTCCAGGCCGGCCTTGCTGACCCCGTCAACGGCCCCGTCACCGGTGCGGACATAGGCCAGCCAGTTCTGGGCCGTCGCCTCGATGGCGCGGGCATCGTCGGCCCGCGCGTCGCCCAGGGCCAGCCCGCCGGCCAGCAGCAGGGCCAGACCGACGGCGGCACCCCGGCCCAGTCCGGGCAGGCGTGGCAGCAGTCCGCGCAGCGACAACGCGATCAGCAGATCGATCAGGCCCAGGATCAGCGCCATGGTCAGCAAGGTCGGCTTCAGTTCGGTTTCACCACCGGCAGCGTACAACCCCTTGGGCACGCCCGCCAGCAGCGCATCGGGCGTGGTCATGGCCGGGATGGCGGGCGACAGGTTCAGCGCGCGGGGTGATTCGGCGGGACCGTAATAGCCCGGCGGATGACGCGGGCTGACCGGCCCGCCCAGATCGGCGGCGGCCAGGGGGAAGGTGGTTCCCGTTGGATCGGCCAGCCGCCCGAACCCGTCCAGAATGGCACGCGGGGCCAACATGCCCGATGCCTCCCCGCCCTCAACCCCGGCGGACAGGGCGACCACCCGGCGCAGCATATCCACGTAAAGCCCGGACAGCGCGAGGTTGGACCAGTCGGGTCCCGCACTGGTATGGACCAGGACCAGGGCCCCGCGTCCGCGCCGTTCTGCGGTGACCAGCGGCGTGCCATCGGCCAGCCGGGCCCAGGTGCGGGACGCCAGATCAATGCCGGGTTCGGCCAGCACCTGCCGCTTCACCGTCACATCGGCGGGCACGGTCAGGCCGTGGAAGGGGCTGTCATCGGCAAAGGGTGACAGGCCGGCGGGATTGTCCCAGGACAGGGCACCGCCCAGGGCCCGCCCCCCGGCGCGCAGCGGCACCGGGACCATCGCGTCGGCATTCTGCGCCAGACGTGGGCCGGCAAAGCGCAGCAGCACGCCACCACCCTCAATCCAGCTTTGCAGCCGCGCCATCTCTGCGTCCGTCAGCGACCCGACATCGGCCAGGATCAGCACCGACAGGGTGCGGTCCAGCAACTCCCCGATCTCCCCCTTGCGCAGTTCCGCATAGGGGGAAAGGGCGCGTTCCAGGTAGTAAAGGTCGGACAGAAGCGGCTGTTCACCCGCCGCCCGGCCAGAAACCAGGCCCACGGGCCGGCGGCGCCAGCGCTCATCGGTCAGCAGGACGGCACCGGCACTGTCCTGCCCTTCCAGGCGCAGGCTGGCCAGCTCGTTACGCAGTTCGGTGGGCAGGTCGAGCGGCACTTCCACCCGACCCTCACCCGCCGGCAGGGTGGCGGTGGCAGCGCCCAGCAACCGGCCATCGGCGCCCTGCGCCCGCAAGGTGATAGGCAGGGGCAGGCTGGTTTCCGACCGTTCGACGGGTACGCGCAGGTTGGCGCCGTCCAGCACGGGCTGGCGGATCAGCAGGGCCGGGCGCTCCTGCCCGTCACCGCGTACTTCCAATGCGCCCAGGCGGCGCAGATGGGTGACCAGATCAGCGGCGGCGGGATCGGCGATACCCGCCGGGCTGGCCGTGACGACCCCATCGCTCAGCCAGACGATATAGGGCGATCCCTGCGGCTTGAACGCCTGACGCAGTGTCTGCACGGCGCCGGCCCTGTCCACCGGCCAGGGGTGGGGCGTCATGGTCTGTGCCACCCGCTTGGCGGCGCTGGCCGGCATCGGCCCGGCCAGTGCGGGGGCATCACCATTGGGGGAGGGGGCCGTGGCCAACAGGGTGACAGTGCGTCCCTGCCGGTCAGCCTGATCGATCAGATTGTCCATAGCCGACAGCCGCGCCGGCCAGTCCCGCGCCGCCGCCCAGCCATTATCGACAACCAGCAGCAGCGGCCCGCCGCCTGGAAGCGTGGCGGCCGGGTTCAGCAGCGGGCGCGACAGGGCCAGGATGACCAGGGCCGCCAGAACCATGCGCAGAATCAGAATCCACAGCGGCGTGCGGTTCGGCGTCTCCTCCCGATGCACCAGATCGGCCAGAAGGCGGATGGCGGGAAAGCTGATGGTGCGCGGGTTGGGCGGCGTGACCTTCAGCAGCCAATAGAGCAGCGGCAGCGCGACCAGCCCCAGCAGCAGCCAGGGGGCGGCAAAGGCGATGGGACCCAGGTTCAGCATCGGCTCACCCTTCTCCCGACAGCGCCGCCCATAGCGACAGCAATGCCGTCTGCGGCGGCTTGTCGGTGCGGTGCAGGGTGAGGGTCCAGCCAGCGGTGCGCGCAATGGCGGCCAGCCCGTCGCGTTGGGCGGCCAGCCGGTCCAGATAGGCCTCGCGCACGCCATCGACACGCGGCACCAGCAACGATCCCTCGCCCTCCAACCCCTTGAAGCGCACGCGCCCCTCATAGGGCAGTGTCTCCTCACCCGGGTCCAGAACCTGCACCAGATGCCCGCGCACGCCGCGCGCAGCCAGCCGCGCCACCGCGCCCTCAATCTCCTCCAGCGGGGACAGAAGATCGCCGATCAGGACCGCCTGGGCATGGCGGGGCAATTGCACAGCGGTCGGCGGCAGGCCGGCGCCTTGATTGAAATAGATCTGCCCCGTCAACCAGTCGGCCAGACGCGGCAGGATGGACCGGGCGGCCGATGGCGGCACGTCACTGCCCGCCAATTGCACCCGCTCCCCCCCGCGCAGCAGCAGGGCGGACAAGGCCAGCGCCAGCAGGTCGGCGCGGTCGCGTTTGGTGGACAGGTCGCGCCCCGACCGCCAGTTCATGGACGGGCTGTCATCGCGCCAGATCCAGACGGTTTGCGCCGCTTCCCACTCATTCTCGCGCACGAAGACATGGGCGGATTTACCGGTCTGGCGCCAGTCGATGCGGTTATGGGCATCGCCCTGCTGGTACCGGCGGAACTGCCAGAATGTCTCCCCCGTTCCCACCCTGCGCCGCCCATGCGCCCCCTGCGCTACGGTCGCCGCGATCCGTTCGGCGGCGACCAGAAGGGCCGGCAGACGGCGTGCCAGATCCTCCGCCCGGTGCTGGGCGCGGATGGAGACGGGCGGATGGCGCGTATCCATGGCGGTTACGCCAGCGGCGCGCAAAGCTGATCGATGATGGCGTCCAGGGTGATGCCATCGGCCCGCGCGGCGAAGTTCAACGCCATACGGTGGCGCAGAACAGGCTTGGCAAGGGCGATGACATCGTCCAGCGACGGGGTCAGCCGCCCGTCCAGCAAGGCGCGGGCGCGGGCGGCCAGCACCAGGGCCTGCGACGCGCGGGGACCGGGGCCCCAGGCGACATGGCGGCGGACAATGTCCAGCGGGCTGCTGTCGGGCCGTGCATTGCGGACAAGGTCCAGGATGCCGTCCACGATGCTGTCGCCCACCGGCACGCGGCGGACCAGGGCCTGGGCCGCGATCAGATCCTGCGGCGTCAGGACCGCCGTCACCGTTCCGGCATCGGCCCCGGTGGTGGCGATCATCATGCGGCGTTCGCTGTCGCGGTCCGGATAATCCACATCCACCTGCAACAGGAACCGGTCCAGCTGCGCCTCGGGCAGCGGGTAGGTGCCTTCCTGCTCCAATGGGTTCTGGGTAGCCAGCACGTGGAACGGGCGGGGCAGCGGGTGATAATGGCCCGCCACCGACACGCGGCCTTCCTGCATGGCCTGCAACAGGGCCGACTGTGTGCGCGGACTGGCACGGTTAATCTCATCCGCCATCAGCAGCTGCGCGAAGACGGGGCCGGGGATGAAGCGGAAGGCGCGCCGCCCATCATCGCGTTCCTCCAGCACCTCTGAGCCCAGGATGTCGGCGGGCATCAGGTCGGGCGTGCATTGCACGCGGCGGTCATCCAGGCCCATGACGGTGCCCAGCGTTTCGACCAGTCGAGTCTTGGCCAGACCCGGCACGCCGATCAGCAGCAGATGCCCGCCGGCCAGCAAGGTGACCAGCGACAGGTCGATCACGTCCTGCTGACCGAAGATAACGCGTCCGATGGCCTGACGCGCGGCGGCAAGCTTATCCCCCAGCGCCTCCACATCCCGCAACAGCGCCTGCGGGTCGCTGTTGCGCCCGGCCTCCGTTGAATTCAGCACCATCATCTTCCCTTCAAACCCGACCAACACCCGTGCGATGGGTATAACACCCTGGGTACCAGAAGCTTGGCATCACGACTATGTTATCAATGCGGCATGAAGACCGCGACTGACAGAGCTGGATGGTCCAATCCACCATGACGGAATGCAAGCAGAATGGGCATGCCAATGCCGCCCCGCACGATGGGGCCAATGCAGCCGACGCCGCGCTGAAGGCGCTGGGCGGCGGGGCGCCGCGCACGCCCAGCGTCGAGGATGAAGCCTATCCCATCGTGATCCGGGCCGACGGCACCTGGACCTATCACGGCAGTCCCATCGGGCGGCTGCCGCTGGTGAAGCTGTTTTCGACCGTGCTGCGCCGGGATCAGGCGGGCGACTACTGGCTGATCACGCCGGCTGAACGGGGGCGGATCAGTGTGGAGGATGCGCCCTTCGTGGCCGTCGGCCTGGAGGTGCAGGGGGAGGGACCGAACCAGTCCCTGACCTTCACCACCAATCTGGAGACCAGCGTCACCGCTGGCCCCGACCATCCGATCCGCGTGGTGACCGATCCGGCCACTGGCGAACCGCGGCCCTATATCCGCGTCAAAGGACCGCCCGAGACACCGTTGGAAGCGCGGATAAACCGTGCGATCTTCTATGACCTTGTCGAACGGGCGGAACCCGGTGAGGCCGGTGATATCGGCGTCTGGAGCCAGGGGATATTCTTCTCCCTGGGTCGGGTGGATTGAGGGTTTAGCAGCGGTGCTTGAGACGGAAATGATGGCGGCCAGCCCCCTGATGCGGGGCATCCACGACCTGTTCGCGCGGATGGAGCCGCCGACGGGCGGGCGTGGCGATCTGGACGGCAATCCCGGCCTACCGACCGCCCCGACCCTGCGTGATGCCGCCGTCCTGGTACCGCTGGTCGACCGGGTGGAAGGGCCGACATTGCTGCTGACCCAGCGCACGGCCCATCTGGCGGCCCATGCCGGGCAGATCAGCTTCCCAGGCGGCGGGGTGGAACCGCACGATATCGACCCCATCGCTACCGCCCTGCGGGAGACGGAGGAAGAGATCGGCCTGCCGCGCAGTCATGTGCGGATTCTGGGCCGGCTCGACACCTATATTACCCGCACCGGATTCCGGGTGGTGCCGGTGGTGGCGCATGTCCGCCCGCCCTTCACCCTGACGCCCGATCCTAACGAGGTTGACGCCATTTTCGAGGTGCCGCTGACCTTCATCCTGAACCCCGCCAGCCGGGTGCGGGAAAGCAGGGAGTTCATGGGGGCACAGCGGCATTTTTGGGCCTTTCCCTATGGCGACCGCTATATCTGGGGGGCCACGGCGGGCATGCTGGTAAACCTGTGCGACGTGCTCGCGGGTCTCAATGACGCGACGTGACAATCCCCGCCTTCCATGGTTCATAAGGGGGGAATGTGCAGGCCAGGGGTGAGCCGCGATGGAAGTGCTGCGCCAGCTTGACCAATTGACCCTGTTGGTCACCTTCGCGGCGGTGGCGTCTGGTCTTGGCATATCGCTCAGCATCTACTGGTGGCGGCAGCGGGCCATTCCCGGTCTTGGTTTCCTGACTGGCGGTGTCGTGCTGGGCGCGACGGGCGTCGCCATCCTGGCCACACGCGATTACATCCCGCTCTGGCTGTCGGTACTGCTGGGCAATCTGGGGGTAGGGTGGGCGCATATCCTGCTGCTGCTGGGCATCCGGCGTTTCGCGGGGCGGCCCCTGCGCTGGACCGTGCCGGTCGCCACCCTGGCGATCCTGACGGCGGTACTGCTCTATGATGTGCTGCACCGGAACGATATCATCCTGCGCTCCATCGCCGCGTCGATCTGGCTGATCGGGATCAAGATTGCCATCGCCTATGAAAGCTGGCGACAGGGCAGGACAGTGGCGCCGCGCCTGTGGGTGGTGATCACCACCGTCTTCGTGGTGATGGCCGTTGTGCTTCTGGTGCGCATCATCGATATCGTCTGGCGGCAGGATGAGGGGGGCTTCTTCTCCCCCAATCCGGCGGCTGCCATCAATTTCCTGATGGCGACCGTGGGGCTGGTGGCCGGCTGCATGGCGGTCATGGCCCTAACCAACGATTTCCTGCAACGGCGGCTGGAGGCGGAAGCAGCGGAGAATGCTCGGGTGGCGCGCGAACGCGATCAGGCCGCGCAGACGGCGGATGCCGCCAACCGCGCGAAATCCGTGTTCCTGGCCGCTGTCAGCCATGAGATTCGCACCCCCATCAATGCCGTGATGGGGGGCCTGGAAATCCTGAATGGCCAGGGCCAGCACGACCCCGCCTCCCCCCAGGGCAAGGTGCTGGAGGTGATGGACAAGGCAGGACAGTCCATGCTGGCGCTGCTGGATGATCTGCTGGACATCACGCGGATTGAGGCGGGGCACCTGTCGCTGCTGTCGGCCCCGATGGACCTGCACCAGCGTCTGCACGACGCCATCGACCTGATGGCGGGGCGTGCGGCGGCGGGCGGGCTGTCGTTGGAACTGACCATCGGTGCGGATGTTCCCCGGCATGTCAGCATGGATGCGGCGCGCCTGCGCCAGATCCTGCTGAACCTGATCGGCAATGCCATCAAATTCACCGAACGCGGCGGCATCAAGGTAGTGGCCGCGCGACAGCCGCCCGCCGTCGGCCATGCCAGCGCCACGCCGGGTGCCGCCTTGGTGCGCATCACGGTGGCCGATACAGGCATCGGTATTCCCGCCGCCAAGCTGCCGCATGTCTTCGACGCCTTCTATCAGGCCGATGCCGGGGACAGCCGCCGTTTCGGCGGGGTCGGTCTGGGCCTGGCCATTTCCAAGCGGCTGGTCGGCATGATGGGCGGCACCATCCAGGTCGATAGCGCGCTTGGCCATGGCACCGTCTTCACCCTGGACCTGCCCATGCCACTGGCCGCAGCGCCGGCCCAGGCACCGGGTGCGGCGGCCCGCCTGCTGCCCTACTGGACCAGCCGTCCACAGGTGCTGTTGGTGGAGGATGATGCCGTCAACCAGTTCGTGGCAACGCAGTTGCTGACCCGGCAGGGTGTACAGGTGATCACGGCAGAGGATGGGGAGACGGCGCTGGCCATGCTTGTCACGCAGCGGGTGAAACTGGTGCTGATGGATATCGGCATGCCGGGCATGGACGGGTTTGAAACCACGGCCAAGCTGCGCCAGGGCGGCGGACCGATGGCGTCGGTACCGGTCGTCGCCCTGACAGCCAATGTCCTGCCCGAAACCGTGTCGCGCAGCCGGGCCGTGGGCATGCAGGGCTTCATCGCCAAGCCGATCAAGTTGGAGGAGCTTCTATCCACTCTGGCCCGCATCATCCCGCCCGACGGCGTGGGTGCAGTGGCCCTGGCCGGCGCGGAACCGGCGCAGGTCACCCAGATGCGGCCCACCGATAGCGGCCCGATGGGCGCGCTGCGCGGTCGGCTGGGCGGGCCGGCGGTGGATGGGCTGCTACTGCTGGCGGCACAGAATGTCGCTGATGCCCGCCGCAGCCTGCGCCCCACCGGTGATGATGACGCGATTGATGTCGTGGCGGTGCGGCGTCTGGCGCTTCGCATGGCCGATGGGCTGGACGCTGTCGGCTTCCCCGCCGATGCACAGGCCCTCCGCGATTGTCTGGGCCTGCTGCGTCCGGGACAGCCGGTCAACACGGCCCTGGCCGCCATGGACGCCATTCTGGCTGACGCACAGGCCCGTCTGCCGCGCATCCGCACGGCGGCGGAATGATCGCGAATATGGCACGACAGCCATTCATTAAAAGGATATCGGTGATTTATTTGAATTGATCCAAATCAGGGAAATGATCACACTGGGCTCTTATAAGAAAACCTGTAAGCGACGACTGAAAACAGCGTCCGGCCGGCGGCGGAAATATTCGCCCGGCACACGATACAGGAGCCTTATCCATGAAGAAATTCGCTGTTCCGGCGCTGGTCGCCGCGTTGACGATGGGTGCCGCTGTGATGCCGGCCCATGCCGAAAAGGCCGCTGGCGACCTGCTGGTCCGTGGCCGCGTCATCTATGTGCAGCCGGATGAAAGCAGCAGCCTGAAGTTGGGCACGACCGCCATCGCCGGCAAGGCCGCTGTTGACAGCTCCGTCGTGCCTGAACTGGATTTCAGCTACTTCTTCACCGACAATCTGGCCGCCGAGCTGATCCTGGGCACGACGCACCATAATGTGGCGGCCAAGGGTTCGCCACTGGGCGCCTCTGTTGATCTGGGCGACGTCTGGTTGCTGCCGCCGACCCTGACGCTGCAATATCATTTCAATCCGAAGGGCAAGATTAGCCCCTATGTCGGCGCCGGTGTGAACTACACGATTTTCTACGGCGACGATCCGGGTGCAGCCAAGGGCATCTCCTATGACAATGCCTTTGGGCTGGCCGCCCAGGCCGGTGTGGATATCGAACTCAACGACAAATGGTCGCTGAATTTCGATGTGAAGAAGATCTGGCTGGATACGGATGTGAAGGTGAATGCCGGTCTGGCCAGCCCGGTCAATGCCAAGGTCGATATCGACCCCTGGATCTTTGGCGTCGGTGTCGGCTACCGGTTCTGATCGGGTCGACTG
The DNA here is from genome assembly GCF_002868735.1 of Niveispirillum cyanobacteriorum. Taxonomy (GTDB): domain Bacteria; phylum Pseudomonadota; class Alphaproteobacteria; order Azospirillales; family Azospirillaceae; genus Niveispirillum; species Niveispirillum cyanobacteriorum. Next base: position 2,268,608 of record NZ_CP025611.1, on the reverse strand, counting down.
CGCCCGTCCCTTGAAACCGGGGGCGGCCATGTTGGGAAGGGACTTGGCCTCGGGCACCGTCCGGGGGTACATAAGCCCCTTTCCAACGTGGCCGCCCCCGGACTTTTTCCGGGCCGGCCCGCCCTTGAGATCGGGAGCACGCACATGCGCGCTGAAATCCAGGCGGTGACGGAGGCTGTTGAGCAGTCTCTGGTCCTGCTGAGGAGGCATCTTTGACTGGGAGAAATCCCTTTTCCGCCTCGACGAACTAACCGCCCTTACCGAAGACCCGAACCTGTGGAATGACAGCGACCGGGCCCAGAAGCTCCTGCGCGAAAAGAATCAGCTTGAAGCGTCGCTGAACGGCACGCGTCAGCTGGAGCGCGACCTTAAGGACAATCTGGAACTTCTGGAAATGGCCGAAATGGAAGGCGATCAGGACATGATCGCCGAAGCCGAAGCGGCCGTTCTGTCGCTGAAGGACCGTGCGGCCACCATGGAGCTGGAAAGCCTGCTTTCTGGTGAGGCCGACGCCAACGACGCCTATCTGGAAGTGAATGCCGGTGCCGGTGGCACGGAGGCCCAGGACTGGGCCCTGATCCTGTTCCGCATGTACTCCCGCTGGGCCGAACAGCACAATTACAAGGTCGAGCTGCTGGACGAGACCAATGGTGAAGAGGCGGGCATCAAGTCCGCCACCATCCAGGTCAAGGGCCACAATGCCTATGGCTGGCTGAAGTCGGAGACGGGCGTGCATCGCCTGGTCCGCATCAGCCCGTTCGACAGCCAGGCCCGCCGCCATACCTCCTTCTCGTCCGTCTCCGTGACGCCCGTGATCGACGACAAGATCAATGTCGAGATCAATGAGAAGGATGTGAAGGTCGACACGTTCCGCGCCTCGGGTGCCGGTGGCCAGCACGTGAACAAGACCGACTCGGCGGTGCGCTTCACCCATATCCCCACCGGGATCGTGGTGTCGTGCCAGCAGGAACGCAGCCAGCACAAGAACCGGGCCAAGGCCTGGGATATGCTGCGCGCCCGCATCTATGAGATGGAACTGCGCAAGCGCGAGGAAGCGGCCAACGCGCTGGAAGCCACCAAGACCGATATCGGCTGGGGCCACCAGATCCGCTCTTACGTGCTGCAGCCCTATCAGATGGTGAAGGACCTGCGGACCAATGTCGAAACCTCCGACAGCGCCGGTGTGCTGAACGGTGATCTCGACAAGTTCCTGCAGGCCGCATTGGCGATGCGCATCAACGGCCATGGTGATGCGCAGGCCCAATGATCCGGCAGCTTCATCAAAAGTGACGTTTTCTGCCAAGGCCCGGTAACAATCTGTTGCCGGGCCTTCGTTTTTGCCTCAGAAAGGGGCAACCGGGCACGGTGCACGAAAAGGCACCAGCCCGTTTCCATTTTTCCAAAGCGGATGCCCCGGCGTCGGTGGACGCGATCAGGCATCGTATGGGGTTGCCTGATGGTCGCGTTGGATTCCACCGCGCTTGATTTGCCGGCCCTGGGGGCGGCGGGAGCGGACCGTCTGTTCCTTTCCTATTTCAACAGCACGTCACAGGTGCTGGTCCTTCTGGATGCGGACGGAACCGTTCGCGCCGCAAATCGTGCGGCCCTGCGCGTAGGGGATCTGACGGCAGAACAGGTGTTGGGCTTGGCCCTGTGGGATACGCCTTGGTGGCGCGGGTCACCGGGGGTGCGTGAACGGCTGATATCGGCGGTACAGGCGGCTGGCCGGGGGGCCACCATCCGTTTTGACGCGGCCACGGGGCCGGAAACCGGCGCCCCGCTGGTCTTCGACCTGTCGGTCACCCCCATCGATCCCGGTGCCGATGGCGCCATCCGCCTGATGGTCGAAGCCCGCGACGTGACAGAGGCCCGCGACATCGAACAGGCGATGCGTGCCAATGAACAGCGCCTGCGCGATATGGTCGAAGGTTCCGTGCAGGGCATTGTCGTGCATTCGGGCGGGCGCATCCTGTTCTGCAACACCGCCTATGCCCAGATGCTGGGCTACCCGTCGGTGCTGGATGTGTTGTCGATGGAGTTGGACCGCATCATTCCGGAAGCGGGGCGGGAGCAGGCCAACCGCGCCTGGTCCATTCTGCTGGCAGGCGGCAAGCTGCCCATCATCCGGTCCACCCCCAATATCTGCTGCGACGGTTCGCTGATCCATGTCGATGTGTTGGCGCGGCGCATTGTCTGGGACGGGCAATATGCCATCCAGGCGACGGTCGTGGACGTGACGGCGCAGGCCAAGGCGGCGGCGGCAGAGGCGGCGCGTCTGGCCGCGGAAGCCGCATCCCGGACAAAATCCGCTTTCATTGCGACCATGAGCCATGAACTGCGTACACCCCTGAATGCCATTCTGGGTTTCGCCGGGATGATCGCCAGCGGCGACCGTGATGGGGTGCCGCCCGACCCGCGTCATGCGGAATATGCAGGCGACATTATGGTGGCGGCCAACCATCTGCTGGCCGTGATCAATGACATGCTTCACCTGTCGAAGATCGAGGCGGGGCGGCTGACCCTGGAACCCTGCTGGATCCCCCTGGAAGGGGAATTGCGGCAGATTCAGCGGATCGCCCGCGGCCTGTCGCGGGACAAGAACCTGTCCATTGAGGTGGAGTTGCCGCCCGGCGAGCCGCTGCTGCTGCTGGCCGATGAACGGGCGCTGCGGCAATTGCTGCTGAACATTGTCGGCAATGCCGTGAAGTTCACGCCCCATGGTGGGGACATCCGTCTGGTTGCTGAACTGGACCGGCATGACGGGCGGCTGGTTCTGTCTGTTACCGATACTGGCATGGGCATTCCCGAAGGTGATCTGGAACGGATCTGGCGGCCCTTTGAACAGGTGGGTCGGGTGCAGGATCACCAGAACGGCACGGGCCTAGGTCTCTCTATTGCGCGGGCCTTGGCGGAACTGCATGGGGCCGTGGTTTCGGTCGAAAGCAAACTTGGACATGGAACGGCCTTCCGGTTCCGCTTCCCGGTCGATCATGTGGCGCGCGGTTCTGCGCCGCGTCCGGCTCCGTCCAATGACGAGATGGACGAATCAGTGGCGGTCCGGGTCAGCCGCTAGGTCCCGTTCGACCGCCTGCTCCCTGCTTTTCGTTCCTGCATTCTTGTGCCCGCCGCCGCCGCGCCGGTGCCCGTCGTCATCCCCGATATCGGTGGTCCTGGCAGTTTCCTGGACAATGCGGTTGATGATCCCGTCCTTGTTCAGCCCTGCGCATGTAGATTGCGCCCTATACAAAAGAACAAGTGTGCCAGGGTGGGAAACATCCCGCTGGTAACGGAAACATAACGGTTTTGCTCTACCTCTGCTGCACCCGACAATGTTGTGGTCCAGCCTGTGGACATCGTTTGTTTATCCCTGCCATGGCCGGGGGAGCCATTGGTCGATAAAGGAAGATTATGTTTGGCTTTACAATCAAAACAGGAACAGCATCCATATCTTATCGTTCATAGTCATATGACTTGCTTGGAAATTCTACAGCAGAATACAACCGACTTTGACAAAGGGGTACGAAGTCAGTCACCATCAATAGCTTTCCGTTGATGGAGACTAGACCCAACAGCCGCTTCACACAGTTTGCAGTTCCACAACAGAAATTAGGAAAAGTGCCGGCTGTCCGTGCCGGAAATGTATTGCCGGCCCTTCTGCCATTCGCGGATTGTATCACCGCTGATCAATGGCGGAATTGACGGAAATACAGGTTTCTCATTTGGCTTTCTGATGCTTTCTTTCGTCCCGCAAAGGGTTTGTCTCTTGAAAACGAGTTTACGAATCGAAAAACGGGAATTCAACGATAATCCGTTTCCATTACGCGTATCCTCAGGCGTGGATGTGAATGGAGGGTTGGAAACCTTGATGGCATATCCCAGTATGCATAGGGCCCTTGGTGCGTGCCAACTGATGTTGCGCGCTTATCTTTCGGTTGCTGAACCGATTTCTGTCGATAGTTGCCGAATCAGGCGCGTGACCGGGGAGCGGTTATGACCAACAGTATCGCCGGGCGGCTGCGCCTGCTGCGCCATCGATTGGGCTTCGCCCGCCGTTCCGACATGGCGGCCCATTTGGGCCTGCCCAGTTCCACCTACAGCGCCTATGAGGGCGACGGGGGCCCACCCAAGGTGGAATGGCTGCTGGAACTGGCGCGCCGGGGTGTCAATCTCAACTGGCTGCTGACCGGGGAGGGGGAGATGCTTCTGACGGCCCATGATCCGGCATCGATGAACCCAACCATCATCCCCATGCCGACGAATGCCGGTGCTCCCACTTCGCTACGACCCTATCCGGTCGCGGAGCATGAGCCTGCCGTGGATGCCTATCTACTAGCGGCCATGATCAGCCGTGTGGAGCGGGAGGAGCGTGAGCGTGGCCGCCCCCTGACCGCCCTGGAAAAGGGCGAAATGATTGCCCGCCTCTACGCCGCATCCGCCCGCCTGACCGAAAGCGAACTGGCCGGCCACCCCCTGTCGCGCGCGGCAGAGGCGCCGGAGAAGTAGGAGGCATCCTGCTCTGAGTGATCCCAGAAGAAAAATCCCCGCCGGAGCGATCCGGCGGGGATTTTCTTTAAGCATACGCAAAGGACCGAGAATAATCAGCCCAGGGCCTTCACCATGGTTGAGCCCAGGCTGGCCGGGCTTTCGGAGACATGGATACCGGCGGCGCGCATAGCTTCCACCTTGAACTCGGCGGTGTCGTTACCGCCGGAGATCACGGCACCGGCATGGCCCATGCGGCGGCCCGGAGGAGCCGTACGGCCAGCGATGAAGCCGACGACGGGCTTCTTCAGGCCGGATGCCTTGATGTACTCGGCCCCGTTCACCTCTGCGTCACCACCGATCTCGCCGATCATGATGATGCCTTCGGTTTCCGGGTCCTTGGCGAACATTTCCAGCGCGTCCACGAAGTTCGTACCATTGACGGGGTCGCCGCCAATGCCGATGCAGGTGGTCTGGCCCAGGCCGGCGGCGGTCGTCTGTGCCACCGCTTCATAGGTCAGGGTGCCGGAACGGGAAACGATGCCAATCTTGCCACGCTTGTGAATATGGCCGGGCATGATACCGATCTTGCACTCATCCGGGGTGATGACGCCGGGGCAGTTCGGGCCGATCAGGCGGGTCTTGCTGTTGGCAAGCGCGCGCTTGACGCGGACCATGTCCAGCACCGGGATGCCTTCGGTGATGCAGACCACCAGCGGCAGCTCTGCATCGATGGCTTCCAGGATCGCGTCGGCGGCGAACGGCGGCGGCACATAGATGACCGAGGCATTGGCACCGGTCTTCAGCACTGCGTCCGAGACGGTGTCGAACACCGGCAGGTCGAGATGCTTGGAACCGCCCTTACCGGGGGTCACGCCGCCGACCATCTTGGTGCCATAGGCAATGGCCTGTTCGGAATGGAAGGTCCCCTGCGCGCCGGTGAAGCCCTGGCAGATGACCTTGGTGTCTTTATTGACGAGAACGGCCATGTTACGCGGCCTCCTTCACGGCCTTGACGATCTTTTCAGCGGCGTCGGCCAGATTGTCGGCGGACAGGATCGGCAGGCCGCTTTCGGCCATGATCTTTTTGCCCAGATCGACGTTGGTGCCTTCCAGACGGACCACTAGCGGAACATGCAAGGACACTTCACGCGCGGCGGCAACGACGCCATCCGCGATGACGTCACAGCGCATGATACCGCCGAAGATATTGACCAGGATGCCTTCGACATTCGGATCAGACAGGATCAGCTTGAACGCTGTGGTAACGCGTTCCTTGGTGGCGCCACCACCGACGTCCAGGAAGTTCGCCGGCTCACCGCCATACAGCTTGATGATGTCCATGGTGGCCATAGCCAGGCCCGCACCGTTCACCATGCAGCCGATGTTGCCATCCAGCTTCACATAGTTCAGGCCGTGCTTGGTGGCTTCCGTCTCAGAGGCTTCTTCTTCGGTCGGGTCGCGCAGTTCTTCCACTTCCGCGTGGCGGTACAGCGCGTTGTCGTCGAAGTTGACCTTGGCATCCAGCGCGATCACGTCGCCGGCACCGGTCACGACCAGCGGGTTGATCTCAACCATGCTCATATCCAGGTCGACGAACGCCTTGTACATGGCGGTCATGAACTTGGCGGCGGCGTTGACCTGCTTGCCTTCCAGGCCCAGGGCAAAGGCGACCTTGCGGGCGTGATAGCCCTGAAGGCCTTCGACAGGGTCGATGGCAACCTTGGTGATCTTCTCAGGGTGGCTGTGGGCCACTTCCTCGATCTCCATCCCGCCCTCGGTCGAGGCGACGATGGTGACGCGCGACGTGCCGCGATCCAGCAGCATCGACAGATACAGCTCGCGCTTGATGTCGGCGCCTTCCTCGATATAGAGGCGGCCAACTTCCTTGCCATCCGGACCGGTCTGCTTGGTGACCAGCACCTGATTCAGCATGGCGGCGGCGTTGGACTTCACATCGTCCACGCTCTTGACGACGCGGACGCCGCCCTTGCCATTGGGGTCGTTCTTGAAACGACCGGCGCCACGGCCGCCAGCATGGATCTGCGACTTCACCACCCAGACGGGGCCACCCAGTTCGGTGGCAACCTTGGCGGCTTCGTCCGGCGTATAGGCGACGCCGCCGCGGGGCACCGCGACGCCGTACTTCTTCAGCAGGCTCTTGGCCTGGTACTCATGGATATTCATCGCTCAGCCGTCTTGCTCTGGATGGGAGACGGGCCGGCAGAGCGGGGATCCGCCCAGCCGCACACGGAGGTCCAACCCCCACGCGGGCGGCACTTTAGCACTATGGGAACCGGGATCAACCATCCAAAGGTCCCTTGTCGTGCCCGTCAATATGCGGAATTTTGCACGGGTCCACGGTGGCCTTCACGATACGAAATGGCGCAAACCCTTGCAGCGCAACAAGAGCCTGCCGCAGATGCGGTAAGCGCGAGCGTCAGGTGCAATGGTGCCATGTAACGGTGACAGGACCACTACGTCTGTAACCTGCCCGTGAAATGTCGCACTGGCCGGCATCGAGCATGCGGGAGCCGGCCAGTGCGACATATGTATGGATCAGCCGCCCCGGCCCTTGAAGGCCTTCAACTGCTTGTTGAAGTTGGCGGCCAGCTTCTCCATGCGCTCAGTCGACTTGTTGTAGCTCTCGATATCCATCTTGCCGCGCTTACCCTCAGCCGTCAGGCAGGCCTGATACTCCTCGGTGGCAGCAATGTAGGCCTTCACGGCCTTTACGGCGTCGGCCATCTGCGTCTCAGAAGCGGTGGCGCCGTCGGGCAGGGTGGGCGGATCACCCTGTTCGCAGGCGGCCTGTGCGGCCCCGGTAAACAGAATCATGGCGATGGCGGTAGACAGGATTGCTTTTTTCATCGTTTGACACCCCAAAGAACAATAAAATTTTAGATATCGGAATCGCCATTGATGCCCGCGCATCAACGACGGCCCGTTATCCAGGTTTTATTGGGTGCCAAGTTATCCCCAACTGACTAATTATTGGGCAATTATGCCCTTATCTCCCTAAACTTGTTGGGAAGGATAAAATCTTCACGCCTGCCCGTCAATTACGGCGGCGGCGGGACCGAATGGTAAATGCATGCGCCAATGTTGGTCGACTAAAATGAAAAAACCCGTACCGGGAAACCGGTACGGGTTCTCGCAACAGCGCCAGCTCGCAGCAGAGCGAGCGGCCGCAGAAACCTAAAATCAGCCGTTGCGGGCCTTGAAGGTCTTCAGCTGCTTGTTGAAGTCGGCAGCCAGCGCTTCCATGCGGGCGGCGGACTTGTTGTAGGCTTCCATATCCATCTTGCCACCCTTGCCAGCGGCTTCCAGGCAGGCCTGATACTCTTCGGTCGACACGATATAGGCCTTAACGGCCTTCATGGCTTCGGCCATCTGCTCCTGGCTGGCGGTGGCGCCATCGACCAGAGCCGGCGGGTTACCCTGTTCGCAGCCAGCGGCGAAAGCGGAGGTGGCGGTCAGGGACAGCAGGGCGGTGGCGAACAGCAGGGCGGTCTTCATGGGGTGTCCAATTCCTTACGATGGCGTGTTTGTCGGTGCAATGGGGCGGGGAGGTGCCAGCAAAGGCGCCAAGCCGTCAACAGAAATCGCACCCTGCTAGGTACGCGCCACTGTTGGCCGCATGTCTTTACTGACCTTGTGACGCCACCTTGTCCGAACGACTTGGCAACGCCACCAAATTAACTAGACACTTCATGGGATCGCCACAGCGACAGCGCGATCAGCGCGTTTTTATTCGTGGCGTCCGTCTGATGGGGCGGACTATACGGGCGACCCGTAACCGAATGGTTAAGAAAACGACCCAAACCTATACTTTCGCCCCGTCATCATGCAGATCAGTTTTGCAACGGAAGCAAAGATCACAGGTCAATCCATGCAGTTTCTTTATGGATATTTGGCCGGTATTTTATGAAATTGTTTATAAAGCCGTGCGGTATTGACAAGAAATGACCAGCAGTCGCTGTGCGGCAGAAACAAAAAACCCCGCCCGGATGGCCGGGCGGGGTTTTGTGCCGGAAGGGCTGGAAACCAGCACTTTCTGATGAAGGTAAAGGGATCAGCCTTCCGCCGAAACCTTCTTGGTCACGTCGACCAGAACCTTAACGGCGTCGACCGACTTGTCGAAATTGGCCTTCTCGTCGGCGGACAGGTCGATCTCGATGATCTTCTCCACGCCCTTGGCACCGATGATGGTCGGCACGCCGATATAGAGACCGTCCACGCCATACTGACCGGTCAGCTTGGCAGCGACGGGCAGAACGCGCTTCTTGTCGCGCAGGAAGCTTTCGGCCATGGCGATGGCGGAAGCAGCCGGGGCGTAGAAGGCGGAGCCGGTCTTCAGCAGGCCGACGATCTCCGCACCGCCGTCACGGGTGCGCTGAACGATCTTGTCCAGCTTCTCCTGCGTGGTCCAGCCCATCTTCACCAGATCGGGCAGCGGGATGCCGGCGACGGTGGAGTAACGGACCGACGGCACCATGGTGTCGCCATGACCGCCTAGCACGAAGGCCGTGACGTCTTCGACCGACACGCCGAATTCTTCGGCCAGGAACCAGCGGAAGCGGGCGCTGTCCAGAACGCCGGCCATGCCAACCACCTTTTCGGCGGGTAGGCCCGACACTTCCTGGAACAGGCCAACCATGGCGTCCAGCGGGTTGGTAATGACGATGACGAAGGCGTTCGGGGCGTGTTCCTTGACGCCGGCCGCCACGGCCTTGATGACCTTGGCGTTGATGCCGACCAGGTCGTCGCGGCTCATGCCCGGCTTGCGCGGCACGCCAGCGGTGATGATCACTACGTCGGCGCCGGCGATGTCGGCATAGTCGGAGGTGCCCGAGTAACCGGCGTCGAAACCGGCGACCGGCGACAGCTCGGCGATGTCCAGCGCCTTGCCCTTGGCAACGCCCGCGAAGTCGGGGATGTCGAGCAGGATGATATCACCCAGCTCCTTCTGGCCGGCCAGCAGGGCCAGCGTGCCACCGATCTGGCCGGCGCCGATCAGCGCGATCTTCTTGCGTGCCATGGGAATTTCCCTTCGATTTGGTTCGGGTCAGGAAACAAGATTACGTTTGGAACATCCGGCTGCAACTTTCCTTAGCTGCAGTGCGGGATGACCCTGGGCGGCGTGATTAGCGTGAAACAGCCGTTCGGGCAAGCCGACAAGGGTCGTGGGTGCGGGGTGGCAGGCCAGCGCCTGACGCAAGGCCCATATGCGGCGCTGCGGCAGGAACGGGATAGGTGGCGGTGTGGCCCTGACTTCGCGGCATTCCGCACCGTCGCACACCTTATATATTATAGATCGTCCAGTTCCGGCAGGATCAGGTCCCTAGCCCCGACATGGCGCAGATCGGTGGTGTTGGCCCCGTCCAGCGCCAGTTGGGTGCAGACCGCCCCCGACATATCGGCGCTGATCAATTCCGCACCGCCCATGTCGGTCCGGATCAGGCTAGCCCGGATGAAGACAGCCTGCGTCGCCTTGGCCTTGCGCAGGTTCGCGGCCCCCAGGTCGGCTCCGTCGAAGCGCACACGGTTCAGATTGGCAGGCCATAGCCTTGTGGCATTGCTTTGTATCTGTACCGGCCCCAGGTCGGCCCGCACCAGGACGGCCCCCGAACAGGTGGCCCGTTCCAGGCTGGCGCCGCGCATATCGGCGGCGGTCAGGTCTGCATCACGCAGGTCAGCCAGCGACAGGTCGGCCATGGCCAGCGTGGCACCCGAAAGGTCAGCCCCGCGCAGCATGGTCCGGTGCAGCAAGGCCGCCGACAATGTCTGCCCCGACAGATCACGGCCCGACAGGTCCACACCCGACAGGTCGGCCCGGATGCCGTCACGTCCCTGGCTGTCCACCCAGACGCGGTGATCGGCCAGTATCTGTTCCAAGGGCCGTCCATCGCTGGACAGTTCACGCGACAGGATTGCCCCGTCCAGATTGGCGGCGCGGCGCGTCACATCATCCATGATGACGCCGATCAGATCCGCGCCCAGGAACCGTGTAGCATTCAACTCTGCACCCGTCAGGTTGGCCCCCGACAACCTGGCCCCCGACAGGTTCGCCTCCCGCAGATCGGCACCCGTCAGGTCACAGCCCGTTAGGTTGGAGTTGGACAGGTTGGCGCGCACGAACTTGGTCCCACGCAGGATGGCATCCGTCAGGTCAGTCTGCATGACGAATGCGTTGGAGATTTTGGCCCGCGACAGGTCGGCAGCCCGGATGGTGGCGACCGACAGTTCGGTATTCACCGACACCGTCTCAAACTCATGCGCTGCGATGTCGCCATTCTTGCGCACATGCATGATGGTGCCATCGCGCAGGTCGCTGTCGGACAGGATGGCCTCGGTCAGGACGGCCCCGCGCAGGCAGGCGCCGCGCAGATCGGCCTTGCGCAGGTCCGCTCCTTCCATATTGGCCAGACGCAAATCGGCGGCATAAAGCGTGGCGCCCGACAGGTTCGCCCCCTCCAGCCGCGTGCCAAACAGCTTGGCCCCCGACAGGTCGGCATCCGACAGGTCGAACCCCGACAGGTCCATGTGTGACAGGTCGCGCAGTTTCAGGTTGGCGCGCGCACCCCCGGCCTGCCGGCGCAGAAAGGCCTGATGTCGGCCCATCACGCCCTGCAATTCCGCAACACTGATCCGCGACCGGTCCGGGCCCCGCCCGATCTCGCCGCCCATGTCCTCACCCCATTATTACGGGATATTCAAAGCAAGCTGACGATCCACAAGGATCACCCTAGCATTAAGAAGACGAAAGTGAAGATTTCGTATAGCCGGACAGGAAGACTATTACGGAAGTGGGTATCGGACCATCATGCCTGCATCTTTGCGTGGCATGCGGGGTCCGACGCCCTTCATCCCGGACCGCTACATTGACTCTGTGCCCTTACCGCTGTATCAACTCGGCCACCCTGCATTGGGTAGAAATTCGGCACCGAGGTGCCCCGCCAGTCCGCGAGTGTCGCGCACTGGCGCTTTTGCGTTTGGGCATGTCCCATTCGCAAGGGCGAGAACGGGGTGGCCAAGGCACCGGCATGGAAGGCAACGGATGTTCGACGGACTGACGGGACGGCTTGGCGATATTTTCGACCGCCTGCGCAAGCGCGGGGCGTTGTCGGAGGATGACGTCAATGCGGCACTGCGCGAAGTGCGTATCGCCCTGCTGGAAGCCGACGTCGCCCTGCCTGCCGTGAAGGCCTTTGTCACCGGCGTCAAGGAAAAGGCCGTGGGCACAGAGGTGCTGCGCGGCATCAATCCCGGTCAGATGGTCATCAAGATCGTCCATGATCATCTGGTGGAACTGCTGGGCAGCCAGGTCGAGGACCTGAACTTCGATGCCGTTCCGCCGGTGCCTATCTTGATGGTGGGCCTGCAGGGGTCGGGTAAGACCACGACATCGGCCAAGATCGCCGTCCGCCTGAAGAACCGCGACAAGAAGAAGGTGCTGCTGGCGTCGCTCGACACCCGCCGCCCCGCCGCACAGGAACAGTTGCGCATTCTGGGCGAACAGACCGGTGTGGCCAGTCTGCCCATCATCGCCGGTCAGCAGCCCGTGGAGATTGCCAAGCGCGCCATGGAAGTTGGCCGCCTGGAAGGGTTCGACGTCGTCATCCTCGACACTGCCGGTCGTCTGGCCATTGATGAGGAGTTGATGGCCGAGGTCGTGGCCATCCGCGACGCCACCAAACCGATTGAAAGCCTGTTGGTCGTGGATGCCATGACCGGTCAGGACGCCGTCACCGTCGCCACCAATTTCAATGAACGCGTCGGCATCACCGGCATCGTCATGACGCGTATCGACGGCGATGCGCGCGGCGGTGCCGCCCTTTCCATGCGCCATGTCACAGGCAAGCCCATCAAGCTGATGGGGATGGGCGAAAAGACCGACGCGCTGGAGCCGTTCCACCCTGACCGTATCGCCGGCCGCATCCTTGGCATGGGCGACGTGGTCAGCCTGGTGGAAAAGGCCGCCGAAAGCATTGACAAGGAAGAAGCCGAAAAGCTTGCCAAGAAGCTGGAGAAGGGCGGCTTCGACCTTGAGGACATGCTGTCCCAGATGCGGCAGATCCGCAAACTGGGCGGGATGGGCGGGATGATGAACCTACTGCCCGGCATGGGCAAGATCAAGGAACAGCTGAAGAACGCCAATATCGACGAGAAGATCCTGGACCGCCAGGAAGCCATCATCCTGTCGATGACCAAGAAAGAGCGTAAGAAGCCCGACATCCTGAACGCGTCGCGTCGTCGCCGCATCGCCACGGGTGCGGGCGTGACCGTTGCCGACGTGAACCGCCTGATCAAACAGTATCAGGACATGTCGGAAATGATGAAGAAGATGAAGAAGATGGGCCAGAAGGGTCTGCTGCGGCAGGGCCTGGGCGCGCTGATGCCGAAGGGCCTGCGCTGATGTCCGTCACCGCCGAAACCCTGATGCAGCGTTTCACGCTGGACAGTCTGTGGTTCGATGCCACGCTGGCGGCGCTGCTGCATGGGGTGAACAGTACCCTGTTTGCCGCTGTCCATCGGGACGGCCCGGCCCTGCGCCGCTTGGCCGGACTGATCGGCTTTGTCGTCCTGACCGTGGCGCTGTCGGCCCTGGCCGGGCGCGGCTGGGCGCTCGGTTTCCTGGCGACGTCCACCGCCTTCGTTTTCTATTTCCATGCTGTCTGGCTGCCGAACCACGGCGTCAATGGCTGGACGGGGGAGCCGCGCGACCGGTTCCTGTCTCTGACCCGACGGAAGAACCGGGCATGACCATCCAGGTACGCAACCCCGTTGCCCCCGAACACGCCACGCTGCTGACGCCGCGTCTGGTGCTGCGTCCGCTTTCCTGGGCCGATACCGATGCCATGCATGCGATCCTCAGCGATGCGGAGACCATGCGCTACTGGTCCCATCCGCCCGTCACCTCCATCGAGGAGACGAAAGCATCGATGGAGAAGGCGCTGGTCGAGGATGACACCGTCCGTACCTGGGCCGTCACCACTGATGGTCATGCCTGCCTGGGCTGGGTCACGCTGTTCGGCGTACGGGATGGTATCGCCTGGGTCGGCTATATCCTGTCGCCCGCAGCAAGGGGCAAGGGCTATGGCGAGGAAGCCGTGGCCGGTGCTCTGAACCATGCATTCGGCGCCTGGGGCCTGCACCGTGTCGCCGCCAATATCGACCCACGCAACCACCGCTCCGCCGGTCTGCTGCTGCGTCTGGGCTTCACCTGGGAAGGCACGCAGCGTCAGGACTTCGTCTATGGCGGCACCTATCTGGATACCGGCGTCTTCGGCATCCTGGCGTCCGACTGGCAAAAGCGGCGGGAGAACCCGCCGGCCCCGCTGCCGACGCTGCGCCATGGCCCCGCTATCCTGCGCCCGTTGAAGGCCAGCGACGCGGATGCCCTGCATGCCGCCTATGGCGATCCGGACAGCATGCGCTACATGCCGCATCAGGCCCATGACAGCATCGAACAGACACGCGACAAGATGTTGTCCATGGCGTCGGGCGCGCGTTCCGGCTGGCATTGGGCCATCACGACCGATGGCGGTGAATGCCTGGGCTGGGCCCTGCTGCTGAAAGAGACGCCGGCGCAGGTCAATCTCGGCTATATCCTGACGCCCGCCGCGCGCGGCAAGGGTCTGGCCAAGGCCGCCACTGCCGCCATGCTGCGCTATGCCTTCGCCGTTCTGAAGAAGAACCGGGTGGAGGCGGAGATCGACCCGCGTAATGCCGCCTCGGCCCGTGTGCTGGAAGCGTGCGGGTTTACCCGCGAAGGTATCCGCCGCCAGGGCTATGTCCGGCTGCATGGCGAGGTGGTCGATAATTGTCTTTACGGAATCCTGGCGTCCGAATGGACGCCAGCGAATGGCGGGGATGAAACATGACCCGCCACAAGGAACATCGCCGCCGGGGCTGATCTGATCCCGCGTCGATTATCTCTCAACCCAGATCGTTTCATCTTTTGTAAGCAAGGAAGATCAACATGTCCGTCAAGATCCGTCTGGCCCGTGGTGGCTCGAAGAAGCGTCCGTTCTACGCCATCGTCGTCGCCGACAGCCGCGCCCCGCGCGATGGCGCCTTCATCCAGAAGGTCGGCACCTACAACCCGATGCTGGCCAGCGACCATGCCGACCGCGTCACCCTGAATGAAGAGGCCATCAAGGGCTGGCTGGCCAAGGGCGCCCAGCCCACCGACCGCGTCGTCAAGTTCCTGGCCAAGGCCAACCTGATCGCCACGCCGGCTATCATCGAAAGCCCGAAGAAGTCCGCTCCGAAGGCCAAGGCCCAGGAACGCGCCAAGCTGGCCGCCAAGGCCGCTGCCGCTGAGTAACTGACTGTCACGCCCCTCCCCCATCCGTGGGGGAGGGGCGTTTGTATTTGAAAGAGACAGCTTGATGACCGACCGCATTTGCGTGGCCCAGATCATCGGATCGCACGGGGTTCACGGCCGCCTGCGGGTGAAGAGCTTCACCGCCGATCCCGAGGCCGTGTTCGACTATAACCCGCTGACCGACGAAGCCGGTGCCCGCAGCTTCACGCTCCGCATGACTGGGATGGGCAAGGACCATTTCCTGGTCGAGGCCGTGGGTGTGAAGGGCCGCGATGCCGCCGATGCGTTTAAGGGCGTCAAGCTGTTCGTGCCGCGGGACCGGCTGCCGGGTCTGGAGGATGAGGACGAGTTCTACCACGCCGATCTGATCGGCATGGAAACCGTCACGGAAGGTCCTGAAGGCGACGCCGCCTTTGGTACCATCAAGGCTATCCATGATTTCGGTGCCGGCGACGTTTTGGAACTGGTGCATGTGTCGGGCAAGACGGTGTTCATCCCGTTTTCCCGCGCCGTCGTGCCAGTTGTGAACGTCAAGGCGGGCCGTGTCGTCGTCGATCCACCCGTCAACCTCTTCACCCCGGCCCGTCCGGACCCGGAAGAGCTGGCGGAAATGGGCGGCAAACTGACGCTGGATGACCAGTCCGAGGGGGAAGAGCCCGAGGGTGAGGAAACCGGCGAGCAGCCGACAGCCCCATGACCGAGTCCATCGCCCCGTTCTGGCACGTCACCGTGCTGACCCTGTTCCCGGAGATGTTTCCGGGGCCGCTGGGGCTCAGCCTTGCGGGAAAAGCGCTGGAAAAGGGCACCTGGACGCTGGAAAAGCTGGACATCCGATCGTTCACGCGCGATAAGCACCGCTCCGTGGACGATACCCCGTTCGGCGGCGGTCCCGGCATGGTCATGCGCCCGGATGTGCTCGATGCAGCCATCCGTGATGCAAAGACCAGGCAGGTGGCAGCCGGACTGAAACCGGGCCGGATCGTCTACCTTTCACCGCGTGGACGCGTGTTGGACCAGGCGCTGGTGCGAGAGATCGCCAGCGAAGGGACCCTGACATTGCTGTGCGGGCGGTATGAGGGGATCGACGAACGGGTGATCGAGGAACATCACCTTGAGGAGGTCTCCTTGGGTGATTTTGTGCTGTCCGGTGGTGAACCGGCGGCCCTCTGTCTGATCGACGCCGTGGTCCGGCTTTTGCCGGGTGTCATGGGGAACGTCGAGACGGCAGGGGAAGAGAGTTTTGAACGGGGGTTGCTGGAATACCCCCATTATACGCGGCCACCCGTTTGGAGTGGCCGTGCGGTGCCGGAGATCCTTTTGTCCGGTCACCATGAGAAGGTCCGGGCTTGGCGGCTCGAACAGGCGGAAAAGATCACGGAGGCCCGACGGCCCGACCTGTGGTCCGACTACCTGGCCAGCCGTCCGGCCCCAAAGGTGAAGAAACGCCGAGCCCGTCGGGCATCGGCCGAGCCAACCAAAACCACCGCAACCCCGGACGGGAACGGTGGCAGTCACGAAGGATGAGTACCATGAACATTCTGCAGAAGCTGGAAGCCGAGCAGGTCGCCAAGTTGTCCGAAGGCAAGAAGATCCCCGCCTTCTCCCCCGGCGACACCGTCAAGGTGAACGTGAAGGTCACCGAAGGCACGCGTGAGCGTATCCAGGCCTATGAAGGCGTTGTGATCGCCCGCAAGAATGCCGGCATCAATTCCAGCTTCACCGTCCGCAAGATCTCCTACGGTGAAGGCGTGGAACGCGTGTTCCCGCTGTTCAGCCCGCGCGTTGACAGCATCGAACTGGTCCGCAAGGGTCAGGTCCGTCGCGCCAAGCTGTATTACCTGCGTGGCCTGACCGGCAAGTCCGCTCGTATCGCCGAGCGCACGACGGGCCGTGGCATGAAGAACGGTCGCTCGATCGCTGAGTGATTGTTTCTGCCCCATGGCTGAAATGGAACACCCCGCCGGAGCGATCCGGCGGGGTGTTTTGTTTTGGGCCACAGCGAGGATCAGCCGGCCGCAGCCGTCTTCCGCTCTGCCCAGCGCACGCCCTGGGCGATGACGAAATTCATGGCCAGATAGATGGCGCCGGCAATGATGAACATCTCCACCGGCTGAAAACTGCGGGACGCGATGGTGCGGGCGGCACCCGTCAGTTCGATCAGGGTGATGGCACTGGCCAGGGAGGTGGCCTGCACCATCTGGATCATCTCATTGCCATAGGCGGGCAGGATGGTGCGCAGGGCTTGGGGCAGCACGATGCGGCGGTAGAGCAGAGGGCGCGACATGCCCAGCGCGCGGGCAGCCTCAATCTGGCCGAAGGGGACGGCCTGTATGCCGCCGCGCATAATCTCACCGGTGTAGGCGGCGGTGTTCAGCGTCAGGGCGATGATGGCGCACCAATAGGCCTCCCGCAGGATGGGCCACAGGAAACTCTCCCGGATGCCGGCAAACTGCCCCAAACCGTAATAGATCAGGAAAATCTGCACCAGCAACGGGGTGGATCGGAACAGGAAGATGTAAACGCCTGTCACCCCCGATACGACCCGATTTGACGACAGTCGCCCGAACGCTACCGCCAGGGCCAGTACGAAGCCCAGCGACAAGGACAACCCCACCAGCTGCACCGTCACCCAGGCCCCGGCGAACAGGGCGGGCAGGGAGGAGAGGATCATGTCGATATTCATGGCCCCGTCCCCTCAGTTCGTCACGGCGCGGCGCACGCCGCGTTCGGCCCGCCGCGACAGGGCGCGGAACAGAGCCTCTGAACATGTGGTCATGATCATGTAAAGGATGGCTGCCGTGACATAGAACAGGAAGGGCTGCCGCGTGGACTGCATGCCCAGATAGGCTTGGCGCATCAGTTCGGCCAGCGACACGACGGAAACGAGGGTCGTGTCCTTGAGGGTCATCTGCCAGACATTGCCCAGGCCGGGCAGGGCATAGCGCAGGGCCTGCGGCACCAGGATACGGCGCAGGATCAGGAACCTGCCCATACCAAGCGCGCGGGCCGCTTCCAGTTGCCCCTTGGGTACCGCCCTCACGGCACCCCGTATCACCTCCGCCGCATAGGCGGCGGAGACTATGCCGACGGCGGTGACGCCGACCGCGAAGGAGGATAGTTCGACGGGGCCGGCATAGCCGAACAGGCTCGCGACCCAGCCGATCAGCCCGGACCCACCAAAGAACAGCAGCCAGATGACCAGCAGGGCCGGCACGCCGCGCACGATGGTTGTATAGGCGGCGGCCAGCCAGCGCACGGGTGCTGGGCCTGATAGTTTGGCGGCGGCCACACCCGATCCGGCCAGGATGCCGATCAGATAGGCCAGGCTGGCGACAGCCAAGGTCATGCCGGCCCCACGGGCGATCTCATCCCCCCATCCATCGCTGCCGAAACGCAGAAGATCAAGCATCGGGCCTTATCCGATCACAGGAAGAGAGTGGGCGTCAGCGAAGGCAGACATCGACAAACTCCGCCGCGAACTGATCCCAGCGGCGATGGCCCAGGACCCAGTCCGATCCTTTCTTGCCGCGCGCACGGGCGTCGTCGCGGTTCTGATAGGCAAATTCCATGGTTTCCAGCAGTTCCTCCACATCGCTTTCGCCCCAGTAGCGGCGCGCTTCCGCATCATTGACGATGGGGCTTTGCCGCGACAGAACATAGGTGCGGTCTTCCCCGATCAGGTCCAGATGGCCGGTATTGGCCGACAGGATGACAGGAACTCCACAAGCCATCGCCTCCATGGCCACCAGATTGGTGCCCGGTTCACAGCGGTTCGGGAAGATGCCCAGATCGCAATTATGCAGTACCTGCGCGATTACCTGGCGTGACAGGAACCCGCAATTGAAGAAGGACCCTTCTGGCAGGCCGTTGGCTCGGAGCCAGCCCGCTTCATCCACCCCTTCCGGTCCAACGACAGGGGGTACGGCAAGAACGGTGCTTTCCCGCAATGTCAATGCCGTGCCCGGCCAGAAATTGCCCCAAGCGGTTACCAGCAAGGCATCGGGATGGCGCTGATTGAACGCGCGGAAAGCAGCCACGACCAGATCCTGTCCCTTACGGAACTCGGTCTTTCCGCCGGAGAAAACAATATAGCGTTGGCCGAACATGCCATTCCCGACACCGGGAAACACTTCAACGGGATCCACCCCTTGGAACACACAGTCAGAGGTGATCCCGTGATCGGCCAACACCTGCTTGTTAAAGGTCGAATGGATGACAACCTTGGAATAGGATTTGGCATCGCTGACAGCCTTGCCAGGCAGCGCCGTGCCCGTGAAGGCGCCGACGCCGACATTGCGATCTCCGAAGAAGGACTGTTCTTCCAGCGAAGGCTGCATCATGCCGCCCAGTGCATAGAGCACCGTGGCATCGGGAATATGCAGCCGTCGGCCTTGGGCCTGCAGCGTTGTCACCACCTCTTCCAGTCTCCGTGAGGCCTCGCCTACCGGTCCCAGCAGGGCCTGGGTTTGCGGCCGCATCGTTTCCAGGTCCGGGGTCGAGTAGAGAACAGGAGAGCCACCTATCCGCAGCAGGTGCAGGCAGGTATGGACCCCCACCAACCCCCAACCGTGGATTTCGGTCAGGCGCCAGTTCAGGATGAAGGGGTTTTTAAGCGGATCGCTCAAGACGCACATCCTTTCGGCATGGCGCAGTCACGGCTCAGCAATAGGATTTTTCTTCAACGATGCTGGCGCCCAGCAGATCGTTGATTTTCCGCTTCACGGCGGCGCGGCGGTCATTCGTGAAATAGACGGCACGGGCCAGACGGATGAACTCCTCGCCGAAATCGCTCCGCTTCTCACAGATGCGGATATCATCCTCGATGACCCAAAGATCCTCGTTGATGGACTTCAGTTCGGCCCGCAGCGCATCCAGGTCGACCGAAGGCGGGATTTCCGCCTTGGCTGTGGCCTCCAGCACGTCATATTCGTGCCGGACATTCTTCAGCTTGGCGGGATCGCTGATCCGGGCCAACTTGACCTCCAGGATCGTGATCTTGTCGATCAGTTCGCCTTCGCCGACTTCAACCTTGATCGTCATTTTATCTATGCCCGTCCTTGGAATTACGGCATGGAGCTGTCAAAGCCGAACCACTGCACCGACAGGTTCTTCATGGTGCCGTCTGCCTTCATCTCGGCAATGGCCTTGTTCAGGGCGCCCAGCAGTTCCGGGCGGTTCTTGGCGATGGCGACGCCCTGGCCACGACCGAACAGGCCACCGTCGAAGCCGGGACCGAAATAGCTGAAATCCTTGCCCTCGGGACGCTGCAGGAAGGCGTTCCAGGTGATGGCATCGGCCAGACCCACCTCGACCCGGCCCGTCTGCAGGTCAAGCGCCAGGTTTTCCTGGGTGTCGTAACGGCGGATATCCACCACGTCGGCCAGGTATTTGTCGACGAAATTGGCGTGGATGGTGCTGGTCTGCACACCCAGAACCTTGCCTTTCAGCAGGCCCTTGATCTTATCGATTGCCGCCTGCTCGTCCGGGGTGATCTCGGTCAGGTCGATACGCTCGATCCCGTAATCGACATCCTGCAACGGGTTGGCGTTGGCAGAGACCAGATAGGCGGGCGTGGTCGTATAGCCGCTGGAGAAATCGACGGCGGCCATCCGTTCATCCGTGATCGACATGCCGGCGACGATGGCGTCGAAATGGCCGGCCTGCAGGGCCGGTATCATGCCATCCCAGGCCTGTGCCTGGAACTTGCACTCGGTTCCCATCCGCTTGCAGACATCCTTCATCATGTCGATCTCGAACCCGACCAGATTGCCGGACGCATCGACCATGTTGTAGGGGGGGTAGGCGCCTTCCGTGGCGACACGCAACGGGTTGGGGATGCCGCCGGGGGCAAGGGCCGCCTGCTTGGCTTCCTCCTTGCCACAGCCGGAGAGCGCCATCACACCGGCCAGCGCCAGTGCCGCCATCAGCTTCTTCATACCTTCAACTCCCCCAGATACGCGGACCATGGCCGGATTTCCCGGCTCGATACGGTCAATGGATTGCCTGTTACTTACCGCTGTCCCTCACGGGACAGGAACTGGCGGCACCGTTCCGACGACGGGTTGCCAAACACTTCCGCCGGTGTCCCCTGCTCTTCGATGCGGCCTTGATGCAGAAAGACGACCTTGTGCGATACTTCGCGCGCAAACGCCATTTCGTGGGTGACGATCAACATGGTCGCCCCTTCCGTGGCCAGATCACGCATGACCTTCAGCACCTCGCCGACCAGTTCGGGGTCAAGGGCGCTGGTCGGTTCATCGAACAGCATCACTTTGGGTTCCATGGCCAGCATGCGGGCGATGGCTGCGCGCTGCTGCTGCCCGCCCGACATCTGCGACGGATAGGCATCGCGCTTGGCCGACAGGCCGACCTTAGCCAGAAGCGCCTCTGCCTTGGCGATGGCCTGATCCTTGGGCTGTTTCAGCACATGGACCGGCGCTTCGATGATGTTTTCCAGGACCGTCATATGGGTCCAGAGATTGAAACTCTGGAACACCATGCCGCAGCGCTGCCGGATGCGCTCCACCTGGCGTCCATCGGCGGGCTGGTTGCCGTGGCGGCCCGGCTTCATGGCAATCTGTTCGCCGCCGATACGCACCACCCCCTCATCGGGGATTTCCAGCAGGTTGATACAGCGCAGCAGCGTGCTTTTGCCCGACCCTGACGACCCGATAAGGGCCACTACCTCACCCTCATTGGCGTTCAACGACACGCCTTTCAGCACCTCGTTGTCGCCGAAGCGCTTGTGCAGCGCCTCCACCTCGACGGCAGGGACCGGACCGGAAACGATGGGGGCAGACGACATCGGCATCCATTAAGGGCAATCTAAGGAATTCGTGCCAAGCTACCCCGCCAAGGCATGGCCGCGAAAGGGGAAATCCTGGGTTTCGGCACAGGCTTGGATTTGGGCGCGGCTGCTTGATCGCGGCCATGCTATCTGTTGCACAGCAGTTGCGCAGTCTGACCGGAAACGACCCTCACATGAGCCAAGGCATCCAGCCCAGCCCGAATCGCAGTACGCATTTCCTGTTCGAGCACAAGGTGTTCACGGTCGATGGCTGCCGCTTCGTCTGGTCCAAATCCGCCGAAGAGCCGGTGATGCGCTTCATGCTGGGCAAGGTCCAGGCCGAGGTGGCACTGGACAAGATCTGCAACGAATTCAAGATCGATCCGAAAAGTTTCGACGGACAGTTGATCGACATGGTCGCCAAGGGGCTGAAATATGTCCGTGAAATCCGTCCCGGCGACACGATCCCCAATGAACTGATCGATGGTTCCGCCTCCTGGCGTGTCGATGACCGTCATTTCCTTATCGCCAAGGGCCGCCTGACGGTGCAGATGGTCACCTGGCTGACGGGGGGTGAGACGGTGGTGTCCAGCCCTGAACAGCTTGAACAGGTGGTGGAGGACCCCAACACCAAGGCCCGTGTGCGCGAGGCGTTCAAGATGATCGCCAACAAGCTCTCCCTCTCCGGCAATGCCGAGGAGCAGGTGGAGGGCCGTATCGACGCTCTTGCCAAGGAACTGTCCTACATTGAGGCGCTGCGGGAGCGGGCGGCTAAGCTGGGCAAGGTGCGTGTCGGGCTGGAGGATGCGCACCGCATCTATAAGAACGAGCGCAATCTGAAGGAAGAGATCGTGCGGATGCAGACGCTGTCGCTGCCGCCGATCACCGATCTGGAGCAGCGATTCGCCCAGGTGGACGCCCAGACCGGCGAAATCCTGTCGATGCTGGCCAAGTTCGACAAGAACATCACCTATATCCGCGAAATGCGTGACGACCTGCACCAGACCCTGCTGCCCTGGGACGAGGTTCTGGAGGACTGGGAAAGCACCACAACCGAGAAAAGTCAGGCATTCGAGGCCGTGCTGAAGAAGACATACCAGTTTCTGGCCCGCAATTATTCCCAGGCCAAGCACTGGCGTCTGGCCGCACGCCGCGCCCCCTAATCCCGGCGCGCCCTGCGGGGCACGGCTGCCATGCCCTGCCCAGCCTTGCCCTGGCGCCACGCCGCCGCCACCTTGCCCATCGCAACCATAGACACGGCAAGGCAAGGTCTCATGTCCATCCCGATGATCAATGGCCTGGAGGCCGTCGCCGACCGTTATGACGGTTTCATCCTGGATCTGTGGGGCGTGGTGCATGACGGGGTGCGGCCTTATCCGGGTGTCGTGGAGTGTCTGTCCACCCTGAAACGGCTGGGCAAGCGCGTCTGCCTTCTGTCCAATGCCCCTCGCCGTATCGCTGCCGCGGAGGCCAAGCTGACGGCCATGGGGGTGACGACCAACCTGTATGACGCGCTCTACACGTCCGGTGAGGCCAGTTTCGAGGCTTTGCGCGACCGCAGCGATGATTGGCATTCCGCACTGGGGCCGAAGCTGTTCCATATCGGCCCGCCGCGCGACAATGACGTCTATGACAGCCTGACGGACCGTGTACGGGTCGACAGCCCCGAACAGGCGGATTTCGTCATCAATACCGGCATCGACGCCTATGAGGAGACGCTGGCCGATTACGATCCGATCCTGCGCCGCTGTCTGGAGCGGGGGTTGCCCATGCTGTGCGCCAATCCCGATCTGGTGGTGGTGATCGATCAGGAACTGGTGATCTGCGCCGGCGAACTGGCCCGTCATTATGCGGAAATCGGCGGCGATGTCCGCTATCACGGCAAGCCGCATGCCCCCGTCTATCGTCGCTGCTTCGACCTTCTGGGCGGTATCGCGCCGGGCCGCATCTTGGCCGTGGGCGACAGTCTGCGCACCGATGTGGCGGGCGCCAATGCCGCCGGCATCGACAGCCTGTTCATCACGGGCGGTATCCATCGCGAGGAACTGGGCGCGCCGCTGGGCACGCTACCCGGCCCGGACATGCTGTCAAAGCTGATCGAGGCCAGCCCCCACCGCCCCACCTGGGCCGCTGCCGGTCTGCGCTGGGCCTGACTGATGAGAGCGGTTTTCCGTTGACCGGAAACCGCTCCAGCGGCGACCGCCGCGTCGGCGCTTGGGGAAAACGAACGGTTCTAGCTGAAATCATCGTCATCATCATCGGGGGCCGGCATGGTGGTCCCCGTGGTGATGGTGTCTGCCAGATTGGCGCCGCGGATATTGGCTTCCAGCAGGTTGGCCCCCGACAGGTCGGACCCGCGCAGGTCGGCCCCCGACAGGTTGACCCCGCGCATAGAGGCGCGGGTGAGGCTGGCCTGGACGATGGTGGTGTTGGACAGGTTGGCGGGCCATTTGCGGCCCGTGCCGCGACCGTTCGGGCCCTTGATTTCCACTGACCCGATCTTGGCATTGTCCAGCTTGGCGCCCGACAGGTTGCCGCCGCGCAGATTGGCGCCGTCCAGGGTCGCCCCTGTCAGATCGGCGAAATTCAGCGCCGCCCCCGCCAGATCGGCCATCACAAACAGACAGTCGCGCAGCTTGGCGCCTGAGAAATTGACGCCCTTCAGGTTGGCCCCACCCAGATTGGCGCCATTCAGGTCGATATGCGAGAGGTCTTGACCCTCCAGGTCGGCGCGTTCCCCCTTGTCGCCATTACTGGTGATCCAGGCCTGATGCTGGGTCAGGATGCGCTGGATGGTGCCGGAGAAGGTTTCGGCAGACCGGCTGAAATTGGCGCCCAGCATGTCGACATTGGACAGGTCGACACCTTCCAGGTTCGCCCCCTGCAAATCGGCGTTGCGCAGGTTGGCCCCCGACAGGACAGCGCCCGACAGGTTGACGTCACGCAGCTTGGCGCCCATCAGGTTGGCGCTGTTCAGGTTGACGCCGCGCATGTCGCAGCCGGCGAAATTCGCACTTTTCATCACTGACCGGGCCATGTTGCAGCCGGCCATCTGCGCGCCCGAACAATCGGCCCCCACCAGCGAACATTCCGACAGGTCGGCGCCGGCCAGATTGGCGTTGGACAGCGTGGCGTCATCCATATCGGCACCGCGCAGGTCCGACGGTTCCATCTTCACACTGCCCGGCGCGCGCCGATCCAGCAGCGCCCCGCCGCGCAGGTCGGCCCCGCGTAGGATGGCGCATTTCAACCGCGCACCGCGCAGATGGGCGCCGCGCAGGTCGGCATTGGTCAGGTTGGTGTTCACCAGGATGGCCCGCGTCAGGCGCGCAGCGAACAGGTCGGCTGCCGTCAGGTTGGCCGCCGTGAAGTCGCAATCCGACAGGTTGGCGCCCGACAGCTTGGAATTCTGCAAATTTGCGCCGGAAAAATTGTGACCCTGCAGGTCGGCCAGTGCCAGCATCGCACGGGCACCACCTGTCAGCCGCTTCAGCCAGCGTTCATGCTTATCGACAACGGCGAGCAGTTCATGGGGTGTCATGATGGGCGGTGACCATTGAGCGAAAGATGAACTTTTCTTGAACGTGCCACAGGAGCGGCCATTTGTGTTAGATGGTTTCTTGACAATTCATGCAATCGCCATTGCCGGAGCCAGTCCCGTGGACGGAAAAGCCAGCATCATCCCCACCCGGCACATCGTGTCCGCCTTCGACGAACAGCTCGACATCCTGCACGATCTGGTGCGGCAGATGGGTGTGCTGGCGGAGCGGCAGATCACGGATGCCGTGGCGGCTATGACCGACCGCGATACCGATCTGGCCAGCCAAGTCATGGCCAAGGACGCCGATCTGGACGAACTGGAGCGCAAGGTGGAGGCGCAGACCGTCCGTCTGCTGGCCCTGCGTCATCCCAAGGCCAACGACCTGCGCGATGTCATCGGCGCCCTGCGTGTCGCCAATAATCTGGAGCGAATCGGCGATTTCGCGGCCAATGTCGCCAAGCGCTCCTTCGTGTTGCAGTCGCAGCCGGAAGTCTCGCTGGCCCGGTCCATGCTGCCCATCGGTCGCGCCGTGGCCGATATGCTGGCCGCTGTCATGAAGGCCTATGACGAGGATGACGCCGAAACCGCGCTGGCCGTCCGCCGGCGGGATGAAGAGGTGGACCGCGCCTATACATCGCTGTTCCGCGAACTGCTGACCTATATGATGGAAAGCCCGGCCCGCATCACGGCCTGCACCCATCTGCTGTTTGCGGCCAAGAACCTGGAACGGATTGGCGACCATGCCACCAATATCGCGGAGACCCTGTGCTTCCGCGTGCAGGGCCAGCCTCTGGATCAGGACCGGCCCAAGGGCGACGGTACTGCCGAAATGACGGTAATGCCGGACTGATACCAGACTTCACGCCTAGACCACTTGCCGACTTGGCAAAGTGGGGGTTGCGCCCCAATCTCAATCCAGGCGCTGGGGCCGCGATCGGGAAGTCGGTGGCCGAATGAGTGATGCTTTCATCCTGGAGCCGGTGGCGGATCGCGCGGCACTGCGCCATCCCTGCCTGCGCCTGCTGTTCGATGCCTGGCTGGCGGCGACGCTGCCGGGGCAGAACCTGCCCTGCATTGATGATCTGCTGCCCCCCGCACAAGCCGTAGCCGCAGATCATCTCTGGTGGCTGGAACGGGTGCCGGGTGGCGGCCCGTCGGACTTTATCGGTCGTGGTTTCGGTCGGCAGACCGTTGCCAATTACGGCATTGACCCGACAGGCCGTCATATCAACGATTATGCGCGTCAGCCGGTGTTCGGTCGCATCCTGCGCGTCTTGACCACGGTCACGGCGGCACAGCAGCCCCACCGTTTCGCAGCCGATCAATCGGTGATGTCCAATGGTGCCCTGCATGACGTGGAGGCGCTGGCCTTGCCGGTTGCCGGGCCGGACGGTGCCTTCTGGGGCGTGCTGGGCGCCACGCGGGCACGGGAGCTTTAACCCCTGGCACGGCGGTTGCTTCTCTGCTCGGCAAAGCCACCGCTTCAGCCGGACGAACCATCATGAACCGCACCGCCGCCCCCCGCCGCCGCCTTGCCGCCAAAAGCCTTGCTTCCGTGATGGCCATGGCGCTTTGCCTGGGTCTGGCGGGGTGCTCCGCCCGGCCCATGGCGGTTTCCATTCCGATGAAGCCGCAGCCCGTGCTGCAATCGGCAGGGCAGTGGCAGGTGGTGGCGGATGATGTGGCCTCGGCAATTTCCGCCCATCTGGAATTTCAGATGGGCAGGAAGGTGCCGGTGCAGGTCTATATGATGCGCCGCGACGATACCTTATTTGCCGATGCTTTCCTGTCGGCGGTGACCACCCGGCTGGTCCAGCAGGGGCATCTGGTCTCCGTCGATGCCCGTCCCGATGTGGTGGCGGTGGGGATTGATGTGCTGACCGTGAAAAGCAGCGGTCCGCGCATGGCCGCCGATCCGTTCCCTGGTCCGCTGACCCTGCTGGCGGCGGGTGTGGGGCTGGCGTCGCATCTGACGGGCGGCGATCTGGCCAAGTTCCCGTGGGGCATCTCGGCGGGTGTCGCCGCCGTCGGGCTGGAGGCGCTGAAATCCAAGCCCATGGAAACCGATACCGAAATGGTCCTGACCGTGTCGGTGGCGCGCGAAGGCTATTACACCTTCCGCACCAGCGCCGTTTACTACGTGAACAGCGAGGATCTCTGGCATTACAATGGTGAGCCGGGTCTAGGCGGGCGGCGCAGCGTGAACCTGAATTCGGTGCCTCAAGGTGCCGTGATGTATGACATCGCCGGCAAGCCCTATGTGGTGAAATAAGCGGGGGTGATCGCGTGCAGCGGGGTTACCGACGCTCCTTCACCGTCAGCAGCAGGCCCAGACCCAGCAGGAACAGGACGATCACCGTCGCCATGCCCGCACGTTGCGTGCCCATGGCGGTAACGGCCACGCCATAGGCCAGCGGACCCAGCACACCCACGGCACGGCCCGTCAGGGCATAGATGCCGAAGAATTCCGTCTCCAGCCCTGGCGGGGAGATGCGGGCCATCATGGAGCGGGCGGCGGCCTGTGCCGGGCCGAAAAACACGCCCAGCCCCATGCCCAGCAGCAGCAGCCATTGCTGATCCGGGGTGAAATCCAGCGGCATGGACAAGGGCGGGGCCCACGCCCACGCGCCAGTGCCGATCAGCACCATCGAGGTTCCGGTGATGATCAGGCCGATCAGGCTGATGATCAAAGTCGGCTTGGCCCCGATCCGGTCATCGGCCCAGGCAAAGCCGATAGCGCCGAGGCCGGCGGCCACGTTCAGGGCGATGGCGAACAGGATCAACTGCGCCTCCACCATGCCGAAGACGATGCCGGCATAGATGCCGCCAAAGGCCGTGATGGTATTGATCCCGTCGCGCCACAGGGCGCTGGCGATCAGGAAGCGCAGCGTGTTGGCATGCTGCGGCATGGAGCGGATGGTGGTCAGCAGGCTGGACCAGCCTTCGCGGACCGCCCGCAGCGCCGTCATACCGGCTTCCGGCACCCGGTCGGGCACCAGCAGGAATAAGGGTAGGGCAAACAGTCCGTACCAGATGGCGACCAGGACGGAGGTGGCGCGCACCGGTTCAGCCTCTTCCTTGCTGATCAGGCCGAACAGGGGTGAGTCGGCTTGCAGCAGCAGGACCAGGCACAGCACCAGACAGACCAGCCCGCCCAAATAGCCGACACCCCAGCCCCAGCCGGACACGCGGCCCAGATGGCTGCGCGGCGTGATGACGGGCAGCAGGGCGTTGTAGAAGACGTTCGACAGCTCAAAGGCCGTACTGGCAATGCCCACCAGCAGCAGGGCCGGCAGCGCATAGGAAGGATCGGGCCGGATCAGCCAGAGCAGGGCCGATCCCCCCACGGCGACGACGGTACAGACGGCCAGCCAGGGTTTGATCCGTCCGCCCCGGTCGGCAATAGCCCCTAGAACGGGGGAGAGCAGGGCGATGACCAGCCCCGACAGGCCCAGCATAAACGCCCAGTCGGCCGAACCCTCATCAGGGTTCGCGGCCACGCCCTTGGTGAAATAGACCGAAAAGACGAAGGTGCCGATGACGGTGTTGAAGGCCGACATGGCCCAGTCATACAGGCACCAGCCCGCGATGGCGGGGGGGCGCAGGCTTCTGTCTTCCATGGTCTCAGGCGACCGTGTAACGGGCGCGGGCCCCGCGTTCCAGGGCGGCGGCCGTCAGCCGGTCCACATCCAGCCCATGGCGCAGCATCTCCAGCAGGCGTAGTTCCTCCTGGCTGGCGGTGCGGTCAGCGGCCACGATCTCACAGGCCAGCATATAGGCGGTTTCCCGCAGCGATTTGGGCAGTGACCGCTTGATCATGGCGATAGCGGCATCCAGCCCGTCGGGATCGCCTAGGATGTCGGTGCATTCCTGCGCCACCTGCGGCAGCTTGTGCGGGTCGAAATCGGCAAAGACCGGCAGGAAGCGGATATTCTCGCCCATGGCATGCAGTTCCGCGTCAGTCATGTCGCCATCCGACGCCGAGGTCAGCACCATGGCAAAAATCAGGGCGCGGTGATGGTCGATCATCCTGTTCTCCTGTCGGATAAAGCACGCGTGCCGTCAGTAGGGTCAAAGCGGATCAGCGCGTCAAGCGGCACGGGGTGGTACGCCATCGGTCAGTGCGGACCCGGCCTTAAGCATGGATTGCCAGCAGCCTATCGTCCTTCACCGCATCGGCAGGGGGAAGGGCAGGCCGGCACTTTCGGTCCAGACGATGCGGGATGGCGGCAGGGTCAGGGTGACCACCGTCCCCTCCCCGAACACGCTTTCGATGGACAGCCGCCCGCCATGCAACTCCGCCAGCCCCTTGGACAGGGTCAGGCCCAGGCCTGTGCCGGGGTTGGAGCGGGCATAGACATTATCGACCTGATGGAATGGCACGAAGACCTTGGACAGGTCCTCCGGCCTGATGCCGATACCGGTATCGCTGACCGCCACGGCCACCCCGCGTGAGGGATCGACGCTGGCCGTCAGTTTCACCGTGCCGCCAGGGGAGGTGAACTTGATGGCGTTCGACATCAGGTTCAGGATGATCTGCTTGAACTTCACATCGTCGACCAGGATGGGCGGCATGCCGTCCGCCACCTCCACCACCAGGTTCAGGCGGCGTTCCATGGCGCGTGCCCGCACGATGCGCTCGCACCCCCGCACCAGTTCCTCCATGCCGCAGATGCGCTCGCGCAGTTCCACCCGGCCCGCCTCCATCTTGGACACGTCCAGGATGTCGTTGATCAGGTTCAGCAGGTGGCGGCCTGACGCAATGATGTCGCCGGCATAGGCAACGGAACTGGCATTCTGGCCATTCTTGTCATTGGTCTTCATCTCGCTTTCCAGCACCTCGGCAAAGCCGATGATGGCGTTGAGCGGGGTACGCAGCTCATGGCTCATATTGGCCAGGAATTCGGACTTGGTGCGGCTGCCTAGTTCGGCCTGTGCCTTGGCATGTTCAAGCTGTTCGGCGGCCCGCCGGCTGGTGATGGCCAATGCCGCCAGCTGCACCGCGCGCCGGGCCCGCTCCATCTCCCAGTCATGGGGTTCGCGCGCCGCCTCGCCATAGATGGCGAAGGCGCCCAGCGGTTCGCCATCGCCCGACAGGATGGGCAGCGACCAGCAGGATTGCAGCCCTTCGGCCAGGACCACATCCTTGTACAGGTGCCAGCGCGGATCATGGGCGACATCGGTGACGATGACCGGTGCCCGGCGATAAAGGGCGGAACCGCAGGACCCGACCTCCGGCCCGATGGCCACACCTTCATAGACCTCCCGCATGCGCGCGGGAAAACTGGGGGCGGCGGCCACCGTGATATGCATCCCGTCTTCACGCAGCAGCAGGATGGTGCAGCGGGCCCCGTCCAGCTGTTCCTCAATCCCCCGGCAGAGTGCCTCCAGCACCTCGCCCAGCGGTGCGCCAGCGGCGGCCATTTCTAGGATGGAGCGTTCGACGGTCAGCAGCCGCTCCATGCGGCCCCGCTCCCGGTTCTCCTTGCGCAGCTGCCGGGCATTCTCCTTGAAGACGCGGACGGCGGCCATCATGGCCCCAACCTCCACGCCCACACCCTTGATCTCCGGCAGGGCCACAGCATGGTCACCGCCGGCCAGGGCGCGCATGGCCTCCGTCATCTGCTGAATAGGCCGCAGCACGCGGTTGCGCACCATCCAGGCGGCGAAGATCAGCGCCACCATGGAGATCAGCAGCTCGAACGCATCCACCCATAATTTCTGGCGGGCCAGAAGCCTGTTCTGTTCCGTCGCCATGGCGGCGACGCCGACGGCGGCCCCTACCAGATCGCTCGCAGCATTCAGCAGGCTGGTGCCGTTGCGCAGCAGTTCCGGCATGCGGCCCCGCGCCTCCCCCCGGCTGGCGGCGTCCAGGATGGCGGCGCGCAGCGGCAGGTAGCGCTGAAAGAACGCCGCCTCCATCTGACGCAGGGCTGCCTGCGTCGCCTCCGGGAACATGGTGGGGTCACCGACATCCCGAACCAGTTGCCAGACCTGTTCCACCTGCGCCAGGGAGATGCTGGCCGCCTGCAGGTCGGGCGGGTTATTGGCGCCGGCGATGCGGTAGATCTGTCCCATGTCATTGCCGAGCTGGGATCGCAGGCGGATCGTTTCCCGCGTCAGCATTTCCGCTGCCGCCGCTTCTCCACCCAGCGACAGGGCGGGCTTATTGATCTCCCGCAGCAGGGTCAGCAGCGCCGTCAGATAGGATCGGGAGGCATCGCGCCATTCCGCGATCATCAGGGTGTTGTCGGTGGGGCTGGGGCCCGCCGCCTCCAGTGAGCGGCCATCCTGCAGGCGCGTCAGCAGCGCCTCCATTCCCTCCCGCAACTCCCGTACCCGGGACAGGGCCACCCGCAGCGACCCCACATCCTCCGACAGCGAGCTTTCGGTCCCGATCCGGTCCAGCCGATCCAATGCTGCCAGGGCGGCGCGGTCGGTTTCGTTGCGATGGCGGTCGATCTGTGGACGCAGGGCGGCTTCGGGTGCATTCTGCGTCCGGGCTGCCTCCAGCACCAGATTGATCATGCCGGCTTCGATGCCGTGGTCGCGGGCCGCCACCAGCAGGTCGCGGCTGACCTGCTTCATGTTGGCGATGTCAGCCGCCTGCCGGTATGCCCGCCAGCCCGCCTGCATGTCGATGGCCGTTCCGGCAAGCTGGACGCCGGCCACAAGGGCCAGGCCGCCCATCAATACTCTGCGCATGGAGCCCCCCGCCACCCCGGCGCGTACGCGCCGGCTGGGCTTCGAGATGATAGGGGCAGTCTACGTTCGCGCGGGCAGCGTCGCAATATTCGCGATGGCCTGCCTAGAAGATTGAAAATGACAGTGAATTCAATCCGCGTCCCGCAGGCGGATAATCACGTCCACGCGCGCCACCTGCGTGCCGTCGGGCAGGCAGGGAAGGTCGGGCAGCACCAGCTTGGTACAGCAGATGTCCTGCAAGCGGCGGCTATTCTCATGAAAGAAATGGTGATGGTCGTCGATATTGGTATCGAACCAGGTGCTGCCGGCCTCCACCACCACCTCGCGCAGCAGCCCCGCATCGCGGAACTGGTTCAGGGTGTTGTAGACGGTGGCCAGTGACACCTTCACCCCCGTCGCCACGGCTTCGGCATGCAATTGCTCAGCGGTGACATGGCGATTACCGCACCGGAACAGCAGCCTGGCCAGATCGACCCGCTGGCGCGTGGGGCGCAGGCCGGCACTGCACAGGCGGCTCATGATCCGGCAGGGTTCACCAGAGACGGTGTTGTGGTTGGGCAGGCTGTCGGGCATTGCGGGGGGCGGCGCAGTCGGTTGGGGGAAACGACAGCCGACATGTGGGGTAGGATCACCCGGTTTGACAAGGGGCTATGACGAAGATCACAGCTGCGCGGAATTTCTATGCCCGACCAATGGGCCCGCCCTCGTCCCCGCCATCCTCTTCCTCATCATCCTCGTCGATATCGAGGTCGTCATCATCATCGAGGCTGTCGAGAAGATCGTCGTCATCCAGCAGGTCGGCGAGGCTGAACCCGTCCGACAACTCGTCTTCCTCGTCATGGATTTCCGTGCTGTCGGTGATGCCGACCACGGCCCGGCGGATTTCCTGCTCCAGCATGGCCAGGGTCGTGCGCTCCAGGTCACCCCCGCGGGAGGATTGCGGGAAGGCGAAGCTGAACAGGGCCACGGTGGTCTTGCCCTCCAGTGCCGCCCCACGCATCCACAGGAAGAAGCGCAACTGCTCGCCATCCTCCTCCCCGTCGGTGACGAACCTTGCCATCACCTCGCCGTCGGGCATCCATTCTACCGACCCTTCGCCCACGCGCCCGTCGGGACCGTCGGCGAACTGTTCGGCGGTCTGGCGCAGGACGGCGCGAGCCAGGATTTCCCCGTCATCGCCCGTATGGTCGAACTGATGCATGGCGACACGCAGGGTGCCGGCCCCGTCCATTTCGCGGTGGAACAGGGTCAGGTCACCCTCTTGCAGGGTCTGCCAGTCCCAGGGTAGGCGGAAGCGGACACTGTCGCTATGCCAGACATTGCGCATGGTCACGCGCTGTACGGGCCCCTGGATGGGGCCGGGATGGAACTTGATACGCGCCGCCTCTTCCCCCAACCGGTCGATCAGGTCAGACAGTTCGGGGTCGGCGGCGCTGTCGCCGGGCACCAGCAGTTGCAGGGTGACGACGCGGACATGGTCGGGCGGTTGGAAATCCGCCACCTTCCAGACGAAAATCTGCCGGTCGGGCGGCTGGGCCACGGCGTAGGCGATCCAATGCCGTTCATCGGCATCGTCAGGGCCGTCGCCCGTCTCCATCGAGGGCAGGATGCCGCGCGGCAGTACATTCTCTCGGTCCAGATACTGGATCGCCTCTTCCGCCCGCACGCCATAGGGGTTGCGGTAGGTGACGATGGAGATCAGGAGATCGACCGGGTGGGGTCCTGGTGACTGAAATGCCAGCCCGCCATCGTCACGCGACAGACGCTGCCAGCTTGACGGAACCCGCAAGCTGACTAGACCACCGCGCAAGGCGACGGGGTTCCAGTCGGCACTATGCTCGCTATCGAAGGTTTCGTCTCTCATAAGGGGGAATCTAGGCGCGTTGGGCCGCTGAGTCTATGATTGGCGCGTGACACTGTCATGTCCGTACGCATTTTTGAGGCTGCGCGACCCGCGCGACACGCAGGGCAAGGGGGATAAGGGGCATGACGACCATGGCGGAAGGGTTTCGGATACTGCCTGGATATCTGGATCGTGATGGGCAGAAGTCCATTCTGTCCCTGGTCGATACCATCGCGCAGCAGGCCCCCTTCACCCGCTATATCATGCCGCGTACGGGCCGTCCCTTCTCCATCGACATGACCAATGCCGGCAGCCAGGGCTGGATCGCCGACCGGCAGAGCTACCGCTATTCCCCTGTCCATCCGGTCACGGGACGGCCGTGGCCCGCGATCCCCGATGCGCTGCTGGCCTTGTGGCGCGATCTGACGGGCTATGGTCATGATCCGGAATGCTGCCTGATCAACCATTATCAGGGGGATGGCGCGAAGCTTTCGCTGCACCGGGATGAGGATGAGGAGGCGAAGGACGCCCCGATCCTGAACATCTCCCTGGGCGATACCGGGATTTTCCGTTTGGGCGGCCCGGCACGCAGCGACCCGACCCGGTCATTCCCGGTAGAAAGCGGGACGGTCATGATCTTCGCTGGCCCGTCACGCCTCTATTACCACGGCGTGGACCGGCTGCGCGTCGGGTCCTCCCGCCTGCTGCCGCAGGGCGGGCGGCTGAACCTGACCTTGCGGCGGGTGACGGTGCCTTAACTGCCGGTCTCTCTTAGCGCGACAATTCCACCTTGCCGGGACCGACATGGTAGACCTTCGGCGTACCGCTGTGCCCGGCCAGGCTGACGCGGCCGGGGCCGGTCATTAGGACGCGGGGGTCCTTCGCCTTGCCGTTGAAATCAACGGTGCCCGGACCGGTGACGCCGATGGCCATGCTGTCCACTTGTCCTCCGCCGATGGTCAGGGTGCCGGGGCCGGGGATGGCGGCACCCAGGCTGCCCGCCAGCATGCCGACCTTGATGTCGCCGGGGCCCGGCATGGAGACGGACAGGCCCTCCGACACGGTGCCCAGCTTCACGGCGCCATTGCCGTTCACTTCCAGGGCGGCGGTGCCGACATTGCCCATACGCACTTCGCCATCGCCAGACAACTGCACACCGGCCAGCCCCTTCACGTCGCCCACCGACACGGTTCCTGACTGCGTGATGCGGACCCGCGCCGACTCCAGCGCCCCCAGCTTCATCTCGCCATTGGCCAGTTCCAGCCGGGCGGGGGCCCCCAAATCGCCATCCACCGTCAGGTCACCTGTGAAATTGTTGACGAGCAGCGGCGTACCGCGAGGGACCGACAGTTCCAGGGTAACGTCAGGCTGGCTCTGCGGTCCCGGCCCGGTGATCCACAGCACCCCGTCATCGATGGAAAGGTTGTAACGCTTGCGACTGTTCTCCAGCGTGAACAGCACGCCATCGGCGGCGTCCCCCACTACCTTGATTCGCACCGATCCCATCACCCCGGCCAGCCGCACGCCGGACGGCGCCTCGGCCATGGCTGTGATACGGTTGGTGCCATCATCGGCGGTGGTGCGGTCCAGATAGCGGATATCGCCATCGCGACGGCCCTTGTTCCGGTCGGCCTTGGCGGTCGCGGCCTTGGCGGCGGCGTCGATCTGTTCGGAAACCGACCGGGTGATGGCGCCCATATCGACGGCCCGCCCATCGCCCATCTCCATCCGTTTGGCCCGCTCCGCCATCCGTTCGGCCACGCGGTCCTGCGCCCGCTCTGTGACGCGATCATCCACATGCACGCGGACGCCGCCATCGCCCAGCGACATCTCGATCTTGTGGCCCAGCTTGGCCAACTGGTCGCCCGACCCCACCGGATCTCCTGCCACCAGCGCCCAGCCCACCGTACCTGCCAGCACCACGATGGCGGCAACACCGCCCAACGGCACACCAGGCTTCAGGCGGGGGCGGGAGGACAGGGGCTGATAGGCGGGCATGGGCGGACCTCAAGAACACGGAAGGGCAGCGATCTGATGTGCCCATCATAGCGTCTGTGCCGTCCCTGTCTTCCGCCGTTTCCCACCTGCAACAAATTTGGTGCCGCCTGTTACAAATGGCGCGGGTGCTGAAAAGAGCGGGGTTGCAGGACTGCGTTGTCATAATACCTTCGACAACCCATTGTGTCCTACAAGTGGGTTCAATATGTTCCATGCAACTGATGACCTAATTGAACAATAGGACAGCCGGTTCCCATGGCCGCCAAGCGTCGTCCCCCCACCAATCCCGAAGATACAGCGCCCGAATCCATGCGGGCGGTGTGTCGCAATGTCGTTGTGGCGGGGAAACGCACGAGTATCCGAATGGAACCGCTGCTGTGGGACAGTCTGGCCGATATCAGCCGGCGCGAGGGGCAGTCGCTGAACGACATTGTCACCATGATCGACGGGCGTCGGGGCGACAGCGCCCTGACGGCGGCGCTGCGCATTTTTATCCTGTCCTATTTCCGTACGGCGTCCGACGCACCGGCGAACCTGCCCGGCCTGGCGGAAGAACAGACCCCGTTCGGCACCACCGCCGACTATTCCCGCGTCTTCCGCAAGGCGCTGGAGATCTTTGACGAGGCTTAACGACAGACGCGGTCTCGGATCAGCATGGCCAGCATCTCTGTCCCGGCCATCGGGCTGGCATGCAGCAGCCGGTCTGGCGCAACGTAAAGCCGGCACAGCCCCTCCAGCACCGTCTGAAAATGCAGTTGCATCCAGGGGTTGGTAGACCGCACGCCGTCCGCCGCAACGGGCCGCACGCCCCAAGGCAGCAGCACCACCAGATCATAATCGGCCATGCCGCAGACGGCGCGGGCCAGCAGCGCCTCCGTTGCCGCCGGATCATCCACGGCAAAGCCATTCACCAGCCAGAAGGACGCCATGTCCAGCGGCGTGCGGTCGGTGACCAGACCGTCCTGTGCCCGTGCCAGATCTAGGGCCAGATCGTCGGCGTCACCCGCGATCATGCGGCGATGGCCGTCACGCGACAGGGCATGGGGATCAAACCCGGCCATCAGCCGGTCGCGCATCGCCTCCCGCCGCACGGGCAGGTGCAGCAGGTCGGATACAGCCTCGACTAGGCTGGTTTTGCCTGTGCCGGCACTGCCGGTGATCCCGATGCGTGGCCGCCGTTCCATCATCGACGCCTCCCCCCGCCTTGCCCGTTCCGTCGCAACCGCACTATGCACTATAAAGTCGCGCCCGCCGGTTCATCGGCGGTCCGGGTCCAAGGATAGCATCGTGCCAACCATGCCCGCCGCCAATCCCCGCGAAAGGCGGGGGTCCACCGGCCTTTCCGTCTTCGGTCTGCTCTGTGTCGCCATAATGGCGGCCCTGTCGCCGATTGCGGCGAAAGCGGGGCCGGCGCGGGTGGTGTCGCTGAACCTCTGCACCGATCAGCTTGTGCTGGCGCTTTTGCCGCCCGAACGGATCGCCGCCCTGTCCTTCCTGGCTTCCGATCCCGGCCTTTCGGCCCTGTCGGATCAGGTGGGCTCTATCCCGCTGGTACAGGGCATGGCCGAGGAGGTGCTGCCCCTGAAACCCGATCTGGTGCTGGTCGGGACCTATACGACGCGCCCCACCGTGGCTCTGCTGCGCGCGCGCGGCGTGACGGTGATGGAGGTGGGGCTGGTCAATGATTTCGACGGTATCCGGGCGCAGATCCGTACCATCGCCGCCGCCCTTGACGTGGCCGCGAAGGGAGAGGAACTGATTGCCCGCATGGATGCCACCCTGGCGGCGGCAGTGCCTGCAGCGGACGATACACACCGGCCGCGCGTGCTGTCGCTGGCCCCTGGTGCCTTTACGGCGGGGGCGGGCACCCTCTCCGATGCGGTCATGCGGGCCGCCGGCCTGACAAACTATGCCGCCGACAAGGGCCTGACCGGCTATGGCTATCTGCCGGTCGAAACGGTAGCCGCCGATCCGCCCGACCTTCTGATCGCCAATACTGATGAAAAGGGCCATCCCTCCCTGAATGGGCAGATGCTGGCCCATCCTGCTCTATCGCGCGCTGTGCCTCCCGCTGCCCGCCCGACTGTGCCGGGCAAGCTATGGACCTGCGGCGGGCCCTTTACCGCTGATGCCGTGGCCTTGCTGGCTGCCGCCCGCAAACGGCTGCTTTCAACCCGGGTGTCACCATGATCCGTGCCATACCCTCACTACTGTGTGCTGCTCTCCTCCTGTTCTTCGCGGCCTCGCTGGCCGTGGGGCCGGCAGCGGTGTCGCTGCCGCTGGCCATCCGCGACTGGTGGGCGGGTGGGGATGGGACGGCGGCGGTGATCTTCGCCGATATCCGGCTGCCGCGCGCCTTGCTAGGGGCCGGCATCGGTGCTGTCCTGGGTCTGTCGGGGGCAGCGTTGCAGGGCCTGCTGCGCAACCCGCTGGCTGAACCTGGTGTGATCGGCGTGTCGGCCAGCGCGGGTTTGGGAGCCGTTATCGCTTTCTATTCGGGTGCCAGTCTGGTCTTTCCGCTGGCCCTGCCCATGGGAGGGATGGCGGGCGCTTTGATTGCTGTCACCCTGCTCTATCTGCTGGCCGGGCGGCAGGCATCGGTTCTGACCCTGATCCTGGCCGGGGTGGCCATATCCAGTCTGGCGGGGGCGCTCACCTCACTCGCCCTGTCGCTGTCGCCCAACCCGTTTGCCCTGACGGAGATCGTGTTCTGGATGCTGGGGTCGCTGGCCGACCGTTCTATGAACCATGTGGCCGTGGCGGCACCCTTCATGGGACTGGGTGCCATTCTGCTGCTGCTGTCGGGTCGGGGGCTGGATGCCCTGTCGCTGGGAGAGGGGACGGCGCAATCCATGGGCTTTAACCCGCGCCGCACCGGCATCCTGGTCATTCTGGGCACGGCTCTGGCGGTTGGTGCCGCGGTCGCCGTTGCCGGCGCCATCGGCTTCATCGGCCTTATCGTGCCGCATCTCCTGCGCCCCCTGGCCGGCGCGCAGCCTTCGCGCCTGCTGCCTTTGTCGGCGCTGGGCGGGGCGGCACTGCTGCTAGCGGCGGATACGGCTCTGCGTCTGGGCGGACCGGGGCCGGAACTGAAACTGGGGGTCGTCACGGCCCTGCTGGGGGCACCGTTCTTCCTGGCGCTGGTGCTGAAGACGCGTACAAGGGTCATGTGACCGGCGGGTGAAACTTGGCTATGCT
Organism: Niveispirillum cyanobacteriorum; assembly: GCF_002868735.1. Classification (GTDB taxonomy): domain Bacteria; phylum Pseudomonadota; class Alphaproteobacteria; order Azospirillales; family Azospirillaceae; genus Niveispirillum; species Niveispirillum cyanobacteriorum. The sequence continues at coordinate 2,229,721 of NZ_CP025611.1, read as the reverse complement.
GGTACCAACCGCACCGGAAGGATGGACAAGATGCGCAAGATAAGTGTCGCCGCCACACAGTTCGCGTGCAGTTGGGACCGCGACGCCAACATCGCCAAGGCAGAGGAACTCATCCGCAAAGCCCATGGACAGGGTGCCCAGATCATCCTGATCCAGGAACTGTTCGAGGCCCCCTATTTCTGTCAGGACCAGAAGCCGGAATATTTCGAACTGGCGGCTCCCGTCGAGAATAACCGCCTGATCCAGCATTTCCAGGCACTGGCGAAGGAATTGTCGGTCGTGCTGCCGTTGTCCTTCTTTGAGAAGGCGAACACCGCCCATTACAATTCCCTGGTCACCATTGATGCTGATGGCTCGATCCTGGGGCTTTATCGGAAAAGCCATATCCCCGATGGTCCGGGCTATCAGGAAAAGTTCTATTTCAGCCCCGGTGACACGGGCTTCCAGACCTATCAGACGCGTTATGCCCGCATCGGCACGGCCATCTGCTGGGACCAATGGTTCCCGGAGGCCGCGCGCGTAATGGCGTTGCAGGGCGCGGAACTGCTGTTCTACCCTACCGCCATCGGGTCGGAACCGCAGGATGATACGCTGGACAGTCGCGACCATTGGCAGCGCGTGATGCAGGGGCATTCGGGCGCTAACCTGATGCCCGTCATCGCCAGCAATCGCATCGGGAAAGAGACGTTCGAGACCGGCAGCATCACCTTCTACGGCTCCTCCTTCATCACCGATTGCAAGGGCGCGAAGCTGGTGGAGGCGGACCGGACATCGGAAGCAGTGCTGGTTCAGGATTTCGACCTGGACGCCATCGCCCGCATCCGTGCCGGCTGGGGTGTGTTCCGTGACCGTCGACCGTCGCTCTACGCCCCCATCATGTCGCTGGATGGCAGCCTGCGCCACGGCTGAGCTATTTTCATCGTCTGAATATATGTGTAAACAATGAGTCCTACAGCCTTTAGGACTCATGACCATTCTTCGCCATATCACTGCGCTGCTTGTGCTGCTGTTTTTCCCCGTCGGCGCGGTATGGGCCGCCCCGGCGGAAACGGTGCCTGGACGCGTGGAGGCACTGTACAGCCAGCGCGCGGGTGAAATGTTGCGTCTGTTCGGGCGGGACCTGTTCGCGGGTCCCCCGCCAGATGATGGCCCCGCCCTGGGGTCGGTGGGCGATGATTACCGGCTGGGCCCTGGCGACGAACTCTCGGTCCTGCTGCGCGGGCAGGTGTCACGCAGCAGCCGTCATCGCATCGGCGCCGATGGAATGCTGCTGATCCAGGATTTGCGCCCCATCGCGGCGGCGGGGCAGACGCTGGGGGCCGTGAAGGCGGAACTGGACGCTGCGGTGGCGGCCACCCATGTGCAGACCCAGGCCTTCCTGTCGGTCCTGTCCCTGCGCCGTGTCGGCGTGCTGGTCCTGGGACAGGTGGCGCGACCGGGGCGGCAGTCATTGTCCGCCTATGCCACGGCGCTTGATGCGCTGATGGCGGCGGGCGGGGTGCTGCCTGATGGGTCGCTGCGTGCCATCCGCCTGCTGCGGCCAGGGGCTGAGGCCGTGACCGTCGATCTTTATGACCTGCTGGTCAGCGGGGAGGGGGCGGCGGCGGACCTGCTGGTCGATGGGGCTCGGCTGGTGGTGCCGCCCCTGGGGCCGACGGTGGCCATTGCCGGATCGGTGAAACGCCCTGGCATCTATGAACTGCCGCCCGGTCGCAGTGCTGTCACAGGACCGGACGACACATCCGACCTTCTGATGCTGGCCGGCGGTGCGCTCCGTCCGGGCCGTGACCGTTCCACCCTGTTGCGTCAGGGGCCGGAAGGGACGGAACGCCCGCAACCGGTCAGCAGTACCGACCCGCTGCGCCTGCGTGATGGCGACCTGTTGCTGCATATGCCCGACGGTGGGGCACGGGCCGGCAGCGTCACCCTGTCGGGGGCCGTGGCGGAACCGGGGGAACGGACGCTGACCGATGGCATGCGTCTGGCCGATCTGGTGGACCGCGCCATGCTGCCACCCGACGCCTATCTGCCGCTGACGGTTCTGCTGCGCCGGACGGGCGCCGGCGGTCCCCCGCATATGCAGGCGCTGGATTTGTCCGCCCTGCTGTCGGGGCGGGAGGGGGAAATGGCGCGTGACGGTGACCGGTTGGTGGTGCTGTCAGCTGCGGATGTCGCCTTCCTGCGGGGGCGATCCGTCCTATCGCTGCTGTCGGGGCAGGCGCCGGACCCGGCCGATCTGTCGGTCTGTGCCGGTCTGGCCGCCCTTGCCGCCGCCCTGTCGGCTGATCCCGAGGGGGTGTTGGCCGCAGGCCCCCTGGCCCAGGCTGCCAGAGGGGTGGACGGGCCGCCGCTGCCATGCCCGCGTTTGTTTCAGGCCGATGGCGACCTTGTGCCCTTCCTTCTGCGCCAATCGGTCTTCATGCGGCGCGGCAGCCTGCGCCCCGGCCCGTACCCGGTTGCCGGCCCCACGTCGCTGGCCAGCCTTGCCCCATTGTCAGGCGGTAATCATGACGGCAAGGCCAAGGCCAGTCCGGGACAGGTGGCCGATCCCGATGGCGATGGCGTGCTGCTGTCCGGTCCGGTGCGCCAGCCCGGCTTGCGCTCCGTCGGTGGGGAGGAGGGGTTGAGCCTGCGCACTCTGCTGTCCGGCCCCGGTGCGCCGCTACCCGATGCCTATGCCTTGGTCGCGCTGCTTGAGCGTACCGACCCCGTCGGTGCCGGGCGTCGTCCCAGCCTTTTCGCCCCGGCGGATGTGGTGGAGGGACGGTTTGACCTGCGTCTGCGCGATGGCGACCGCGTCACCCTGTTCCTGCGGGACGAGGTGATGCGTCCGGCATCGGCACCCACCGAACCGGATGTGCCCGACCCGTTGTCCCCCGACATTCGGACCCTGTTGTCGGAGCGGGCCGTGGCTCTGCGCGGCGGGGTGATGATGCCCGGGGAATATCCCGTGGCGGGACCGGTGCCCCTGTCGCTGCTGCTGCGCACTGGCGGCGGTCTGAAACCGGAAGGCGATGCGGAGCGGCTGGAACTGCTGCCGCCACCTGTCCCGCCGCGCGGGCGCGATGATGGGGACACGTTGGGCGCCATGCCCCGCACCCTGACCGGTGGGGCCACGGCCAGCACCCTGATCCCCCCGGGGGCCGCCATCCGTGTCGGCCTTAAACAGCGACCGCAGGAACGGCGCGGCATCCTGCTGGCGGGTGAGGTGGCAGAACCCGGCACCTATGATCTGGCACCGGGAGAGACGCTGTCCATGCTGCTGGACCGGGCCGGTGGCCTGACAGAGGACGCGTATCCCGCCGGTATCATCTTCACCCGTGAAAGCGCGCGGTTGGCCGAAGAGGAGGGGTTGCGCCGCACCGCTCGGGAACTGGACCGGCAGTTGGGCCAGATGCTGGGCGGCAAGAACCCGCCCGACCCGGCCCGTGTCGAACTGGCCCGCCAACTGGCCGCTGACCTGCGCAACACCAATGCACTTGGCCGCATCACGGTGGAGGCCAATCCCGCCGTGCTGGGCGACCGTCCCGAACTGGACATGCCGCTGCAGCCGGGCGACCGTATCCATATCCCCCGCCGCCCCCTGACGGTGACGGTGTCGGGAGAGGTGCTGGCCCCCGCCTCCCTGCTGTTTGATCCGGACAAGAAGCCAGAAGATTATCTGCGCGAAGCCGGTGGACTGACCCGGTTCGCCGATGATGGTCGCATCTTCATCATCCATCCCAACGGGGCTGCGGAACCGCTGGAAAGCGGCTGGCTGACCCATCAGGTGCCGACATTGACACCCGGTTCCATGATCGTGGTTCCACGCGATGCTGAGCCGTTTGAATGGCTGCCGCTGACCCAGAGCATCACGACGATCCTGAGCCAGATCGCTTTCAGCGCCGCCGCCATCGCGGCCATCAGCAACTGATGGGCGTCCCGCTGCTGTCCATCATCACGGTGGTCCGCGACGATCCGGCGGGCCTTGCAGCTACCCGTGACAGTCTGGCCGCCCAGGTCTGGCAGGGGTTTGAATGGCTGGTCGCCGATGGCGGCTCCTGCCCCGCCACGCTGGCGGTGCTGAACACGCCCGGCCCCATACCGCACTGGTTGGATAGTCGGCCCGATGGCGGGCCGTTTGCCGGCATGGACCGGGCCATGGCGGTGGCGCGGGGGGATTACCTGCTGTTCTTGAACGCCGGTGACAGTTTGGCGGACGACCATGTCCTTGCCGATCTTCGTTCCCACCTGACCGCCTGTCCCGACATGCTGTACGGCGACAGTCTGGAGGACCCGGGCGATGGGGTGGTGCGTGTGAAGCCGTCGCGGCACTGGCGCTGGGCCTTCTACGGCATGCCTGCCCACCATTGCGCCATTCTTTACCACCGGATCCTGGTGGCAGACCTCCTGATGGACCAGGGCTACCGCATTGCGGGCGACTATGCTTTTACCCTGGCCGCCCTGCGCCGCGCGGCTTCCGTCATCCGCTTGCCCCGTGTCATCGCCCGCTTCGCCCCCGGTGGTCTCTCGCGCCGCTATGCGGCGCTGGGCCGAGCCGAGCAGTTCCGCATTCGCCGCACCGTTCTTGGTGTTTGCGCTACCGTTGCCTGCACCATATGGCTGCTACAAATTGTCGCATCCGTCATCCGTGGTATATCCCCAAGTGGGTATGCCTTCTGGCGATTTCGGGGGCCTGCCGGCTGAGAGTTAATGAGATTGAACTTGTTAACGTCGCATTTACATAGCAAAATCAATAGTTAAGCGTTTCCTTATTGAATACCACCATTAACCATTGAGTCTCTCAATGGTCACAGCCCACTACAACCGTCCGTATTGGAGCGGGGGCTCTAGACCTCTATATGTAGCGAAAGACCGCTATCCGGTGCGAAGGAGTCCCGAAATGCTTGAAAAGAGAAACCCGTCAAAGTCGGGCCTGGCACAGGCCTATTCCCTGTCCAAGCGCGGCGAAGGCCCCAATCCCATCGATATCCATGTCGGTCAGCGGCTGCGACTGCGCCGCACCTTGCTGGGTCTCAGCCAGGAAACCCTGGGTGAGGCGGTGGGCATCACTTTCCAGCAGTTGCAAAAGTATGAGCGCGGGGCCAACCGCATCAGCGCCAGCCGACTGTTCAACCTGTCGCAGGTTCTGGGTGTGCCCGTGACCTTCTTCTTCGACGATCTGCCGGCCTCGGAATCCACCCTGGTTCCTGATGAGCCCAGCGAGACGCAGGAGTTCGAGAGCATGGCCCGGCGTGAGACGCTGGAACTGGTCCGTGCCTATTACCGTATCCCGGAAGATGCCGTACGCCGCCGCACGTTCGAACTGGTGAAGACGCTGGCCGGTGACGGCGACGACAGCGCCAAGGCCGGCTGATCAGCCGGGTCCGCTCCCAACGCCCCGGATAGATCAGGCTGGCTGGCCGCGTCCCGCGCGGCCAGCCAGTCGCGTTTCAGGTCAATGGACCAGTAATAGAACAGGCGCGACAGGGCATGGTGCAGACCGGGCTTGCCGTCCAGAAACCCCAGATGCCAGACATAGGCGTGCAGGAAGGCCAGCCAGGGCCGCCCCGGCACCCGCGCCAGCAGTCGTTTGGCCAGACGCCGCCATCCCCGTTCGCCAGCCAGAAGGGCAGACACCGCTCCGCCACCATGCCCCAGTTCCGCCTCCCAGTCCGAATAGCGGTTATGCCGATCGAACCAGTCTGCGGGCGGCTTCTGATCGGCGTGGATCATGAAGTTATGCAGGCGACCGACCGGTCCATCCACCATCGGCTGGTAATGTCCCTCCACCTCCCACATGCGGGTTACATGCAGGTCGGGACAGACCGGAAAGCGCGTACGCCGCCGGTCCATCAAGGCGATTTTGCGATAGGGTGTCCCATGTCGCAGAACCCGACCCAGCCATAGGGGCCGGCTGTCGATGAAATAGGCCGCCGCCTCTGGTCCCCGCCGCATCAGATCCCCGATCTCCGCAACCAGTTGGGGAGTAACCCGTTCATCCGCGTCAATGAATAGCACCCAGTCATGGCGTGTGCTGGCATGGCTCAGTGACCATTGTTTCTTTTTCGGATACACGCCGTTCCAGCGAAACTGCACCAGATCCGCCCCGTTGGCGGCGGCGATTACGGCGGTCGAGTCGGTGCTGTGGCTATCCACAACAAGTACCTGCGCGAATCGGGACAGGAGCGAGAGGCACAAGCCGATATTGGCCGCCTCGTTTCGGGTCATGATGATGACGGTCACGGGGATGGCGGGCATATCCATTGTTTCCATCAAAGCCCCCGCCGGTAACCATGTCGTGCTGCCACCACGAACAGGCCCAGCCCCAGCCCGGCCAGCGCACCTGCCGGGATCAACGGCACCGGGTTGGGCCAGTCGGCCAGGGCGGCAGCGGCGGGCGGCTCCAGAAGGTCGGCGGCATAAGGTAGGCCGACTTCCAGCATCATCAGCATCTCTTCCTGTTCCGTTACCATGCCCGACAGAAGACGGGAGCGGTCCAGATTGGCGATCCCGGACAGGCGTCCGTTCACATGCGTCATCTCGGCCCGCAGCCGTCGTTCCGCCTCCGCCCGCAGATGCGCCTCCGTGGCGGCGTGCAGGCGGGTCAGCAACAGCAAGGCAAAGTCCCGCTCCTCATGCCGATAGACCAGCCGCCGTAACGGACCACCGCTGACGGATTCGATGGCGAGGTATTTCTTGAGATGGCGCGAGAGGTCCACCGCATCGGGCGGGGACCAGACCGCATGCCCGGCCAGCCAGCGCAGGCCCCGCACCAACATGGAACCCGGCCCCGTGGCTGGACGCCAGCGGCCTGCTTCCGCGTCCCAGGCATCCTCGAACAGGCGGTGCATCAGTTCCTGATCCCGGACCAGACGTTCGGCGACAGGCACGGAGGTCAGTAGCGCCAGATAGCGGGAGAAGTCACCGACCAGTTCCTCAGCCGATCCCTGTTCGGCGATACCGCGCCCGGCGGCGGGCGACAGGGCGGGCGCGCGGGGCCCCATGGCGGCCGGACCGCTGCGCCCCGTTGGTCCCACGATCAGGCTGGCCGTATAGCGGGGGGTAACCAGATGCAGGGCCATGACGGTGAGCGTCAGCCCCGCACAGGTGCACAGAAGCAGGTGCCGCCACTGTGCCGCCAGCGCGTGCAGCATGTCCCCCATGGCGGAGGATGGCATGTTCAGCCGGCTGGCGACGCTGTCGGGCATCGGTCAATGCCTGCACTTGTGTTCATCTATCGCGAGAATGTCAGATATCGCTTCTCCCGTAAAGGCTGGCGTTGGATCGACCGGCAACCAGAGAGAGGAGAATGGAGAAGCAGAGATACTTGAAACTAGTGTGCAGGAAAGCGCCCAGTAGCAGCGATGGTGCTACAGCCAGAAGCAGCATGGGCATATCGCGCGCCGCGCGCGCGGCCATCCCCGCCAACAGTCCCGCCAGAACCACCACCAGCGCCAGCCCCGTCGCCCCCAGCTTCAAAAGGAAGTAGCTGGCGGCGCTGTGGGTGTAGGACACACGCCACCAGCCCACTGCCGGGTTGGCGACCAGGGCACCCCAGCCATCCCCGATCAGGAAGGCCAGCGGGTCGCGCCCAACCTGATCCAGGACGGCCACGAATTCATCGACGCGGTTGTTCAGACCCACACTTTCCGTCTTGTCGGCCAGAAGTTCCGCCACGCCGGCCACCCGCGGGCCGACAAACGCCAGCAGCAGCAAGGCCAGCAGGGAGGTAGCAACGAACCAGAACGGACGCCGCCATAGGCGAATGCCCATCCCGGTTCCCAGCGCCAGCAAGGACAGGCCAAGCCCCGCCCGGTGCAGGGTTGCCGCCAGGGCCAGCAGGCAGCACAGGCTGCCCAATGCGGCGAGTGCTGCCTGCACCTGTTCCACCCACCGCCGGGGCCGGGCCAGGAACCAGCCCGTGGCGCGCAGGCCCAACCAGACGGCGGCGAACGGCACCAGTGCGCTGTTCAGCAGGTAATAGCGCCCCTCCCCTAGTGGAGAGGTGCCCAGGGAGGACAGGGCCATGCCGGCATCCCACCACCAGCGTAGGGTGAAGATCACCCCGGCCAGGGCGACGATATCGGCCAGCCTGTCGGCCCGATCCGCCGGAAGTCGTCCCAGGCGTGGGGCCAGCAGCAGCGGCAGGGCGAGGAACAGCGTGGGCACGATGTCGCGCATCATGTCCGTCAGGCCCCAGCCGTTCCACAGGCCACGGACCAGTCCCTGCCATAATAGCCAGACCAGGATGGCCGATCCTGCCGCCATCACCGCCGGTCCGCGTGCCAGCATCTGTCCTGAGAAGAACCGCCAAGGGGTATCAATCCCCGCCATGCAGGCGATCCCCGCAAAGACCACCAATTCCTGCGGACGGATGCCCGGTGGGGCCGGGGCGGAGGCAGCACCATAGGCCAGGATGGATAGGGCGAAGGCCCATAGCCGCCAATCCACCTTGCTCCCTACCCGCATCACGCGATCCTGCATCCGGTCTTGCACCAAACCCATCATGCCACGGCAATGGCGCTGGACAAGGGGGGGCAGGCGGGATCAAAAATCACGCCCATGACACACCAGACCGATATCATCACCCTGCCTCATGGCCGCCCCGGCACCACCCGGCGCCTAACCATCCACCGGTTCGGGTCCTGCAGCGGTCCCAAGGCCTATATCCAGGCCGGCCTGCATGCCGGCGAATTGCCGGGAATGGTCGTGGCCCGCCATCTGCTGGATCATCTGATCCGTCTGAATGCAGAAGGCAGGATAAAGGGGCAGGTGGTGCTGGTGCCCATGGCCAATCCCATCGGGCTGGATCAGGTGCTTCTGGGCGGCCATGTCGGTCGCTTTGATCTGGCCAGCGGGGTGAATTTCAACCGTTCCTTCGCCGATCTGGGCGATACGGTTGCCGATGCTCTACGGCCCGGCGATCTGGGCCCGGATGCCGACGCCAACCGCCGTCTGCTTCAGCGGGCGCTGGCCAAGGCTGCCGCGTCGTTGCAGCCCCGGACAGAAGCAGATGCCCTGCGCAAGCTGCTGCTGTCACATGCCGTCGATGCCGATTACGTGCTCGACCTGCATTGCGACAGCGAGGCGGTGATGCATCTCTACACCACGCCTGCTTGTTGGCCCCTGGGCGTGGCGGATCTGGCGGCGCGGCTGGATGCCAGGGCGGTGTTCCTGGCCGACCGGTCGGGTGGGGAACCGTTTGACGAGGTCTGTTCCACCCCCTGGGACCGGCTGCGCGCCCATTATGGCAGGCCGGACACGCCCATCCCCGTTGGCTGTTCCGCCGTGACCGTGGAATTGCGGGGGGAGGCGGATGTGGATGACGGGCTGGCCGCCGCCGATGCCGCCGCCCTGATCGACCATCTCTGCTGGCGCGGGATCATTGATGCTCCGGCCCCCGCCATGCCCGACCTGTCGGATCTGGCCACACCGCTGGCCGGGGTGGACCGGGTCCGTGCGCCGGTGGGCGGTATCGCCCTTTACCATGTCAGCCTGGGGGACCGGGTGCAGGCCGGTGATCACGTCGCCACCGTCCTGGACCCCGCCAGCGGTGAACGCCATCCCTGCCGTGCCACCTCCGACGGGCTGGTCTGGTCGCGGACCCAGTGCCGCTATGCCGGGCCGAACGACATTTTGCTCTGCATTGCGGGGCGGCAGGTGCTTGTGACCTCCGGTCCCCTGCTGACGGCGTAACTTTGTTGCCTGCGAATTCGCGGCCACGCCATGACGTGGCGTGCCGCCTCACGGGCTTGGAAAAGCCGGCGGGGCGGTCTAGTTTCCCCCGACATCTTTCGTCATCCAGGCAGCGTCATGAACAAGCCCCTGAACAGCTATCGTAACGGTCCCGACGAACATGGCCATTTCGGCATTTTCGGGGGACGTTTCGTCGCCGAAACGCTGATGCCGCTGATCCTGGAAGTGGAAAAGGCCTATGAGGAGGCCAAGGCCGACCCGGAATTCCACGCCGAACTGGCCCACCAGCTGAAGCATTATGTGGGCCGTCCCAGCCCGCTTTACTTCGCCAAGCGCCTGACGGAGGAGCTGGGCGGGGCCAAGATTTATTTCAAGCGCGACGAGCTGAATCATACCGGCGCGCACAAGATCAACAATTGCATGGGCCAGATCCTGCTGGCCAAGCGCATGGGCAAGAAGCGCATCATCGCCGAAACTGGTGCAGGGCAGCATGGCGTGGCCACGGCCACCGTCTGTGCCCTGATGGGCCTGCCCTGTGTTGTCTATATGGGCGCCACTGACATCGCGCGCCAGGCGCCCAACGTTTTCCGCATGAAGCTGTTGGGCGCCGAAGTGCGCGCCGTGACCAGCGGGGCCGGCACCCTGAAGGACGCGATGAATGACGCGCTGCGCGATTGGGTGACGAATGTGGAAGATACCTTCTACATCATCGGCACCGCCGCCGGCCCGCACCCGTACCCGGCCATGGTCCGCGATTTCCAATCCATCATCGGGCGTGAAACCCGCGAACAGATGCTGGAGGCCGAAGGCCGCCTGCCCGACATGCTGGTCGCCTGTATCGGCGGCGGGTCCAACGCCATCGGTCTGTTCCATGATTTCCTGGACGAACCGACGGTGCGCATGGTGGCGGTGGAAGCCGGTGGCCATGGTCTGGACGTGCCCAACGGCCATGCTGCCAGCCTGAAGGGCGGTCGCCCCGGCGTTCTGCATGGCAACCGCACCTATCTGCTTCAGGATGATGACGGCCAGATCCTGGAAGGCCATTCCATCTCTGCCGGCCTGGACTATCCCGGCATCGGCCCGGAACATTCCTGGCTGCATGAGGTCGGGCGCGTCGATTATGTCAGCGCCACCGACCGCGAGGCGCTGGACGCGTTCCAGCTTCTGGCTCGGACGGAGGGCATCCTGCCCGCCCTGGAACCCAGCCACGCGCTGGCCGCCGTCAAGCGCATCGCGCCGACCCTGTCCAAGGATACGCTGTTGGTCATGAATCTCTGCGGTCGCGGCGATAAGGACATTTTCACGGTCGGCAAGGAACTGGGTGTCGCGCTGTAACGGCGCTTGTTCCTGACTTGTTCTCATTTCGCGTGTGGGCTATGCTCCGTCACTGACCCTGTGATGGAGGCTGCTGCCCGTGCCGCTTGACCTGATTTCGCTGCTGGCCGGCGCGCTGGCCGGTATGGTGATCGCGTTTCTCTGGCAGCGTCAGGGGACAGCGACGTTGCGTGCCGAATGCGTCGCTCTGCTGGCCGACCGGGAGCGGGACCGCCACCATATCGGGGAATTGCGGGGTGAACTGGCGCAGCGAGACGGGTTGCTGGCCGATCTGCGCCGACAGTTGAATGCCGAATCGGCGCGGCGAGCGGGGGCGGAGGCAGAGGCGGCGCGGCTGCCCAGGCTGGAGGAAGCGCTGGCTGTGGCCCGCGATGAGCAGGCGGATTTGCAGACCGCGCTTGCTGAGGCGCGCACCGCCCTTGACCATGAACGCCGCGCGCATGCGGACAAGCTCGCGCTGTTGGACCAAGCGCAAGTGCGGCTGGCCGATGCCTTCAAGGCCCTGTCCGCCGATGCGCTGTCGGCCAATAACCGCGAATTCCTGACGCTTGCCCAGGCGCAGTTTGACCGGTTCGGGGAGGTGGCGAAGGGCGATCTGGAAAAGCGCAGCGCCGCCATCGACGCCCTGGTAACCCCCATCCGCGAGCACCTGTCAAAGTTCGGGGAGGCGGTTTCCGGCATCGAACAGGCCCGCATCGGGGCCTATACGGAACTGAAGACCCAGGTCGCCCATCTGATGGAAAGCCAGGGGCAGCTGCGCGCCGAAACCGGCAATCTGGTCAAGGCCCTGCGTAGTCCCGCCACGCGGGGGCGCTGGGGCGAGATCCAGTTGAAGCGGGTGGTCGAAATGGCCGGCATGCTGGACCATTGCGATTTCCATGAACAGGCCAGCGTCAACAATGCCGACGGCAACCGCCTGCGCCCTGACCTGATCGTGCGGCTGCCGGGGGGCAAAAGCATCGTGGTGGATGCCAAGGCCCCGCTGGAGGCATTCCTGGACGCCAACCATGCGGCGGATGATGAGGCGCGGTTGACGCATCTGTCCCGTCATGCCCGACATATCCGCGACCACATGAAGGCGCTGGGGGAGAAACGCTACTGGGCGCAGTTCGATCCGGCCCCGGAATTCGTGGTGCTGTTCCTGCCGGGAGAGAATTTCTTCTCCGCCGCGCTGGAACAGGACCCGGCCCTGATCGAAGCGGGCATCGACCAGTCGGTGATCCCCGCCACGCCCACCACCCTGATCGCCCTGTTGCGCGCCGTGTCCTATGGCTGGCGGCAGGAAGCGCTGGCCCGCAATGCGCAGGCCATCAGCCAGTTGGGCCGTGAACTGCATGAACGGCTGTCGACCATGGCCGACCATATGGCCAAGGTGGGCAAGGGGCTGGGCGGGGCCGTCAACAGCTACAACGCCGCCATCGCCTCTCTGGAAACCCGCGTCATGGTGACGGCGCGCCGGTTCAAGGAATTGAAAGCCACGGCGGGCGGCGACCTGCCCGAGCTGATGCAGCTGGATCAGGTGCCGCGTCTGCCGTTGCCGGAGGGAGAAGGGTGAGGGGGAGAGACTGCCCCTCACCTCGTAACGCTTACTTCGCAAATGCAGCCTTCAGTGCCGCCGCACCCTGGGCGATGGCGGCCTGGGCGGCGGGGGTGGTGGCCAGACCGTTCAGCATGACGAAATCATGGATGGTGCCGTTGTAGCGCGTGGAGGTGACCGTCACGCCGGCCTGGGTCAGCTTCTTCGCATAGGCCTCGCCCTCATCCCGCAGCAGGTCGTTTTCCGCCACGATGATGGTGGCCGTGGGCAGGCCCTTCAACTGCTCCAGGCTGGCCTTAAGGGGGAAGGCCGTCACCTCGTCGCGCTTATCGGCGGGGAAGGTAGCGTCCAGGAAGTAATGCATAGCCTTTTCCGTCAGCCACGGGCCATTGCCGAACGCCTGATAGGAGCTGTTAGCCGACACGTCATCGGTGACGGGGTAGAACAGCAGCTGATGGCGGATGATGGCCCCCTGCCGGGCCTTGGTCATCAAGGTGATGGCGGCGGCCATGTTGCCGCCCGCACTGTCACCGGCGACGGCGATGCGGCTGCCATCCAGACCGTATTGCGCGCCGTTCTTGGCCACGAACTGCAGGGCGGCATAGCCCTGTTCATTCTGGGCTGGATAGACGGCTTCGGGGGCGCGGTCATAATCGACGAAGACCAATGCGGCGCCGGATGCGGCGGACAGCTCGCGGATCAGATGGTCATGGGTGTTGCGGTCGCCCATCACCCAGCCGCCGCCATGATAATACATGATGACGGGCAGCAGGCCCTTGGCGCCTTCCGGCTTCACGATACGCACCGACACCTTGCCCGTGGGGCCGACGGGGAAGCTGGTATCCTGCACGCTGGTGGCGGCGGATTTCAGCGTCTGGGCCTGGGCGCCGGCCAGCACGGCGCGGGCGTCGCTATAGGACAAGGTGTAGATCGGCTTGCCCCCCGATGCCGCCACGGCGTCGACAAAGGCTTTGGTTCCGGCCTCCAGCACGGGGGCGTCGGCCAGGGCCGGGCCCGCCAGGGCGGCAACGGAAAGGGCGAGGGCGGCGACGGTGTTACGCAGGCTGTTCATGATGATCTCCTGTCTGTCCGGTTTAGGGGGGGCGCCGGTTCGGTGCCCGTCATTCGATGGATGGATTAATATCGTCCGATTTAATCGTGTACGATATATTTAAACAGATGGCGGCCATGCAGCAAAAGCGCCTGCGATCATATCGTGTGCGATGCAATATGGAAGGTCATCAGCGCTTAACCCCCACCCGCATGCCCCACAGGTGCCGCCATGTCCGACGCTCCCGCCCTGAAACTGGGCGATTTCATCTGCTTCTCGCTCTATTCCGCCAGCCACGCCTTCACGCGCGTGTATAAGCCGCTGCTGGACCGGCTGGGCCTGACCTATCCGCAATATCTGGTCATGGTGCTGTTGTGGGAGAGGGATGGGCAGACGGTGGGCCAGATCGGCGAACAGCTGTTCCTGGAAAGCAGCACCCTGACCCCGCTGCTGAAGCGGTTGGAGGCGGCGGGCCATGTGCGGCGTGAACGCAACCCCGCCGACGAACGCCAGGTTCTGATCCGCCTGACCGACAGCGGCCGCGACCTGAAGGACCAGACGGTCGATTTCTTCGAGCACTTGACCCAGGCCGTGGGCATGGGGTTGGAGGAAATCACCGAACTGCGCGACAATATCCAGCGGTTGCGGGCGAACCTGAACCGGTTTGCGGGGTAGGGTTTGCCGCAAGCACAGGCGTCGTCGTAGGTCAGGTCGAGGCGGCGCCTCGCCCTGACAGCATTGGATTAAAAGCCGTTTCTGTCAGGGTTCGCCGCTGGCTCGACCTGACCTACGCAGCATGCTTCGCCCGTTGGGCCTCCCCCGACCGGCGTACGAGGTCGGCGATGTCGAGGAGCTGCTTCGAGAGTGGGCTGGATTTGCGCCAGACCATGCCGATGGTGCGCGACGGTTCCGGGTCCTTAAAGCGGGCGATGGAAACGGCGGCGGATTTGGTCTCCACCCCCACCGCCATTTCCGGGATCAGGGTGACGCCAATGCCGGCCCCCACCATCTGCACCAGGGTGGAGAGGGACGACCCGTCCAGCAATTCGCGCGGCAGGGCGCTGTTCATGTTGCAGAAGGACAGGGCCTGATCGCGGAAGCAATGCCCCTCCTCCAGCAGCAGCAGGCGCATTTCGCGCAGCGCCTCGGGGCTGGGTACGGGCTTGCCCTCCTCCTCCGCCGGGCGGACCAGTACAAAGTTTTCGTCGAACAAGGCCACCTCCGTCAGGGATGGTTCCGACACGGGCAGGGCGACGACGGCGGTATCCAATCGCCCTTCGAGCAGCTCATGCAGCAGCTTGGGCGTCACCGTTTCGCGCACATGAATGTCCAGGTCGGCATTCATACGGGTCAGGTCGCCGATGATGGATGGCAGCAGGTAGGGGGCCACCGTGGGGATGACGCCGATACGCAGCCGCCCGGCCAATTGATCGCGCGCGGCGCGGGCAAGATCGCCCAGCTCATCAACCGACCGCAGGATGTCGCGTGCGCGGGCGGCGAATTCCTCCCCGAACCCGGTCAGCCAGATTTGGCGGGGCCCGCGCTCAAACAGGGGTGCCCCCAACCCCTCCTCCAGTTCCTTGATCTGCATCGACAGGGCGGGTTGTGAGATGGCGCAATCATCTGCCGCGCGCCCGAAATGACCTAGCCGCGCCAGCGCATCGAAATAGCGAAGCTGCTTCAATGTCAGGTTAGTCATAAGTACACCTTATTAACGCAATCAGAAAATCCGACTTAATCTTATCACATAAATTTGCTAAGTCTTAGTTCGCGAGGATGAGGAGCCCCCATGTCCCAACCGCGTCGCGTCACATCACCCCGATGGATCGCGGGTTCCGGGTTACCGGAACGGCAGGGGGCTTTGTGCGCCGGTCCGGCGGGAAATGCCGGGGCCGGTCGATATGTTCACCAATACCGAAATCTGACGTCCTGATGGGCGCGACGCCGCTTGTGCGCGGCGAACTCTTTCGTGCCCGCTACCGCCGTAATCGATCCATGACAGGAGATAAGAATGGACGGGAATAATTCGGGGAGCGCTGCCAAGTGCCCTGTGCTGCATGGGATTCGTCCCAACGCCACCTTTGGTGGCCGATCCAACCGTGACTGGTGGCCCAACCAGCTGAACCTGAAGATACTGCACCAGAACACGGCCCTGTCCGACCCGTTTGGCGGCCGGTTTAACTATGCGGAGGCGTTCAAGGGCCTGGATTACGCAGCGCTGAAGGCCGATCTGACGGCGCTGATGACCGACAGCCAGGATTGGTGGCCCGCCGATTACGGCCATTATGGCGGCCTGTTCATCCGCATGGCCTGGCACAGCGCCGGCACCTATCGCACGTCGGACGGGCGCGGCGGGGCGGGATCGGGCACGCAGCGTTTCGCGCCGCTGAATTCCTGGCCCGACAATGGCAACCTGGACAAGGCGCGCCGCCTGCTCTGGCCCATCAAGCAGAAATATGGCAAGGCCATTTCCTGGGCCGATCTGATGATCCTGGCCGGCAATGTCGCCCTGGAATCGATGGGTTTCAAGACCTTCGGCTTTGGCGGCGGCCGCCCGGACGTGTGGGAGCCGGAAGAAGATATCTATTGGGGCAAGGAAGACACCTGGCTGGGCGACAAGCGCTATAGCGGGGATCGCGACCTGGAAAACCCGCTGGCCGCGGTGCAGATGGGCCTGATCTATGTGAACCCGGAAGGGCCGAACGGCAACCCGGACCCGATGGCGTCAGGCCGCGACATTCGCGAGACCTTTGCCCGCATGGCTATGAATGACGAGGAAACCGTGGCCCTGGTGGCCGGCGGCCATACGTTCGGCAAGGCCCATGGTGCCGGCGACCCCGCCCATGTCGGGCCGGAGCCGGAAGGCGCGCCGTTGGAGGCCATGGGACTTGGCTGGCTGAACAGCCTGGGCACCGGCAAGGGCGTGCATACCATCACCAGCGGTATCGAGGGTGCCTGGACGCCCACGCCGACGCAGTGGGACAACTCCTATTTCGACACGCTGCTGGGCTATGACGAATGGGAACTGACCAAGAGCCCGGCGGGCGCGCACCAGTGGAAGCCTAAGGACCCGGCGGCGGCCACGACTGTTCCCGACGCGCACGACCCGACAAAGCGCCACGCGCCCATGATGACGACGGCAGACATGGCGCTGCGCACCGATCCGGCCTATCTGGAAATCTCCAAGCGGTTCCGCGCCAACCCGGAAGAGTTCGCGGACGCTTTCGCCCGCGCCTGGTTCAAGCTGACCCACCGCGATTCGGGTCCCAAGAGCCTGTATCTGGGGCCGGAAGTGCCTGCCGAAGACCTGATCTGGCAGGACCCGATCCCCGCCGTTGATCACCCTCTGATCGACGCCGCCGATATTGCGACGCTGAAGGCCAGCATCCTGGCGTCCGGCCTGTCGGTGCCGGAACTGGTGGGTGCGGCCTGGGCGTCGGCTTCCACCTTCCGGGGCTCCGACAAGCGCGGTGGGGCCAATGGCGCCCGCGTCCGTCTGGCCCCGCAGAAGGACTGGGTCGTGAACCAGCCGGCGCAGCTGGCCAAGGTTCTGGGCGTGCTGGAAGGCATCCAGGCAGGGTTCAATGGCAGTTCAGCGGGCGGCAAAAAGGTGTCGCTGGCCGACCTGATCGTGCTGGGTGGTGTTGCGGCGGTGGAGAAGGCCGCCGCTGATGCCGGCCATGCCGTTACGGTGCCCTTCACGCCGGGTCGCATGGATGCCAGCCAGGATCAGACAGACGTGGAAAGCTTCGCGGTGCTGGAACCGGTGGCCGATGGTTTCCGCAACTATCTGAAAACTGAGTATTCGGTGCCGGCGGAAGAAATGCTGGTCGACAAGGCCCAGCTTCTGACGCTGACGGCTCCGGAAATGACGGTGCTGGTGGGCGGCATGCGCGCGCTAAACGCCAATACCGGCGGGGCACAGCACGGGGTGTTCACCAAGCGTCCGGGCGTGTTGTCCAACGATTTCTTCGTCAACCTGCTGGATGCCAGCACGGTCTGGAACGCCACCGACGGCACCCAGGGTGTGTATGAAGGCCGCGACCGCACCAACGGGTCCATCAAATGGACAGCCACCCGCGTCGATCTGGTCTTCGGTTCCAACTCCCAACTGCGCGCGCTCGCCGAGGTTTATGGCAGCAGCGATGGCGAGGCGAAGTTCGTGAACGACTTCGTCGCCGCCTGGACCAAGGTGATGAATGCCGACCGCTTTGATGTGAAGTAAGCGGGGGCGGTGTTGAAGGATGATGGCGGCCCCGGGTGACCGGGGTCGCCATTTGTTGTTGAAGACGTCGCTCCCTCACGCCGCCAGCAGCCGCTCCACCGTGTCGCTGGTCTGGTCGTTGAGGCGGAATTGCAGGCGCAGGCGGTCGCCTTCCTGTTGGATCACGCGGCCGGGCAGGGACTGACCGGACAGGCGCAGTTCAACCTCTGTCCCCGCCGGCACAGAGGCACCGGTCAGGGCGCAGCCGCCCAGGCCGATATCGGTCAGGGTGACGTCGAACCGGTCGATCTTGCCGCGCAGACCGTGGGCCGTCAGCTCACCGTGCAAAGTGCAGGGGCGGCGTTCGAACTGGCGTCGTTCGCCGGCCTTCTGCATGGCGCAGAGGAATTCCTCCACATCAGCGCGCAGCCGTTCGGACTGCTGCGACAGGTCGCCGGCGGCGGCCAGAAGCTGGGTGGAGGCGACCTTGGTGAATTCGGCACTTTCGCGCACGCCACCCAGGCTTTCCGTCACCTCGCGGGTGCGGTCGGCGGCCTCTGTCACGTTGCGGGCAATCTCGTCCGTGGCGGCACCCTGTTCGGTGACGGCGGATGCGATGGCACCGGAATTGCCATCCACCTCCCCGATGATGCGGGCGATGGTGGAGATGATGCCCACCGCATGACCGGCGGCCCCCTTCACGGCATTGACCTTTTCCTGGATCTCGTCCGTGGCCTTGGCCGTCTGGCTGGCCAGGTTCTTCACCTCTGACGCGACTACGGCGAAGCCCTTGCCGGCCTCTCCGGCGCGGGCCGCCTCGATGGTGGCGTTCAGGGCCAGCAGGTTGGTCTGGGCCGCGATGGCATGGATGAAATCAACCACGGCACCGACGCCGTCCACGACGCTGGCCAGTTCATCCACCACGCCGCGCGCCTTGTCCGCCTCTGCAACCGCTTCCTTGGTGGTCAGAGAGGTGCGT
Organism: Niveispirillum cyanobacteriorum; assembly: GCF_002868735.1. GTDB lineage: Bacteria > Pseudomonadota > Alphaproteobacteria > Azospirillales > Azospirillaceae > Niveispirillum > Niveispirillum cyanobacteriorum. The sequence goes on along the minus strand of NZ_CP025611.1, from coordinate 2,210,937 downwards.
TCGATCTGTGCCCCGATCTCGGCACTGGACGCGGCCAGTTCCTCGGTCGCGGCGGCGACGGTCTGGGCGTTCTGGGTGGCGCGGTCGGCGCTTTGGCCCGCAATGCCGGTGCGGTTGGTGGTCTCGTCCGCCTGATGGGACAGGTTGCGGGCCGTCGCCTCCAACTCGGTCGACGCACTTGCGAAGGTGCGCAGCTGACCGCTGACGGCCATCTGGAAGTCACGCACCAGTTCCTCCAGCGAGGCCTGACGCCGGGCGCGGGCCTCCTGCTCGCGCTGCTGCGCTTCTTCCAGCTCACGGTTGCGCAGTGCATTGGCCTTGAACACGGCCATGGCGCGGGCCAGGGCTCCCACCTCATCCTTCTGTTCGGCGAAGGCCACCTGCACCGTCAGGTCGCCGTCGGCCAGCTGTCCCATGGACCGGGTCAGCTGCCCCAAGGGCGCGATGATGTAGCGCAGGACCACGAACAGCACGGCCCCCGCCGCGATGGCGAACAGCAGGGCCGTGACGGCCAGCGTGATGATCTGCTCCTTGTGGAACTTGCCGATGCGCGTATCCAGCAGGCGCGACAGGTCGGCGGAGCCGGCGGCATACAGCGCGTCGATGCGGGCCAGGGCGGCGTTGGTGGCCGTGATGTCCAGGGCCTGTGCCTCCGCCTGGGTCAGCAGGGCCTTGAAGGCGGCCTGAACATCGGCGTCGGGCTTGGTCAGGGCCTTGGCGACGCTGCCATCGGCGCTGGCATCGATGGCGGCCTTCACCGAATTGCCCGACCCGTCGGCCACGGCCTTCAGCCCGCCCAGCGAGACATAGAGATCGACCTTCTCCTCTGCGCTGACGCTGCCATCGGCGTAGAGCTTGTGGGTCAGGCTGTACATGGCGCTGGTCTGGTCCAGCAGGTCCGGCAGCTTGATCAGCGCCAGATCCATGACGTAGTAGCTGTCCAGATCAGGGTCCAGGATCAGGTTAGACTTGTCACCCACCCGCGTGATCAGGGCGCGCAGGGCCGTGCGGGCCGGGCCCGTCGCCGTACCGGCACCCAGGGCGGCCACGGTGTCCTTGACCTGGGTGGCGGCCTCCATCCCTTCACCATACTGGCTGTCCAGCTTCTTCACCTGATCGGCCAGGGCCTTGCCATCCACGCCGCTGCCTGCAATTTCTGCCTTGGCGAGCGTCATCTGCACCTGTGCCAGCCCGCGCAGGTAAAGCGTGCCCTGCTGTTCCTTCTCGGCAAAGCCAATGGCCTCACCTTGTTTTGCGACCAACGCCCAGAGCAGGAAGGCCACAGGCACCAGGAACAGCAAGGACGCAAGGCCCAGCTTCGGGGTTATGGGCAGATCACGCAGCATCGGCAGAACTCTCCAGATTGGCACTAGTGAGGAAAGTGAACGCGGCGGTGGCGTGCCCGTTGGGTTCGGGCGGAATTTTCACAGAGTCTAACTGGGATTTGCGTGGCCCGGAATACGCGAAATGGCGGAGGGCCTTTGACGGTGTAGTGTGTTGATGCCGCAGTGGGATGCGATCTACACCGCCACCGTCGGTCCGGCCCCATGTCGCATCTGACTCATGCAAGCTGCCAGCGCTAGACGTGAATGCTTAAAAACTTGACAGTTTTTGTTTCGGAGCCTCCCATGCAAACGTGAAGACTGCCGGAATGGGACAGATTGCAATAAAAAAAGCCAGGACTGACGCAGTCTTAATGGGTTTTACACTCTGTCATCGCGAAATGGATCACGCGGAATATGTCTAACGATCTCCTTCAGAATGTTCGTATCGCCACAATACCCGTAAAGCTTAAAATAACCGGGTTTCTGGCGGCTGTAATTATTTTAGCCTTAAACATGTATGTCATTCAAAAAGGGTTGGGTGACAATAGAGAATTCTGGGTTGTCGCGGGATCCCAGCTGCTTGCCGTCCTGCTTCCAATCATTCTTATTTTGGTGTTTTTGCAATTTGCCCATTCAGGGGGCGAGGCCCTCATTGACCGGACACAGTCCGTGCTCATAGACAAAATTCCGCGCGAACTCTCAAAAGTCGTTGAGCATAAGAAGAAAGTCTTCAAGCCTTATCAGCATGAAACAGGATTTCTGAATTCCATTCTGCGGTCGGTTTCTTTCTCTGACCGCCGCTCGTCGGCAGATATGCTGCTAAAGGATAGGCCGAAGACTTGTATCGAGATATGCCATGTGCGGGGAGATTGCTTCGCCGATTATCGGCTGTTGTCCGAAGGGAAAGAAATTTATTTGCGAGTGGAGCTGATCGTAAAGCGCGCAAATGTGAATATATGCATCCCGGAGGCACATTATTGCAAGGTCAAGAAGCTGGTGTCGTGCTTGGCTGAAATCGGTGAGAAGAATGCCGGTGACGAAGCTGTGTCTCATATCGCAGATCCGCTAAAGAATACGCTGGTTGGAGCGAAGTCTGCCGGCTACAGCATAAATCCAGCACCAATTGAAAGGGTTTTCGACGGTAACAGGTACTGTGCCATCGTACTTGCCAGACAGCTTGCGCCAGACTTCCTTTGGGATCCTGCGGAACAACTTTATTTCTGTCAGGACTTGATGTTTATGCTTCGGGCCATATTGTCAGAATGGAATTTTGAGGCCGATACCGGCGCTGCTGACCCCTCTGCCTGACGCAGGCTCCACACTATCAGCGACGGCTTGGGTTCTTAATGTCGCGATAGGGCTTTGTAAGATAGAATCGGAGAAAAAATTGAACGGAATCACATCTTATGGTAACGCCTTGTGTAATTTGGAAGACGCGCAGAACTACCTGCGCGTGCGGCTTCTGAACGTTACTGTTGACTGTAGCGTAGGCATTCATCCTTGGGAACAGTTTCCAGAACGGCCCAACCGCCTAGCTGTTAACGTGGATATGTATTGCAAGGGCTATGCAGATGCCAGTGGGTTTGAGGGCGGTGGAATTGTCGATTATGACCCCATCCGGTCCTTCATTTTGAGCTGGAACAAGCGCCCCCACACTCCTTACCTGGAGACTCTGGCAGAGGCGCTTATCGTTGAATGCTTCCGTGATGCACGCGTTGATGCAGTATGCGTGTCCATTCTCAAGCCGGGCATTTTCAATGAGACGGCAGGCGCTGGAATCGAGATTTTCCGCAAACGCTCCTAAATGGGCTCCATTTCTGACCACGGCCGGGCGAACTTGAATTTCGGTTTGCCGCTGATGCGCGGAGCTTCGAGTCCCCTATAGAGATCCAAGGACCTGACGCTCCTTGCCACTATATGAAGCTCATCGCTCAACGAATGGAAGTATAGGTGATGTTTATCCATAAGCATTTTCAAGCTTTTGGCGGAATGGAAACAGCAATGGCCATTCCGAGGCGATGCATACCACCAGTCTTGATTGCCTATCTCTGTTCGCAGAAGGGTCGATATAATCAGCACTCCGGTATCAGAACATGAGGCCAAGAGGGAGCCGATTAACCAATCCTGGTCGGGTACATGCTCCATAACCTCAAACGCAGTGACGATGTCATACATGCCGTGCGGGCGGGTGGTATTGCCATAGTAGGGGTCGTAAACGTTAGCCAGCTTGCCATTGCTTCGTAGCATATGTGCGAGCGTCCCCTGCCCACCGCCGAAATCCAGCAATGTGCGGAAGCCGAGGAATGAGTTTAGCCAGTTTGCCAGGCTTGCCGGCCTCTCATACTCAAACGGCGGGTCGCAGAGGCGATAATCACCATTATAGATGCGGGCAAGGAAGTCGCTGTCGCTCCATGCCTCAAATTCCGGGTACCATGCGAAATCGCACAGACCGCAGGCATGTAGACAAAAGGAGCCTATGTTATCTTCGTACAGGCGATGGCCCTCGAAGTAATCCCCGCAGGATACATTGAACTCCTTGGCGAGGATATTTTTGGCGGGGCCCCGGCATATAGGGCACGTCCTCATAGCTTTTGCTCCGCACGGGCTTCAAACATCACGTCTCGATTGCGTGGCTGCAAATGTTGTCCGCCGTCCACCGTGATTGTTCGGCCAGACATCAAAGGCGCCTCAAGGCAGTATGCGACGAGTGCCGAAATATCAGCGGGCGTGCAGCCGCGACCGAGTGGTGCGGTCGCATGGGCTGTCTGGAAATCTTCTTCCGTCTGGTCACCGCTGGGCAGACAAAGCCCGGGTGCAATTGCCAGAACCCTGACACGGCCTTGCCACGCCATTGCGCTAAGGCGGGTGACCCCTTCAAGGGCGAGCTTGGTTGCCGTGTAGCTGAAGAAATCGGGGTTAAGATTTGAAATTTTCTGGTCCAGAATATTCACTATGCACCTGTCTTCCAGGCTTTCGCCCTGATTGGCGAATGCCTGGGACAAGAGCGTGGGGGCACGCAGATTGACGGCAAAGGCATGATCCCAGTTTTCAGCCTTGAAGCTGTCCGCCTCATCGAATTCAAATACCGATGCGCTGTTCACCAACGCCCGAATTGGGCCCAAGGCGGCCTGTGCCGCACTCACAACCTGGATGCCGACATCCGGTGCTGCCAGATCGGCCTGAATCAGGGCCGCCCGGCGGCCCAGTTGCTCCACTTCTTGGGCGACAGATTCTGCGTCTGACCGGGATGTCCCGTAGTGAATGGCCACATCCCATCCCGCCCGCGCCAAGTGCATCGTTATGGCCCGCCCAAGGCGCTTGGCAGCGCCAGTTACGATCACCGTTTTTGATCTCATGGCGAGCAGCCTAAAGTCAGTGGGCGGATGGGTCGCCGCTAGCAGCGGGCTTATCAGGAAGTAGCATGGCGGGCCGCCACCTCAAGCGGGGGCCTTTTACCTCCGTTGAACTTTTCGCACCAGCCGCATGAAGGTCGGGTCTGTTGGGACGGCTTCAGAAAGAGCCGGAAGGCCCGACGCCCAAAGCTGTCATGCGACCAGCGCGCGCAATGCATTTTTCTGCCCGAAGGTTTTGCAACTCGTCCAAAACGGCCATGGCGGCAAGTGTTATCCGCGCCCTGCGTTCGGTAGCGAGGGTGGTGCAAAATGCCAAAAGCCTCCTGGAGCTTTTCCAAGAGGCCTATTTTTCATCGCCTTAGCGAGAAAATGGCGGAGGGGATGAGATTCGAACTCACGATACGCTTTTGACGTATACCCGCTTTCCAGGCGAGCGCCTTCAACCACTCGGCCACCCCTCCGCACTGGATGGGCGCGGAACATAATGACCTCGATCCGATCCCGCAAGCTTTTTAATCACCCCTGTTTCGGCATGGCGGACCGGCGTTGTGACAGCAGCTGGATCAAGGCTGTATCGTTGTGCGCTTCCAGGGTCAGCAGCGCCCGATAGGGATCGCCCGGCAGATGCAGCATGTGTGCAAAGGCCGGTTCGGTTTTCATACCGGCCTGTTTCAGTGCCCGGATCGCCGGGCGCAGGCTGGGGTCCAGTGACAGCAACCGTGCCTCTACCAGCATATGCCGCCAGCCCATCTGCCGCTCCAGTGGAACATCCTGCACGAAAATCTCGACAGGCAGACCGTCCAGCGCAAAGGCAGCTACCAGGGCGGGGCCGTCGGTCACCTGTGTCTGGCGGCGCGTATAGCCTGCTTCCAGGCCGAATCCAGCGTCCAGCACGGCGGCGAAGCGGGCGGGGGCGGCGGCGACCAGTATGTCGAGGTCGGAGCCATCGACGGCAATGTCGATGGGAAAGGTGCCGACGAGCGCGCTGTCGGCACCTTTCAGCCGGTCAAACGGGCGGTGTTGCGACAGGATTGCGAAGGCCCGGCGCTGATCCTCACTGCCGTGTGCCAGGAAGGACCAGTCGCGGAAATCGGGCAACCCGTTAGGCATGAGTGCCCGGCTTGATCCGCTCCCCGAAAATCGCTGTGCCGACGCGCACGAAGCTGGCACCCAGGCGCACCGCCAACTCGTAATCCCCGCTCATGCCCATCGATACCTCGCGAAGGCCGTGACGTTGGGCCAGATCGGAGAGCAGGGCGAAGAAGGGGGCCGGTTCCTGATCGGCGGGCGGTATGCACATCAGGCCGTCAATGGTGAGGCCATGAACATCGCGGCATTCATCCAGAAAGGCGGCCAGGTCGGCCGGTGCGATGCCGGCCTTCTGCGGTTCCGCCCCCACATTCACCTCCACGAACAGGCGGGGCAGGCGGCCCTGTTTGCGCCCTTCCTCGGCCAGGGCGGCGGCCAGTTTGGGGCGGTCGAGCGTCTGGATCACATCGAACAGGGAGACGGCTTCCTTGACTTTGTTGGTCTGCAACGGCCCGATCAAATGCAGTTCGATATCGGGATAGCGTTCACGCGCGCCGGGGAACTTGGCTTTCGCCTCCTGCACCCGGTTCTCCCCGAACAGCCGGTGGCCGGCGGACAGGGCCGACTCCAGCTTTTCCACAGGCTGCACCTTGGACACTGCTATCAGGCGGGCAGCACCGGCCGGGCGCCCGGCCTCTGCGGCGGCTTTGTCGATGCGGGCCTTGATCTCAGCTAGGTTGGCGGCCACATCGTTGGCGGGATCGGTCATGGTTGGCTTCTCGTGCAATTCATCGGGGCCTGGCGGGCCATCGGCCTTGTTTTCGCCCCATCACGCACGTAAAGCCCTTCCTGTCCGCCCCGTCAATCCCGTGGCCGTGCGCCATCGCCGATATGGATGTGATCTTGCCCCGCCTGTCCCGCGCCATCCGCACCGCCGCCGTCAGCTTGCTGGCCGTGTTCCCCGCCGCCGGTGAAACGGTGGAGTTCACGGGGCGCGGTGTAGGACAGGGTGCCGTCGTGCGCTCCGGCGAGGGACATGATATTTTCGGCGCCTATGCCGCGACGGGGGAGGGGACGATCACCACCGATAGCGGGCTTGGCCTGTCGCTAACCGCCACCGTGGGGTCGGGCGATTATCAGAAAAGCCTGGACCGGCCGGGGCGCAACGACCAGTTGACGGTGAATGAGGTCTTCCTAACCGTCAATTCAGCCTGGGGCCGGCTGCGCATCGGCGATGAGGATGGCGCGGCCAAGCGGGCCGTCGATCTGCTGCCGCTGCTGGCGGGTGGGCAGATGGATGGGATGTGGACCGGCATCGCCGGCACGGCCCCACCCATCGACCATCTGGGCCGCGACAGTGATGATGCCACCAAGCTGCTGTACGAGACGCCGCGCGTCATGGGTCTGCGCTTGGGTGTGTCCTATGCGCCAAAGCGCGACAGTCTGGTGGAGGATATCGCCAAGCAGACGCCAGGCCGTTTCGATCGCGATCTCTGGGAGATCGGCCTGAACTACCAGGGCGATATCGACGCTGTTTCCTATGAACTGGCCGCCGGCTATGTCACCGCCGACAGCCGCAATCCCCTGTTGGGTGATACTGAAAGCCTGAAGCTGGCGGCACTGGCGCTGTATGGCGGGTTTTCGGGCAGCGTGATCTACGTGGATGATGGTGACAGCGGTCGTTTGAATGGCGATGACGCGACCAGCACCACCCTGATGGCCTCTTACGAGAACGGTCCTTATGGTGCGGCCCTATGGTGGCAGGGGGTGAGCCCGGATATCAGCCAGGATTATGACGCCTATGGCGCTGGCCTGTCCTGGCGCATCCTGGATGAAACCAGCCTCAGCCTGGATACCGTCCGCTATGAGGGCCGGCGGCGCGGTTGGGTGGGGACGCTGGGGGTTGAGGCGCGATTTTAAGGTAGCTCCCTACCGAAACCCCTTCCCTTCCATGTGAAATTCGCCCATCTACCGCGCTTGACCGGCAGGTGCCCGCCGGTCAAAAGTCGCGCTCCATCTATTTCCAACTCCTATCAGGGGAAAAGCCATGTCGTCGGCTGAAGTGCCCGTTTCCAGCGTCCAGGTTGCCATTACGCTGCCCGATGGCAGCGTGCGGACCTATGCGCAGGGCACTACCGGGGCCGACGTGGCCGCCTCCATCGCCAAGTCGCTCGCCAAGGCCGCCCTGGCCGTGAAGATCGACGGCGTTGTCCGTGATTTGGCTCTGCCGTTGCAGGCCGATTGCAATCTGGCGATCGTCACGGACAAGAACGAGGCCGACGCGCTGGAGCTGATCCGGCACGATGCCGCGCACATCATGGCCGAAGCCGTGCAGGAACTGTATCCCGGCACGCAGGTGACGATCGGCCCGGCCATCGCCACGGGCTTTTACTATGATTTCGCGCGTGACACGCCGTTCACGCCCGACGATCTGGTGAAGATCGAAAGGCGCATGCACGAGATCGTGGACGAGAACCGACCCTTCACGCGCGAGGAATGGGACCGGACCGAGGCCATCGAGCATTTCAAGTCCATCGGTGAGAAGTACAAGGCCCAGATCATCGAGGATCTGCCGGCCTCTGAAACCATCACCATCTATCGTCAGGGCAAGTGGTACGACCTATGCCGTGGCCCGCACCTGCCCACCACGGGCCGGGTCGGCCATGCTTTCAAGCTGATGAAGGTGGCCGGTGCCTATTGGCGCGGCGATGCCAAGAACGCCATGTTGCAGCGTATCTATGGCACGGCCTGGCGCACCGAAAAGGAACTGGCCGATCACCTGCACCAGATTGAAGAGGCCGAAAAGCGCGACCATCGCAAGCTGGGCCGCGAAATGGACCTGTTCCATGTGCAGGAAGAGGCGACAGGGTCGGTGTTCTGGCACCCCAAGGGCTGGGCGCTTTACCGGTCGCTGGAAAACTATATCCGCGCCAAACTGGTCACCGCCAACTATGTCGAAGTGCGCACGCCGCAGCTCTATGATTCGAGCCTGTTCAAGGCGTCGGGTCATTGGGACCTTTATGGCGACAACATGTTCAAGGTCCGGGAATCGGTTTCCGAGGACGGGGTGGAGAAGTATCTGGGCGTGAAGCCTATGAACTGCCCCGCCCATGTGCAGATTTTCCGCCAGGGCCTGAAGTCCTATCGCGACCTGCCGCTGCGCATGGCCGAGTTTGGGAATTGCCACCGCAATGAGCCGTCGGGCGCCCTGCACGGTATCCTGCGCGTGCGCAATTTCACCCAGGATGATGCGCATATTTTCTGTACCGAAGATCAGGTCGGCAGCGAGGCGAAGGAATATTTCGCCTTGCAGCTGGGCGTCTATAAGGACCTGGGCTTTGACAAGATCGCGGTGAAGCTGGCCCTGCGCCCCGACAACCGTCTGGGTGACGATGCCACCTGGGACAAGGCCGAGGAAAGCCTGCGGGTGGCTCTGCGCGCCAACGGTTTGGAGTTCGAGGAGCTGCCCGGTGAGGGCGCGTTCTATGGCCCCAAAGTGGAGTTCCACCTGACCGACGCCATCGGACGCTCCTGGCAGTGCGGCACCTTGCAGCTGGATTTCCAGCTGCCGGAGCGGCTGGACGCCAGCTATATCGGGCAGGATGGGGCCAAGCATCGGCCGGTCATGCTGCACCGGGCCATCCTGGGCAGCCTGGAACGCTTTATCGGCATGATGATCGAACATTATGCTGGCAAGTTCCCGCTCTGGCTGGCGCCCACCCAGGTGACGGTGGCCACCATCGTGTCGGACGCCGATGCCTATGCCGAACAGGTGGCGGCCAAGCTGCGCCGGGCCGGTCTGCGGGTCGAGCTGGACGTCCGCAACGAGAAGATCAACCTGAAGGTCCGCGAACATTCGCTCCAGAAGGTACCCGTCATGCTGGTCGTCGGTGCGCGTGAGGCGGAGCAGGGAACCGTCGCCGTGCGTCGTCTTGGCTCCAATGCGCAGGAAATCCTTGCCCTTGACGCGGCCATTGCTAATCTGTCGGAAGAGGCGCGTCCGCCCGCGGATACGTCCTCGACCGATTCTGCGTTCTAAAACTACCCCGAACCCCGTATAATAACGGACCGCCGCCCGCCCGCGCGCCAAAGCTGCCGCCGGGCGGCGATCCCAGGAAAACAGGAGAAGTTTCCATAGCCAGGCCTACCTCCCAAGACCGCGAACCCCAACGCGACGGTCCACGCATCAACCGCGAAATCAATGTCCGCTCCGTGCGTCTGGTTGACGCCGAGGGCGAGATGGTTGGTGTCGTCAGCCTGCGCGACGCCCTGTACGCCGCGGAAGAGGCAGGGCTTGACCTTGTCGAGGTCAGCCCCAACGCTGATCCGCCCGTCTGCAAGATCCTCGACTATGGCAAGTACAAGTACGAGGCGCAGAAGAAGGCCAACGAGGCCCGCAAGAAGCAGAAGATCATCGAGGTCAAGGAAATCAAGCTGCGTCCGAACATCGACGAGCATGATTACGAGATCAAGATGAAGGCTATGCGCCGCTTCCTGGAAGAGGGCGACAAGGTCAAGGTCACCATGCGTTTCCGTGGCCGTGAAATGGCGCACCAGGACATCGGCATGAACGTGCTGGTCAAGGTGCGCGAGGCGCTGGACGATCTGGGTAAGGTCGAACAGATGCCGAAGCTGGAAGGCAAGCAGATGATCATGGTTCTGGCGCCGCGCTGACCGGCTGCCCCCGATGATCAAAATGAAAAGGCCGCATCCTCCAGGATGCGGCCTTTTCTTTTGGCGTTTGGAATGGTCAATGTGCGGTCGGTTTTTCCGGCGCGACATAGCGGAAGCTGATGCTCTTGGCCTGGGTGCCCTGGTTCTCGGGCCGCCGCGACTCGAACTTTGTGGACTGGTTGGGGAACAAGCGGCGTACGGGCGGTACGATGCGCCAGGCGTACAGTTCCTTACCGTCTTCCCCCACGGCCACGGCCTGGATATCGGGCACATCCCGCTGGCTGTCGGACTTGTTGGCGATCTCTCCCGATACGAACAGCATGTTGATGCCTTCGATGTCGCGGATTTCAACCTTGGTGGTCTTGGGGTCACCCGGTTCCGACAAGCCCGTGCCCGGCAGTTCCGCCAGCCCCGCCATTTCATAGAGCGGGAAGGCGGCGGGCCAGGCCTGGATGATCATGTCCTTGCCATAGAACAGCCCGGCCCCGATGCCGCCCACGGCCAGTACCAGTCCGGCCCAGGCCGCCATCGCGGCTCGGCGCGCCTTGGACTGGCCGGGAAGGGCCGGCAGGTTGCTACCTTTCGGGATGGGGCGGGGCCGGAAGGGTCGTGCCAGCCCCATATCATCGGCGTCGGCGTCGAATCGCTTGGAATCGAATCCGTCGCTGTCGCCATCCCCGCCCAGATCCCCGAATCCAGCCAGATCATCGCTCGGCGGATCATCGAACAGGTTGCCACGTGGCTCCTCCATGGGCGGCGGGGGAGGCGGGGGCGGTGGGGGGGGAGAGACGGCGTTGCGGGCCGCAGGACGGCCTGCTGGCGCACTGCCCCCGCCGGCACCGGGTCGTTCCACCACGGCCAGCGGTGCCTTTGCCGGTGCTGCCGGACGTTGTGCGGCGGGGGCGCGCTGTGCAGGTGTCGGCGCTGCTGCGGGACGGGAAGGCGGCGGTGGTGCCACCGCCATGCTTGGTTCAGCGAACCAGACGTTCCCGCACTGGCCGCATTTCACCTTGCGGCCCGCACCCAGAAGACGCCCGTCGAGCATGAAGCGTTTTGCGCAGGACGGACAGGACAGGATCATCGGGTCGGGGCGCCGGGGTATGGGTGGATCGGAAATCGGAATGCGAACGGCGATGCCGTCCGCGCCAATCCCTTATAGGCGGGCGCGGGCATCCTGTGCAAGGACGGGGGCGGAAAGAAGCGCTACCTCCGTCGGACGGGGTCTGCCGGCTTTACCTTGCCGTCCGCCCATGCCATTCCTGTCGCTGACCGACGGGCCGGGATGAACGGCCCCCCACAGCCGGAACAGGGACCGATGCGCCGCCGCGCCCATTTCGACATACCGCTAAGCCAGGACGCGACGGGGCGTTTCCTGCCCTGGATCATCGCCCTGATGGTCTATCTGGCGGCGTTGGCCCTGGCCGTGTCGCTGATTCTGTCGGGTTTGGCGCGGCGCTGGGACAGCGAACTGACGGCGGGTATGACGGTACAGGTGGCGCCCACGGGTACCGCCAATGCCCGCGAACTGGACGAACGCGTGCGCAAGGTTATGGACGCCCTGTCATCCAGCGCTTTTGTTGCGACGGCCAGCCGCCTGTCGGATGCCGATGCCCGCGCCCTGGTCGAACCCTGGCTGGGCGAAGGGGCGCTGGTTTCGGAACTGCCGCTGCCGGTGCTGATCGATGTGCGTCTGGCCGACGGGGCCAATGTCGCTGACCTGTCCGAACAGCTTAACCGCGCGGCGCCTTTTGTAACGGTTGAGGATCCGGCCCGTTGGCTGGGTGACCTGCGCCGACTGGCGCGGACCGTCCAGGCCGTGTCTGTCGGCATCATCGCGCTCATCGGCGGGGCGGGCGTCATCTCCATCATCTTTGCCGCTTCCTCCGGATTCGCGGTGCATCGGCAGGAAGTGGAGCTGCTGCATGTCATGGGGGCCACCGACGGCTATGTCGCGGGGCAGTTCCAGACCCATATGCTGCGCCAGGCCTTGCTGGGCGGCGGTGTCGGCTTCCTGCTGGCGCTGGCCACGCTTTGGGGCCTGGAACAGGCGGGACAAGGGCTGGGTGCATCGCTGCTGCCCGACATGGCCCTGTCGCTGCGGGATTGGGCGTGGCTGCCTGTTGTGCCGGTGGTGGCGGCGCTGCTGGCTGCCCTGACGGCACGGCTGACCGTCATGCGGGCGCTGGGGCGTCTGCCGTGAGCGGACATCCGGCTTCCCGGCAGTTGCGCAGGCTTGTGCTGCTGGTCGCACTGCTGGCGGGGACATGGGCCGGTGGTCTGTTCCTGTTTGCGGCCTCCCTGCCGCGTCAGGCGCCTGAGGATGATGTCCGCACCGATGGCATTGTGGTGCTGACCGGCGGCAGCGAGCGGCTGTCGGTCGGGTTTGACCTGCTGCGCGCTGGCCGTGCCCGCAAACTCTTTATCTCCGGTGTCTATCGCGGCGTGGATGTGCGCGAACTGCTGGCCATCTCCTCCAAGTCGGGAAATGACCTGGAATGCTGCGTGCAGCTTGGCTATGACGCCGACGACACCGAAGGCAATGCGGTGGAAACCGCGCGCTGGATGGAAGAGGAAGGTTTCACCAGCCTGCGGGTGGTGACGGCCAATTACCATATGCCGCGCAGTCTGGTGGAATTCCGCCGCGCCCTGCCCGGCGTCACCCTGGTCCCCCACCCCGTCACCCCGCAGAAGGTGCGTCTGGACGGGTGGTGGAGCTGGCCCGGCACGGCAGAGCTGATCATTGGGGAATACAATAAATATCTGTTGGCCGTGGTCCGTGCGGCCCTGACGGCACCGCGTCCGGCAGTCTGACCCTACGGCACCGGCTATGGACAGGGCGGGGCCCTTCCGGTTAAGTGCAGGCGCCCGCCGATCTTCCGGACCAGATGCGCATGATTTTCCTTCGCTCTCTGCTGTTCAACATCCTGTTCTTTTCCTGGACGGCGGTTTACTGCACCGCGATCTTCTGGACGCTGCTATTCCCCCGACCGGTGCTGATCGCGGCCATCCGCTTCTACATGCGCAGCCTTTCCTTCCTGGAACGCCACGTCATCGGCCTTCACTATGAAGTGAAGGGTACCGAGCACCTACCCAGGGATGGCGCCTATCTGGTGGGCGCCAAGCATCAGTCGATGTGGGAGACGATGAAGCTCCACTTGCTTTTCCGCGATCCCGCGATCGTGCTGAAGCATGAGCTGATCCATATCCCGCTCTGGGGCTGGTACGCGTGGCGAGCCAGGATGATCCCCGTGAAACGCGGCAAGCGCGGGGCGGCCATCGCCTCTCTGGTGCGTGGCGCTAGACAGATGAAGGAGATGGGGCGGGAGATTGTGATCTTTCCCCAGGGAACCCGTGTGGCCGTGGGCGAGTACCGCCCCTACAAGGTCGGTATCTCGGTCCTGTACGACGAACTCAACGTGCCGCTGGTGCCTATGGCGGTGAATTCCGGCGTCTTCTGGGGTCGCAAGACCTTTCTGAAACGGCCGGGCCGCATCACCATCGAGTTCCTGCCCCCGATTCCACCGGGCCTGCCCCGGGATGTGGCCCTGTTCGAATTGGAGGCGCGGCTGGAAAGTGCCAGCAATCGGCTGGCCGTGGCCGTGGGTGGCGCCGCCACGCTGAACCCGCGCACCGCTGACCCTAGCAATGCCGGGGTGGCCCCGGTTGATGCCGAAGGCTGAAACGTCAACGCCCCGCATCTGCGGGGCGTTTTGCATTTCAGATGGCGCCTGCCTGTGATCAGCCGCGGCTCTTGAAGCTGCGCAGCTGGCTGTTCAGCTGCATGGCCAGCGTGCTCATCCGGCTGGTCGCTTCGTTATAGCGGGCGGTGATTTCCGGGGTGAAATTGCCCTTCGCCTCCGCTTCCAGGCAGGACAGATACTCCTGCGTTTCCACGATATAGGCCTTCACAGCATCCTGGGCCTGGTTCATCTCAGCCGGCGCCGCGGTGGCGCCATCGGGCACGGAGGGGGCGGTGTTGATGGCGCAGGCCGCAAAGGCGGGCGCCGGCAGCAGCGCCAGGGAGGCCAGCAGCAGGGCGGAACGGGTCTGGATCAGCATAAGGCGGTCTCCTCTTTCATGCCGCGTCGCAACATGTCTTCCGGTGTGTCGTGTAAAGACGATGCCACATTGAGGAGGAAACGCAATAGTTCGAGCTTTTACTTTTGTGCATTGCAACTAACATAAGCTATGCACGAACAACTGTCACAATTCTGCATATTTTTTACTCTAAAGGCATCGATATGATCAGATAATTATCCCGCATTCGAGATAATTCCCAATTGCCTATTTTCTGAACACTTATCAGCCTTTCGGTGACGCAGACCGCACAAATTCGCGGCCCACATCTGTCGATACCACCCCTTCCGCAGTGCGGTATGAGCGCTTATGTCTGCGGCCAGGGGCGAGACATCAGAAATTACAGGAATATCCATCGTGAAGACCAAACTGTTGATGGCGGTTGCCGCCATGCTGCTCGCCGCCACTGGTGCCGCCCGTGCCGAAGATGGTCCCTATGTCGCTGCTTCCGTCGGTGCCTTTGTCGGTAATGACTATACGCATGCGAAGACCTGGAAGACTGCCAAGGGCAACGCTGACAAGAAATATGCCAGCACCATCGCCGCTGGTTACCGGCTGGATGATTTCCGCTTCGAACTGGAAGGCGGCTTTGGTCGTCTGGCCGATATCTCGGGGACCAAGTCTGCAACCGTGACCCAGCCCAATGGCGACCTGTCCATGTGGACGGCGCTGGCCGGTGCCTATTATGACATCCCCGTCACCAAGAAGTACCAGCCCTATGTCGGTTTGGGTGGCGGTGTGGCTGACCTGAAGAATGACAGCAGCCTGCTTGTCGTCAAGGAAGGCACCCATGGCGCCCTGTTCGCCGAAGCCGGCCTGAATATGGTGGTCTGGGATGGGCTGACCGTCGCTCCCGGCTATCGCTATCTTTGGGTGGATGCCAAGGGTGGTGGGTCCGACTATGTCACCAGCCACATTGTGAAGCTGACGGCACGCGCCAGCTTCTGATGAAGTAGAACCTGCCTTTCAGGGTGGTGAAAGCCACCCTGGGGGGCAGGGATGCAAGCCCCTGTGGTGATTCCCCTTTTCACGCAGGCCGTTCGGGTCTATATACCCATCATCTTTATCCCATACGGACCGGCCAGCGACCGTCGTTGGCAGGCTGGTCTGCTTTGCGGGTGGGCCTTTGGCCCGCCTTTTTGTTTATCTGGGCTCCGCTTATCCGGCATCGCGCCGGGCGGCGGGTGGAGTTGGAACGCGAATGGACGTGCTGGAACGCATCGGTAGCATCATCACCCCCTCGGTCGAGGCCATGGGGTATGAGATCGTGCGCCTGCAGATTTCCGGTGGTGAGCGCCCGACCTTGCAGATCATGGCTGACCGCGCCGATGGCGGGGCCATGACAGTCGAGGATTGTGCCGACATTTCCCATGCCGTTTCGGCTCTGCTGGACGTAGAAGACCCGATCACGTCGGCCTATACACTTGAAGTGTCCAGCCCCGGCATCGACCGGCCGCTGACCCGTCTGAAGGATTTCGAGCGATTCAAGGGACTTGAAGCTCGTATCGAAACCCAGATGCCGATGGATGGGCGCAAGCGCTTTCGAGGCACCCTTTATGGGGTTGAGGGCGGGAATGTGCTGATCGCCCTGGACGCCAAGACCTCGCAGCCGCCCAAGCGCAAGCCGGGGGCGAAGGTTTCGGCCAAGGCGAAGCCCGTGGAAATTGATCCGGGTCTGGTAGAAGTGGCAGAGATCCCCTTTGACCAGATCGCCAAGGCCCGGCTGGAACTGACCGACGAGTTGCTGAGCATGGCGGCATCCGAACAGGGGCTGGCTGCGGGCACCGAGGGCGGGCAGATGGATGTGGACGACACGGCCAAGCCGGTGAAGCGTCCCAAGGCCGAGAAGGCGTCCAAAAAGAAGGGTCCGGGGCGTTTTGCCCGTCTGGACCAGGATGAACAGGATGTTGTGACCACCGATGGCCCCTCCGACGCCGATGCCGGCGCCGGGGTGGTCTGACGATCAGGATAGAAGGCAGGGTTCGCCAGGATGGAACTGCTTCAAGTAGCCGACGCGGTCGCCCGCGAGAAGAATATCGACAAGGAGCATGTGCTCGAAGCCATGGAGGAGGCCATCAAGAAGGCTGGCCGCTCCAAATATGGGCACGAGCATGACATCCGCGCCCGAATCGACCGCAAGACGGGCGATATCCAACTCACCCGCCACATGGAAGTGGTGGAAGAGGTGGAGAATGAGGCGGTGCAGGTAACGCTGGCCAAGGCGCGGCGCAAGAGCCCGAAGGCGCAGATCGGTGACTTCATCATTGATCCGCTGCCGCCCATCGATTTCGGCCGCATTGCCGCCCAGACCGCCAAGCAGGTCATCGTGCAGAAGGTGCGCGAGGCCGAGCGTGAGCGTCAGTACAATGAATATATCGACCGTAAGGGCGAGATCGTGAACGGTCTGGTCAAGCGCGTCGAATATGGCAATGTCACCGTCGATCTGGGCCGCGCCGAAGCCGTCCTGCGCCGGGACGAGTGCCTGCCGCGTGAGCATTTCAAGACCGGCGACCGCGTCCGCGCCTACATCTATGATGTGCGCAAGGAGCCGCGCGGGCCGCAGATCTTCCTGTCGCGCACCCATCCGATGTTCATGGCAGGCCTGTTCAAGGCCGAAGTGCCTGAAATCTATGATGGCATTATCGAGATCAAGTCGGTGGCCCGTGATCCGGGTTCCCGCGCCAAGATCGCAGTCATCTCCAAGGACAGCTCCATCGATCCCGTGGGCGCCTGCGTCGGTATGCGCGGCAGCCGCGTTCAGGCCGTGGTGGGCGAGCTGCAGGGCGAGAAGATTGACATCATCCCCTGGAAGCCCGATCCGGCCACCTTTGTCGTGAACGCACTGGCCCCGGCCGAAGTGGCCAAGGTCGTGCTGGACGATGAAGGCAACAAGATCGAGGTCGTGGTACCCGATGACCAGCTGTCGCTGGCCATTGGTCGCCGTGGTCAGAATGTCCGTCTGGCGTCGCAGCTGACGGGCTGGACCATCGACATCATGACCGAGGCCGAAGAGCGCGAGCGCCGGCAGACGGAATTCTCGTCGCGGTCGGCCCTGTTCATGGAGGCCCTGGACGTCGACGACATGATCGCTCATCTGCTGGTGAACGAAGGCTTCACCTCGGTTGAGGAAATCGCCTATGTCGACCTGGACGAACTGACCCGGATCGAGGCGTTTGACGAGGATGTGGCCGCTGAGCTGCAGAATCGCGCCGTCACGTTCCTGGAACAGCAGAACGAGATCCTGGAAACCAAGCGCCGTGAACTGGGCGTGGAAGACGATGTTGCCAATATCGAGGCGCTGTCTCCTTCCATGCTGGTCAAGCTGGGTGAAAAGGGTGTCAAGACGCTGGACGATCTGGCCGATCTGGCTGGTGACGAACTGCTGGACATCATCGGCAAGGATGCGATGACGCTGGACGAAGCCAATGAGGTGATCATGGCCGCCCGTGCGCATTGGTTCGCCGACGAAGAAGGGGCGGAAGGCTGAGGCCTTCCGACCCGTTTGAGTTTTGAGTGATTTGGGAATGCAAGGCATGAGCAGCGGCACAGATACGACGCCCGGCTATCCGCCGGAACTCGACGCCGAGGCCCAGGCCGATGAACCCGAGGCCGTGGCGGGCCGCAAAAGCCCGCTGCGCCGCTGCATCGCCAGCGGAAAGGTCCAGGACAAGGCGGGCATGGTCCGCTTCGTTGTGGGGCCAGAGCAACAGGTGGTTCCCGATGTGGACGAAACCCTGCCTGGCCGTGGGCTTTGGTTGACGGCTGATGTGGCATTGGTTGAAAAGGCCCTGAGCAAGGGGCTTTTCTCCAAGGCTGCGCGTCAGGGTGTGAAGCCCGTGCCGGACCTGTTGGCGCTTACGCGCCGGCTGATCCGCCGCCGGGCCCTCGGCTTGGTCGGTCTTGCCCGCAAGGGCGGGGGGGCCATCGCGGGTTTCGAGAAGGTACAGGCTGCATTGCGTTCCGGTTTCATAGGCCGGGCAGGCGGTGCGGGCCAAAAGGGTGTAGGGTTGTGGTTAGAGGCGTGTGACGGGTCCGACGATGGTCGGACCAAGTTGCATGCCTTGGCGCAGGCGCTGGGTGTGCCGCTGGTCGAAGTTTTCGACCGGTCGGAACTGGGGGCTGCTCTGGGCCGGGACGAGGCGGTACATGCAGTGATGGCGGCGGGTCCGCTGGCAAAGCAAGTCCGCCGTGAGGTTGCACGGCTTTCCGCCCTTGGCGGAACGGCCGCCTGAGTCATTGGGCGGATGTGTTAGGTTTCAACGGCTTACTGTCGGATTAGGGATGAGCGATACCAACGACCAAAACCGCGACAAGAAGGTGCTGACCCTGGGTGGTCGCCCGACGCTTGGACTGGGTGGGGCCAATAAGCCAAAGCAGGCGGCCCCTGCACAGCCGGCGGCGGGTGGCGGCGCAGGCGCGTCCGGCACCGTGCGCCAGAGCTTCTCGCATGGACGCGGCAAGGAAGTGGCGGTCGAGGTCAAGCGCAAGAAGACCTTCGAAAAGGGCGCCGTTCCCGGTGTGGCCGATGGTGGTGCCGCCGCCCGTCGCGCAGCGGAGGGTGCGGCTGGTGGCCGTGGCCCGCAGCCGCGTGGTAACGGGCCGCGCCAGTTGAGCGATGCCGAACGCGAGACGCGTTTGCGTGTGCTGCGCAACGCTGCTGAAGAGGCAGAGGAGCGCGCAATCCAGGAAGCGGCTGAAGCCGAAGCCCGCGCCATCGCCGAAGCTGAGGCTGCGGTCGTTGCCGAAGCAGCCGCCCGCGCCCGTGCCGAAGCCATTGCCCGCGCTGAAGCGGATGCCGCCGCCCGCGCGTCGGAGCCGTTGGACGAGGATACGGTTCGCCGCCGTGAGCTGGAAGAGCTGCGCGCTATCCAGGACGCCGAGAAGGCTGCCGCTGCCGAGGCCGAGCGCCGCCGCAAGGAAGCGGAGGACGCCCGAAAGGCCGAAGCCGCCAGCCGTACGGAAACCAGCCGCTCGCGTCACGCTGCTCCAGCCACGTCCGACGATGACCGTTCGGCACGCCCGGCCAGCAATCGTCCTGCCAACACCACGCAGGAACAGCCTGCCGCCCGTCCGCCGTTGGGCGTGACCCCGCGTCCCGGCGATTTCGAGGACGAGGATGGTCCCCGCCGCGCCAAGGTGGCTGGTGGTCCCGGCAAGGCACCCGCCAAGGTGCCCGCGGCCCCGGTCAAGGCCAAGGTCGACGACAAGCGTCGCGGTGGCAAGATGACCATCTCGCAGGCGCTGTCGGACGAAGAAGGCCGTCGTGGCCGCTCCATGGCCGCTGCCAAGCGTGCCCGTGAGCGTGAACGTCTGCGTCAGTTCGGCCGTCAGGAGACCCAGAAGGTCACCCGCGACGTCATCATCCCGGAAGTCATCACCGTTGGCGACCTCGCCAACCGTATGGCCGAGCGCGGTGCCGACGTTGTGAAGTCGCTGATGCGCATGGGCGTGATGGCCACCATCACCCAGACCATTGATGCCGATACGGCTGAACTGGTCGTGCAGGAACTGGGTCACCGTCCGGTTCGTGTTGCCGAGAGCGACGTGGAAATCGGCGTGATGGGCAACGAGGACGTGGCCGAGGATCTGGTGTCCCGTCCGCCCGTCGTGACCGTCATGGGTCACGTCGACCATGGCAAGACCTCGCTGCTGGACGCACTGCGCAAGACTGACGTGGCTGGCCGTGAGGCTGGTGGCATCACGCAGCATATCGGTGCCTATCAGGTGCAGTTGAAGTCCGGGTCGAAGATCACCTTCATTGACACGCCGGGTCACGCCGCCTTTACCGAAATGCGTGCCCGTGGTGCCAACGTCACCGACGTTGTGGTGCTGGTCGTAGCCGCCGATGACGGCGTCATGCCGCAGACGATCGAGGCTATCCGCCATGCCAAGGCGGCGGGCGTGCCGATCATCGTCGCCATCAACAAGTGCGACCTGCCGTCCGCCAAGCCGGACCGCGTCCGCCAGGAACTGCTCCAGCATGAGCTGGTCGTGGAAGGCATGGGCGGTGACGTCCTGGACGTGGAAGTGTCGGCCAAGGCCGGCATCAACCTGGACAAGCTGGAAGAAGCCATCCTGCTGCAGGCTGAAATCCTGGAGCTGAAGGCCAACCCGCGCCGCACCGCCGATGGCGTTGTGGTCGAGGCCAAGCTGGACAAGGGACGTGGCCCGGTCGCCACCGTGCTGGTGAAGCGCGGTACCGTGAAGGTAGGCGATATCGTGGTTGCCGGTTCCGAATGGGGCCGTGTCCGCGCCCTGGTCAACGATCGCGGCATCAATGTCCCCGATGCCCCGCCGGCCATGCCGGTCGAGGTGCTGGGCCTGGGCGGCGTGCCGCTGGCCGGTGAAGAGATGGTCGTGGTCGACAGCGAAAGCCGCGCCCGCGAAATCACCGAGTACCGTGCCCGCAAGAAGCGCGAAGCCGAGAGCGCCAAGTCCGGTCGTGGTTCGCTGGAACAGATGTTCAAGCAGATCCAGGCGGGCGAAGCCAAGGAACTGCCCATCGTCATCAAGGGCGACGTGCAGGGTTCGGTCGAAGCTATCTCCGGTGCCTTGGAGAAGCTGACGGCCGAGCATACCGAGGTGAAGGTGCGCGTGCTGACGTCCGGTGTGGGTGCCATCACGGAAAGCGACATCACGCTGGCCAACGCGTCCAAGGGTCTGGTTGTGGGCTTCAATGTCCGCGCCAATCCGCAGGCCCGCGACATGGCCAAGCGCGATGGCGTGGAAATCCGCTACTACTCGATCATCTACAACATCATTGATGATGTTAAGCAGATGCTGACCGGCATGCTGTCGCCGACGCTGCGGGAGAAGTTCCTGGGCAACGCGCACATTCTGCAGGTCTTCAACATCACCAAGGTCGGCAAGGTTGCGGGCTGCCGCGTCAGCGAAGGTATCGTCAAGCGCGGTGCCAAGGTCCGCCTGCTGCGCGACAATGTCGTGATCCACGAGGGTACGCTGAAGACCCTGAAGCGCATGAAGGACGAAGTCCGCGAAGTGCGCGAAGGGTTCGAATGCGGTATGGCCTTCGAAAACTACGACGACATCCGCGAAGGCGATACGATTGAAGCCTTCGAGATGGAAGAAATCGCCCGCGCCCTGTAATCGGGTTTGGGGTGACGTGACAAGGGCCGGTGCCAGGAATGGTGCCGGCCTTTTTCTTTTCCGGATTGGCCCTGACCATCCCAAGCCCCTTGTAAAGCCCAATTTCTATCTTCTGCTGGCCTTTCCTGGTTCCCCAGCGTTTCATGGGAAACGTGGAAGGAAAAGCCGCGACCCGCGCGGCGTCTGGGAGATCATAAATGCCCAAACTTGCCCAAAATCTAATCTGGATCGTCGTCGGTGTCTTCGGTGCCGCTTGCCTGGGTGGGATTGCCCTGCACCGGGGAGAGACGATCAATGCCCTGTGGTTCATCGCGGCGGCCTTTGGCATCTACGCCGTCGCCTACCGGCTTTATGCTGGCTGGATCGTTACCCGCGTGCTGGTGGCCGATCCCAGCCGGGCCACGCCGGCCCTGCGCATCAATGATGGGCGCGACTATGTGCCAACCCATCGCTGGATCACCTTCGGTCATCATTTCGCGGCCATCGCCGGTGCTGGACCGCTTGTCGGGCCGACACTGGCGGCACAGTTCGGCTATCTGCCGGGCACGCTTTGGCTGCTGACAGGTGCCGTCATCGGCGGCTGTGTGCAGGATATGGTGGTCCTCTGGGCCTCCACCCGCCGTGATGGCCGCACGCTCGGCCAGATGGCGCGGGACGAGCTGGGGCCAGTGGCCGGCGGGGCAGCCCTGGTCGGGACCCTGCTGATCATGGTGCTGATCGTGGCCGTGCTGGGTCTGGTCGTTGTCAATGCCATGAAGCACAGCCCCTGGGGCACCTTCACGGTGGCCATGACCATCCCCATCGCCATTCTGGTTGGCATTTACATGCGCAGTATCCGGCCGGGCCGGGTGCTGGAAGGATCGTTGATCGGGCTGGCGCTGCTGCTACTGGCCACTGTCGGTGGCGGCTGGGTGGCGCATGACCCGGTGCTCGGGCCGATGTTCAATTTCGATGGGCCGGCGCTGGCCCTGATGGTCATTGGCTACGGCTTCTTCGCGGCCATCATGCCGGTCTGGCTGCTGCTGGCGCCGCGTGACTATATCTCCACCTTCATCAAGATCGGCGCCATCCTGCTGCTGGCCTTCGCGGTCGTCATATTGCGGCCCGAGCTGCATATGCCGGCCCTGACCCAGTTCACTGATGGGACCGGGCCAGTGGTGGCCGGCGGGCTTTACCCGTTCCTGTTCATCACCATCGCCTGCGGTGCCGTTTCAGGCTTCCACGCCCTGATCAGTGCCGGCACCACGCCCAAGCTGATCATGTCCGAAAAGGATCTGCGGCTGGTCGGCTATGGCTCCATGGCCATGGAAAGCTTTGTCGGCGTCATGGCGCTGATCGCGGCCTGCGTGCTGGACCCTGGCGTCTATTTTGCCATCAACAGCTCTGCCGGCATTGTCGGCGCCACGCTGGAGACGGCGACGGCCACCATCACATCCTGGGGCTTCCCCGTGACGGCGGAGCATATGCAGGAACTGGCGACCGCGATGGGGGAAACGACGCTGCTGGCTCGCACGGGCGGCGCACCGTCGCTGGCCGTCGGCATGGCCCAGATCTTTGCGGGTGCCTTCGGGCAGAACCTGCTGGCGCTTTGGTATCATTTCGCCATCATGTTTGAGGCCCTGTTTATCCTGACGGCGGTGGATGCCGGCACCCGCGTGGGCCGCTTCATGCTGCAGGACCTGCTGGGCAATATCTGGCGGCCTTTGGGGAATACCAAGGCGCGGGGACCGGCCATCGTCTGTTCGGCCCTGTTCGTGGCCAGCTGGGGTTACTTCCTCTATATCGGGGTCATTGATCCCTATGGCGGCATCAATATCCTCTGGCCGCTGTTCGGCATCTCCAACCAGATGCTGGCCGCCATGGCGCTGGCCATCGCCACCACCATCATCGTGAAGAAGGGCAAGGCCGCCTATGCCTGGGTTACCGGGCTGCCAATGGCTTTCCTGGCTGTCACCACCACCTATGCCGCCTGGCTGAAACTGTTCGATCCCGACCCGCGCGTGGGCTTCCTGGCCGGAGCCAATGCGCTGGAGGGCAAGCTGGCGGCGGGGTCTCTGTCGGGCAAGGCGCTGGAATCGGCACCGCAGCTGATCTTCAATCAGCGGCTGGATGCCGGGCTGACAGTGTTCTTCATCATCGTGCTGTGGGTGATGATCATTGAGATGGCCCGCATCTCCCTGCGCCATGTGCAGGGTCAGGCGGTGCCCGCCTTGTCGGAAGCACCCTATGTCGATGTGGCAAGCTTGCCGCAGCCGACCCGTGCGGGAGGGCACTGATCATGATGGCGGGACCAGCCCATTTCCTGCGTACGGCCTGGACCGTGCTACGGGAAGTGTCGGGCGACGCAGCCTATGATCTTTACCTGGCCCGCCATCGGGAGCGCCACCCGGACCAGCCGGCACTGGACCGGGAGGCCTTCTACCTGTCGGAGTTGGACCGACGGTGGAGCGGGGTCAACCGCTGCTGCTGACGCCGGATCAGGCGTCATTGGCGGCGGGCAACTCGCCGATCGACATGGGTTCGTGGTCGGGGAAGCGGTCCAGCAGGGCGTCGGCTTCCGCGGCCACGGGGCCCCGGTCGGTAATGAAGCCAGTGATCAGCGACAAGGGCAGAATGTCGGTGCCCGGTGCCGTGATGGTGCCGGGTCCCAGCGCCTGCCAGTTGATGGCGGCGGCGGGCAGACAGACATGCAGCGGTGCGCCCGCGACCTTGGCTGCCCGCGCCAGATCACCGGTGCCGGCGGGGACCAGAACGTCGCCGCGCGCGCTGGCCCGGATGGCAGCCACGAACAGCCGCTCCACCACCCCGCGCCGGACAAGGTCCAGGGCGCCGTCAAGATCACATGGGCTGTGTGGAATGCCCGCTTCCACCATTTCCCACGCGGCCAGGGGGCCGATGGTGACGACCTGCGGCGGGGCGATATCCTCTCCCAGCACACCGCCTGTGGCCCGGCGCAGATCCACCTGCTCCTGTGCCAGGAACAGGCCGGCGGACGCCGCACCCCAGCCCACCGATGACAGCCAGCCCGGTTCAGCAGCCAGCAGCAGGGTCTGCGGCTTGCCATCGCCGCCGCCCGCACCGACTCGGCGCAGCATGCCCATGGCGTGGCGGCCAATGGCCAGGTTGCCGGCCAGTTCCTCTGCTGCGATGGCATCCGCCTCCATATAGGCGCGGTGGGCGCGTTCAGCGGGCGGGGTGACATCCAGCACCTCCCGCATCCGATCCAATACACCACGCAGCCGCGGGCAACGGGGATCGGTGGCGGACAGCGCGTGCCAGGCCGTCATGACGGGGACAATGTCGGGATCGCGCCGTGCGGCCAGGGCCAGGCCATAACCCGCCAGGACGGAAATCAGGCCCGGCCCCCGCACCACGCCGCCAACAATCGCACCCAGCACCTCACCCACAGAGGCGACACGACGAATCTGACACTGCGCGGGCAGCCCGGTCTGGTCGATGACCTCCACGCCCCAGCCGTCATCCGCCAGCCATATCGACTGGTGTCGCATGTAGCGGCGTGGAGAGACAGCAGCGGGCATGGGGTTCCTGTTTCCGTTTGCGCACCCACCATGGACCGCGGCTACGGCGCGGGTCAAGCAGCCTGACCCTGTCCGAAAGCACGGGGGATGATTTTTGCCCCGCTAAGCGGCGGACAGTTGTTCAACAAAACCGCTAACATTGCGGCGAAGGTCGCCCGCCTGTCCGGCCACGCCATTGGCCGTGCTGGTGACCTGGCGAGAGGTTTCCCCGGTTTCGCCCGCAACACCGACCAGACCGTCCAGATCCTGACGGATATCCTCCGTCCCGACCGCTGCCGCCTGCACGTTGCGGGTGATCTCGGCAGTGGCGGCGGACTGTTCCTCCACCGCTGCGGCGATGGCGCCCGTCATGCTGCGGATCTGGTCGATCGCGGTGACGATGCCGCCGATGGCCCCGACGGACCCACGCGTGGCACTCTGCACCCCCTCCACCCGGCGCCGGATATCCTCCGTCGCGGATGCCGTCTGGTTGGCCAGCGCCTTTACCTCCGAGGCTACGATGGCGAAGCCGCGTCCCGCATCGCCGGCCCGCGCCGCCTCGATGGTGGCATTTAGTGCCAGCAGGTTGGTCTGAGCCGCGATCCCGTCGATAAGGTCCACGATCTGCCCAATCTGGCCCACCGTATCGGCCAGATCGGCAATATCGCGGGCCGTGCGCTGGGCGCCATCGGCCCCCTCGCCGGCCAGGGCTGCCACCTGTGTTGCCTGCCGGCTGATCTCCCTGATGGAAGCGGCCAGTTCCTCCGTGGCTGCGGCCACGGTCTGAACATTCGCACTGGTGCGGTTCGATGCCTCGGCGGCGGCGCTGGTGCGGTCGGCGGCGGCGGTGGCGGCGCGCTGCAACCCGCCGGCCTGGTTCTGCAAACCATCCGCATTGCCAGCCAGTTCGGTGACAATCGCCTCCATCCGTCCCACGAATTCCTTCACCAGACGTTCGCGGTTGGCCCGGCGTGTGGCCATGGCGGCCTCTGCTTCCTTCTGCTCTTGGGCCAGCCGTTCCGCCCGCTCCATCCCGTCGCGGAAGACGGCGACCGCGCGGGCCATTTCCCCGATCTCATCCAACCGGTCAGTGTCGGCCAGTTTGACCTGCAGGTCATTGGCGGCCAGCCGGCCCATGGCCCCGATCAACCGGTTCAGGGGCGAGGTTACGCCTTTCAGTGCCACCACCAGCGACAGGCCGATACCGCCCAGGGTGCCCAGCAGCGCCGTCAGTGACAAGGTCCAGCTGGTCAGCCGTTCCAGGGCATGCAGTTCACCCGTCAGGGCTGCAACCGCCTTTTCCAGTTGCGTGATGTAGGGATCGGTCTGTTCGGAGGCCGTGCGTTCGGTGCTGCGTACCTTGTCCCGGAACAGAGCATGCGCATCGGCACCTTTGCCATCCACGGCCAGGGTCCGCACCTCCCGCAGGGCAGCGATCACCGGGGTCTGGCTGGCTGCGATGGCGGCGGGATCACTGCCTGGTACGGGCGGCGGCAGGGTGCGCATGGTGGCCACCGCTTCTTCCATGGTCGCCAGCCTTTTATCGAACCGGGTGGCGATGGGGGCACGACCATCGGCAGGTTCGAAGATCAGGTTCAGGGCGTCGCGCTGCAACGCGCGGCTGGTGGAGCGCAACTCGCCGGCGGCCAGTGCCGCCTCATTCGCCCGGTTCAACGCCTCGGTTGCGCTATTGACGCGCGCCTTGGACCACAGCGCCGTGGCCGTCACAACCAGCGCGACTACCGACAGGATGGCCACAGGGGCCAGGATCTTCATGGAAAGACGCATCGATGCCGCTCCCTTTTTGACCAAACGCCGTGAAACGGAAGGGAAAGCCGGGCCAATGAAAGTCCGGGCAGATATATGCAGATGGGAAAAGAGGATACGCCGGTCCAGGCAAGGGGGAAGGGCAATTCCCGCTGCCAATGGATAGGGTTCCTACTTTTTCCTCTAGTCGCCGGTTTGGAACGCCGGCGAAGCGGCATGAATAAGGGGCACGCCATCGAAACGGCGTGCCCCGTCACAAAATAGGATTTCAGCCAATCAGCACCCGCAGGGCAAAGGCCTCCATCGCATCGGGCAGATAATCGGCCAGGCCGGGGGCCAGGGCATCGTAGCGCGCCCGGAAATCGGGATGCGCGCGATAGATGTCGGCCAAGCCCGCATAGGCATTGGCATCGGGGCGTCGGCCCCAACTGGCAGCTACCCAGTCCAGATGACGGTTCAGCAGCGGGTCCAGACGGGGATCATCAGCCTCGATCCCGTCGCGCAGGGCCTGGGCGATGGCGCTCTCCACGGCTGCCAGTTCGGCCATGTGGGCCGATTGATCCAGACCGGCCATGGCCTGCTTGGCACGGTCGATATCGGCCCGCACGGCGGCGCCATGACGCTCGGCCAGCCAATCCTCATATCCCGCCTGTTTCTCGGGGCTGAACCCCTGGTACAAAGTTTCGGCATCCATCACGGATTTTCCTTCCAGTAGTGTGATGGTGCGGTCGATGGTGGTGACCAGGGCGCGGTACCGTTCCGCCTCGGCCAGCAGGTGCCGGCGCTGGACGCGCAGGGTGTCCAGCCGGTCAAAGCCAGGGGCGTCCAACACCCGCGCAATCCTGGATAAAGGCAGCCCCAATTCCCGGTGCAGGAGGATCTGCTGCAGGCGCAGCAGTTCGTCTGTCCCGTAATAGCGATAGCCGTTATCCCCCGTTACGGCGGGTCGCAGCAGACCGATATGGTCGTAATGGTGCAGGGTGCGCACCGACACACCGGCCAGTCGCGACAATTGGCTGACGGTATAACGGCTCATCCCCCGGTCCCTTCCATGTTCCACACGCCCACCCTTGCTGGGCTATGACGCGGCGTCAGGGTCAAGGGGGAAATTAAAACAGATCGTCGATCTCGCTCTGATCCATGGTGACGGTGGGGTTGTTGTCCTGGACGCTGCCATGGACAATGGCGCTGCCCCGGTCGACCAGGGCCTGCAGGCGCTGCCAGTAGTCGGCAGCGGTGAAGCCCAGCATGTCGGCATCGTCGCGCATGGCCGACAGGTTGGCCACCGCCTCCACGATCAGGCTGTTCATATCGTTGATCACATCGTCGAACGGTGCCCGGAATTCGAGGGGCACATGATCATAGGCTTCGATGGCCAGCGGCGCGAAGGCTAGGCCCGAATCCTCGAAATGCTGACGATAGGTTTTGGGCGTCCAGGCCACGATCTCGTCCAGCATGTCGGGCATGTCGCCCAACATGGACAGCAACATGATCACTTCATTGAAATGATTGAAGTAATCTGTCGACAGCAATGTCCTGTCGTCGATCGTCGTATCACGGACAAGTTGGCGGTAATGGTCGAGCATGGACGTATCTTGCATGGCATGGTCTCCATACCACAATGTTCGCTAACAATATCCCTAAAATTGCATCTACCCTGTCATCCCCACACCTCAAACCCATTTCCCTGTTGAATAATCCTTGGGCTGATATTGCGGGGAAGGGAAGTGGTAAGTCCCTATCCTTACGGTGTTTCCAGTTTCCCTGGCTGCCACCCCCGGGCGCACAGCAGCACCTCTTCTGCCGTTGCCCCTTGCTCGCGCAGGATGCGGATTCCTGTGGCGCCGTCGCGTTTGGACAGGCGTTCCCCGCGGTTGTTCAACAGCAGATCGTGGTGGTGGTAATCGGGCACCGGTAGGGACAGCAGCGCCTGGAGCAGGCGATGAACATGGGTAGCATGGAACAGGTCCACACCGCGCGTCACTAGGCTCACGTCCTGGATGGCATCATCGACGGTGACCGACAGGTGATAAGAGGTACGGACATCGCGCCGCGCCAGGACGATATCGCCCAGCAGGCCGGTATCGGCGGGCACCGTGCCCCGCCCCCGGTCATGCCAGACCAGGGGGCCTGTCAGGGCGGCGGCCTGTGCGACGTTCAGGCGGATGGCATGCGGTTCTCCCGCCGCCATGCGGGCCGCCGCGACATCTGGTAACACATGCCGGCAAATACCAGGATAAAGCGGCCCCTCTGGCCCCATGGCCACCAGATGCGGGGCATTGCCTGCCCGCGCAATCTCATCCGCGATATCCTTGCGTGAGCAGAAGCAGGGGTAGGTGACGCCCAGGGCCGCCAGCCGGTCGAGCGCGGCGGCATAGTCATCCATATGGTCGGATTGCCGTCGCACCGGTTCCTCCCAGCGGAAGCCAATCCAGGCCAAGTCCTCCTTCAGCATCACCTCATATTCCGGGCGGCAGCGGTTGGGGTCGATATCCTCAATCCGCAGCAGAAAACGTCCGCCGGCCTGTTTTGCGGCATTCACGGCGAATAGACAGGAATGGACATGGCCCAGATGCAGGAAGCCTGTCGGGCTTGGCGCGAATCGGGTAATGACGGGGAGGACGGGTTCAGTCATGCACAGGCACCCTGGATGGGGGCGGCGCCCCTGCTCTCACGACATATACCCCCAATGGGTGGCGGGTCACAAGCCAAGCGACCACAAGGGCTTGCGTGTCGTTTCTGTTGCAGGCGCGTGATAATTGCGGATTACGCATGCCGGGCGGGTTGCCAGAAGGGGTCGGGCCGTTATATCAAGATGCCCGACGTTCTGGCCTGCCGCCAACCTGTCCGCCGCCCGATGCCGACGGTCCCGAAAGGGTCCTGACGGGTGGAAGAAGGCGGGGCTCCGGGGGTCGGGAACACCGACGGAACGGCGCTTGGGGGTGCAACTTGTCACCACCTTATGATGGGTGTCCTGCCTTGGTGCTGAATGCGGATTTCCGTCCGCTCAGCTATTTCCCGCTCTCGCTCTGGTCATGGCAGGATGCGGTCAAGGCCGTGTTCCTGGACCGCGTCAACATCGTTTCCCACTATGACCGCGTGGTCCGGTCGCCACAGTTGGCGATCCGGTTGCCAAGTGTCATTTCGTTGAAGGAATATGTGCCCGCCACGCGCCGGCCCGCCTTCACCCGTTTCAACGTGTTCCTGCGCGACCGGTTCACCTGTCAGTATTGCGGGCGCTGGTTTCCCACGCATGAACTGACCTTCGACCATGTCATCCCGCGCTGTCGGGGTGGGCGGACCAGTTGGGACAATGTCGTCACCTCCTGTTCGGCCTGTAATCTGGCTAAGGGCAGCCGTCTGCCCAGCCAGTGCGGTATGCACCCGATGCAGGAACCGTTCGCCCCCACAGCGTACGAGCTGCAGGAAAATGGCCGCAATTTCCCGCCCACCTTCCTGCATGACAGTTGGCGCGACTTCCTGTCCTACGATGATATCGGAGACGAGGTGGCGGCCGATCCGGGTGAGGATTTGCCGGGTGCTGCCTTCCCCGCCTCCATGACCAGCGCCGAGTACTGGGGCGCCGAACTGGAGCAGGGCTGACGTGTTGGCAAGGGCCGCCGGATTGCCCAGCGTCCCCTTCCATCCCCCCCCTTTGTAATGATGGTGTTGGAAGGTCCCCGTCGGCGGGCCTTTCTTCGGTTATAGGCCGGTGTGGAGGCTGCCGGGTGGCATAGGCTTGTCTTACCCCGAAAGTTACACCTCTTCCGGCAAGTTGGATGGTTGAAGCGTGAGGCGTACGCATTAATTCTAATTTAGCTGTTTTCAATGCTTCCGAAAAAACAGTGGCGAAAATCAATAAATCGAGAAGGTGAGTTATATCTAAAATCCAATCGATCAAGAGGGCGGCATTTTATTCTAAGCAGATAGTTAAAAGGATTTCCTGAATCTTCCCCAAAAACTCTCCGTCGCTATCCTTTGTCAAGGATGGTCTCGCTCCTTCTTTGCCCGGATCGACCGTGGCCAGGAGAAATCGCATGCTGACCAAACTACGCGACCTTTCGATTGCCCGCAAATTGCTGATCGCCTTTGGCGCCCTGGTGTTGACCTCTGCGGCGGTTGGCACCATCAACCGGGCACAGCTTGCCTTCATCGAAAGTGGCAATGCCGAAACCGTCCACACCTATGAAGTGATGCGCACGGTGCGCCAATTGACCACGGCCAAGGTGGATCAGGAAACGGGCCTGCGCGGCTACATGCTGACTGCCGATACCAGCTTTCTGGAACCCTACAATAATGGTATCCGGAACTTTGATGCCAGTTTTGCCCGTGCCAGCGAACTAACCAAGGATAATCCCGAACAGCAGGCGCGCCTGCGCGAGATCAAGGAAGCGTCGGATGCATGGAAC
The DNA here is from genome assembly GCF_002868735.1 of Niveispirillum cyanobacteriorum. Taxonomy (GTDB): domain Bacteria; phylum Pseudomonadota; class Alphaproteobacteria; order Azospirillales; family Azospirillaceae; genus Niveispirillum; species Niveispirillum cyanobacteriorum. Next base: position 2,179,678 of record NZ_CP025611.1, on the reverse strand, counting down.
CGCGAGGTCGCGGAACCGATGATTGCCGGCATGAAGGACCCTGACACGCGGGAGGCAACCCGTGCCGCCGCAGCCGCCGGCACCGGCAAGAACCGAATGGATGCGATCCGGGCCAAGGTGGAAGAGGCCCAGAATATAGAGCGCAACCTGCTGGAGAGCCGTCGCACCGGTCTGATCAATGCCTTCTCCACGGCCAATATCGCCACCATTGCGGGGGCCGTTGGGTCGCTGATTATCGCCATCGTGGCCGGCCTGTCGCTGGCCGGTGCCATCGCCCGTCCCATCCGCGCTATGACGGACCAGATGGGCCTGCTGGCCGGTGGCGATAAGAGCATCCAGATCGACGGACTGGAGCGTCAGGACGAGGTGGGCGGCATGGCCCGCGCGCTGGAGGTGTTCCGCCAGAACGCCATCCGAACGGATGAACTGGCCGCTGAACAGACGCGCGAGCAGGAGGCGAAGCTGCGCCGGACGGAGGTTGTGGAGGGGCTGATCGCCCGTTTCGATGCCGAGGTGACCGCCGTCCTGGGCAGCGTCGCCGGCGCCACCAGCCAGCTGGATGCCACGGCCCAGGGCATGACCGCCATTGCCGAGGAAACCCGCGCCCAGGCCACCGCGACCGCCAGTGCAGCCGACCAGACCGCCGCCAATGTGCAGACGGTCGCATCGGCGGCGGAGGAAATGGCCAGCTCCATCCAGGAAATCTCCCGTCAGGTGGTGCATTCCACCCAGGTGGCCGACAACGCCGCCAGCCAGGCCGCCCGCACCAATGACACGGTGCAGACCCTGGCCGATGCCGCGCAGCGCATCGGGACGGTGGTCCAGTTGATCAGCGAGATTGCCAGCCAGACCAACCTGTTGGCCCTGAACGCCACCATTGAGGCGGCGCGTGCCGGGGAGGCCGGCAAGGGCTTTGCTGTCGTTGCTTCGGAGGTCAAGAGCTTGGCCAACCAGACGGCCAAGGCCACCGAAGAAATCGCGCAGCAGATCCAGTCGATGCAGGCCGTGACGGGTGAAGCGGTTGGGGCCATCGGTTCCATCACCGGCACCATCGCGCAGATCAATGAAGCCATGGCCACCATCTCCGCCGCCGTGGAACAGCAGAACGCCACGACCCTTGAAATCAGCCGGAATGTGCAGCAGGCGGCCCTTGGCACCCGTGAGGTCTCATCCAACATCGCCAGCGTGACCCAGGCGGCGGGAGAGACCGGTGCCTCTGCCACTCAGGTCCTGGGTGCGGCCCGCGAGTTGGGCGAGCAGGCCGATGTCATGAAAAGCCAGGTGGAGAGCTTCCTGTCCGGCATCCGGGCAGCCTGATCCCTGAACGTGTTCATTGTGCGGTTGGCCCGGTTTCCCGGCATTGGGAACTGGGCCTTGCTCTGGCAGCATGGGCCATTGTTTCTGTCCGGAATCTGCCCATGCGCTATAGCCTGCTTGCCCTGTTACCCTTGCTTCTGACTGCCTGCGCGGGTCGTGAACCGGCTCTACCGCCGGGTGCGGCCTATGTGGCCATGGGAAGTTCGTTTGCGGCCGGACCCGGTCTTCCGCCCTATGTCGCCGGTGCGCCGTCCCGTTGCACCCGATCGACGCATAATTATGCACATCAACTCGCGTCGAAACGTGGACTGGCCCTGGTGGACGCCACTTGTTCGGGGGCCACCACGGGCGCCGTGCTGGATGGTTGGAACGAGCTGCCGGCGCAGGTGGCGGCCATCACTCCCGACACAAGGCTGGTCACCCTGACCATCGGCGGCAATGATGTCCGCTATATCGGCAACATGATCTCGATTTCCTGCCGTGTCGTCGCAGCCGAGAAGGGGCAGCCGACAGACAGATGCAGCGCGCCATCCTGGCCAGATGAGGCGGGATTCCAGCATCTGGCCGGGTCCCTGGACCGGATCGCGTCAGAGGTGCGGCGTCGCGCGCCCAAGGCCATCCTGGTCTTTGTCGACTATGTCTCCGTTCTGCCTCCGTCCGGTACCTGTGCTGCCACGCCCTTGCCGGTGGCCGATGCCGATCGGTTGCGCGAGACAGACCGACATGTCCGCGAGTTGACGGCGACCGCGGCAAAACAGGCCGGTGCCTTGTTGCTGAAGGCGTCGGATCTGTCGCGCGAGCATAGTGCCTGCGGCGTGGAGCCCTGGATGAACGGCTATCCTGCCCCAACCGGTATGGCGCCATATCACCCCAACCTTGCCAGCATGACGGCCGTGGCGGAGGCGCTGGATCGGTTGCTGCCACGCTAACGGATTGGTCATGTTCCCGTTTTGTTGATGCATGGCGGCGGGACTTGCCTATACTCCGCCGCCATGAGCGAGATTGTCCCCTTCCGCCGGCCCGGCACTGACAAGGCGCCAGACGCCCCGTCGTCTGTGCGAACAGCGCCCCCGCGCCTGCTGCTGCCTGATGCGCCGGCCATTGTGGTGGGGGCACGCGGTGTCACCTGGGTGACGCCCGATGGTGAGGTGGACCTGATCCCTCATGACGAGGCGGCGTACCGTCTGCGTCACGAAAGCGTGATCCTGGCCCATGCTCGAGCCGTGGGACGGCGGCTGCGCACCGAACGGATGGCTGATCCGTTCGATCTTCTGGAGCTGTTCGCCTTTGTGCGGCCGGCACGCTTCTGCCTGCCCACGCCCAAGGGTCTGGCCGAGGCGACGGGACAGCCGGTCCCCGCCGATCCGGAGGCAGAGGCCCTGTCCTTGATCGACAGTGCCCGTGCCCTGCTGTCCGAACTTGCCGAGAATAACCGCCCGGAGCCGGACGGGGAGAAGCGCAAGCAACGCCGCGAACTGTCGGATGCCGCCGGTATCGGTTGGTTCATGGGACAGGCCGGCTGGTCCTGGGCGCCATCGGTGATGGCGGCGCTGGGCCTGCCGCATGGTCCCGGCGACGGGCGGGCACGGCGCGGTCTGATGGTGTGGAACCATCTGAAGGAATGGCAGGCCGAGGCACCAGAACCGCCGCCCGGCCATATCCCTGTCGAACCGGCAGAGGCGCGGTGGCGTTTGGCCGAACTGGTGGGCAGCGGGGCCGGTGCCGAACCCCGTCCGCAGCAGGCCGACTATGCCAGTGCCGTCTCCAGCGCCTTTACCCCGCGCGATGAACAGGGCGTGCCCAATGTGGTGCTGGCCGAGGCCGGGACGGGCGTGGGCAAGACGCTGGGCTACCTGGCCCCCGCCACCGTCTGGGCGGAAAAGAACAGCGGGCCGGTCTGGATTTCCACCTATACACGTCAGCTGCAGCAGCAGATCGACAAGGAATTAGACCGGCTGCATCCCGATCCGGCGGTGAAGGCGAAACGGGTGGTGGTGCGCAAAGGGCGGGAGAATTACCTCTGCCTCTTGAACCTGGAAGAAGCCGCCAACGTCGCCCATACCCAGCCCGCCTATGCCAATGCCATCGGCCTGATGGCCCGCTGGGCGGCGGCTACGCGGGATGGCGACATGGCGGGCGGGGATTTTCCGGGTTGGCTGGTCGATATTCTGGGCAAGGGCCGCACCATGGGCCTGGCCGACCGGCGCGGTGAGTGCGTCTATAATGCCTGCTCCCACTATTCGCGCTGCTTCATCGAGAAATCGGTCAGACGGGCGCGCAAGGCCGACATCGTGGTCGCCAACCATGCCCTGGTCATGGTGCAGGCGGCGCTGGGCGGTGGTGACGATGCCTATGTTCCCACCCGTTATGTGTTTGACGAGGGGCATCATGTGTTTGACGCCGCCGACAATGCCTTTGCCGGCCATCTGACGGCGGCGGAGGCGGCAGAGTTGCGCCGCTGGCTGCTGGGGGCCGAGGTGTCGGGTCGCAGCCGCGCCAGGGGCCTGCGCCGCCGGGTGGAGGATCTGGTTGGCGGCGACAAGGTCTCGCTCGAACTGCTGCAAGAGATACAGCAAGCAGCCCAGATCCTGCCCGGTGAAGCATGGTCGCAGCGTATCCATGGCGGAGAGGTCAAGGGCCCGCTGGAGGCGTTCCTGACCGGGGTGCGCGGGCAGGTCTATGCCCGCGCCCAGGGTGTGGATAATCCCTACAGCCTGGAAACCGACTGCAAGCCCGTGGCGGACGGTTTGGTCGATCTGGCCGTGGAACTGGACATCGCCCTGCTGAAGCTCGCCACGCCGCTGGAAAAGCTGGCGGACCGGTTGAAGGAGATGCTGGACGAGGAAAGCGACGAGCTGGAGGCCGAAACCCGCCGCCGCATGGACAGTGTGGCGCGGGCCTGCAAGCGCCGCGCGCAGAATGAGGTCAATGGCTGGCGGTTGATGCTGCAAAGCCTGAAGGACGAAACGCCGCGCAAATTCGTCGATTGGTTCGGGGTGGAGCGGGTGGAGGGGCGCGATTTCGATCTGGGCATGTATCGCCACTGGGTCGACCCTACCATCCCCTTTGCCGACACCGTTGGCACCGTCGCCCATGGTCTGGTTCTGACCAGCGCCACCCTGACCGATGGCACCGGCGATATGGAGCAGGATTGGCATGCAGCACACCTGCGCACCGGCACCGTGCATATGGGGGCCACGGCGCTGCGCGCCGCCGTGCCCAGCCCGTTTGATTATGCCAGCCAGACCCGCGTGCTGGTGGTGAACGACGTGCGCAAGGATGATCTGGGACAGGTGGCGGCGGCCTATAGAGAGCTGTTTCTGGCGGCGGGCGGTGGCGGGTTGGGCCTGTTCACGGCCATTCAGCGGCTGCGCGCCGTTCATGAACGCATCGCCGAACCGCTGGAGGAAGCGGGCATCCCCCTGCTGGCCCAGCATCTGGACGGCATGGATGTGCCCACCCTGGTGGATATTTTCCGGGGCGAGGAGGATGCCTGTCTGTTGGGTACCGATGCCGTGCGCGACGGCGTGGATGTGCCGGGCCGCTCCCTGCGCCTGATCGTGTTCGATCGGGTTCCCTGGCCCCGGCCCGACATCCTGCACAAGGCACGGCGGAACTATTTCGACAAAATCGCGGGCCGTCGCGGCTTTGACGACATGATCACCCGCCTGCGCCTGCGTCAGGCCTTTGGTCGGCTGGTCCGCCGCGCCGACGATCAGGGCGTGTTCGTGCTGCTGGACCCAATGATGCCATCCCGCCTGATCGGCGCCTTCCCCGATGGCGTGGAGGTGCGGAAAGTGGGGCTGGCCGAGGCGGTGCGGGTGACGAAGGGGTTCCTGCACCGCCCCGACTGACGGGGGTCAGGCGCCCGGCAGACCCTTACTGGTCGAATACTCAAAGTGCAGCACATGGTCAGGGTGGACCAGCCCATGCGCCGCGTGCGCGGCCATCGCCGCCTCGCTGAACCCGCAAAGGATCAGCTTCAACTTGCCCGGATAATGCGCGATATCGCCGATGGCGAAGATGCCGGGGGCCGACGTGGCGAGCGTGCGCTGATCGACCAGGATATGGCCCTTTTCCATATCCAGGCCCCAATCGGCGATGGGCCCCAGGTTCATGGCGAGGCCGAAGAAGGGCAGCAGGACGTCGGCGTCCAGCACCTTTTCATTGTCATCCAGGTCGGCGACGCGCACGCCCGTCAGCTTGCCGTCCGTGCCCTCCAGGCCGGAAAGCTGGTACGGCACCACCATTTCCACCTTGCCTTCCTTCACCAGCGCATCCAGGCGGGACACGCTTTCGGGGGCGGCGCGGAATTTGGGGCGGCGATGGACGACCATGACATGGGCGGCCACTTCCGACAGGGAATTGGCCCAGTCAACGGCACTGTCGCCGCCGCCGGCAATGACAATGCGCTTGCCTGCGAAATCCTGCCGCCGCTTCACCAGATAGAAGATGCCCGTCCCTTCATAGGCCTCCAGACCGTCCAGCGGCGGCTTGTTGGGGCCGAAGGCACCGACGCCCGCCGCGATGATCACGGCCTTGGCGTCGATGATCGTGCCCTTGTCGGTGCCCACGCGCCAGCCGGCATCGGTTCGGGTCAAGGTCGTGACCTGCTGGCCCAAATGATAGGTGGGGTTGAAGGGGGCGGCCTGTTCGGCCAGCTTGTCGATCAGATCCGCGCCATCAATGGCCGGGTGGGCGGGGATGTCATAGATCGGCTTTTCCGGGTACAGCGCCGCGCATTGCCCACCCACCATGTCGAGCGCATCCACCACATGGGTGCGCATCTTCAACATGCCGCATTCAAACACGGCAAACAGGCCCACGGGACCCGCGCCAATGATGACGACATCGGTGGAATGGCTGTTCTCGGACGACATGCAAACGCTCCCCATCGGGCGGACATCACAACAGGCGGGTTTGGTGCCGCGTTTCACGCGCGATGGCAAGTGCGGATGCGCGGATGCGGGATTGCGTCGCCCCTTGCGGTGCGGGGGTCTTTTGTCGGAGTCTGGGGGCATGATCCTGGAAAGCCACTTCGAATGACCCTGACCCTTTCCCTTGCCGATGAGGCCGCGACCAAGGCGCTGGCGGCACGTCTGGCCCCGCATCTGCGGGCCGGCGATGTGGTGACCTTGCGCGGTGACCTGGGTGCCGGTAAGACGGCGCTCGCCCGGTTCCTGATCCGCCATCTCGCTGGCGATGAGGCGGAGGAGGTGCCAAGCCCGACCTTCACCCTGGTCCAGACCTATGAGCATCTGACGCCCGCCATCTGGCATTTCGACCTGTACCGCCTGACCGATCCGGGGGAGGTGGTGGAACTGGGGTGGGAGGAGGCGCGCGACGCCTGCGCCCTTGTCGAGTGGCCGGAACGACTGGGGCCGCTGCTGCCGCGTGACCGGCTGGATGTGCAACTGACGCTGGACGGGCCGACGGCGCGGCAGGTGGTCATTACGGGCCATGGTGCCTGGGAAGAACGCGTGGCGGGGATATGAGTGTGATGCGTGAGGACGTGATTATCGGCTTCCTGGCCACGGCCGGCTGGGGCGACGCGGTACGGGTCGCCATGGGGGCCGACTGGTCCACCCGCCGCTATGAACGGCTGATACAAGCCGACGGGGCCAAGACCATCCTGATGGATGCGGCGGGTGATGGGGTGGGGCAGGTGGCACCCTTTGTGCGGCTTTGCGGCCTGCTGCGCGATGTGGAGCTGTCAGCGCCCGTGATCTTTGCGGAGGATCAGGGCCAGGGCCTGCTGCTGCTGGAAGATTTCGGGGATGACAGTTTCGCTGCCCTCCTGGAACGCGGGGACGATCCCTGGCCGCTTTACGGTGTCGCGACCGACGTCCTGTCGCATCTGCATCAACGCTTTGATCCCGGCACCGCCCCGGATGTGCAGCGCTATGACCTGACCCTGTTCACCAAACAGGTGGCGCTGTTTGGCGATGCCTATCTGGATGCGGCAGGCAATCCACTGACCCCGGCCGGACGGCGGGCGTTAGATGAGGCCTGGGTGAGGGTGCTCACCCATGTGCTGGGCATCGTGCCGGACAGTCTGCTGCTGCGCGATTATCACCCCGGCAACCTGATGCTGCTGGACCGTCGGGGCGTGCGGGCCTGTGGCCTGCTGGATGTGCAGGATGGGGGTATCGGGCCGGTCAGTTATGATCTGTTGTCGCTGTTGCAGGATGCGCGGCGCGATGTGCCGGACGATATCCAGGCGGCGATGATCGACCGCTATCTGGTGTCCATGCCCAGCCTGTCGCGCGATGCTTTCCTGGCCAGTTACGCCGTGATGGGGGCCATGCGCCACGCCCGCATCCTGGGCCGCGTGGCGCAGCTGGCGGCGGGCGGGGGTAAGGCCAAGCAACTGGCCTTCCTGTCCCGCGTCTGGAGACAGTTCCGGACGGCCATCGCGCACCCGCTCTTGTCGCCATTACAAAGTTTCACGGATCAACATTTGCCCCCTGACGGTGCCGTACCGCATATTCTGGGACGTTGATAGAATTGGAGTGAGTTCGATGTCTTTCATGCCCAAGCGGGCGATGGTGCTGGCGGCCGGTCTGGGCCTGCGCATGCGCCCGATCACCTTGGAAACGCCCAAGCCGCTGGTGACCGTCGGTGGCCGTACCATGCTGGACCACGCCCTGGACCGGCTGGAAGCCGTCGGCGTGGAAGAGGCGGTGGTGAACGCCCATTGGCTTGCCGATAAGATCGCTGCGCACCTTGAGGCGAACCCCCGCCGCAACCTGAAACTGACCCTGTCGCGCGAAGAGACGCAGCTGGAAACGGGCGGTGGCGTGAAGCATGCCTTGCCGCTGCTGGGCGACGATCCGTTCTTTGTGGTCAATGCCGATATCGTCTGGCTGGACGGGCCGGTGCCGGCGCTGAAGCGGCTGGCCGCTGCCTGGAACCCGGAGCTGATGGACAGCCTGCTGCTGGTCACACCGACGCCCAGCGCCATCGGTTATGACGGACGCGGCGATTACCTGATGGACCCCGATGGCCGCCTGTCGCAGCGCCCGGACCTGGAAGTATCGCCGTTCGTGATGGCCGGCGTGTCGATCATGACGGCAGCACAGTTTGCTGGCTCGCCCGACGGTGCCTTTTCAAACCTGCTGCTGTGGCAGCGGGCAGAGGCAGCGGGACGCCTGTTCGGTGTCCGGCATGAGGGCAACTGGTACCATGTCGGCACACCCAATGCGGTGCCGCTGGTCGACAGCCATCTTCAGGCCCCGGCCAGCCGCGAGGTCGTGCCCTGATGGCCCCTACCCCGCCGCCCGCCAGCGTCTTCACCCTGGCGCCCAACCTGCCCTTTGTCGATGCGCTGGCGGCGGGCCTTTGGGAACAGGCGGGCGGGGATGCGCTGGCGCTGAACCGGTTCACCGTGCTTCTGCCCACGGCCCGCGCCGTCCGATCGCTGCGGGAGGCGTTTTTGCGCCTGTCAGGCGGGCGACCCATCCTGCTGCCCCGGATGGCGCCGCTGGGCGATGTCGATGGGGACGAAGTATCGCTGATGATGGATGGGGTGACGGGCAAGGCCGGCGGCCTGGACCTGCCCCCCGCCATCGCACCCTTGCGCCGGCAATTGCTGCTGGCCCGCGCCATCGCCGCCGCCGGCGACCGGTTTGCCAAGACCCGCGCACAGGCGGCGCGGCTGGCGCGTGAACTAGCCAAACTGCTGGACCAGACGCAGACGGAAATGGTGGGGTTCGACCGGCTGCATGCCCTGGTTCCCGATGATTATGCCGAACATTGGCAGGTGACCCTGTCCTTCCTGTCGATCATCGTTGACCAATGGCCGGCGATCCTGGCTGCCGAAGGGGCCGTGGACCCGGCACAGGAACGCAATAACCGCCTGCTGGCCTATGCGGCGGCGCTGCGCGCGGCACCGCCCGCCCATCCGATCATTGCCGCCGGCTCCACCGGCTCAATCCCCGCGACATCCGAATTGTTGGCCACCATTGCACGCCTGCCCACCGGATCGGTAGTGCTGCCGGGGTTAGACCGGGATTGTGATGATGCAACGTGGGAAGCGCTGGACGATGCCCACCCGCAATTCGGCCTGAAGCAACTGATCGACCGCATCGGCGTGACGCGCGATCAGGTGCCGGACTGGACCCTTGCCGCCGGTGTCGCCCCGTCCTGCCCGCCGGCCCGCACGGCCCTGATTGCAGAGGCGCTGCGCCCCGCCGGCACCACGGAGGCTTGGCGTGATCTGGGCGACCTAGACCCCAGCGCCCTTTCCGGCCTGACCCGCATCGATGCCGCAACACCACAGGAAGAGGCCGGCATCATCGCCCTGATCCTGCGTCAGGCGCTGGAAATGCCGGGACAGACGGCGGCCCTGGTCACGCCTGACCGCAATCTGGCCCGCCGCGTTGCCACCGAACTGCGCCGCTGGGACATCCGTGTGGATGACAGCGCAGGCCGCCCCCTGGCCCAGACACCGGTCGGGTCCTATCTGCGTCTGATCATGGATACGGCGGTACAGGGGGCACCGATCCCGTTACTGTCGCTGCTGAAACACCCGATGGCCGGGGCCGGCTGGCCGGCAGGGCAGTTGCGGCGGCAGGCGCGGTTGCTGGAAACCGCCATCCTGCGCGGCCCCCGCCCACCCGCCGGTTTGGAAGGGTTGCGCCACGCCATCCGCTTCATGGCATCGGACGCCGCCGAAAAGCGTCGCCGCATCACCAACCCCAGCATCCGCGACGACCTGCTGACTATGGTGGACCGGCTGGATGCTGCCATGGGCAGCCTTGCGGCGGCGGTGGCCGATGGCGAGGAGCGCCCCCTGTCCGACTGGCTGCGCCTGCATATCGGTGCCGCCGAGGCGCTGGCGGCACTGGAGGGGGAGGCCGGGTCCGACCGTCTTTGGCGCGACAAGGATGGAGAGGCCGCCGCCCAGTTTATTGATGAACTGCGTGAGGCGGCGGACGGTTACCCGCCGCTGGGCGGCAAGGATTATGCGGGTTTGATGGAGGTGCTGATCGCCGGCAAGGCCGTGCGCTCCGCCTTCGGTCTGCATCCGCGCCTGCATGTGCTGGGCCTGATGGAGGCTCGGTTGCAGCAGTTTGACGTGATGGTCCTGGCCGGGCTTAATGAGGGGACATGGCCCCCCGCCCCGCCGCCCGACCCCTGGATGTCGCGCCCCATGCGCCGGGATTTCGGCCTGCCCGCGCCAGAGCGTATGGTGGGACAGGCAGCCCACGATTTCGCCACCTCGTGCGGGGCGAAGACCTTGTACCTGACGCGGTCGGAACGGGTGGAGGGCACGCCAACGGTGCCGTCACGCTGGCTGTTGCGGCTGGATACCGTGCTGGACAAGGCGGGTCTGCGCGGGCGGATTGAGGCGGATGGCGATTACTGGCGCGGCCTGTGGCAGGCGCTGGACCGCCCGGCACAGGTGCGCCCCTGCCTTGCTCCCGCCCCGAAGCCACCCCTGTCGGCCCGCCCCCGCAAGCTGTCGGTCACCCAGATCGAAACCTGGATGCGCGACCCCTATGCTATCTATGCGGCCAAGGTGCTGGACCTGTCCGCCCTGGACCCCATTGATGCCGATCCGGGGGCGGCGGAGCGGGGGGAGATCATCCACAGGGCACTGGATCTGTTCGTCAGCCACTATCCCGACATGTTGCCGCCGGACCCGCTGGGCGAACTGATCGCTATCGGGCGCGGGGCCTTTGGCGACCTGCTGGACCAGCCGGGTGTCGCCGCCTTCTGGTGGCCACGTTTTGAGCGGGTCGCGGAATGGTTCGTCGCGCAGGAGACGGAGCGGCGACGTACCATCAAGCCGCTGGCCACAGAGGTCACGGGCCGCATCACCCTGCCCGGTCCTGGCGGCGACTTCATCCTGACAGCCAAGGCCGATCGCATCGACCGCACGCCCACTGGCGGCTTGGTCCTCATTGATTACAAGACTGGTACCCCGCCCACGGGCAAGGAGGTGCGGCTTGGCAAGGCCCCGCAATTGCCGCTTGAGGCGCTGATCGCCAGCGGCGGCGGGTTTGAGCATGTGAAGCCGGCCCCTGTGGAAGGGCTGGAATATTGGCGCCTGTCGGGGGGCGATCCCGCAGGCACCATCCAGATGTTGAAGGAGGACCCGGCGGCCCTGGCGGTGGAAGCGCGCGAAGGCCTGTTGGACCTGATCCATCAGTTCGATGATCCCGACATGCCCTATCACAGCCAGCCGCGCCCTGCCTGGGCCCCCAAATATACCGATTACGCCCACTTGGCCCGGATCAAGGAGTGGTCCGCCGGCGGCGGGGGAGACGCAGAGGGATGAACGACGAAATCCGCCTGCTGGCCGAACAGCTTCTGACCCAGGGGGAAACGGTGTTGAGCGAGCGGGAACGCCGGGTCCTGTCCCGCATTGCCCATCGCCGCGCCATTTCCCGCAACAGCCATTCCGAGTTTGAAGCCAGCATGACCTTTGGCGACCGTCTGGCCGACAAGGTGGCGACGGTGGGCGGCTCGTGGAGTTTCGTGATCGCCTTCGCCCTGGTCATGGCGGTGTGGATGGGGCTGAATGCCGCCTTCTGGGGTTTCGCCTGGGACCCGTACCCGTTCATCCTGTTGAACCTGATGCTGTCCACCCTGGCGGCGGTACAGGCCCCCATCATCATGATGTCGCAGAACCGGCAGGCTGCCAAAGACCGGGCCCAGGCCAACATGGACTACGAGGTCAACCTGAAGGCCGAACTTGAAATCATGGCCCTGCATGAAAAACTGGACCGGCTGCGCACAGATGAGCTCGAAGCCCTACTGCGCCGACAGCAGGAGGAAATTACCCTGCTGCGGGCGGCGGTGGAAGCGCTCAAAACCTAGCTGGAGCGGACCGGCCTTCCATCCTACCGCAGGGTCTTGAAGCGCTCTGTCGCCTGCACCAGGGCCATGCGGACGCCGGGTTCCATGGCGCTGTGGCCGGCATCCGGCACGATGATATAATCGGCTTCCGGCCACGCTCGGTGCAATTCGTCGGCCGTGCGGATGGGGCAGACAATGTCGTAGCGGCCCTGCACGATGACGGCCGGGATATGCCGAATGGCCCGGATATCGCGCAGCAGTTTGTCTTCCGGGTCCAGCATATTGTTGCGGAAGTAATGCGCCTCAATCCGCGCCAGCCCCAGGGCGTGGTTATCCTCACCCGAGGCGGAAACCAGTTCCGGGCTGGGCATCAGGGTCGAGCAGGACCCTTCATACATGCTCCACACCCGCGCGGCGGGCAGATGGATGGCCGGGTCGGGGTGGGTCAGTCGCTTCCAGTAGGCTTCCAGCAGATCATTGCGTTCGGCCACGGGGATATAGGCGTTGAAATGGTTCCACGCCTCCGGGAATATCTGTTTCATCCCGTAAAGGAACCAGTCGATCTCCGACCGGCGCATCAGGAAGATGCCGCGCAGCACCAGGCCGATCACCCGGTCGGGATACGCCTCCGCATAGGCGATGGACAGGGTGGAACCCCATGAACCGCCGAACACCATCCAGCGGTCGATGCCCAGATGCGCGCGCAGCGCCTCCAGATCCCCCACCAGATGTGGGATATCATTATTGCGCAGGTCGCCCAGCGGTGTGGAACGACCGGCCCCGCGCTGGTCCAGGATGATGATGCGGTAGAAGGTGGGATCGAAAAACCGGCGATGGGTGGGCGAGGCACCGGCCCCCGGCCCGCCATGCAGGAACAGCACGGGCACGCCATCGGGATTGCCGCTCTGTTCCCAGTAAAGGTTATGAACATCGTCGACCTGCAACCGGCCGGTCTGGAAAGGGTCGAGCGGGGAGAACAGATCGCCGCGGGGCATGGATGCATCCGTTTGTTGTTCCGCTGATTGTAGGCAAGCGCAACGCGCAACGCAAACCGTCCGCGCGGACAAAGCTGGGGGAAATCGCGGCGGGTTAGGATCGTGTCATGATAACCACCCGCCCGCCCTATGCCCGCATCGATGATGACAGCCTGACAGTGCTGCTCATCGAATTCTATGCCGCTGCCCGCCTGGACCCGCTGCTGGGGCCCCTGTTCCAGACCATGGTGGGGGATGGGGATGAGGAATGGGCCGCCCATCTGCACCGGGTACATGATTTCTGGTCGTCGGTGACCATGGGCACGGGGCGATATGGGGGCCGACCCATGCAGGTGCATGCGGGCATTCCCGGCCTGGATGCCACGCATTTCCAGCGCTGGCTGGACTTGTTCGCACAAAGCACGGACCGGCTGTTCACCCCGCCTGCCGCCGCCTTCCTGCGTGACAAGGCCGCCCGGATGGGTGAGGCGTTGCAGCAGGGCATTGCCATGGCGCGCGACGATTGAAGCCGGGCCTTGCGTCCGGCCCCGCCACCCCCCATCTTGACGTCATGACCGATCCCGCCCACCCGCACTCTGACCTTGCCGACCCGCGCCCGCGCGGGGCCATCGGCCAATGGTCTGACCGGGTAAAGGCGCTGACTCTGCTGGTGCTGCTTGCCTGTGCCGGCGTTCTGGCCGGGCTGGGCGGGGGTGAGGGGGATCGGGCGCGCGAAGGACTGACGGCCAGTGGTCCCGGTCTGCGCGCCACCCTGTCGGAGGCGCCGGCCGCGCTGGCCGCCTTGCCTGATGGGCAGCGCCGTGCCGATCTGTCTGGCGGGGATGACCCACCGCCGGTCAAGATCGTGGCGGCCAGCCCACCCTGGATGCCGGTCCCGGTTGCCCTGGACAGATCGTCCCTGCCGCCGGTTATCATGGGGCCTGTCATGGCCCGCGCTGGCCATGCCGCCCGCATGCCGACCGGTCCGCCCACCGAACTTTCCGTCTGATCCATCCTGATCTTTGAATGCGCAGGGCACGCGTGGCCGATGCCCACCCCTGCGTTCATGCCGGAAAGTCCTTAATCATGAAAAAGTCTCTGTTCTTCTACGCCACCGCCCTGCTTGCGGCGGGCGGTGTCATGACCGTCAGTCGTCAATGGGGTGGCTTCATGCTGCTGGCCACCTTCATTCTGTGGTTCCTGCACAGTGTCTTTGCCAGCACAGATGGCACCGGTCGGCAGCTTTGACACTCCCGATTATCCGGGCGCTGCCGCGCTGCTCAGTGCCTGGATAATCGCTTGCCAGTCATCAATGACCGTGCGCAGGCGCGATTTCACCATCAGCAGAATGGTGAGGTCGCGGCTGCGGTCGATACGCGGCCAGGTACCGAAATAGCCAGGGCTGGAGATCGTGGGGCAGGCACCGCCGGCCTCTCGCTGTTCGCACCACATGCCAATGCCGTAACCCTGCATGGCTGCGGCAGCGTTTGGCTGTTGCTTGCGCCGGGCGTCCCCGATCTGGTCATGCTCCATGACCGGGAAGATGTCTGCCGGCAACAGGCGCTGCCCGTCTGCCATCACGCCCTGCCGCGCAATCAGCAGCAGAATCCGCTCGAAATCGTCTGGGCTGGCGATCAACCCACCGGCCACCCCCCAGCGGTCGCCCCAGCGACAGGCGGGCGACAGGCCCAGCGGGTCGGCAATCAGACGGCGGAACAGGCTGTTCCAATCAGCCCCGCCCGCCTGTTCGGCCATGAACGCCGCCACTTCCATCGACACCCCGGCATAAGCGAAGACCTGCCCAGGTTCTCCGATCAGGTCCATATCCGTCAGCTTTGCCGCCGCCGCCTGCGGGGTGGGATAGCGGCGATCCTGCCAGAAGGGGCCGGTGTCCGGCAGGGCCGAGGTATGGCTCATTAACTGAGCCAGCGTGATGCCGGCTTTTGGCCCAGTGCTGACCAGCCCGGCATCAGCCAAGGTCATGTCCAGCCGCAGCCGCCCCTGGCCCACCAGCGCCATGATCACAAGCCCCGCCACCCATTTGCTGGCCGACGCCACATCAATGGCGGTGCCGGGACCGATATCGCCGAAATAGCCGCGATACAGCACGCGCTCCCCCTGATGCGCGATGGCCGCCACCCCGTCCAGCCGATGCCGGCGGATGGCATCCTTTATCAGCGCCGTCACCCGCGGCAGGTCCGGCGATGTCGGATCGACGGGCAGGGCGACAGCGGTGGGAAACGGCAGCAACAGGCCGGCGGCAAGGCTGGACAGAAACAGACGGCGGCTCTGCATGGGCATGCTCCGGGTGTGGGTCTGTGCCTGATACGACCCAGCCACCCTGACCCTGCCGCCAGCCCTCACTCAAACCGATGCGGCACGAAGCGGGATGTGTCGCGGGTGACGGCGGTGCTGTCCTCACGGATACCGATACCCCGGCATTCATCGCCCACCATCCAGGCGCCGATCACGGCATGATGGTCACGCGTCACGCCCTTGATGTCCGGCCCCCGCGCCGACACCACCGGCGACCAGGCCTGATAGACATAGCCCTCTTCGCCATAAGGTCCAGCCACGTCCAGTTCGCGGGTGGTGGGGCGGCCATCGGGGCCCATCGTGACGACGCTGATATTGGCGCCTTCCCGGCCCAGCAGTGGCTTTGCCACCACGCGGGTACCGGCGGCAAAGGCCCGGCGGTCGAAATGTGCTTCCACCAGATAGGGGTGGTGTGGGTACATTTCCCACAGAACCGCCAGCAGCCCCTTGTTGGACAGCAGCATCTTCCAGGCTGGTTCCACGACCCGGATATCATTGCGCTGTGTCAGGGTTAGCAGGTTGCCGCCGAAATCATCGGCCACCAGCCATTCCCAGGGGGTCAGCTTGAACAGGCACTTGATCTCCTGTTCCTCCAGGTCGGTGAAATAGCTACGGGTGCGGCGGTTCAGGTGGTCCTGCTCCTCTGTCCAGCCGATGTCGGACAGGGCAATGCTCTTGGTCGCCAGCCCGGCCTCAATGGCCGTGTCCTGGAGATAGCGCAGCGTGCCCTCATCCTCCGTATGCGGCATGGCGCAGGTCAGGTGCAGGGCGCGCCCCGCCTCCCACTCGCCGCGCCGGTCGCTGTCATCGGCCAGCAGACGGTCGGCGCGCAGCAGGGCCTTCCACTGATCGACCAGGGCCTCATGGATGGAATTGAACTGGTCCCCGTCGGGGAATACATCCTCCAGCCAGGCCCATTGCGCTACCGCCGCCTCATAGAGGCCCGTGGGCGTGTCGGCGTTATATTCCAGCAACTTGGGCATTCCATCGCCGTGCCCCGCCCCGCCATAGGCGAGATCGAAACGGCCATAAAGGGAGAATTCCTGGCCTTGCTGATGGCGCTGCCAGGACGCTTCGATGGCGGGGATGGAATGGGCGGGGATGTTCAGCAGCGGATAGAGCCGTTCATCGATGATGCGCTTGGCGGCGGCCAGACACATCTTGTGCAACTCGTTGCCTGCTTCTTCCAGCAGATCGATCTCCGCCTCGCTGAATACCCAGCAGGCACTCTCATCCCAATAGACGCCGCTTGGGTCCTCGTCGGTTGGGATGGTGTGGAAATCAAAGCCCAGCGCTTCCATGCGGGCTTTCCAATCGGGACGCGGTCGGATGGATTGGCGATGCATGGCGCTATCCGCTGTGCTGATGGGTGCTGGACGGTAAGGGGACGAGGATCTGTGGTCAGGAACCGCCGCCGCCGAACCGGGCCGACGATTTGCCAAAGCCGCCGCGGCTGGTGGATTTGGTGGTGGTCCCCACCTGCGCCGACTTGCCCCGTACCTCGGTCTTCATGCCAAAGCCAGTCTTGCCCTGGGTGAAGCTGTCGCGGCTGACCGGGGCGCGGCCCAGGCTACCGCGACCGCTATACATGAACCCGTCACGGTCGATATAGATGGGGCGCGGGTAATAGTAACCGCCGCCGGCCCCGATATAGCCAGCGCCATATTGCGGGGGCGGCTGCAAGGCCTTGGCCAGCATGAAGCCCATCAGGGCCGGCACGAAGACGTTGCTCAGGCTGCCATCCGGCTGCGACAGGACCATGGGCTGACAGGCACCATTGCCCATACTGGCCTCGCACGCCGCAGCCGTGTCGAAGCGTGGGGTGGATTGCAGGTGCAGTTGCTTGGCCTGTTCAAAGGCGCTGTTGCATTCCTGCTGGCTGAACTCCACCAGACACGCCTCCACCGTCGGGAAGATGCGGGCCTCTGTCTCCTGCACGTCATCGCCGCCGCAGCCCGACAGCATCAGGGCCGCCGCCCCCCCGACAAGCAGGGTGGAGACATGGGCGGAACGGCGGCGTTTGCGCTGTTGGTCGGTCATGGCGGCCCGGATGGCGATGGTGGCGGGTAACGGTTGCAGTCAGGGGCGTTGCGGCCCTACTTGCTCCACTTGTCGGTGATGGCCAGCGGGGCGGCGGCGGGCGACGGACCCTTCAGGCGGGCCAAACGTTCCTGCACCGACAGGGCGGGTGCCCCGCCCTTGCCCACGGCGGCCAGGGCCGCCTGGATATCGGCATCGCCCATATCATCGGCGGACTTCCGCGACAGATCGCCCAGGGCCTGGGCCTTCATTCGCGCCGCTTCGGCATTTGCGCGGGCCTCATTGGCGCGGCGGGTCATGGCATCGATGGCGGTGTTCAGCTTCGATCCGCCATCATCACGCAGGCCGGCCACCTGGGCGGCGCGGTTGGCACGCTCGCGCTCACGCTCCTCCTGGATGCTGGCGCGTTGCATGTCGCGCTCGGCCTTGGCCAGGGCCGACTTGGCCTCGGTCAGGGCGCGGGCCTTTTCGCGATAAGCGACCTCTGCTTCTGCGACCAGGGCCTCGGCCTCGTCGGCCTCCCGCTCCTCGATGGCGACCTCGCCTTCCAGTTCCTCCAACTGGGCCAGCAGCTTGGCCAGGCTGGCCTCCAGGCTGGCCAGACGCTCGCCCTCGGCGGTGGCCAGCAGGTTGTTCAGATGCTCGGCAGCGGCCAGACGGCGGTCATAATTCTCCCGCGCTTCGACCGCTTCCTTGCGCTCACGCTGCATATCGACGCGCAGGTTGGTCAGCAGCTTGCCGGCCTTGTCCAGATCGGCTTCCATGACCCGCAACTGGGCAACGGACGCGCTCTTGGGGTCCATGGCGACCAGGGCATCCACCACCTGGCGGCCCACCTTCTCACCCTTCACGCCCAACAGCGTGCGGAAGAACTGCATCATTGGAACTGGCTCCTCAAGACCAAGCAGAACGGCCCCGCCGGTCACAGCCGGGCGGGGTTAATCAGAGATGGGGAGGCCGGGTTTAAACCGAAAGCGCCCCGGCATTCAAAATTCCCATGGCAATGGACAAGGTGCCCAGCGTGACGCCATAGCCCAGCTTGTCCGCCTCAATCCCCTGCCGGAAACCGGGCAGCAGGAAACAGACGGCGACAAACACCAGCAACTGACAGACCAACGCCAACCCACCCCACATCAGCAGCTCGGCGACCGAGTAGGTGCCCCGCGCCACCGATGACAGGGCGATGGCCATGCCGATGGCGGTCCCGCCCATGCTGGTCGCAGCCGCCGAATTGCCCTGCCGGATCAAGGCCCACTCGCGATAAGGCGTGATCAGCGTATAGGCCAGCAAGGCCAGGGCCAGCAGCGCCACCGAGGCGCCGACAAAGGTCAGGTAAAGCGGCAGGGTCTCGAACATCGATCCGTTGCTCCTTATGGGCGCCCACAGGCCACGCATTTGCCCGCACGCTACGAGAGCGCGCCGGAAATTGCAAAAAATGTTTGGATGACAGGCGGGACGTGCAAGGGGGCTGAAGTAATTAATCGCAATGTAACCAACTTCTGGCACCAGCCCCACAACGAAAAAGGCCGCCGGGTTGCCCCGACAGCCTTTTCCTTACTCACATCATCCCGAAAGCCGGGAAGTCCCCCTCAGGCATCAGCCCTCGGTGGCCTCTGCCTTCTTGGACAGGTCTTCGCCGGTCACCTGATCGACGACCTTCATCGACAGCTTGACCTTGCCGCGATCGTCGAAGCCCAGGACCTTGACCTTGACCGCATCGCCCTGCTTCACGACGTCGGTGACCTTGGCCACGCGCTCGTTCTTCAGTTCGGAGATGTGGACCAGACCGTCGCGGCTGCCCAGGAAGTTCACGAAGGCGCCGAAATCCATGACCTTAACGACCTTGCCGTCATAGATCTCGCCCACTTCGGCTTCGGCCACGATGCCCTTGATCCACTTGATGGCGGCGTCGGAGCACTTGCTGTCGACCGCCGACACCTTGACGGTGCCATCGTCTTCGATGTCGATCTTGGCGCCGGTCTGTTCCACGATTTCGCGGATGACCTTGCCGCCCGAACCGATGACGTCGCGGATCTTTTCCTTGGGGATGTTGATGACGGTGATGCGCGGGGCGTTGCCCGACACTTCGCCGCGCGCGGTGTTCAGCGCCTTGTTCATCTCACCCAGGATATGGATGCGGCCCTTCTGGGCCTGCGCCAGCGCGATCTTCATGATCTCCTCGGTGATCGAGGTGATCTTGATGTCCATCTGCAGGGCGGTGATGCCCGCTTCGGTGCCGGCGACCTTGAAGTCCATATCGCCCAGGTGATCTTCATCACCCAGGATGTCGGACAGGACGGCGAACTTGTCGCCTTCCTTGATCAGGCCCATGGCGATGCCGGCGATGGGGCGGGCCAGCGGGGCGCCGGCATCCATCAGCGACAGCGACGTGCCGCACACCGTGGCCATGGAGGAGGAACCGTTCGATTCCGTGATTTCTGACACGACGCGCAGCGTGTAGGGGAAATCTTCCTTGGACGGCAGCAGCGGGTGGATGGCGCGCCAGGCCAGCTTGCCATGGCCGATTTCACGGCGGCCCGGAGAACCCATGCGACCGGCTTCACCCACGCTGTACGGGGGGAAGTTGTAATGCAGCATGAAGCTTTCGCGGTATTCGCCTTCCAGCGCGTCGATGATCTGCTCGTCCTGGTTCGTGCCCAGGGTGGCGACCACGAGGGCCTGAGTCTCACCGCGGGTGAACAGGGCCGAACCATGGGCGCGAGGCAGGATACCAACTTCGGCCACGATCTGGCGGATGTCCACGGTGGAGCGGCCGTCGATGCGCTTGCCCGTCTCCAGAACGGCGCCGCGCAGAACATCGGCTTCCACTTCCTTGAACATCTCGGAAATGGCTTCGGGCGCGAACTCTTCCTTCAGCGCGGTCTTGGCCTTGTCCTTGGCGGCACCCACGGCGGCATAACGCTCCTGCTTGACCAGGATCGAATAGGCGGCCTTCACGTCGGCACCGGCAACCTCCAGGATGCGGGCCTTGACGGCAGCCTTGTCAAAGGCCGGCGGGGCGATGTCGCGGGGTTCCTTGGCGCAATCCTCGGCCAGGGAGATGATCAGGTCGATCACGGGCTGGAACTGGGCATGGCCGAACGTGACGGCGCCCAGCATGATCTCTTCCGACAGTTCCTTGGCCTCGGACTCGACCATCAGCACGCCTTCCTGCGTACCGGCGACAACCAGATCCAGGGTGGCGTTTTCCATCTGGTCGGCGGTCGGGTTCAGGATGAACTTGCCATCCTCATAACCGACGCGGGCGGCACCGATGGGGCCCAGGAAGGGCAGGCCGGAAATGGTCAGCGCGGCGGACGCGCCGATCATGGCGACGATGTCGGGAT
This sequence comes from Niveispirillum cyanobacteriorum, assembly GCF_002868735.1. GTDB lineage: Bacteria > Pseudomonadota > Alphaproteobacteria > Azospirillales > Azospirillaceae > Niveispirillum > Niveispirillum cyanobacteriorum. The sequence goes on along the minus strand of NZ_CP025611.1, from coordinate 2,158,878 downwards.
CATTCTCAAGATCGTGGCTCAGCACGGTGCAGACGACCTGCGTCTCGCAGCGATAGCCATCGACGAACAGCGGACGGATCGGACGGTCGATCAGGCGGCTGACCAGCACTTCCTTTTCCGTCGGACGGCCTTCACGCTTGAAGAAGCCGCCGGGGATCTTGCCCGCGGCGAAGGCCTTTTCCTGGTAATTCACCGTCAGCGGGAAGAAATCCACGCCCGGCTTCGGCGACTTGGCGCCGACGGCAGTGGCCAGCACCACCGTGTCGCCATAGCTCACCATGACGGCGCCATCGGCCTGACGGGCGATCTTGCCGGTCTCGATGACCAGCTTGCGACCGCCCCATTCCATTTCCTTGCGGAATACCTTGAACATCGTATCGATCCTTCCATCCGAAACCCGCAACACCCCGGATTGGGCGGCCGGGCCGGGGCCCGTTCGGACGGCCCCGCCTGTTTCTTGCCCCTTCAGTACAGCATTTCTGCGCATTCCGCACGGCGCGCATGGGAAAACGGCCAGCCGGAAGGGGTCCCGGCTGGCCGTCCACACCTTAACTCTGACGCGGGTCCCGACGGTTCCTACCGCCCAGGGGCCCGCCGCCGGCACGCCATCCCCCACCGCCGGAGCGGGTGTGGAACGGGGCGTGGGCGGTGGGCTGCATGTTCACGTCGAACATCACCTTGGGCGTTCGGTTCCGTAACCGTCGCGACCGGCCCGCCTTAGCGGCGCAGGCCCAGGCGCTGGATCAGGCTGTCATAACGAGCCTTTTCCTTGCCCTTCACGTAATCCAGCAGACGGCGGCGTTGACCGACCATCACCAGCAGACCACGGCGCGAGTGGAAATCCTTCGCGTGGGTCTTCAGGTGTTCGGTCAGGTTGTTGATGCGCTCGGTCAGGATGGCAACCTGAACTTCCGGCGAACCGGTATCGCCTTCCTTGGTCTTGTACTCTTCGATCAGCGCAGTCTTGCGCTCAGCCGTGATCGACATCAGATGTCTCCACATTAAGATGATTGAGGGTGAACGCACCCGGCACCGCGAAGGTGCCCTATCGACCGGGTTCCGGTATCCCGGAACGGGTACGCGCCCACGCGTTACGGGGCCGTGCCGGGATGTCGTCCAGCACGGTCCCGCACGGGCGGGCGTCGATATGGGTGGGTTGATGCGCCAAACCCGGCTTCCGGTCAAGCGGAATCCTTGGATTTCCGCGCCTGTCCGGGCATGGCTGCGTCCCTGACGGGCTCAGGCTCAGTTCTCGACCGGCAGCCAGGGGATGCTGGCGATGGGGACACCCTCCTCCCGCAGTGCCTCGGCCTGCTTAGGCGACGTTTCGCCATAGATGGCGCGGCTTTCCACCTCGCCATAATGGATCTTGCGGGCTTCTTCGGCGAAACGGTCGCCCACATAATCGGCGTTCTTTTCCACCTGGGTGCGCAGGTCGCGCAGGTGCCGCAGGATTTCGGCCTGCGCCTCGCGTACCGCGTCGGGCACAGGTGGTGCCTCAACCGGCACCGGGGTATCCGCCGCCGGTGCGGGGGGCGGCGCGTCGCGGTCGCGCGACCGGCCACCCTTGGCAATGGCGGGGGCCATTGGTGCCTTCTCGATCTTGGCGTCGCCGCACAGGGGGCAGGTGATGGCGTGCGAAGCCGCCTGCGCCTCATACGCGGCACCGTTACGGAACCAGCCCTCGAACCGGTGGCCCAGGCTGCATTTCAGGTTGAAAAGGATCATGGCACAGAAGACGGAAGGAACGATGACAGATAGATGGCCCGGCGGGGCCCGTGGGGCAAGCCTGTTGCCATCCGGTGTGCCATGTCTCGCCCGCTTGCGGGTGGAAACCAGTGACATTGCACTAAAAACGCGTGCGCCTTTATCCATGCCATTTTATTAAGGGTTTATCCATTTTCAGCCCGCAATCATCAGATGGCGCGCGGTGACCATCCCCCTATTTCGCTGGAGGTACAATGATCCGCCATCTTCCTGCGCTGTTGGCGCTGCCACTGCTGCTGGCCGCCTGCCAGACGACCAAGCCTACCGAATTGTCCGCGCAGGAGAAGCGCGACACATCCACGACGCTCACCCTTTCCGCCGATGGAAGGGTATCGGCGCAATCCGGTCAGAAGGCTGCTGTTGGCTGGGTCGATAGCCCGGATGCGGCGGGCCTGCGCTTTGGCGACGCCCCCTTCCTGGTTCCGCGTCAGGTGGCGGGCATGAATTTGTCGGGCCGCAGGGCCAGCCCAGGGCGCGACATCGATGGCCTGGTGCAATATGGCACTGCCGGTCAGGGCACCTGGGCGACCTTGTTCGTCTATAAGGCCAGCGCGTTTGACGCCGATCTGACGGTAATGACCAGCACGCAATCGGCCGCCATCATGTCGGCACCGGGCCGGCGGCTGGTCCTGGATACGACGGCATCCTTGCCTGGCGGTGACGCAACACCTGTTCTGCGCCAGCTTCTTTGGCAGGAGGAGGTCGGGCGGGCCAGCACGCTGGTGGCGCTAAGCGGCGGTGACTGGGTTGTTAAGCTGCGCGTCAGCGGTCCCGACCGCGCCCGTGTGGAGCAGGTGACGCAGGCCGCGCTGGCCGGCCTTCGCGTCGATCCCCAAACAAAGCTGTCTCCCGTGCTGGCGGAAAAGTTGCGGCCCCAAGCCTGCCCAAGCCCGCAGCAGGGGCCACAGGCCACCAAGACCGCCCTGGACATGGGCAGCAGCATCGTCGAAGCCGCCCTTCTGGGGCCGGGTGGCCATGTCTGGACCTGGCCACCGGAAGCGGCTGGTGAGGTGTGCATCGAGTTGGAGGGCAGGGAGGAGCGGCGCCCCTTCCTGTTGCTGCGGCGACAGGATGCGGATGGCAAGGCCAAGGGCTGGCTGGCCCCGCTGGGGGATGCCGGCATTGCCCTTGAATGCGCTCCCGGTGTTGCCAGTGGCCTGGAGATGGAAGGCGCGAAGGCGAAATATGTGCTGCGCCTGCATGCGCCCGGCGGTGGGGAGGTCATCGCCGGCTATGACGCCCTGCCCAACCGCGAACAGATGTTGAAGATAATCCGCGACATGCTGGGCGCACCCATCCCCCTGCCTCCGGCGGCGTGATGCTGCCGGTGTGGTGGTTAAGAAGCGTATGGATCAGAAATGTCGATTTTGATCCATACGCCTCAAAGCTGCCCTTGAAGGACGCCGGGCCGGCACCGGCAGGCTTCTGACAAGGCTGGGTTTGCAGTAGCATCCCGCATCATGAGTCATGTCCTGCCATTCTCCCCGCCGTCACCCTGGATCGCCCGTTTTGCGCCGCTGCTGCGGCCTGGGGGGCGTATGCTGGATGTGGCCTGCGGCGGTGGGCGGCATCTGCGGCATTTCCGGGACCGTGGATTGGCGGTTACGGGTGTGGATATCGACTTGCGCGGTGTCGCCGACCTGACGGGCATGGATGGTGTAACCCTGATCCAGGCTGACCTGGAGGGACCGAATGGTTGGCCGCCTAGCCTGTCGGACTTTGATCTGGTGGTGGTCACCAACTATCTGCACCGCCCGCTTCTGCCCGCCATCGCGGGCGCCGTAAAGCCGGGTGGGTTCCTGCTGTACGAAACCTTCGCCAATGGCAATCAGCGCCATGGCCGCCCGTCCAGCCCCGCTTTCCTGCTGCGCGAGGGGGAGCTGCTGCATCTGGCCATGGGGCAGGGATTGCAGGTGGTGGCCTTTGAACAGGGAGAGGTGTCCAGCCCGAAGGCCGCCATTGTGCAGCGGTTGGCAGCACGGCGCCCCCTTGGTACCGCCGCAGATCTGAATGGTGACCCCGAACCTGTGCCCCTGCCGCCGGCCTGATCCGTCGTGATCTGGTTCAGCCTTGCCCGTCGCGAAACACGGCCACGCTCAGGGTGCGGTTGGACCGCACGGGCCCGGCACATGGGCCCATGCCTGCTTCATCGGGAGCGCCCGACAGCTTGTCATAGATCATCAGCAGATAGCGCGCGGCGAAGGCGCCACCCGGCGGCTGCCGCTCCAGCGGTAGGATCAGCCGGCGGACCAAGGCAACGGCGCCATTGACATGCGTCACCTCGTCCAGGCTGGACATGGGCCGGAAGGAACCGGCGCAGAAGGCATAGGCCGGGATGATATCGGCCACATAATCCGGCGGCATCAGCTTTGATAGCGTCATGCCCGCCGGATCGAAGGTCAGCGATGCCATCACCCCGGCCCCTACCTTCTCCACCCGCGCGTCACGGATGCTGCCGGCTTCCAGATTGAACAGGATGCAATTATCCGCCGTCTCTGCTGCTTGCCGGCAGGCCATCATATCGGCCAGCGGCACCGCCGGGTTCCGCCGGGCAATGCTGGTCCAATGCGACAGCGCATAATGCTGCGTGTCGTTGGTCAGGTCATCGAGGCGGAAAACATCATGCATGCGCGTGTCTGCTTGAATGGGCACGGACAGATTGTACGCGGCATGCAGCGATGGGGCAGTGGGGAAAGGACAATCCAGAAGGATAGGGCTGAAACTGAAGTGACCTTCTGTGCTTTGCCTTGCCAGCAAGTGAGATGATCAAGCAATGTCAAATGGTTGTGGAGTGCCTTCCCCAGGCTTTTGTGGTCAATACATCCGCCCGCCATTGGGTACGGGTTGATCGGGGGAGAGAAGAACCACCTCTCCCGTCGCGCTGGGTAAGCCCAGCACCAACACTTCGGACATGAATTTGCCGATCTGGCGGGGCGGGAAGTTGGTGACGGCCACGACCTGCCGGCCGATCAGGCTGTCCGGTTGATAATGGGCCGTGATCTGGGCGGATGATTTGCGGATGCCAACCGGGTCACCGAAATCCACCCACAGCTTGATGGCGGGGCGGCGCGCCTCTGGAAAAGGTTCGGCCTTGACGATGGTGCCGGCCCGGATGTCGACCTTTTGGAAATCGTCATAGGTGATGAGGCTGCTGCTTGTATCGCTAGTCATGAAATCCCCCTGCCGCCATCTATGTTTCTCAATCCAGTATGTTGCGGTGCAATAGAGCGGGAAAGGGGAAATTCATGTTAAAAATCTTTGACATTATCCGTTCTCTGAGGGATAAATGTTAAGAATACATAACATCATGAATGGGGGAAATAACATGTCGTTCCGGGAAAAGCTGACCTGGTTGCGTCTGATCGCGCTGATCGGCTTTGGGGGTGCTTATTTCGGCCCAGTGTTTGGCTCCTATCTGGGGGTGGCGGATGTGCCGGGTGGATCATTCTGGTGGATGATCTACTGCGTTGTGACCCTGTTCATCGGGTTGCCGATCGCCACCACGATCATGTCTCTGTCAGCCCTGCGTAACCCGCGCGAGGTGCAAAGCCCGAAGGATGAGCGGGATCGGCAGATTGGCCTGCTGGGCTCCCGTACCGGCTTTTACGTGCTGGTAGTGGGTGTCATCCTGTCGATGTTGACCCTGCATATGGGCGCGCGGATCGTCCAGATGGTGAACTACATGCTGTTCGCCCTGTTGGTGGCAGAACTGTCGCGGCTGGGCACGGCTGTGTTTCTGTATCGTCGGGGATGGTAGTCCATGCTGCCCTTCACCAACCATATCCGCCGCCTGCGGTTTGAGGCCGGCGAGATGACGCAGCAGGATCTGGCGGATCGCATCGGTGTAACGCGCCAGACGGTGGCGGCCATCGAACAGGGCAAATACTCGCCCAGCCTGGAGGCCGCCTTCCGCATTGCCCAGGTCTTTCAGGTGCCGCTGGAAAGCGTGTTTCAGTGGCAAGGCGACAGTGCGGCCTCAAACCCATGAAAAAGGGGCGGTCCCAAAAGGGCCGCCCCCGTTTCATCGTTCCGCAATGGAACGAATCAGCCCTCGCCGCTGCTGGCGGGGTTGCCGATCATGGCCAGAAACTCACGCCGGGTCTTCTCGTCCTCGCGGAAGGCACCCAGCATGCGGCTGGTGACCATCGTGACGCCGGGCTTGTGAATGCCACGGGTCGTCATGCATTGATGCGTCGCCTCGATCACGACCGCAACGCCCAGAGGCTCCAGCACCTCATCGACGGTGTTGGCAATCTGGGCTGTCATCTTTTCCTGGATCTGCAGGCGCTTGGAATAAACCTCGGCCACGCGTGCCAGCTTGGAAATGCCAACCACGCGGTTACGCGGCAGATAGGCTATATGGACCTTGCCGATGATGGGCACCATATGATGCTCGCAATAGCTTTCCAGCCGGATATTGCGCAGCACGACCATCTCGTCATAGCCGTCTGTTTCTTCGAAGGTCCGGGCCAGAAGGTCGACGGGATCAACCTCATATCCGGCAAAGAACTCCTCATAGGACCGGACCACGCGGTCGGGCGTGCCCACCAGACCCTCACGGTCGGGATCATCGCCGGCCCAGCGGATCAGGGTGCGGACGGCAGCTTCCGCCTCTGCCTTGCTGGGGCGAACCAGATTGGGGTTGGTGGCGGCTGGGCCGGCGCGGCGGCCATGCACGGGACCCGGCACGACCTTGTCGTCATTCTTCTTGGGCACGGTCACGGGGATGCACTCCTCAATGTATGTGTTCGGCTTGCATGCGGCCCCCTTGTCGGGCGGGCCACCGGCCAGTTCCCCCGATCCGGCCGGCCGGGCTACCTCGAAGGGTCAAGGTCAGTCCCGGCAGGAGAAGCAGATGGCTTGTTCGCCGAATGTTTCAAGCGCCGATTTCAGATATCCCCCCGGCGTGCGGATTTTCCGTCCCCCGATCGTCGGTGACGGCGTCAGTTCAGCCGCCGTTCCTGATGCGGACTGTCCAGGGAAAAGGCCGGGATGGCGATGTCAAAGCTCTCCCCGGCCTCGCTTTCCATCCCATAGCTGCCGACCATGATGCCGGACGGCGTTGAAAGTGGGGTGCCGCTGGTATAGGTGAAATGTTCGCCGGGCCGCAGCAGGGGCTGTTCGCCCACCACGCCCGGCCCCCGCACCTCCATCAACCGGCCCCGCGCATCGGTAATTTTCCAATGCCGGGTGCGCAGGCGCACCGTCTCCTCTCCCAGATTCTCGATCCGCACATGATAGGCCCAGACATAATGGCTTTCCGTGGGTTGCGACTGGTCAGGCAGGTAGCGTGGCTCCACCGTCACCCGGATCGCGCGTGTCGTGTCGCTGTACATGTCGGCCTCCCGTCCCATTTCCGATCCGATGATCTGATCCCGGATTTCATCATGGCCCACAAGCGAAAGATGCCCGCAGATCAGCATTGTAGGCCGGTTCCGTCCCCACACAATCCCGGGCGGTTACCGGCGCATCCGGTCAGGGGGGCCTTCGTCATGAAAACGCCGCTTGCGTCGGGGGGCGGATGGCCTCATATAGCAAATCACGGTCAACTGCTTATGAGCCGCGCGATGTTGCGCTTCACGCCCCTGCGACGACGAAAGATCTCGGTCCCCTTCCATGGGCGGCCGGTTCTTGTGCACGGGACCTGACGCCATCTGCGTGGGGGTCCCGGCCAGACGCTTCTCACAGTGTCTCCCCCACATTTCATTTTGCCGGGAAACCCCAATCGTATGAACATCACGCTTGAGCTGCCGGTTCACGCCGCCGCCATCGAAAAGCTTCTCGACAGCTCCTTCGGCCCCAAGCGCCACACCAAGACCGTTTATCGCCTGCGCAAGAACGTCGCCCCTGCGGCCGACCTGTGCTTTGTCGCGACCGATACGGACGAGGCGGGGAACGAGGTGTTGCTGGGCACCATCCGTTACTGGCCCGTCATGCTGGGCAACAGCGTCCAGGCGCTGATGCTTGGCCCCATCGCCATTGATCCGGCTCACCGCAGCGAAGGTCTGGGCGGTAAGCTGATCCGTCATAGCCTGGAGGCCGCCAAGGCTCTGGGTCATCGTATCGTCATCCTTGTCGGCGATGCGCCTTATTATGTGCGCTTCGGCTTCCAGCGGGATCTTGTGGCGAGCCTGTCCCTGCCCGGTCCGGTTGATCCGACCCGGTTCCAGGGGCTAGAACTGGTGGAAGGTGCCCTGACCGGTGTCACCGGCATGGTGGGCCGCGCCAAGCCGGCGAAGGTTCGGACGGCTGCTGTTGCCGTCACGTCTGCCGCCCCCCGCGCCGCTGCCAAGGTTACCAAGCTTCCGCTGTTCGCCGCCCTGCCCCAGGGGGCCGACCTGGACTCCCCGGTGTCCCGACGTCGTCTGCGGCGCGCTGCGCGCTGAACCGGGCGGGCCGGCCACGGGACGATCAGGAGACGATTAGACCCTTGATTCGGCATCAGGAACCCAATATAAGAACGGTCCCGGCGCGGGTGTAGCTCAATGGTAGAGCAGAAGCTTCCCAAGCTTACGACGAGGGTTCGATTCCCTTCACCCGCTCCAAAGATTTTTCCGGTTTGACCGGCAGTACAGACGGCGCCCCAACGGGGCGCCGTTGTCGTTTCCGGCTCACGCTCCGGCCAATGCCTTGGCCCGGATGCCGGACAGGGTGCTGGTCGGGGTGATGGCTTCGGGGTCCAGGCGGACATGCACCAGGGCAGGTTTGCCGCTTGTCAGGGCGGCCTCGAAGGCGGCCTGGAACTCTCCCGCCTTTTCCACTGTAAAGCCGACGCCGCCATAGGCGCGGGCGAGCGCGGCAAAGTCGGGGCTGTAGAGCTGTGTGCCCAGGACGCGGCCGGGGAACTCGCGTTCCTGATGCATGCGGATGGTGCCGTACATGCCATTGTCGATGACCACGGCCACGATGGCGGCGCCATGCTGGACCGCGGTGGCAAACTCCTGACCATGCATCAGAAAACAGCCATCGCCGGCCAGCGCCACGACGGTGCGGTCGGGCTGATGCAGCTTGGCGGCCACGGCGGCGGGCAGGCCATAGCCCATGGAGCCGCTGGTCGGCGCCAACTGCGTGCCATAGGCCTGATAGCGATGGAACCGGTGCAGCCAGATGGCGTAGTTGCCGGCGCCGTTGCACGTTACCGAATCAGGCGGAAGGGCGCGCATGGCGGCCACGACCTCCGCCATCTGCACCGGGCCGGGATTGGCCGGCACATTATCTGTCCAGGCATGATAGGCGGTGCGCGCAGCCTCCCGCCAGGCAGCACGCGCGGTTGGGACGGCATGTGTCAGGGCGGGCAGGCCGGCGGTCACGAAGGCGCGCGGGCTGGCCTGGATCGACAGGGCGGCCTGATAGACGCGGCCCAGCTCCTCAGGACCGGGATGCACATGCACCAGGGGCAGGCCGGGATTGGGGATGCCCAGCAGTTCATAGCCCTGTGACGGGACCTCCCCCATGGTGCCGCCCAGCAGCAGGACCAGATCGGATTGTTTCACGCGAGCCAGCAGGGCCGGATTGGCCCCGAAACCCAGGTCGCCGGCATAGGCCTCGCTCATCCCGCTCACCAGCATCTGGCGGCGGAACTCCACAGCCATCGGGATCTGGTGTGCCTCGGCAAAGGCGGTGAAGGCAGCGGCTGTCTCTGCCGTCCAGCTGCTGCCGCCCAGGATGGCAAGCGGGCGTTCTGCCGCGGCCAGACGGCGGGCCAGATCATCGATGGCAGCGGGGTCGGGGAAGGCCTCAACGGTGGGGACGATGGCGGCGTCGGCCACATCGGCCAGTTCCGCCAGCATATCCTCCGGCAAGGCGATGACCACGGGGCCGGGCCGGCCCTGGCAGGCCACACGAAAGGCGCGGGAGACCAGTTCCGGGATGCGGGCGGGATTGTCGATCTCAAAGGCCCACTTCGTCATGCTGCCGAAGACGGCGCTATAATCCACCTCCTGAAACGCCCCGCGATGGCGCATGTCGCGCGCCACCTGACCCACGAACAGGATCATGGGCGTGGCGTCCTGCTGGGCAATGTGGATGCCGGCGGAGGCATTGGTGGCGCCAGGCCCGCGTGTGACGAAGCAGATGCCGGGCCGACCCGTCAGCTTTCCTTGCGCCTCCGCCATGATGGCGGCCCCGCCTTCCTGCCGGCAGGTGATGAAGCGGATGCCGCTGTCATGCAAGGCGTCCAGGACCGGCAGGTAGCTTTCGCCCGGCACACCGAACACCATCTTCACCCCCTGGGCTTCCAGGGCCGCGACCAGAAGGCGGGCGCCCGTGCGGGCGGTGTCAGGGGCGGTGGCGGCGGGCATAGTCATGACGGCGGTCCCTTGAAGAATGGTTGCCGCGATTGTGCCGGGAAGGACCGCCGGATTGAAGTGGCAGATGTGGCGGAATGCATCCATCTTGCCATCGTTTTGACAGTCGAGGCCGGCGATGCGCCGTCACAGTGACAGGGCGTGTATCGTGTCCCGGGCGGCATTGACCTGCCGGTCATCGCCCACGATCAGGAACAGGGCCTTGGCGCGGATGGATCGTCCCACCGGATTGGCCAGCACCGAACCCGTATCGCCGCAGAGATAGCCGATGGGGGTGCCGATGCCCGCCCCAGCGATGCGTGTCAACAGGTCCAGCCAAGTTCCTTCCCACACGCGGGGTAGGTCGATACGGCGGCATTCGTCGCCTTCTGCCGTGAAAAGCTGTTCGATCAGCGCTTCGGACCCAGGGCTGACAATGGCGCGCGCCGCCACTTCGGGATAGCCGTGCATGACACGGATGGGCTGCGCCGCGCCCAGACGCGCTAAACGGTCATAGTCGGCCACATCCACGCATTCAGCCACGATGGCGGTTGTCTGTCCCGCTTCCCGCAGGCGCAGGACGGTGTCCAGCACCCGGGCCGTCGCCTCCCGGTCGGTTTCGGAGCTGGAAAAGACCAGGGAGGTCCGCGCCCGGTCAGGCGCAGCATGGGCAAGCGCCGTGGCATCAGCCGCAACGCCCGTGACATGCACCACCCCCCGATCGACCAGTGTCGTCGGCAGGCGTGTGGCTTCGAATGTGCGGGTCAGCAGCAGGACGGGCGTGTCGCGCCAATCCTCATGCGCGCGGACCTGATCGACCAGACGGCAGATATGCTGGACCGCGTCGCCGCTGGGTTCCCCAATCAGCAGCAGATGGTTCGACAATTTCCACCCCCAGGTCCCGTTTGCCTTGCGTTCCTGTTGATCCATGCGCCAGTCGACCAGGGCCGAAACCAGACTAGCCACCACGAAAATGCCGCCGACATACATGAAGCCGACCGTGGCCAGTCGCCCGCCATCGGTCTTCGCGAACAGGTCGCCATAGCCGACGGTCACGATAGTGGTGGCGGTCAGCCACAGCGCGTCGCGCAGCGCCATCCCTTCCAGCACCATCATGGCGCTGACATGGGCCGCACAGACGGCGGCCACCCAGAGCACCAGCGTGCCCAAACGCCGACCCAGCGTCACCTCACGCAGGTGTGACCGGGGGGAGCGGAACCAGCGATAGAGCAGGGACAGCATGGTCGGTCAGTTGCCAAGGTGCGAGAGAGCAGCAGCAAAAAGCAGAAGGGCGGGGATGTTGCCAGCCCCGCCCTTTCATCATCACACGTCCAGGTTCGCGACCTTCAGCGCGTTTTCCTGGATGAAGGCGCGGCGGGGTTCGACCACGTCGCCCATCAGCGTGCTGAACACGTCCTCGGCATCGTCGGCGTGGCTAACCTTGACCTGCAACAGTGAGCGGATATTGGGGTCCAGTGTGGTCTCCCACAGCTGTTCCGGGTTCATTTCACCCAGGCCCTTGTAGCGCTGAATGGTCAGGCCGTGGCGACCCTGGTCGATCACGCCCTCGAACAGCGAGGACGGGCCCGTGACATGGCGTAGGTCCTTCACGCGGTGGCGCAGGGTACCGGCAACGGTATAGGTGGCCGACAGGTGATCGAACATGGCGTCCAGGCGGCGGGCCTCCACGCTTTTCAGCAGGTCAGCATCTAGGACATGGCGGTGGGTCACGCCGCGGCGGGTGCGCGACAGGATCAGACCATCCTGATCCGCCGTACCCTGCCAGCCGCCGATGGCAGCGGGCGTGGCATCCACGGCCATGGCATCGCCGGCGGTCAGCGCGCGGTCACGCGCCAGCACATTCAAACGGTCGGCGACAATACCGGCCAGTTCGACGGCACGCGGCGCATCGTCCAGCAGCTTGGAGGACAACGCACCGATGATGGCGGCCTGTTCGACGACGTCGCGGTTGCCAGCCTTGCGGGCCAGGGCCTGAATGGCGGCTTTTGCGGCGCGGGCCTGTTCGACCAGACCGCGCAGATCATCGCCACCCTTGGCCGTGCCGTCAGCGCCAACCAGGAACACATCGTCCGTGCCCTGATTGATCAGGTAATCTTCCAGCGCGCGGTCATCCTTCAGATACCGTTCCTTGGCCGTGCCGCGCTTCACCCGGTACAGCGGCGGCTGCGCGATATAGAGATAGCCCTTCTCGATGATCTCCGGCATCTGCCGATAGAAGAAGGTCAGCAGCAGGGTGCGGATATGGGCGCCGTCAACGTCGGCGTCCGTCATGATGATGATCTTGTGATACCGCGTCTTCTCGATGTTGAACTCGTCCCGCCCGATGCCGGTGCCCAGGGCGGCGATCAGGGTGCCGATCTCGGCAGAGGACAGCATCTTGTCAAAGCGGGCGCGCTCCACATTCAGGATCTTGCCACGCAGGGGCAGAATGGCCTGATTCTGGCGCGAACGGCCCTGCTTGGCGGAACCGCCAGCCGAATCACCCTCCACGATGAACAGTTCGGACAGCGCCGGGTCGCGTTCCTGACAATCGGCCAGTTTGCCGGGCAGGCTGGCCATGTCCAGCGCCCCCTTGCGGCGGGTCAGTTCGCGGGCCTTGCGGGCGGCCTCACGCGCGGCGGCGGCTTCAACCACCTTGCCCACGATCTTGCGGGCGTCGGCGGGATGTTCCTCAAACCAGGAGGACAGGGCATCGGCGCAGATTGCCTGCACCACCGGTCCCACTTCGGACGAGACCAGCTTGTCCTTGGTCTGGCTGGAGAATTTCGGGTCCGGCACCTTGACGGAGATAATGCAGGTCAGGCCCTCACGCATGTCGTCACCCGACAGCGCCACCTTCTCCTTCTTCAGGATGCCACTTTCTTCCGCGTATTTGTTGACGGTGCGGGTCAGCGCGGCGCGGAAGCCGGCCAGATGGGTGCCGCCATCACGCTGCGGGATGTTGTTGGTGAAGCACAGCGTCGTCTCGTGATAGCTGTCGTTCCACTGTAACGACACTTCCACACCGACGGGCACGCCGGCCTCTGTGGCGCGTTCACCCTTGGCATAGATGCCGGGCTTGTGCAGGGCCGTCTTTGACCGGTCGAGATAGGCGACAAACGCCTCCAGCCCGCCTTCATAGAACAGCTCAACCGACTTCGGCTCCACCCCGCGCGCGTCGGTGAAGATGATCAGCACGCCGGAATTGAGGAAGGCCAGTTCGCGCAGGCGATGTTCCAGGGTCTGGAAATCAAACTCGGTCTTGGTGAAGGTGGCCTTGGACGGCAGGAAGGTCACCTCCGTGCCGGTCAGCGCCTCCCCGGCGCGCTTGCCCTGCTGGACGATGGGGGCAGCGCCGACATCGGCCAGCGGCGCCACGGCATCGCCATGGGCGAAGCGCATTTCCCAGATCCGGCCCTGGCGCCAGATACGCAGGTCCAGCACCTCTGACAGGGCGTTCACGACCGACACGCCCACGCCATGCAGACCGCCGGACACTTTGTAGCTGTTCTGGTCGAACTTTCCGCCGGCATGGAGCTGGGTCATGATGACCTCGGCCGCCGACACGCCCTCTTCCTTGTGGATGTCCACGGGGATGCCGCGGCCATTGTCACGCACCGTCACGGACCCGTCGGCATTCAGGCGCACGTCCACCCGGTCGGCATGGCCGGCCAGGGCCTCGTCGATGGCGTTGTCCACCACCTCATACACCATGTGGTGCAGGCCGGACCCGTCATCGGTGTCGCCGATATACATGCCGGGGCGTTTGCGGACGGCGTCCAGGCCCTTCAGCACCTTGATGGAACTGGCCCCATATTCCTCTGCGGCAGCGGAAACGGACAGGGCGGCGGTGGGGTTGTGATCAGTGTTCGTCATGGTGCCGGAGTGTAGCAGAAAGAGCCGGAAAACAGGGGTAAAAGCGCAGGCGGACGCCTAAAATTCCGCATGGCACAATCGCGATTGTGCAACCGAAACATGGGTGGCCGACGCACCCAGCGGGCGAAAGATACCGGCATCGGTGCCGGTCATCCAGGCCTGGCTGCCGGTGGCCAGAATCTCATCGAAAAGCGCCTGCCGCCGGCCCTCATCCAGATGGGCCGCCACCTCATCCAGCAACAGCAGCGGGGCGGTTCCCGTCTCTGCCCGCATCAGACGGGCATTGGCCAGCACGATGGCGATCAGCAGCGCCTTCTGTTCGCCGGTACTGCCCAGTTCGGCGGGCATGTCCTTGGCGCGGTAGGTGACGGCAAGGTCGGACCGGTGCGGCCCGATGGTGGCCCCGCCCGCCGCCGCATCGGCCCGCCGACCCTCGGCCAGTGCCTTGCGGAAGGCCTCCTCGGCCTCCAGCGCGGGGCGGCCAGCCAGCATGGCGTCGACGGCCCCGACAATGGCGATGCCGGGGGCCGGGAAGGGACCCACCCCTTGCGCCGCCGCTGCCTCCAGCCGGGCGGCCATATCGGCGCGGGCGGCGGCCACGGCAATACCGGTTTCCGCCATCTGGCTTTCCAGACTGGACAGCCAGGCGGGATCGACCGGGCCGTCACGCAGGATGCGGGCGCGTTCGCGCAAGGCGTTTTCGTATTTGGTCAGGCGTCCGGCATGACCGCTGTCAAACCCAAAGACCAGCCGGTCCAGGAACCGCCGCCGCCCCGCCGCCCCTTCCAGGAACAGCCGGTCCATCTGCGGCGTCAGCCAGACGACGGAGACATGCTCGGCCAGCGCAATCTGGCCCTTGGCCGGGCGGCCATCGATATGGACCAGACGGCGCTCGCTTTCCCCGCCCGCCGGGTCACGGCCCGTGCCGATCTCCACCGGGCCCAAGGGGGTGGTGACCGACGCCGCGATGGCCCAACCCGGCCCGCCCGTCCATTCCGCCGCCGAACTGTCGCCGATGCGCTCAATCTCCGACAGCTTGGCCCGGCGCATGCCGCGGCCGGGGGCCAGGAAGCTGACCGCTTCCAGGATATTGGTCTTGCCCGCCCCGTTTTCCCCCGTCAGCACGACAGGCCGCGCATCGCATTCAAGCCGCGCGCTGGCATAGGAACGGAACCGGGTCACCGTCAGACGGGTGACGGCCAGGGTGGGGGGCGGGTGCATCAGATGGGGGCAGTTCGGGTCGGTTGCAGAATGATGTCCACTCAACGCTGGAATTCATTGCCACTATTCAGGCATGCCCCTGGTCCTGGGTTGAGGCGGTGGTGGGTACATGAGCTCTTCAATGATTTCGGTTCTGAAAACGCATAAGTAAGGGACAAGCAGGGTGTCGGGACGCGTATCCCACAATACTCCGATGCAACCGCCCCAGTAGGCCATTGCTGCCAGCGTGCCAAGCAGATAAGGGCGTATGTTGCGCGTCCAGGCGCGGTCTTCCCCTATGATTGCCCGGTGTACCATCCGGCGTTATCCCCATCATCAACACCTGAACAGCGTGACGCAAAGCGGTGCCCCGCGCAAGCTCCAGCCCTAAACAGAACGCCCCGACCGGTTTCCCGGCCAGGGCGTTCCACAAACTCAAACCACAACTATCCTCATACGCGCATCGGCATCAGCACATAGAGCGCCGTAGCGTCCTGGGCGTCGCGGACGATGGTGGGGGACCCGCCATCGGCCATCTGGAAACGCGCAGTGCCGCTTTCGATCTGGCCGGTAATGTCCAGCAGGTAACGGCTGTTGAAGCCGATTTCCAGGGGCGTGTTGTCGTATGCGATTTCCAGCTCTTCCGTGGCCGAACCGGCATCGGCGGAACTGGCCGACAGGGTCAGCAGGTCACGGCCCAGCGACAGCTTCACGGCGCGCGACTTCTCGGTCGAAATGGTGGCGACGCGGTCCACGGCGGCGGCGAAGGACTTGGAGTTGACCTCCAGCACCTTGTCATTGCCGGCGGGGATCACGCGCTCATAATCCGGGAAGGTGCCGTCGATCAGCTTGCTGGTCAGGACGACATTGTCAAAGGCAAACCGAACCTTGGTTTCCGACAATTGCACATCGATGCTGCCCGCGACCTCGTCCAGAAGCTTGCGCACTTCCAGAACGGTCTTGCGCGGCACAATCACGCCGGGGATGGCGGACGCCCCCTCGGGCAGCGGCACTTCCACGCGGGCCAGACGGTGACCATCGGTGGCCACGGCGCGCAGGGCCGGGGCGTCGCCGCCCTTCGGCTTGGTCGCATGCACATAAATGCCGTTCAGATAATACCGGGTTTCCTCGGTGCTGATGGCGAACTTGGTGCGGTCGATCAGGGCCTTCAGTTCGCTCACCGTCAGGGTGAAGCTGTGGGCTAGATCGCCCTGGGCCATCTGCGGGAAGTCATCAATGGGCAGGGTGCCCAGCTTGAAATGCGAGCGGCCCGACCGCAGGGTCAGCACGTCACCCGTCGCATCCAGCTCCACCTGGCTGCCATCGGGCAGCTTGCGGGCGATGTCGTACAGGGTGTGGGCGGGGGCGGTTGCCGAACCGGGCGTGGCGATTTCCGCCGGCACGCTTTCCACAATCTCCAGGTCCATGTCGGTGGCGGTCAGCGATAATTCGCCATTGGCCGCGTTCAACAGGACATTGGACAGGACCGGAATGGTATTGCGCCGTTCGACAATGCTCTGCACATGCCCGAGGGAGCGAAGCAGGGCGGCACGTTCGATGATGATCTTCATCCTGGTTCCGGTCGGCTAGGTCCCCCGAAAGGGGACGACAATGTTCTTCCAATCCCCCGGCCAAGGGCCGGAAGGGGCGCTACCATAGCATAAGACATCGGACATAACAGGGGTTTGCTGCATGGATCGGACCACTGTCTGATGGACAGGGTGCGACCCGGCAAAATGCCTCAGCTCACGACAGGGGCCGGGCGCTTGGGATAGTCGAAACGCGGCGGCAGACGGTGATGCAGGGCCGCGTAGGTGGTCATAACCGCGGCCCCGGCCACCGCAATGGCCAGCAACTCCAGGGCCGGCATGGTGGTTGATCCCGCTACCACCACGGGCATGGCGCCCGCCGGTGGATGGGTCAGGCGGGCCAGTGACATCATGGTGATGGCGGCTCCCACCGTCAGACCCACCACCCACCAGTCGGCGGGCAGGGCCATATGGGCCAGCAGAGTGACCAGACCGGCCAGCAGATAACCACCGATGACGTTCACCGGCTGTGCCAGCGGGCTGGCGGCCTGCGCGAACAACAGGACGGCGCTGGCCCCGAACGGCGCCAGCAGCAGCGGCAGATGCGTCACCCCGGCCAGCCAGCCCGCCGCCGCGATGGTCACCGCCGCCCCCAGACCCGCCTTCACATGGGCGGCCAGATGCGGGTGGCGGGCTTCATGACGGACCAGCAGGTGACGCGGCATGGGCAAATCCTGTGCAATAGATGCCTGTTTTCTGACCCGAGATCGCACAATTTGCAATCAATCTCTATCGTGTCGCTCGATTGATCACCACGCATGCCTGTGGTTCAGAATGTGCCCTATCGGAACTGATCCGATTTCGGATTTATTCGACGGGGGCTTTGGGAGAGAGGAAATTGGGCTATGACGCGGATGCTGATCTGCGCCTTGCTGGTCATGGGCACCCTTCTGGGGCTTGCGGGGATCGATCTGGTCCTGCCGGCGCTGCCGCTGCTGGCCGGCTGGCCAGGGGGTGATGCGGCGCGTGCGCAGCTGGTGATCGCCGCCTATGTGGTGGGTGCCATGGCGGGGATGCTGCTGTTCGGCACCCTGGCGGCGCGGTTTGACCGGCGCTTTCTGCTGGTGGGCGCCATGGCGGCATTCGGGGTCCTGTCGGGCCTATCCGTGCTGGTCACCGATCTGGATCTGCTGATCGTGCTGCGTGCCGGGCAGGGGCTGGCCGGGTCTGCCCCCGCCGTCTTTGCCCCCGGTATCATCCGCCGCCTGTTTGATGAAGTCGGGGCCATGCGCGCTCTGGCCCTGCTGGGTTCGATTGAGGCCATTGCACCGGGGGCGGCCCCGCTGGCCGGTGCCGCCCTGATCGCCTGGGCGGGATGGCAGGCGCCATTCGTGGCCATTGCCCTGGCGGCGTTGCTGGTGCTTGTCTGCCTGACGGCGGGTCTGGGCATCCTGCCGGGCGGACGGGTGGAGAAGCGGCAGGGCGGTTCCTATGGGCGGCTGCTGCGCGATCCCGTCTTCCTGCGCTATGGCCTGTCACATGGCGGGGTGCTGGGCGGGCTGCTGATCTTCGTATTCGGGGCACCCGTCACCATCACCGCTGGCATGAGCGGCAGCATGGGCGATTTCGTGGTGATGCAGGCCATCGGCGTCACCCTGTTCGCCGTAACCGCCAATCTGGCCGGCGGGCTGGCACGACGGTTCGGGATCGAACGCATGATCAGCATCGGCACGGCCATGGCCTTTCTGTCGGGCATCCTGCTGCTAATCTTCGGCTGGACGGGCGGCGGGCCGGTCTGGATGCTGTCGCTGCTGTTCGCGCCCATGAATATTGGGCTGGGCCTGCGCGGGCCGCCGGGTTTCCTGCGGGCCATCATGGCGGGGGGCGGCGATGATGACCGCGCATCGGCCCTGGTGATCCTGTTCATCACGGGCATTTCGTCGGCAGGCACCGCCCTGCTGGCTCCGTTCATCACTCTCGGCCTGCCGGCCTTGACCCTGGCGGTGGCTTTGGTACAGGCGGTGGGCCTAGCGACGTTGATCCTGCTGCCGCGTCTGCCGGACTGATCTGCTTGTGCCGGGTGGCCGTTTCCGCCACCTTGGGGCCGTGATTGCGGGAAAGGTGGAATGGGCTGGGGTTATGGTGTGGACGCGAAGCTGGCCGATTGGCGGCGCGAAGGGTTGATCAGCGATGATCAGGCTGCGCGCATCGCCGTGTTCGAGGCCAGCCGGGGTAACCCGAAGCTGGCGCTGGCTCTGGCTCTGGCGGTGCTAGGGGCGTTTACCATCGGTGTCGGCATCATCGCCATCATCGCCGCCAACTGGGACGCCATCCCCATCGGCCCGCGCCTGGGCCTGCATATCCTGATCAATCTGGTCTTGGGGGGCCTGGTCTGGCATTGGGCCGAGCGTGAGGGGCCGGGGACGCGGGTCGAAGGCGGGGTGCTGCTGCTATCCCTGTCCACCCTGGCCCTGATCGCGCATATCGGACAGAGTTTTCAGTTGCAGGGCAGCGCCAGCGGCCTGATGGGGGGATGGCTGCTGCTATCCACCCCCTTTACACTGGCCCTGGCACGCGGTGGGCTCAACCGCTGGGTCTGGGTCCTGGGCCTTTTCACCTGGGCCGGTGCCCTGCTGTCCGACCATTGGGATTGGCTGCATGACAGACGCCTGTCAGCCAGCATTCTGGTCCTGTTTCTGGCGCTGCTTTATCTGGCGCGGCTGTCGCCCCGGCCGGTGCCAGCGGTCTGGGCGCGCCATCTGGGGCAGGTGGCGGTGGCGGCGCTTATCGGCGGGCTGACCATCCTGCTATTGGTGCTGCGTCCCCTGATCGACGGGGTGCCGGAGCCTGATGTGATGTGGGATGCCGGCATTGGCGGGGCCGTGGGCATGGTGGCCATCGCCGCTGCCCATGCCCTGTCGCCGGGTGACCGGACGGGCGTGCGGCTGGCCTTTGGCGGGCTGCTCGCCCTGGCCCCGCCCTTGTCGGTCTTGCCCTTTCTGCTGGATGGCACCCTGGCCGCCATCGTGACGGGAGTGCTGTTCTGCCTCTACTGGATCGCGCTGGCCCGGCTGGCCTTGCTGACGGAACGACCGGGTTGGTTCCGCCTGGCCGTTGCATTAATCGCGGTACGGGTCTTTGTCGCCTATCTGGATGCCACGGGTGGATTGCTGGCCACCGGCTTCGGGTTGGTTCTGGCCGGGGCTGTGCTCCTGGGGTTGGCCTTTGCCGCGCGGCGGGTCATGGCGTGGGGTGACGCACGGCAGCCGGGGGAGGGGGCGTGATGCGCAAGGAGATGCTGCTGCGCGTGGCCCTGTTGCTTCTGCCGACCCTGGTTCTGGCAGGCTGGGCTTTATCGCTGCCGCTGCTGCGCGCGGCGGAGCCGATGATGCGGGTCCGGCTGGCCGGGTTTGATCCGCGCGACCTGCTGCGCGGTCATTATCTGCTGGCGCGGCTGGATATTGCCGGGCTGCAGCCGGGGCGCTCAGGCGCGGGGGATTGCGTCTGCCTGACACCGGGTGGTGCCGATGGCCGGCCCGGCTTCATCCCCCTACCGGCCTGCACCCCGGACGTTCTGTCATCCTGCGCCTATCCGCTGGCCGATCCGGGACGGGAACTGCGGCTTTACCAGTCGCAGGAACGGGCTGTCCGGCTGGAGGCGCTGTTGCGTGATGCCAAGGTGCGGGTCGATGTCGCGGTGCGATTCGACGGCAAGGGCGGTATCGCGTTGGAAGATGTCCAGGTTGACGGCAAATCCCTGCCTGAAACCGAATAGTCCGGGAGGACAGCCGTTATGGTGCGTGAAGGCCGCTTGATCCGGGTGGAGGTCGCCCTGACCCATCTGGACGCGTTCATGGAGTATTTCGGCCATAACCTGCGCCATAGCCGGCAGGAGCCGGGCTGTATCCTGTTCCGTGCCGCCCGCTCCCCTTCCGAGGAGAAGGAGGGTGGCCCCGCCATCTTCCATGTCTGGGAGGAATTCGTCGATGAAGCGGCGGTGCGCAGCCATCACGCCTCGGCGCATTTTCAGCACTGGAGCAAATGGCGGGAAGCGCAGGGCGACGCCGTGGTCAGGGTTGGTCTGGTGACACAGCCGTGGCCGAAGGATTGAGACTGCTTGCGTCCTCCCCCGCCCAGCCGCAGGCGGCCAGCGCTGCCCGCATATGGGGCGGGACGGGGGCCGTGATGGTGACGGGCGGCTTGGTGGCCTGAATGGGCACCGTGATGGCGCGGGAATGCAGGTGCAGCATGTCCCCCACCTTGCCCGCCCCGCCAGGCGGCAGATAGATCGGGTCGCCCAGCAGCGGGTGCCCCAGATGCTGCATATGTACCCGGATCTGATGGGTACGGCCCGTCTTGGGGTTCAGTTCCATGAAACTGACAGGGCCGATGCCCGGCAACTCTCCACGCCCGCGCACCCGCCAGATCGTGACGGAGGCTTGCCCGTTCTCCTTGTCGATGACCATGCGCCAGCCGCGCCGTGCATCGCTGACCTTGGTCAGGCCGGCATCGATCTTGCCGCTATTGTCGGCTATATGGCCCAGGGCAATGGCCCAGTAGGTCTTGGCGACCTTGCCTTCCTGAAACAGGATGCCCAGCCGGCGCAGCGCCTTGGGGTGCCGGCCTAAGATCAGGCAGCCTGAGGTATCGCGGTCCAGCCGGTGGGCCAGCGATGGTGGCTTTGGAAAGCCAAAGCGCAGCACATCGAAATGCCGCTCCAGATTATCGCCCTTGCCCTTGGCCGTGTCCGGTCCCGCATGCACAGCGATGCCTGCCGGCTTGTCCAGCACCAGCATAAGGCCGTCACGGTAAAGAAGGCGGGAAAGCAAATCGGCTTCGTTCATGGCATCGGCAATCGTATCTTCATATGAAAAGGGCCGCACCGTTGCCGGTGCGGCCCTTTCATTCTACCGGAACCAAGCGTCCGCTCAGTGGACTTCCGACCACAGGCGACGCTTCGCGGCGTACATGATGCCGGCGAAGAACACCAGGAACAGCATGACCATCAGGCCGACGCGGCGGCGCTCTTCCAGCTTTGGCTCAGCAGCCCAGGCCAGGAAGGTCGTCACGTCATGGGCCTGCTGCTCAATCGTCGCCTTGGTGCCGTCCGTGAACGTCACGCCATCGGCATAGAGCGGCTGTGCCATGGCGATGGCGTGGCCGGGGAAGTACTTGTTGTAGTTGCTGCCCGGCGACAGTTCGACGCCTGCAGGAGCGTCTGTGTAGCCGGTCAGCAGCGCGTAGATGTAGTCCTCGTGATGGGCACGCGCCTTCACGATCAGCGACAGGTCCGGGGGAGCCTTACCGCCATTGGCGGCCGCCGCGGCCTGCTTGTTCGGGAACGGGTTCTTGAAACGGTCCGACGGCAGGCCCGGACGGGTGAACATCTCACCCTGATCGTTGGGGCCGTCGTTGATTTCCTGCGCTGCGGCAATGGCCTTCACTTCAGCTTCGGTGAAACCGACGTCGTGCAGGTTGCGGTACGACAGCAGGTGCATCGAATGGCAGGCAGAGCAGACTTCCTTGTAGATCTGGAAGCCGCGCTGCACGGAAGCGTAATCATAGCCCTTGAAGAAGGACAGGAAGCTGTTCACCCCGCCATGGGCCCAGGTCTGGGCCGGGGGCAGGGGCGCGTCGCCGGCGGCCAGGGCCGTGCTGGTCAGGCCAGCAATGGTCATGGCGCCTGCGGCGATAAGGGTACGAAGACGACGCATCAGGCCTTCTCCCATCACTTGGCGGTGGCGGCGTTGCCGCCGAGAACCGGGTTGGCGATGCTGGCCGGCAGCGGCAGCGGCTTCTCGATCCGGCCGATGATCGGCAGGAGCAGGAAGAAGGCGAAGTACATAACCGTGCCCAACTGGCCGATTAGCACGTAGGGCTGCTCAGCGGGCTTGCCGCCAGCATAACCCAGCATGATGAAGGCCGGCACAAGGCACAGCAGCACCCACCAGCGGAAGATCGGACGGAAACGGGCCGAACGAACCGGCGAGCTGTCCAGCCAGGGCAGGACGAACAGGATCGCGATGGAGCCGAACATGGCCAGCACGCCGCCCAGCTTCGCCGGGATCAGCACGACGTCGGTAAACGGCAGACCGATGGAGAAGGTGATGGAGCGCAGGATCGCGTAGAACGGCAGGAAGTACCATTCCGGAACAATATGTGCCGGGGTCACCAGCGGATCGGCCGGAATGTAGTTATCCGGATGGCCCAGCAGGTTCGGCGCGAAGAACACGAAGGAGGCGAAGAAGATCAGGAAGACCGTCAGGCCGAAAATGTCCTTCGTGGTGTAGTAGGGGTGGAACGGCAGCGTATCCTGCGGACCCTTGGGCTCCACACCCAGCGGGTTGTTCGACCCGGTGATGTGCAGGGCGGCGACGTGCAGGACCACGACGGCCAGCAGCACGAACGGCAGCAGGTAATGCAGCGCGAAGAAGCGGTTCAGGGTCGGGTTATCGACCGAGAAACCACCCCAGAGCAGGGTCACAATGCTCTCACCCACCACCGGGATGGCCGAGAACAAGTTTGTGATCACGGTGGCGCCCCAGAACGACATCTGACCCCAGGGCAGCACGTAGCCCATAAAGGCCGTGCCCATCATCAGCAGCAGGATGACGACGCCGAAGATCCAGATCAGTTCGCGCGGCGCCTTGTAGGAACCGTAATAGATACCGCGGAAGATGTGGATATAGACGACGATAAAGAACATCGACGCGCCGTTGGCGTGGATGTACCGGATCATCCAGCCCCAATTCACGTCGCGCATGATGCGTTCGACGCTGTCGAAAGCATACAACGTGTTGTTGGTGTAGTGCATCGCCAGGAAGATGCCAGAGACGATCATCGTCACCAGCACGAACATGGCGAGCGCGCCGAAGTTCCAGAAATAATTGAAGTTACGCGGAGTCGGGAAGGACCCGTACTCCTTGTTCATCATCGTGAAGATCGGCAGGCGCTGGTCGATCCAGTTCACCACCGGGTTCTCGAAATTGGACTGTGGGGCGTGAGCCATCTGGCACTCCCTGACTGGATCTGTCTTTTAGCCGATCTTGACGCGGGTGTCGGTCAGGAACGCGTATTCCGGCACGTGCAGGTTCAAGGGCGCGGGGCCCTTACGGATACGGCCGGACGTGTCGTAGTGCGACCCGTGGCAGGGGCAGAACCACCCGCCAAAATCACCCTTCGATTCGCCCGAGGAGGTGCCCAGCGGAATGCAACCCAAATGGGTGCAGACGCCGACCAGCACCAGCCAGTTGTCCTTGCCTTCCTTGACACGGGCCTGATCCGGCTGCGGATCGATCAGCTCGGCCGTAGGAACGGCGCGGGCGGCATCAATCTCTTCCTGGGTGCGGTTACGGATGAAAACCGGCTTGCCGCGCCACATGGCCTTGATGGCCTGACCCGGCTGGATCGGGGCCAGATCGACCTCAATGGTCGCCAGGGCCAACGTGTCGGCGGCCGGGTTCAGGCTGTGGATGAAGGGCCACAAAGCAGCAGCGGCACCAACACCGCCCATGGCGGCGCCAGCCAGATAGATGAAGTCGCGGCGGGTCTGGCCGTCGCCCGCATGCATGGTGTCCGCCATACCTCTCATCTCCTCGGCGAATGGACGCGGCCCCCGTCGGGCCGACGCCTTTTACTGAAACAACGATATGGACCCGGGAACCCGGGCTGAATTGGGCTTGTCCGAAGGTCTTTCCACCCCCATCTACTGCGGCACAACGCGCATCGGGGGATGCGGCGTGGCAGGGAAGAGGCGACAGGCGGGAAAGGCCAGCACGAACGGAGCGGCCAGAGGCACCCCTGGTCGCGGATGTTCGATATACATGGCCCGCCAACGGTTGGGAAGCGCATGCTTCTGGACAATCTGTCGCGCTGTCCGGCGTCCGGGGCATCGATCCCCTCGCGCCTGCGCATGGCGGCGCGCTTGCATCCGTCCCGGTTTGGGAATATCCCTGATTTCACAGCGTGACTGCCGTGCATTCTGGCGGCAGAATGTGTTGATTTACCGGTAAACAATCTATCTGGCCCCAAAGGCCAATGGGATGCCGAAGGGATATCGCCCTTGTCCACCGCGCAATCGCCTGTGCAATCACTCGCCGGCCGCCGCGTCCTGCTGATCGTTGCGGGGGGGATTGCCGCGTTCAAGACACCTGACCTTGTGCGCCGTCTGCGTGAACGCGGGGCGTCTGTGCGCGTGGTGCTGACCGATGGCGGGGCGCAGTTCGTGACGCCGTTGACCCTGCAGGCGGTTTCGGAGGACACAGTCTATCAGGATCTCTGGTCCCTGACCGACGAATCGGCCATGGGTCATATCCAGCTCTCGCGGTCGGCGGATGTGGTGCTGGTGGCCCCGGCCACTGCCAATATCCTGGCCCGCATGGCCCATGGTTTGGCTGATGACCTGGCGACTACGGTGCTGCTGGCCACCGACAAGCCGGTGCTGGTGGCGCCGGCCATGAATGTGCGGATGTATGAGCATCCGGCCACCCAGGCCAATCTGGCCCTGCTGGCCGCGCGTGGTGTCGGCATCATCGGCCCGGATGACGGGGCCATGGCCTGCGGTGAATATGGGCCGGGCCGCATGGTGGAACCGCTATCCATTGCCGACCATCTGGCCGGCTGGTTCGCCGCACAGGCAGCGCCGAAGCCGCTGGTCGGCCGCCATGCCCTAGTCACCAGCGGGCCCACCCATGAACCCATCGATCCCGTGCGCTACATCGCCAACCGGTCCAGCGGGAAGCAGGGCCACGCGGTTGCGGCGGCGCTGGCCGCGCTGGGCGCGCGCGTGACGCTGGTCAGTGGCCCTGTGCGCCTGCCTGACCCGGCGGGGGTGAATGTGGTGGCGGTGGAGACGGCGTCGGAGATGCTGACCGCCTGCCGTGCCGCACTTCCCGCTGACATCTTTGTCGCCGCCGCCGCCGTCGCCGACTGGCGGGTGGAGGCGGCGGGCCAGAAGCTGAAGAAGCGGGATGGCGGCGGACCGCCGGCCCTGACCCTGACCGAGAATCCCGACATCCTGGCCACCCTGTCGACCACCGGACCATACCGCCCGGAACTGGTGGTTGGTTTCGCTGCCGAAACGAATGATGTCGTGGCCTATGCCCGCGCCAAGCGGCTGCGCAAGGGCTGCGACTGGATCGTGGCAAACGATGTCTCACCCGCCACCGGCACCTTCGGCGGCGACCGCAATTCCGTGCATGTCATCCGCGCCGACGGCACAGAGGAAGCCTGGGAAAACCTGGCCAAGACCGAGGTGGCAAGCCGTCTGGCGGCCGCCATCAGCAATCATTTCGTAAACGGAAAGAAATAAGAATGTCGGATATCAGCATTTCCATCCGCCGCCTGCCGCATGGCGCCGATCTGGCCCTGCCGGCGTATGCTACGGCCCTGTCCGCCGGCATGGACCTGCTGGCCGCCGTTGCGGAGCCGGTGACCCTGGAATCGGGTCAGCGCAAGCTGATCCCGACGGGCATCGCCATCGCCCTGCCGGCAGGGTTTGAGGCGCAGATCCGGCCGCGTTCCGGTCTGGCCCTTAAGAACGGTATCAGCCTGGTTAACAGCCCCGGCACCATTGATGCCGATTACCGGGGGGAGATCGGCGTGATCGTCATTAATCATGGCGACCAGCCCTTTACCGTGGAGCGCGGCACCCGCATCGCACAGATGGTGATCGCCCGGCATGAACGGGCCGTCTGGACGGAAGTAGACAATCTTGACGAAACCGCGCGCGGGGCCGGCGGTTTTGGATCAACCGGCACCAAGGGCTGAGGGGAACGGGGATGCTGCGCATATCCAAGAAACTGATGTTCGCCATCGAGACGGTGCTGGACATCGCCTATAATGCCGGTTCCGCGCCGGTGCAGTCGGCGGAGATTACGCAGCGCCAGGGCATCCCCAAACGCTACCTTGAGCAGGTGTTACAGGCCCTGGTACGGGCCGGTGTCCTGGCGGGTGTGCGCGGGCCTAAGGGCGGCTATCGTCTGGCCAAGGAACGCCGCCGTATCACGGTGGCCGAGATTGTGCGCGTCGTCCGCGCCCTGGAACAGGCCACCGATCCGATTGAGGAAGAGGTGGGCGCGGAACTGGGCCGGCAGGTGGTGCGCCCCCTCTGGGCCGAGCTTCAGGACGAGGTGATGGCGCGCCTGGAACAGACCAGCATCGAAGACCTGTGCGTGCGCGCCCATCAGGCCGGGGTGGCCAGCGAGGCCGCTTCCAAACTCGATTTCAGCATTTAGTAGTCGCTCATGCGCTGGGCGGCGGCATCCGCCGCCTTGGCTTACGCGACCATTGGGCCGCGGGCGCTCAACGCGCCAACCCACCCGCGATAAGACATCGCGAGCGGGCATCAGCACTTTGACAGCGACTGCGCCTGCCTATATACACAACATTGACCCGGTATTTCTGATAAATACCACAATGGAGATGTGAAATGTCTGCCAGCCCTGAATTCCGTGGCAAGATCTATGACAGCATTCTGGACACGATCGGCGCCACGCCGCTGGTCCGGCTGAACCGGCTGGCGGCCAAGCATGGCGTCGTGGCCGATGTCGTTGCCAAGTTGGAATTCTTCAACCCGCTGTCCAGCGTGAAGGACCGTATCGGCAAGGCCTTGATCGAGGCGGCGGAGGCCGAGGGCAAGATTTCGCCCGACCGTACCGTCCTGATCGAACCGACCTCGGGCAATACCGGCATCGCGCTGGCTTTCGTCGCCGCCGCCAAGGGCTACCGCCTGATCCTGACCATGCCGGAGAGCATGTCGATTGAGCGGCGCAAGATGCTGAAGCTGCTGGGCGCTGAGCTGGTCCTCACCCCCGCGCCGCAGGGTATGAAGGGCGCTATCGCCAAGGCCGAGGAACTGCTGGCCAGCACGCCCGGCGCCTACGTCCTGCAACAGTTCAAGAACCCGGCCAACCCGGCCATCCACCGCGCCACCACGGCGGAGGAGATTTGGAACGACACGGCGGGCAAGGCCGATATCCTGATTTCCGGTGTTGGAACCGGCGGCACCCTGACGGGCGTGGCCCAGGTGCTGAAGGAGCGCAAGCCCGGCTTCAAGGTCGTGGCGGTGGAGCCGGAGGACAGCCCCGTCCTCTCCGGCGGTCTGCCCGGCCCGCATAAGATTCAGGGGATTGGGGCTGGCTTCGTGCCCGACATCCTGGACAAGGACCTGATCGACGAGGTGCTGCGCATCTCCAACGTTCGCGCGTTTGAGCTGTCGCGTGACGCTGCCAAGACCGAAGGCATCGCCGTCGGCATTTCGTCCGGTGCGGCCTTGGCTGCGGCATTCGAGGTGGGGGCGCGGGCCGAGAACAAGGGCAAGCTGATCGTCGTCGTCCTGCCCAGCTTCGCCGAGCGCTACCTGTCCACGGCCCTGTTCGAGGGGCTGGAGTAAGCTTTTCCAGATAGAATCGCTGTCGCCCCGGCTAAACGGTCGGGGCGATGTCGTTTCTGGACCATCGGTTTCATGACCCCTGACACGTTCCGCGCCTTGGCGCTTGCCAACCCCCTCAACGCCACCATCCTGGAAAGGTTGCCCGCCCTGGGGTTGGAACAGGCCTATCTGGTGGCGGGGTGCCTATATCAGGCCGTGTGGAATGCCCACGACGGGCGCGCCCCCGGTTGGGGCGTGAAGGATTACGACCTGTTCTATTACGACCCGGACACCAGCTGGGAGGCCGAAGATACGGCCATCCTGCGGGCAGCCAGCCTGTTTGCCGATCTGGGCGTGGAGGTGGAGCTGCGCAATCAGGCGCGCGTCCATCTCTGGTATCCGCAGCGATTCGGGAAGGTGATCCCCGCCCTAGAGAGCAGCCGCGACGGCATCGCGGGCTTCCTGGTCCGCTGCACCTGTGTCGGTCTGTCGGCGGCGGGTGAGGTGGTGGCACCCTATGGGTTGGACGAGTTGGCGGCCGGTATCCTGTCCCCCAATCCGCGCACCGACAATCCGACCCAGTACCGGATCAAGGTCGACAGCTACCGTGCCCGCTGGCCCTGGCTGGTTGAACGAGGGTGATGGAACAAACGCCTCCTTCGGTTGTTACCCACGCATCGCCGGCTGAATGCCGGTTTCGATGTGAGAGGACATCATGAAGAAGCGTACCCTGACCCTGGCGATCCCCCTGCTGCTTTCCGCCTTCGCCCTGTCGGCCTGCAACACGGTTGAAGGTGTGGGCAAGGACGTGAAGTCGGGCGGCAAGGCCATTGAGAATACGGCCCAGGATGCCAAGAATTAATTTGGTGCGTCTTGCTCCGGCGGGGACTTTGGCGGCATGGTTGATCCATGAACACGCCCCCCGCCGACCCCGCCCGCCTGTCCCCGCCGCCGCCCACCAACGGCCCGCGCGTACGCATGGTGCCACCGGGGGAGGATCGGGAACGGCTGGTCTGTCCAGATTGTTCCTATATCGCCTATGAGAACCCAAAGATCGTTGTCGGCGCCGTGGTGACCGACGATGCCGGCCGTTTCCTGCTCTGCCGCCGCGCCATCCAGCCGCGCAAAGGGTTCTGGACCCTGCCCGCCGGCTATATGGAACTGAACGAGACGACGGAGCACGGCGCGGCGCGGGAGGCGATGGAGGAGGCGGGCGCCTGTATCGCAATCGACGCCCTGCTCGCCGTTTACAACATCCCCCGCATTTCCCAGGTTCAGATGATCTACCGCGCCCGACTTTCCGATCCCGCCATCGCGGCGGGACCGGAAAGCCTGGAGGTCGGCATGTTCGCTTGGAAGGACATTCCCTGGGACGAACTGGCCTTTCCAAGTGTCGTCTGGGCCCTGCATGAATGGCGGGAGAAGGCGGGCCAGTCAGGCTTCGCGCCCGGTACCAATCCGCCACCACCGGTGGAGGGCTTGTAACCGCCGCCCTGTCCGGGCACAGTCGCAGCAGAAGCGACCAACAGCCGGACAGAGACAGAATGCGCCGTTCCCAGACCGCCGCCCAGGGCACCATCCACCGCCTGACGCTGGAAAGCCAGGTGCTGCGCGGCAATCTGATGGGCGACAATCCGTCGCGCGCGGTTCATGTCTATGTGCCGGCGGGTCATGATGGGCGCGACCTGCCACTGCTGGTCGATATTGTCGGCTATACGGCGGGCGGTCCCGCCCACACCAACTGGAAGAATTTCGGGGAAAATCTGCCTGAACGGCTGGACCGGCTGATCGACAGCGGGGCCATGGCCCCGGCGGTCGTGGCCTTCCCCGACTGTTTCACCCGCCTGGGTGGCAACCAATATATCAATTCTGCCGCCCTGGGCCGCTGGATGGATTTCCTGTGTGACGAGATGGTGCCCTTTGTCGAAGGTCGGTTCGGCTGTGGCGGGACCGGTCGACGGGCCATCTTCGGGAAAAGCAGCGGTGGCTATGGCTCCATGGCGCACGCCTTTCTGCGGCCCGATATCTGGGCCGCCTCCGCCTGCCATTCCGGGGATATGGGGTTTGAGCTGTGCTACCTGCCCGATATGCCGGGTGTGCTGCGCTCCCTGTCCCGCCATGGCGGCTCCATTGAGCGGTTCATGAACGCGTTCGAGACGGCGCGCAAGGTGGATGGCAAGGATACCCACGTCCTGATGATCCTGTGCATGGCCGCCACCTATGATCCCGACCCGTCACAGTTCCTGGGTATCCGCCTGCCTGTCACACCGGATACTTGCGAAGTGATTGAGGAGCGTTGGGCCAACTGGCTGGCCTGGGACCCCGTGCGCATGGTGGAACAACACGCCGAGTCTCTGCGCGGTCTGAAGGGTCTGTTCATCGATTGCGGCGACCGCGACCAGTATAATCTGGTCCACGGCGCCCGCCGCCTGCATCGCCGTCTGGAAGCGTTGGGCATCAAACACCGGTATGAGGAATTCCCCGACGACCATTCGTCGGTCGATTACCGGATGGATGAAAGCCTGCCCTTCCTGGTCCGCGCATTGAACGGGTGAGGCGCGCATGGCCGACCAGGACATCACCGCCCTTGATCCCGCCGATGCCGCCGAAATGGCCAAGGGCCGGCTGCGTCTGGATAAATGGCTCTGGTACGCGCGTTTTTTGAAGACCCGCAGCCAGGCGGCCAAACTGGCGACGTCGGGCAGCCTGCGTATCGGCGGTACGCCCGTGTCCAAGGCCAGCCAGGTGGTGAAGGTGGGTGACGTCCTGACCTTTCCCTTGGGCGCCTATGTCCGGGTGATCAAGGTCAAGGCCCTGGCCGCGCGTCGGGGGCCGGCACCGGAGGCACAGGCCCTGTATGAAGACCTGGACCCGCCGACGCCAGAGGCGCGGCTGCCGCGGGGGTAGTCAGGTCGGCGTGGTCGACCACCCGGTTGCGGCCCTGCCGTTTGGCCTCGTACAGCGCGCCGTCGGCGGCCTGATAAAGCTGTTCCCAGCCCATGCCGTCGGACGGGGCGACCGCGATGCCAAGGCTGGCGGTGACGGTGATGGCATAATCCTGATGCAGGGCCGTCTGCGCCTCAATACGCAGGCGCAGACGTTCGGCGACGGCGCGGGCCTGATCTTTCACACCCGGTAGGAACAGCAGGAATTCTTCTCCCCCCATGCGGGCCGACAGGTCCTGTGCGCGTAACGCCTGACGCAGGGTGCTAGCGGTGGCAGCAAGGGTTGCATCACCGGCGGCATGGCCGTAACGGTCATTCACCTGCTTGAAATGGTCCAAGTCTAGCACGATCAGCGCGTCGCCGGCCTGGATGATGGGGGGCATCCTTGCCTCCAGCCAGCGGCGGTTGCCGATATCGGTCAGGCTGTCGATCTCTGCCGCTTGCCGCAGGCTGCGTTCGGCCCGGTCCGTGGCAAAGCCGCAGACCAGGACGGCGATGCCGAAATTCCCCAATATCTGAAGCGCGAAACCATGGGCGATCCAGTCGACATAGTCCGGCCTTGCCAGGATCGCCCATGACCCCACGCCGAACACCAGTGCGCACGCCGCCAGCACGACGGCCAGCGGCAGACGGGATGGCAGCGGGTCATGCCGCCGGTCACGCCAGACCGGCCAGGCGGCAACCGCCAGGAACAGGCCGGCCTGCAGATGGAACAGGCAGGACCGGATACGGTCATCGGTGTGAAAGCCTGTGACCAGGGCTGCCAAGACGAACAGGGCCGGCGGCACCAGGATCAGCCATCCCTGCCGGGCCCGCCGCTGCCGGCTCAGCGAATGGATACCCAGATAGATCAGGCCATAGCCCAGGGTGCCGAAAATCAGGCTGGTCAGGGTCCAGAACTCAAGCGCCATCTGGCCCGCCGCCCCCCAGCCTGCCAGGGTGGAGCCGACGATCAGCAGTCCAAAACCAATGATCAGGGTGCGCAGGCCCGATTGTCGATGTGATTGCCTGCGCATGTGCATAAAAGCCAGTGCGCCCGCGATCAGCGAAGATTTGTACAGCACCAGAATGGTGACAATATCCAGCGGGAACATCAGGCTTTCCGTCTGGCGGAGAAAATTCTCGCCGCCCGTCTCATAACATGACGACCCCTGTATGTCTTCCCGATAGGTTAATCCTTAAGGATGGAGCGCGCACTCTCTGTGCCTGTCAGACTGGTACAAATCCTACCAATCATGCGCCCCCTTGAACGCTGCGTTGCATGCAGGCGCCCGGCGAATGGGCGGCACCCGCTTGCCGTGGTCGGGGCGTGCCGCTATGCTCCGCCACCACGTAACAATGTGACCGTAAAGCCACCCCCGTCTTTGCGGTTCGATCCTTGACCCCCAGGTGAGTGACCATGGCCCGCACCCTCTATGACAAGATCTTCGACAGCCACACCGTCCACCGTCAGGAAGACGGCACCGCCGTGCTGTATATCGATCTGCATCTGGTGCATGAGGTGACGAGCCCGCAGGCCTTTGAAGGTCTGCGCATCGCGGGGCGCCAGTTGCGTCAGCCCAAGAAGACCCTGGCCGTGGCCGACCATAATGTGCCGACCAGCAAGGACCGTCTGGCCGGTATCAAGAACGAGGAAAGCCGCATCCAGGTGGAGCAACTGGCCATCAACGCCAAGGAATTCGGCGTTGAATATTTCGACATGAGCGATATCCGCCAGGGTATCGTGCACGTGGTGGGGCCGGAACAGGGTGTGACCCAGCCGGGCATGACCATCGTCTGCGGTGACAGCCATACCGCCACGCATGGCGCCTTTGGCGCGCTGGCTTTCGGCATTGGCACCTCGGACGTGGAACATGTGCTGGCCACGCAGACCCTGCTGATCAAGAAGTCGAAGAACATGCTGGTGAAGGTCGATGGCGACCTGCCCCCGGGTGTCACCGCGAAGGACCTGACGCTGGCCGTGATCGGCAAGCTGGGCACCGCTGGCGGCACCGGCTATGTCATCGAATATGCGGGCAAGGCCTTCCGCGACCTGTCCATGGAAGGCCGCATGACGGTCTGCAACATGGCCATCGAGGCCGGTGCCCGCGCCGGTCTGATCGCCCCTGATGAGAAGACGTTCGACTATCTGCGCGGCCGCAATCGCGCGCCGCAGGGTGCCGATTTCGACCGCGCGGTCGAATATTGGAAGTCGCTGCCCAGCGATGAGGGTGCAGTCTATGACAAGGTCGTGGAACTGAACGCCGCCGACATCGTACCACTGGTCACCTGGGGCACCAGCCCAGAGGACGTGGCCCCGATCACCGCCAACGTGCCCAGCCCCGCTGATTTCAAGGACCCGCACAAGGCCAAGGCCGTCGAACGTTCGCTGGCCTATATGGGCCTGACGCCGGGCACGCCGCTGTCGCAGGTGCCCGTTCAGAAGGTGTTCATCGGTTCCTGCACCAACAGCCGGATCGAGGATCTGCGCGCCGCCGCCGACGTGGCCAAGGGCCGCAAGGTGGCCGATGGCGTCTATGCCATGGTCGTCCCCGGTTCCGGTCTGGTGAAGAAGCAGGCTGAGGAAGAAGGCCTGCACACAATCTTCACTGAGGCCGGTTTTGACTGGCGTGAGCCTGGTTGTTCCATGTGCCTGGCCATGAATGACGACAAGCTGAAGCCCGGCGAACGCTGCGCCAGCACGTCGAACCGCAATTTCGAAAGCCGCCAGGGCCCCGGTGGCCGCACCCATCTGGTCAGCCCTGCCATGGCCGCCGCCGCCGCCATCAAGGGTCACCTGACCGACGTGCGCACCCTGGGCTGAGCCTGGGCAAGGTTGCAGTGAAAAGGGGCGTCCCCGGTGGGGCGCCCCTTCTTGTTTATTGCGGTTTACGCTGTGCCAGATACCGGATCAGCGCCAGGGCGTCGGGCGGCGGCCCTCGTTCGATGCGGCGGTAATCGCGGCAATCGGGGGTGCGGCTGACCAGCCCCTGTTCCACCAATTCACGGCGCAGCAGGGCGAAGTCGCGGAAACTGTGCATCTCATTCAGTTTCCGGCTGATCTGCTGTTCCGTCATGCTGTCGCGTGGCGGCAGGCGCGACCAGATCACCCACAGGCAGGTGGCCTGCTCGTTGAACTTGTTGGGCCAGCGTATCAACTGTCCGGCATCATCGAAATGCCGCATCAGCCGGCGCACGCGGGCGTGATCAACCGCCACCGTCGGGGCGGCGGGTGCCGGGTTTTCCAACTGGTCAAGCGCTGCTGCCTGCGCCCGGTAATGCTGGAAATTGCGATAGCCGGCGCCGCGCGCCAGCATGTTCAGAAGCTGCACATGGCCGGCCCGGCCCTCATGCGCTTCCAGTTGTGATTTCAGTGATTTGGCCAAGGCGCCGATATCGGCGACCTGAAAGGGCAATTCCTGCTTCGACATGGGTCAACATCCCGTTTCACGGCACGCCTTGATCCTTATTGGAACCGTCGGTGGTCGCCATCTTGCCGACGCGGCACGCCTTGTGGGTGTGACGGTCGATAATCAGTGAGAAGGCAGGTTTAGCGGCCCGTGAAGGGCTGGCGACGCCTGGGTGAACTGCCGACCAAGCACAGCATTAACATGGAACGGGTGTGCAGGGCCATCCATTAAGGGACGAGGACACAAGCCGCCGCCCGCTGCACAGCCTTGGTCAGGCGGGACAGGGTGGCGCTGGGCATGCGGCTGCGCTGCCAGAACAGGGGCACGTTCAGCCCGTGGTCCGGCAGTACTTCCACCAGCCGGCCCGTCGCCAGATGTGCTGCCGCCAGCGGAAGCGGGTTCATGCCCCAGCCGACCCCTGCCAGGGCCGCATCGATGAAGGCCTGCGACGAGGGCAGCCAGTGGGTGGGCACCGCCTCCTCCATCCCCACCCGGCGCAGCCATTGTGCCTGCAACCGGTCCTTGGCGTTAAAGGTCAGGCACGGCGCCTGGGTCAGCGCCTCTGCCGTCACCCCATCGGGGAAATGACGCCGCATGAACGAAGGGCTGGCCGTAGCGACATAGGGCAGGGCACCCAAGGTGACGCTGTCACAGCCAGGGACGGCCCCGCCGCCCGCCGTCACGGCGGCCAGCACCTCTCCCCGGCGCAGCCAGTCGGCGCTGTGATCCTGATCATCCAGGACCAGATCGAACAGGCAGTCGGGCATATCCGCCATGGCCGCCACAAACCAGGTGGCCAGACTGTCGGCATTGACCGCGATGCGCAGAACCGGGCGGGGCCCCTCCTGCGCCAGACCGGGAAGGGAGGCCGGCAGCTCGCTTTCCAGCAATGCGACCTGTTCGGCGTGCTGGCACAGCCGGGCCCCTGCCGGGGTGGCTGTACAGGGGCTGCCGCGTACCACCAGCACCGCCCCCATCCGTTCCTCCAGCAGCTTTACCCGCTGCGACACAGCGGACGGGGTGACGTGCAACTGCTGTGCGGCACGTTCAAAACTGCCTGCCCGCACCACTGCGGCCAGGGCGGAAAGCAGGGCATAGTCCAGCATGGAATCAGCAACGCTTAATCAGAGTAAGAAACATTAACTACGCTTAATTATCGTCGGATGATAGGTCCGTTCCCGTCACACCACGGGAGTTCCCCCATGTTCAACGCCATCCTGTCTGGCTATCTGCTGGGGCTCAGCCTGATCATCGCCATCGGGGCGCAGAATGCCTTTGTCCTGCGTCAGGGATTGCGGGGGCAGCATGTACTGCCCGTCGTGCTGACCTGTGCGCTGTCGGATGCGGTGCTGATCGCCGCCGGGGTGGCGGGCCTGGGCTGGCTGGTGGAACGCTGGCCGGGGCTGCTTCCCGTCCTGCGCTATGCGGGGGCGGCCTTTCTGTTTGCCTATGCGTTACGGGCGCTGTGGTCGGCATTAACGGCGAAGGCGGGACTGAACCCGGCTGCGGGGAAGGGGGTGGGGCGGGCGGCCACGCTCGCCACCTGTCTGGCCCTGACCTGGCTTAACCCGCATGTCTATCTGGATACGGTCGTCCTGATCGGATCGGTGGCCAGCCGCTTTGGGGAAATGAAGGCTTGGTTCGGCCTGGGGGCCGTGGT
The DNA here is from genome assembly GCF_002868735.1 of Niveispirillum cyanobacteriorum. Classification (GTDB taxonomy): domain Bacteria; phylum Pseudomonadota; class Alphaproteobacteria; order Azospirillales; family Azospirillaceae; genus Niveispirillum; species Niveispirillum cyanobacteriorum. Next base: position 2,122,856 of record NZ_CP025611.1, on the reverse strand, counting down.
GGCGTCGTTCAGTTTCTTTATCGCCCTCGGCTTCGGTGCGCGCCTGCTGCGGCCATTATTTGCCAGGCCAGCGGCATGGCGGGTGCTGGACGGGGTGATTGCCCTGGTGATGGGGGGATTGGCAGTCAAGTTGTTGGCGTGAAACATTTCGCCCTTCGTTTGCGGCGCCAATTCCGGTAAAGGGGAAGTCCGGTCCCTCAACCATACCGCAGGCCCATGCAGCAACCGGCACGGCAGATCCTGACGCTTTTCTCGTTGGCGCTCACCCTGCTGCTGGCCCTGCCGGCCATGTCGGCGGAGCCCCGACTGATCGGGATTTTCCGCGACTGGAATGCCTTCATGCTGGAGGAACCGTCGGGCCCCGTCTGCTGGATGGTGTCGCGGCCCAAGAAGATGGAAGGCGATTTCACCAAGCGTGGTGATGTCTTTCTGATGATCACCCACCGGCCCGCCGAGCGGACCTATGATGTAGTGAATTTCATCGCGGGATATCCGTTCGCCGAACATGCCGAGGTACAGGTGCAGGTCGGCAAGCAGAGCTTCAAACTGTTCAGCAAGGATGAGCAGGCCTGGGCGCGCGAGGCCGATACGGACCACGCTATCGCCCAGGCGCTGCGCCAGGGATCGACCCTGGTGGTGCGCGGCACCAGCCTGCGCGGCAGCCGCACCACCGACACGTTCAGTCTGGCGGGCAGCGGCGGCGCCTATCAGGCCATCGGCGATGCCTGTGCCGAACGGGCGGCGGCGCCCCCACAGGTGGAACCGCCGCCGCAGTAATGGGACCTTACCCCAGCCCCTTCTCCACAAACGCCGCCATGCGGCGGGCAAAGGACAGCGGGTCGGGCAGGGTCTCACCCTCCAGGATACGCGCCTGATCCAGCAGCAGCCAGGCCGCATCCTCCAGCGAGCTTGCCGCCCCGTCCTGCGTGGCCTTCTCCGCCAGACGGCGGATCAGCGGGTGGCCGGGGTTGATCTCCAGCACCCGCTTGGACGCGGCATCGGCCCCCAACTGCCCATGCTGCTTCAGCAGTCGCTGCAGGTGGATATCCATGTCGCCATCATCGGCCACCAGACAGACGGCACTGTCGGTCAGGCGCTCCGACCGGCGGACATCCTTGACCTCCTCGCCCAGCGTCAACTTCAAAAGGGCGGTCAGGGCGGACAGGTCGCCATCCGACGCCTTGTCCTTCTTTTCGTCCTCTGGCTTCTCCTCGCCCTTGATCTTAGACAGGTCGGCCCCGCCGCGTGTCACGGACTTGAACGGCTTGCCATCGGTCTCGCGCACCGACCCAACCCAGAATTCATCCACCGGATCGGTCAGCAGCAGCACCTCCACGCCCTTGGCACGGAAGCCTTCCACCTGCGGGCTCTTCTCCACGGCCGATTTCTCATCGCCCGTGATGTAATAGATGGCGTCCTGGCCTTCCTTCATACGGGAGATGTAGGTGGCCAAGCTGACCAGCTCGCCCTTGCTTTCCGTCGTGCGGAAGCGCAGCAGCTTCAGCAGGTCGTCGCGGTGGGCGTAATCCTCATACAGTCCTTCCTTCAGCACGGCCCCGAACGCGTCCCAGAAGCGGGCATAGTCAGCGGCCTGTTCCGGGTCGGCGGCTTTCTTGTTCAGGTCGCCCAGCACGCGCTTCACGATCCCGGCCTTCAGCTTGGTCAGCACCGGGTTGTTCTGCAACATCTCGCGGCTGACATTCAGCGGCAGGTCTTCGCTGTCCACCACTCCCTTCAGGAAGCGCAGGTACGGCGGGACCAGCCCTTCCGCCTCGTCCGTGATGAACACGCGGCGGACATACAGCTTCACATGATGGGCGCGGCGCGGATCGAACAGGTCAAAGGGCCGCTGCTGTGGCACGAACAGCAGGCCCGTATATTCAATCACGCCCTCGGCACGCCAATGCAGGGTCAACCACGGCTCATCAAAGGCGTGGCCGACATGGTGATAGAATTCCTTGTACTGCTCTTCCGTAATCTCTGACTTGGAGCGCGTCCACAGCGCATTCGCCGCATTCACGCTGTCGGTCGTCTCAGCACCCAATAGGATGGGTACGGCAATATGGTCGGAATAGGTCTTGATGACGTGGCGCAGGCGATGCTCCTCCAGGAACTCCGTCTCCGCCTCGCGGATATGCATGACGATGCGGGTGCCGCGCGCAGGGGCGGCCTCATCCTCGGCGACAGTAAAGCTTCCCTGGCCGTCGCTGACCCAGCGCCAACCGGTGGCCTCACCCGCCTTGCGGCTGAACACCTCGACCTTTTCCGCCACCATGAAGGCGGAATAGAAGCCGACGCCGAACTGGCCGATCAGGCTGACATCTTTCTTGCTGTCGCCCGACAGGTTCTTGACGAATGCCGACGTGCCCGACCGGGCGATGGTGCCCAGATTGTCGACAAGGTCCTGGCGGTTCATGCCGATGCCATTGTCGATCAGGGTCAGCGTCTTGGCATCCTTATCGGCGACGATGCGGATTTTGAAGTCGCGGTCATCCCCCAGCAGCGACCCATCGGTCAGCGCCGCATAGCGCAGCCGGTCGCACGCGTCCGACGCGTTGGAGATCAGTTCCCGCAGGAAGACTTCCTTCTCCGAGTAGAGGCTATGCGCCACGATATCCAGCAGGCGGCTGACCTCGGCCTGGAAACTGAGCCGTTCCTCGCTCATCTCTCTCACCTTGCTCTGCGATTTACATCCAATGAGGGTGGCCATAAAGCCGTTGCTGGATATGGGGCAGGCAGCGGCGGAGCGCAAGCGGGGTTTCAGGCCAGCAGATCATGCACACTGGCCGCCAGCGCGCGCGCAGCAGCGGATGTCGCAGGATTGGGCGTGCGCGCCAGCATGACGATCTGTGACGCGGGCAGTGTCGGCAATCCTGCGGATGCCGGGACCATGGCCAGATCGCCGCCGATACTATCGCCCAGCGGGGCCACACCGAGGCCGGCACGCACCGCCGCCGCCAGCGCCAGACAACTTCCGCCGGTGAACGTCTCCCGCCATGGAATGCCAGCCTGATCAAGGACCCGGATTGCCACCGCTCGGACGGAACAGGGAGAGGGCAGAAGCACCAGCGGCAGGGGGCCATCGGACCACGACCAACCAGACGGGACGCGCCATTGCAACGCATCGCTGCCCAGCACCTCACCCCCTTCCGTTCCATGCTCCCGCCGGATAATGGCCAGATCAATCTGGCCGCTCTCAAACCGATCCCGGATATCCGCCGACTGGCCCAGATTAACCGCCATAGTCGCATGCGGCGGCAATGCCATCCGCAGTCGCTTCAGCACCAGATCGAGATGTGTACCCAGAGCATGGTCGCTGATCCCGATTGTGATGTGTGAGGGCACAATATCGACAGCGGCAATCGCCGCCTCGTGCGCCGCCAGCAAGTTTCGCGCATGATCAAGAAAGGCTGTTCCCGCCTCGGTCAGGCGGACAAGGCGGGGACTGCGATCCAGAAGCCGTCTGCCAAGGGTCGCCTCCAACGATTTGATGCGCTGGCTGACAACGGGCTGTACCGTGCCTGCCGCCTCTGCGGCGCGGGTGAGGTTGCCATATTCCGCGACAAGGGCGAACAGGCGGACGGATTCCAGGTCAAGCATCATATGAAATCACTATGTTAATGATCAAGTATCATAGCGTTCACGAATGAATTCCAAAAGGGCAGAAATGGGCATCCAACCCCAACAGGAGATGTGTGATGCCGATGATCATTGTCCGCTATGTAACGCCCGACCCACGCCCCGAACTGCGCGCTCAGATTGCTGGATTGGCTGCCCGGCTTGGGGCAGAAAAGCTGGGCAAGGATCCCGGCGTGACGGCGGTGCTGGTGGAGCCGGCGGACCCCGGTGGCTGGTTCATCGCCGGCAATCGGCCGACCGATGAAGGGCTGTCGGCCTTCTGGCTGGATATCAAGGTGACGGCGGGCACCAACACCAAGGCGGAAACGACGGCGTTTGTGAAGGCAGCTTATCAGGGAATGGCGGACCTTCTGGGGCCGCTTCACGAAGAATGCTACGTCTATGTCCACGAAGCCAATGGCGATGCCTATGGATATGGTGGCCGGACGCAGAATGGCCGCTGGGCGGCAGCATATCCGGGCTGACAGTGCGTTTTGCTGAAGCGGCAGGGCGGGGCGACGATCTCGCCCCGCCCTGCCGCCCTTCTACGGATTATGCAGATAGCTGGATATTGCGTCGGTCAGGCTTTCTGCGCGGGCGACATTGTCCCGGTTGGACAGCATCATGGCAGTGACCAGCGTTTCTGCCATCAGCACCGCCGCCGCCATGCTGCTGGACAGGACGGGATGCGTACTTTCGGCCAGTAGGATGGTGTCCGCCCGTTGCGCCAGTGGCGACACGGGACTGTCAGTAATGGCAACCACATGCGCCTTGCGCGACTTGGCGAAACTCGTCAGGTGCAGTGCCGCTTGGGCATAGCGGGGGAAGGCGATGGCGATCAGGACATCACCCTCGCCCAGATTCATCAATCGGCCCGCTGCGACCTCCGTGCCCCCAAACTCCACGACATTGACCAGATTGGCGCAGAAGGGCTGCAACCCTAGGGTCAGCAGCCCTGCGACATGGGCCGACAGGCCGAAACCCATAACATAGATGGTGCGCGCCGCGTTCAGCCGGGTGACCAGTTCCGATAGCTGCGTCCCCCCTGCCAATTGATCGGCCACCCGTGACAGGTGCGACAGCGTCGCCTCCAGCCCCTCATTGATGGCGGCCTGGGTCGGGTCGGCACGATCGAAACTGCTGCGCAGCTTTTCAACGGGTCGCAGCACCGTCTGCAACGTCTCCGCCATGCCCGCTCGCAGGTCGGGATAGCCAGCATAGCCAACGGCACGTGCAAACCGGCTCAAGGTGGCGTTCGACACGCCGATGGCACCGGCCAGATCCTCGATGCTCCACGCCGTGATCCGGACAGGATTGCGCAGCAGATGCTCCGCAATCGTCCGGTTCGACGCCGTCCCATCCGCCATCACCGCCAGCAGCCGTCGGCCCAGGTCGGTATCGGCAAACGCCACCTCCGTAGAGGGGGCGGATTGGCTTTGCACGTCGCCCTGGCCCGGGGCGTGAAAATCAGCCTGAGAGGATTTTTTCATAGATTGATCTTATGAAAATAACGTGTCATTGTCCATTCCATCGAGCCGATCATTGCGAAACGTGCCGGAAGCCAGTTGCCATGATGCGTCTTATGTCCCTGACGGCGGGGTTCGCCGCAAGTCTGTTGCTTCTGACCGCACCTGCTGATGCGCAGAACGCCCGCATGCGGGTGGGGGTGGAAGGCAATTATCCGCCCTTTTCGGTGATTGGTCCGGACGGGAAACTGTCTGGCTTTGATATCGACATCGCCAACGCGCTGTGCGCGGAAATGAAGGTCGATTGCACCCTGGTGCAGCAGGAATGGGACGGGATGATCCCGGCGCTGAACACCCGTAAGTTCGACATGATCGTCGCCTCCATGACGATCACCGCCGACCGGGCGAAAATCGTCGATTTCTCCGACGTCTATTATGATGTCCCCTCCCGCTGGGTCGCCAAGCAGGGCGCCTTTACGGAGCCTACGCCCGACGCGCTGAAGGGCAAGACGATTATCGTCCTGCGTAACAGCCCGCGCGCCAAACATGCCAAGGAAAAATACCCCAACAGCCGCCTGCTGCTGGTCGCCAAGGAGACGGATGTCTACCTGGAACTGCGCGCGGGGCGCGGGGATATCGCACTCGGTTCATCGGTGATCGCGGAGGGTTTGTTCCTGAAGCGGCCGGAGGGCGCGGGGTTTGCCACCGTAGGCGAGCCGCTGCGCCTGAAGGGCGACAGTGATGTCGGCATCGCCGTGCGCAAGGGCGATACGCCCTTGCGCGACCGGATCAACGCCGCCCTGAAAGCCATCAAGGCCGATGGCCGCTATCAGCAGATCGCCCAACGCTACTTCACCTTCGATGTCTCGGGCGGGAACTCTTGAGGAATAGGGCGGCCAACCCGCCCTGATCCGTTCCCGCCTTTTTCCACCACTGCCCCTCCCTCCCATCCCCGGCCCTGCCGGGGGTGAACGCCGGTTGCATGCCCATGCTGATCGAGTATCTGCCCATCCTGCTTGACGGCTTGCTGACGACATTATCGGTGTCGTTGGTGTCGCTCAGCATCGCTTCACTGTTCGGGTTGGCCGGCGCGCTGGCCAAGCTGTCGTCGGAGCGTGGGGCACAGGCTGTTGCCGGTACCTACACCACACTGATCCGCTCCATTCCCGATCTGGTGCTGATGCTGGCCCTGTTCTATGGCGGTCAGGCGCTGGTCAATGATATCGGCCTGCGTCTGGGCTGGGACTATATTGATATCGATCCGTTCCTGGCCGGCAGCCTGACCCTGGGCTTCATCTATGGCGCCTATCTGACGGAAACCTTCCGGGGCGCCTTCCTGGCGATCCCTAAGGGACAGGCCGAAGCCGGGCTGGCTTATGGGATGAGCGGGTTTCAGGTCCTCTGGCACATCACCCTGCCGCAGATGATCCGCCACGCCATCCCCGGTTTTGCCAATAACTGGCTGGTCATGGTCAAGGCCTCGGCCCTGGTGTCGATCATCGGTCTGGATGACATGGTCCACCGCGCCAGCCTAGCGACCGCCGCCACGGCCCAGCCCTTCACCTTCTATGCCGCCGTCGCGGCCATTTATCTGGCGGTGACGACGGTATCGATCTTGGCGCTTGGCCAGGTTGAAAAGCGCTTCTCGCTCGGCGTGCGCAAGGCGGTGCTGTGATGATCGATCTTCAGATTATCCAGGACAATCTGCCGGCCTTCCTGGACGGGGCTCGCGTCACGATCCTGCTGCTGCTGGCCTCTGCGGCCGCCGGTCTGTCGCTGTCGCTGCCGCTGGCGGTGGCGCGGGTGTCGGCCAACCCGTTCCTGTCGCGGCCCGTCTTCCTGTTCACCTATGTGCTGCGCGGCACACCGCTGCTGGTGCAGCTTTTCATGGTCTATTTCGGACTGGCACAGTTCGATCTGGTCCGGGAAAGCAGCCTGTGGCCGCTGCTGCGTGAGCCCTGGTTCTGCGCCTGGATCGCTTTCACGCTGAACACGGCTGCCTACACGACCGAAATGCTGGCTGGTGCCTTGCGCGCCACCCCGGCGGGAGAGGTGGAGGCAGCGCGCAGCCTGGGCATGACGGGCTTTGACATCTACACCCGCATCCTGATCCCCGGCGCCGTCCGCCGCGCCCTGCCGCAATATGGCAATGAGCTGGTGATGCTGATGCACGCCACCTCCATCGCCAGTGCGGTGACCTTGGTGGAGATCACCCGCGTGGCCCGCGACGTCCATGCCAACACCTTGTTGGCGGTGGAAGCGTTCGGCACGGCGGCCCTGTTCTATCTCGCCCTGACCCTGTGCATCACCGGCCTGTTCCGGCTGCTGGAGCGCCGCCTGCTGCGGCATCTGGCGCGCCCGGCCGGCGCCTCTTGAGGAGCGGCACCATCGTGCGATCTGAAACCCTGTCCCTGCCCGGCACGACGCAAGGCACCCACCGTACCGTGACGGTGCAGCGCTTTGGCACCCCCGGCGGACGCCCCCGTGTGCATATCCAGGCCAGCCTGCATGCTGATGAAATCCCCGCCATGCTGGTGGCCGACAAGCTGCGCCGCCACCTGACCCGGCTGGAGGCCGAGGGCAAGCTGGTGGGCGAGGTGGTGCTGGTCCCCATCGCCAACCCGATCGGCCTCTCCCAGGCCGTACTGGGCGACATGCTGGGCCGGTTCGACCTGACCGATGGGCGCAATTTCAACCGCGATTTCCCCTGGCTGGTCCCGGCGGCCACCGCGCGGGTGCAGGGCCGGCTGGGCGATGATGCCGCCAGCAACACCGCCCTGATCCGGGCCGCCCTGGCCGATGCCCTGTCGGAGATGCGCCCGCAATCGCCCGCCCAGCATCTGAAGGTGCTGCTGATGTCGCTGGCGGTAGGGGCCGATTGGGTGCTGGACCTGCATTGCGACCATGAGGCCGTGATGCATCTCTATACTCTTACGCCGCTGGCTGAAGAGGTAGAGCCGCTGTCCCGGCTGCTGGGGTCCCAGGCACTGTTGACCGCCGATGAAAGCGGTGACCACCCGTTTGACGAGGCGGTGAGCCGCCCCTGGGCTGTGCTGCGCCAGCGGTTCCCCCAATACCCGATCCCGTTGGCCTGCCGGTCAGTCACGGTGGAACTGCGTGGTCAGGCCGATGTCGACCATGATCTCGCCGACCGCGATGCAAGGGCACTGGTGGCGTTCCTGATCCATGCCGGGGCTGTGACCGGCGCTGTTCCCGATCTGCCGCCGGCCTTGTGTCAGCCGACCCCGCTGGAAGCGGTGGAGCCGCTGACAGCCCCGGCCGCCGGCGTCCTGGTCTATCGCCGCCCGCTGGGTGCCGCGGTGGAGGCGGGGGAGATCGTGGCGGACATCATTGATCCCGTTACCGGTCAAGCGGTCCCCGTCGCCAGTCAGGGTGGTGGCCTGCTGTTCGCCCGTATCGCCACCCGCATGGCCTTCCCCGGCAACCGTCTGGGCAAGCTGGCCGGCACCCGCCTGCGCCGTTCCGGCAACCTGTTGAGCCCGTGAGTCATCCCATGGAAATCAAGCTGCAAGCCGACAATATCGCCAAACGTTACGGCAGCATCGATGTGCTGCATGATGTCTCGCTTCAAGCTCAGGCTGGCGATGTCATCGCCCTGATTGGCGCATCGGGATCGGGGAAAAGCACCCTGCTGCGCTGTCTGAATCTGCTGGAACGGCCCAATGCCGGGCGCCTGACGGTGGCTGGCGAAACGCTGGCCCTGCGCCCCGACCGTACCGGCGAACTGTCCCCAACCGACCCCGCCCAACTGCGCCGCCTGCGTGCGCGACTGTCGATGGTGTTCCAGCAGTTCAACCTGTGGGGCCACATGACGGTTCTGCGCAACGTCATCGAGGCGCCGATCCGGGTCAACGGCCTGTCCAAGGCAGAGGCGATAGAGCGGGCCGAGCATTATCTGGCCCGTGTCGGTGTCCTGCACCGGCGTGATGCCTATCCGGCCCATCTGTCGGGCGGCGAACAGCAGCGCGTGGCCATTGCCCGCGCGCTGGCCATGGAACCCGACGTGATGCTGTTCGATGAGCCGACCAGCGCGCTCGACCCCGAACTGGTGGGCGAGGTGCTGCGTGTCATGCGCGGCCTGGCCGAGGAGGGGCGGACCATGGTGGTCGTGACCCACGAAATGGCCTTCGCCCGCGATGTCGGCAGTCAGCTTGTCTTCCTGCACAAGGGCCGGATTGAGGAGCAGGGCGCGCCCGCCGACCTGATGACCAACCCGCAGAGCGACCGCCTGCGCACCTTCCTGGCCAGCAGCCTGCACCGCGCCGGCCACGCCTGAACCCGTCCGAAACGCCACCTAAAACCACCCTGGGCGCGAGACCCGGCAAACGGGCAGCCCCATTCAGACACTCGGGAGACTTCAGTTGAGGGACTTCACCATGAACACCAAGCATCTGCTGGCCACCACAACCGCGCTGGCCCTGCTGGCCAGCCCCGCCATCGCGCAGGATAGCGGCCTGCTGGAAGAGATTGTTGTGACCGGATCGCGCATTGCGCGGCCCGCCGAACAGAGCCCCGTGCCCGTCACGGCCCTGGGCGAGGCGGAACTGTCCTCACGCGGCATCACCAGCATTTCCGACGCGCTGAGCCGCCTGCCGGCCCTGCAGAACACAAGGTCGTCCGACCAGCTCTCCTCGGCCTCGCCCGTCCCCACCGCCAATCTGCGTGGCCTGGGGGCCGCCCGCACCCTGGTGCTGGTCAATGGCCGCCGCCATGTGGCCGGCATCGCCGGTGAGGCGTCGGTGGACATCTCCACCATCCCGTCGGCCCTGGTCGAACGCGTCGATGTGCTGACCGGCGGTGCGTCTGCCGTCTATGGCTCCGACGCCGTGACCGGTGTGGTCAATTTTGTCCTGAAGAAGGATTTCGAGGGCCAGGACCTGACGGCGCAATATGGCCTGTCGGAAAAGGGCGATGCCGACCGCCGCTATGTTGCCGCCACCATTGGCCGCAATTTCGACGACGGCAAGGGCAACATCACCCTGTCCCTGTCGTCGGTGGATCAGAAACCGCTGGAATTTGGTGACCGCAAATGGTCGCGCGGCAATGGCATCGCCGATGACACGGCCAATCCCGACCTGTTCATTCAGGAAACGGACCTGACCCCGGCCCTGCGCGCCGCGGGCGTCACGGCGGGCACCCGCATTCTGTCGCTGTCCACCGCCAATCAGGCCATTGCCGGCCAGACCCTGATCGCCCGCGCCACGAATGCAAAGGCCCGCACCTTCGGAACGAACCAGCGTTTCGGCCTGTCTTCGATCTACGGCATTATTGGCTTTGACCCGCGCGGCACGGGCTTCCCCGTGTCGGGCACCAACAGCCGTGCGCCGAACATCGACCTGGACAGCAACGGCGTACGCGACTGCGTGCAGAACTATCCGGGGCGCCGTGGCTATGGCTGTCTGGTCATCGATCCCGCCACGGGCCGCATTCGCCCGTTCCAGGACGGCATATTCGCCAATAATGATCAGTTCGGTGGCGATGGCACGCCCGATTATCTGGACCGCGCCACCCTGGTGGGTGACCTGTCCACGCAGACGGCCAACCTGAACGCCCGCTATGAAGTCAGCCCCTACTTCAAGCCGTTCGTGGAGGCCAAGTACGTCCGCAACACCAGCCGTCAGGTCGAAAGCATCCGCACCTTCGACGACAGCATCCGCATCAAGCTGGACAATCCCTTCATCCCGCAGCAGCTGCGCGACATCGCCAATGCTCAGATCGCGGCGGAACCGGCGCTGGCCAACACCTACCAGTTCATCATCACCCGCGACCATGCCGATGTGGTCGATCCCGTCGTCCGCAACACCCGCGACACCTATCGCGGCGTGCTGGGCTTCGAAGGCGAATTGGACAATGGCTGGGCCTATGAGGCGTCCTATAATTACGGTCGCACCGACGCCACCGACAAGCGCCCGACCCGCCTGAACGACCGGTTCTTCGCCGCCATCGACGCGGTGCGCGCGCCCAATGGCCAGATCGTTTGCCGGTCGGACCTGAACCCCACCTCGGTCCCGTCGGTATCGGACTTCCCGGTCTTCTCCTGGTCCGGTTACAACACGTTCAAGGCCGGCGATGGTTCGTGCAAACCCTTGAACCTGTTTGGTCTGGGTGCGCCTTCGGAAGCCGCACAGGATTTCGTCACCTATGACAATCCGGTGAAGTCCACCATCAAGCAGCAGGTCTGGAACGCCAGTGTCACCGGCGATCTGGGCGAAACCCTGGCCCTGCCCGGCGGTCCCATCGGTTTTGCGGCAGGTCTGGAACATCGCAAGGAAGACAGCCGCTTTGAAGTGACCGAATGGGAGCGTCTGAACTATACCGACCGTGGCGGTCGTCAGAACGTGGTCGGCGGCTTTGACGTCACCGAAGGCTTTGTCGAACTGAACGCCCCGCTGCTGGCCGATCTGCCGGGGGTGGAGCTGCTGTCGCTGGACGGTGCCTATCGTTATGGCGATTACAGCACGGTGGGTGGCGTGAATACCTGGAAGGTGGGCGGCGTCTATGCGCCGGTGAAGGATATCCGCGCCCGTGGCGGCTATTCCCGCACCATCCGCGCGCCCAACATTCAGGAACTGTTTGCCCCGCGTTCGTCCACCCTGTTCTCGGTCGTCGATCCCTGCGATGCTGGTCAGATCGGCACTGGCCCCAACCCGGCCAACCGTCGCGCCAATTGCGCCGCTGACGGCATCCCCAATGGCTGGCTGGACACCCGCACCGCCCGCGTACCGGGCTTTACCGGCGGCAACCCGGACCTGGACCCGGAAACCTCCACCAGCTACACGGTCGGTGCGGTGCTGACGCCCAGCTTCCTGCCCCGCTTCTCGCTGGCCGTCGACTACTGGAACATCAAGATCGAGGATGCGATCAGCCAGGTCACCGGCCAGAACATCCTGAACGCCTGCTATGACGCGCCCAGCCGGGATAATCCCTTCTGCTCGCAGGTGGGTCGTAACCGTACCAGCACCTCGCCCACCTTCCTGGCTGTCAATTCCCTGAACCAGACGACGATCAATTTCGCCCGGTTCGAAGCCAGCGGTATCGATTTCGATCTGGTCTATCCCGTGGATTTGGAGGAGATCGGGTTGGGTGAAAATGGCCGCGTCACACTGGGCCTGACGGGCACCTGGAACGAAAAGAACCGGACCTTCCAGACCCCCAGCAACACGGCAGCCGCCAACAATGCGCTGGGTGAGCGTCTGTTCCCCGAATGGAACCTGAACCCCAGCGTCACCTGGAGCGACGATGTCTGGAGCGTCAGCTGGTACGGCTTCTACCAGTCGCGCCAGACCCTGACGGGCGTGGAAACGGAAACGGCCAGCACCTTCGTTCAGGCCTATGCGCCTGCCGCCTGGGTGCATGACGCGGCCGTGTCCTATCAGGTGACCGAAGAGGTGCGGGTCACCGCCGGCGTCAACAACCTGACTAACAAGGGTCAGTTCTATGGCGATATTGGCCGTCCGGCTTCCGCCATCGGCCGGTCCTACTATCTGCGCACCCGTCTGGTCTTCTGATCCGGCGGTTGAGCGCTGACGCGGTCTTGCGGGAGGGGCACATTTCCCGCAAGACCGCCTTTTCGTTTCATCTCCCACGCACGGACGTCCCCATGCGCCGCCTTGTCCTTTGTATGCTTGCAATTCTGGCGACCGCCCTGCCTGCCTGGACGGAACAGGTGAAGGGATCGCTGCTGATCGCCGGTGGCGATTTCCGGTTGGATAACCCCGGCTGGCCCCGGCTGGTGGACCTGGCCGGCGGCAAGGGGGCGACGATCCTGGTCCTGCCGACCGGCAGCGGCGATCCCGTGGGCAGCGGTGGGCGCATTGTGGAGCATCTGCGTGGCCTTGGCGCCAATGCCATCCTGCTGCCGCTGGCCGAGAAGGGCTTTGATCGGCCTGCTGCGGACATCGTGACCGATCCCGTTTGGATCGACCGCGCCCGCCATGCCGGCGGCTTCTTCCTGGTGGGCGGGGATCAGTCGCGCTACACCGCCGCTCTGCTGCGCGCCGACGGAACCGACACGCCGCTTTTGGCCGCCATCCGCACGGCCCACGCCAGGGGCGCCGTCATCGCCGGCTCTTCCGCCGGGGCCGCCATCATGTCCGCCACCATGATCAAGGACGCGCCCGAAACGCTTGACCTGCTGGCTACCGGCCCCATCGCGGGCCGTACCCTGGGGCCGGGACTGGGGTTCATCGGCCCCGACTGGTTCGTGGATCAGCATTTTCTGGCGCGCGGTCGCTTCGCCCGCACCCTGGTCGCCATGGACTCCGCCGGCTATACACGCGGTCTGGGCGTGGATGAAAATACCGCCATCATTATCCGCGAACGCAAGACGGCAGAGGTGGTGGGCGCCAGCGGCGTGGTCGTGATCGATACGCGCACCGCCCGCCGGGTACCCGGCTGGCCCTTCGAGCAGACTGGGAGTGTGCTGTCTCTGCTGCGCGATGGCGACCAGATGGATCTTGCCACTGGTGACGTGACGCCAGGTTCCGCGCGCGCCGATGCCCCGATCCTGCCGACCAGTCCCGGTTTCGAACCCGATCCCGAATTGCCTGCGACCCTGGCGACGGGCGATATCCTGGCCCCCTGGCAGTTCGGCCGGCTGATGGCGCAGGTCCTGGAAAGCCGGAAGGGGGAGGCCACAGGTCTGGCATTCGATGCCGCAACCCCCGCCACCCGCCCAGCCTTCCGCATGCTGCTGACCCGCAACGCCAACAGCCGGGGCTGGGCCGGTGATGGCATCACGGTCCTGAATCTCACCATTGACATCACCCCCGTGCGCATGGCCGATCCCCTGTTCAGTCCCCTTCGTCCCTGACCTGATCCCGTCCCCGCTGTCCGGTGATGGGCTGGCCCCCGGGCCGCAGTGCCCCATATCCTTGTACGCTGGTGGCGTGGGCAGGGGAGTGGGTAGAGTGCCGGATATGTGCAGGACGGCCTTGGATGAAGGACAGCCTGTCGCCATTGTCGGTGCCGGTATCGCGGGTCTGACAGCGGCGCGTCTGTTGTCGCCTCACCTGCCGACAATCCTTTTCGAAGCAGCGGCTGTTGCCGGGGGACGGCTGGCCACATGCCGCGTCGGTGATCACGCCTTTGATCATGGTGCCCAGTTCTTCAAACCCCGTCACCCCCGGTTCATGTCAGCGGTACGACAGTTGGAGCAGCAGGGGCTGGTCGCCCCCTGGCCTGCGCGATTTGTGGAGGTGCGTGGTGGTGCCATCGCCACGCGCCGGCAATGGACCGCAGCTTCAGGTCACTATGTCGGGGTCGCCGGCATGGACGCCATTGTTGCCGGCTGGTCGGCAGGCCTGGATCTGCGCTTGGGATGCCCGGCTACAGGTCTGCGGCGGACCACGGAGGGCACTTGGCTGACCCTGAATGACGGCTCCGATCAAGGACCTTTTGGCTTGGTCATCCTGGCTCTGCCGGCACCCGCCGCCCGGCATCTGCTGCCCGCCGACAGCGTTCTGCGCCCCTATGCCGATGCCGCGGTGATGAGATCCTGTTATGCCCTGATGGTGGGTCTGGACGATGCCATTGATCCCGGATTTGACGCCGCCCTGGTGAAAGATGCACCGATCAGTTGGGTTTCGGTCACGGAGTCACGACCGGGACATCATGGACCGCCCGGCATTGTCGCCTTGGCTGCTAATGCCTGGGCCGACGCTAAGCAGGGCCAACCCCCGGCGGATATCCAAGCGGCACTGTTGAACGCGCTATCCGATCTCTGTGGGCATCCAGTGCGGTCCCGCTTTGCCGCCCTTCACCACTGGCCGCACGCGAACAGCGACCCCGTCCGCCAGGATCATCCGCTGATCGATACCAAGAGCCGCATCGCGCTGTGCGGGGATTGGGTTCGTCAGGGGCGCGTAGAGGTCGCCTTCCTGTCCGGCGCACAAATCGCGGATGCCGTGCTGGCGATGTCCGGGTGCGCAGGAACGAGTAACCATATGGCCGCCAGTGAAGCGACACGAAGCATATAGTTTGTATGAGGAAAATGGCGCGCCCGAAAGGATTCGAACCTCTGACCCCCAGATTCGTAGTCTGGTGCTCTATCCAGCTGAGCTACGGGCGCATCGCCATGATCGACCGGTCTGGATGAATTCGGAATGGCGCGCCCGAAAGGATTCGAACCTCTGACCCCCAGATTCGTAGTCTGGTGCTCTATCCAGCTGAGCTACGGGCGCGCATTTTCCGATTTCCGGTACCCGGTTAGGGGTGCCGTCCGGTGAGGTGGCGCTTGTATCCGATGCGGATGGGGATTGCAACGGGATTTTGTGGGGCTTGTGTGCAACGCCGATCTGACGTGATTGCCGTCCGCCCCGGCATCGGCTATTCCTGCCCGAAACCCATGATAGCAGGCCCGCCTTGACCAACAAGATCCAGAACCCCGACAAGAATTTCCCCGTCACCTGGGAAGAGCTGCACCGCAATGCCAAGGCACTGGCCTGGCGTCTGGCCGATCATACCAAGTGGAAGGGTATCATCGCCATCACGCGTGGCGGTCTGGTTCCGGCGGCCATCATCGCCCGCGAGCTGGATATCCGGGTCGTGGAGACCATCTCGGTCAAGAGCTATGACCACCAGACCCAGGGCGAAATCCGCGTGCTGAAGGCTGCAGATGCGGTTACGGATGGCGGCAAGGACTGGCTGCTGATCGATGATCTGGTCGATACCGGCAAGACGGCCGCCTATGTGCGCAAGCTGCTGCCCAACGCGCATTTCGCCACCATCTATGCCAAGCCGGCGGGCCGTCCCCTGGTCGATACCTTCATCACTGAGGTCAGCCAGGATACCTGGATCTATTTCCCGTGGGATCTGCTGCCTGTCAGCTACCTGCAGATCGAACGGTGAGTTTGGTTTGACCTGTGTGTGGCGGGGCGGGGCTGCGCAACGGCAGTTCCACCCCTCCCAGCAGGAAAGTAGTGGCCAGCGCCAGCAGCGGTGCGGCCACATCCCGCTGACGTGCGGGTGATACAAGGTGGGACAACAGCCAGGCCGCCGATGGCCGGCCCCGCGCCCCGCGCTGCAACAGCGACACCAGGGTCAGCAGCGCCCGTTCGTCGGTCGACAGGGCCGAGCGGCAGCCATTGCCGATATCGGGCCGACCCGCCGGATATTGATGCAGCAGTTCCATCACCTCTTCCCAGGCGATGACCGCGTCCTGCCAGCCTTCGGGCAGCAGGCGCTGAAACTCCATCTCCACCTGATCCCAGCGGAAGCGGCCATGGCGCCAGCGCCGTGCCGACCAGAGCAGAAGCTGTTCACCCCGCGACAGGGTGAAGACGGTCCCCCCTTCCTGTAACCCGGCCAGCAGGCGCACACGCTCCATATGCGCGCCATCCGGTTGTTCCGGCCCCGCTTGCGCTGCGCCGGCTGCCAGGTCCGGCCACCATAATGCCATCTCGTTCATCACCGCCTCCGACGCCATCCGATTTGATAGCGATGACGCTATTGCGAATCGTTCTTAATTGCAAGACAGAAAACGGGGAAGCCGTCGAGGTGGA